>CAZQAU010000007.1:0-68503 GCA_964591375.1 uncultured Gammaproteobacteria bacterium
TGCATGCAAATCAAGCATATTTAGGGAGATCGGTGATAATTCTTAAACGGCATTTAGAAGATATATTTGATATAAGTCTAGACGAACGTGAAGAACTATTTACTATAACTAAACAATTAAGAGAATCGCTAAGTATTAATTTTCAACCTGATCGATTCAATTATGCGACATTAGGTAATGAGGTATCCCATGTTCATCTCCATGTTATTCCAAGATATAAACATGAACGCATATTTATCAAGACAAAGTTTATTGACGAAAGGTGGGGAAAAAATTACAGCCCTTACAATAAACAATTCACAGTATCCGAGAATATTCTTCAGAATATCGTAACTACATTAAAAAAATCACTGCCTTAACACTTGTAAACAACTTCTATTTTCTATTAGAATGATAGATGTGCAAACATATCATCATTTTTTCCGATTACCACATCATAAACATAATAAATTATCTTCATTTTATATAGCCGCTGTTTTGCGTTCGTTTGTGTTATCCTTCCTTGTTTTGTTTCTACCAGTCATTATCATGAATAATTATCTTGCATACGGTATGCGCAATGCGATCGCTATAGCAATAGGATATTTTCTTTTTGCCGCTGTTTGTCAAACATTTAGTATCGTTTTAGCTTCAAAGGCAGCATCACTATGGGGTTTACGAATGAACTTTCTTATATCGCAAGTAAGTTTAGTAATTTTTTTGATAGTAGTGGAAAATTATTATTATGCATTGGGATTTTTTTTCCTTAGTATTGCTGCGATGTTTTGGTGGTATTCCTATCATATCTATTTTACAGATTTTGGAATAAAAAAAGAGTTTGGTCGTGAAGTAGGGATAATGGAAGCAGTGAGTGTATTATCTGGAGCGATCGCACCTATAATTGGAGGATTTATTCTCGTTAATCATGGCTCACTTCCTTTTTATTCTTTAGGAATATTAACAATCATGATTTCTTTAATTTTTATTTTTTCGTTTGAAGAACCTGCAAAGCTAAAGGCTATTTCGTTTAAAGATATCATACGAACAACACATCGAAATTCAGATGATTTCATTGCTTTTGTCGGAGCGGGAGCAGAAGAAGCTATATCTACAATTATCTGGCCGATATTATTATATCTAATTTTTAAAGATTACTTCAGTGTCGGGACTTATTTTTCAATGGTTATGATAGGGGTTGTCGCGGTGAATTATTTGGTTGGATTTATGGCCGATTCACCTAAAAAAGAAAAATTAGAAGAGATCGGATCGGTTGCTGTATTTTTTAGTTGGCTTATGCGGGCATTTGTACAACACCCATTACTTTTAAGTTTGGTAGAAATAGTATATAAATTATTTTTATCATTTTTTAAGCTTCCCTTACTGGTTATAGCATATGATCATGCTTATCATGAAAAGGAAGACTATATTGCTTTTCGTGAATTTGCATATAAAGTAGGTGCTTTTACTGGTTACATTTTTTTTATTGCAATCTTATTGGCCAATCTGCCTCTATGGACTATATTGATTTTTTCTGCAGGTTTTTCATTGTTGCCTATGCGGATCGCACGAGGTAGAAAGATTTTACCTGATGTGGTGCCTAAAGAGATCAAGAAACTTTGAGTAATTGCTATAATAAATATAACCATTTACAAATATTAATCCGGGAAAGATAATTATTTTCTCTACAAATCCACCAGTCTTAAATCGTAATGCGCGTATAGGAGGGATACCTATTTTAAAAGGAATTGGAAACAGCCAAGGCACACCGTCACGAGTAAATGTATCGGCAACTAGATGTGAGACAAAACCGATCATAAATGCCCACCATACAATATTCATATCGACAATAAGCACGGAACTCATTAATCCTAATAGTAATTTAACGCCTATCCCAAATATAATAATGCCCACAACTGAATGTGAGATAAGCCGATGCCCACCTAACAATGGAGATAATAATCTTCCGAATATAGAACCAGCCGGAAGACGATTCCATAGATCTGCAGTGGGTTGATCAATATCGGGTGCAAGTCCGCCTATGAGATTTGCAACAAACGCTACAATCATTGTTCCCAATGTCATATTATGAACCGGTTGAGTGGCGACAATATAGCTTAAGGCTGTAAATGCTGTTAAATCATGGGTGCGTCCTGTCATGTAGACAGTCTAGCGATTGCTTTCATTATTATCAATAAGCTTATGTAATTATTTTACCGTTACACTTTTGGCGATGTTGCGCGGTTTATCTATATTATTACCTAGTGCTTTCGCAAGATAATATGCTAACAGTTGAAGCGGAATAATGTTTATGATTGCCTGTGTCTCTAGTGTTTCAGGTACTTTAATGTGCCAGTCAAATTTTTCTTGAGGAGTTGAACTAATTCCAATTACATATGCCCCTCGTGCTTTTACCTGATTGACAGCATTGACTACATCTGCATTTGCAATATCTTGAGATAATGCGACGATTACAGGGACTCCAGGTTCCATTAAAGTAATGGCATAGTGCTTTAAATCACCAGCAGGAATCGCGTGAGCGTGTTTGTATGTGCCTTCGATTAGTTTCACCATTCCTTCCCGCATAATTTGAAAATTTTGGTATTTACCTAAAAGAAAAATATCATGTTTATTGAGCAAGTTTTCGACAACTGCTAATAATATCGATCGATTTGTTTCAGAATCTAGGTAGTCTTGCATTGCAGAGGTAAGATATTGTATTGCATCTAATCCTTCTATTTCGTTTCCCTGTACGAATTTGGCGACTAAATACCCCCAGGCGAGCTGAGCGGTAAATACTTTAGTGGACATAACACATATTTCTGGACCTGCCTCAATCATAAACTTAAAATCCGCCATCCGTGTCATCATAGAACCGGGCATATTAACATAAGTCGCTATTAGAACTCCTTTTTTTCTCGCAATTTCAAGAACCTCCAATACATCAGCTGTTTCACCACTTTGCGATGGTGCAATAATAACATCATTTTTTTTGAAAAGATGATAATAATCTTGTGCATCAGCTCCTACCAGACTTATCGTTTTACATCCTGCATATTCCCTTAAATAAAAGGCCATCTGTGCGGCAGCAATACCAGCGCTTCCGGAGCCAATTGTGTAGATAGTCTCGGCATTTCGTAAGGCTTCTGCAAAATTGGTATATAAAATTTTATCGATCTTTAGTAGTTGTTTAATTACTTGTGGAGTCTCATTAATTTCTTTTAGCATAAAATGTTCATATTCTTTTTTATCTACTATGTTGCTTTGGATTGTTATTGGTTCGAAAGAAAACTCTATGTTTTTAAATGTCTTAATATCGAATAGTTTAATAGTTTCATTACTTGCATAAACCATTTGTCCATTTTCGATTACAAGCATGTCTTGGGCTATATGAGAAAAAGATAAAACATCCGATGAAAAAAAAATTTCATTCATATCATTTTTACCTATGACGAGTGGAGAACCATTGCGTGCAGCAATAATTTCATCATCTTTAGTCAGAAGTATAATTGTGTTTCTACCTTTCAGTTCGAGGAATGCGCTTCGTACTGCAGATAAAATATCCTTATTTACCTTCATCTTTTCTTCGATAAGATGAACGATTACTTCGGTATCTGTTTCACTTAAAAAATTGTAGCCTTGATCTATAAGTTTTTTTTTAAGTTCTTCATAGTTTTCGACAATTCCATTTTGGGCTAAAGTAAAATGATTATTATTTGCCGTATGAGGATGTGCATTTATATCAGAAACTGCACCATGGGTTGCCCATCGTGTATGTCCAATTCCAATTTTTGCTTTAGGCATGCCGTGATTAACATTTTGCACGACACCTTTTTTTTTAAAGACATGGATTATATTTTCATTTTGTAAGCCGACACCCCATGAATCATATCCTCTATAATCTAATCGTTTCAAACCATTAATAATGATCTCAGACGCATTTTTTTCACCAATATAACCATAAATTCCACACATAAAAATAAATTAAAAATAATAAGGTAGACTCTAAAGAAGCAATCCGCCATAAACGGAATAGTAGGGTAGAGTTGTACAAATTTATTTTTATTCTTCTGATTACTCAAAAGTTTTTGATAAATTTTTAAGGCCGACAACAACAGCCTGAGGGTTTCCGCAGATTCTCTTCAACCATACACATCTGATAATGATTTGGTTGAAGGCCCGATTCCACATACAGTTTCATGTACATGGCCCTCTCCTCGTCTCCACGTACAGTTTTATGTACGTGGCCACACGCTATAATTAGAAATAACTTCACCCGTTCAAAAGAGTCCGAGTATATTGTAACTAATTTGGCATCTAATGTCAAAAAACTGGTTTTTTCTTTCCAACATGACTGCGATAATGAATTATAATACAGAATATACTAAAACAAAAAATATGTTAGACACATTATTAGGACAATTTTCATTACAAGGAAACTGGATAGATTTTGTATATATTCTCATCATAATATTCTTTATTTTTATTAGTTCAGGCTTTATTGAAAGTTTTTTTGAACTTCTAGGGTTTATCCTATCTATACTCATTTCGTTTGCTGTATATTCTTTTTTTGGTAAATTGCTTATATATAATTTTTCTTTTTCTCACGGTATTGCGAATGCATTTGGTTTTTTTGTTGCATGGTTTGTTTCAGAGAGTATAATATACATTTTAACGCTGATAATACTTAGTCGGTATTTTGTTGAATCAAGATCAGAACCAATGAATAAAACACTACGATTTATCCCTGCAACTGTGCATGCTTCTGTTTTATATTTATTTCTTATAAGTCTGATATTTTCGTTACCTGTTCGAGGTACACTTAAAGCGCAAATTCTTGAGTCCAGAACAGGACCTTATTTTATAGGAGTATCACATGCATGGGAACAAACAATTAAAGGTATATTCGGTCAAGCTATTTCAGAATCCCTTAATTTCATGACTATCAAACCCAGATCGGGAGAGACAGTTGAATTAGGATTTAAAGTACCAGAAAAAAAGTTAGAAAACGATGTTGAAGCCGAGACAGTGATGCTTAGTTTGGTTAATAAAGAACGATCTCAAAAACATCTAAAAACCCTTGTTGTTGATGAGGGATTGCGAAAGGTGGCAAGGAAGTATGCAAAACAGATGTTTATAAATGGATTTTTCGCACATGTTTCTAAAGTTGACTCATCTTCCGCATTAGAACGTGTTAGTGGAGATGGTATTATTTTTAATGTAGTGGGGGAAAATCTTGCCTTCGCTCCGGATGTGTATTTAGCTCACCAGGGACTTATGAATTCTGCAGGACATAGAGCTAATATATTGTCTACTGACTATTCTAACGTTGGTATAGGAGTTATTGATGCAGGTGTATATGGGAAGATGTTTGTTCAAGTATTTACTGATTAATCCTTCAGAAGAGCGACTACCACAAAACGCTGAGAATCTAAAAATCCTGTACAAGTATATAAAGTAATTCTTTTATCCTTTGTCTGATCTAGTATAGATATCTGATCTGGTCTAACTATTGCCGTGGTAGAAACTTTAAATGTTTTTATTGAGCCATCCGTGTAATGTATATGAATAGTATTACCGGGTTTAATCTGAGGTAGTCTACCAAGCAAACTTGGCCAGTTATGTCCATATAGAATACTATTTCCAATATCTCCCGGGATAGGTGACGTTGTTAAATAAGACACACCGTCTGGAGTTGTTTCCCATTGTCCATCGGTAATTGTCGATGGAATAACTGGTAGATGGATATTTAGATTGACTATTTCTAAAGATGAAGGCTTACTAATAGGCTTTATAGTATAGACAGCCTTATTCATTTTATATGATCTTATTTGAAGTGCTACAGGGCTGTATCGTTGTCTGACTAGTAAGGCACTAATGATTAGAAAAAAGAATCCAATGACAATTAGGATTTTTGCCATAGGAATTTTAAGAATGTTTATTACTTTTTTTGTTTAGATACATTCCGGTCGCGATAAGAAGAATACCAACTATTGCGAAGAAGTATATAGATACAATATTGCCAGTGAAAGCTAATGCAAGTACTTGTCCGACATTTGCTCCACCAATTCCTGAGTTTGAACTTGAATTAGAACTTGAACTTGAACTAGAACTTGAGGAATTACTAGAGCTACTTGACGAGCTGCTAGAAGATCCGATACACATATAACTCTCATTTTTTGCTAAATACTGCTCGCTGCTCAATCCCCATTTTGAGCCGTCAGGTATTAGACTCCATCCCTGGGATTGAAAATTAGTGATTTCTTCGACAGACATGTTAGGAATTTTCCACCAATTTGTTTGTATGCCATAGCCGCTGGCTGGACAAAAGCATTGAATTAAGACATCATCAGAAATTACATATACAGAATCACTGCCAGTGTATTCTCTAGAATCTCCAACAATGCCGTGTGTTCCATTATCATACTTAACTTTAAGAGTGCCTTGTGGGTTCAAACAAGACGGAAAGTTAGGTGCGTTAGTAGCAAGTACTGGATTCGCAAATATTCCTAAAATAAGTGAGATAACAAAAACAGAAATTAAAATTTTATTTTTCATATGTGGTCCTGTATTAAATAATTATAGGATTATATCATATATCAACAAATAATTCAATTGCGACTCCAAATATGGCTAAAACAGCCTGTAGATATGATAAAGAATATTATTATATATAATAAAAATTTGGCGTTTTATGTCCTAGAATAAAGCAGGAGATTGCACTATCACTATTTTTAAAATATTTTTGTCTGAGAATCGGAGTTGTTCACTTTTTTATCAGGAGATTTTATTTCAGGAGAAATGATGGATTCAGGAAAAAATCTTTTAAGTAGTCCATTGAATTGAAAATTTACTAAACTATTTTTTAACTCACTTTTAAATGTATCAAATTTATAAGCATCAATAGTATCGGCTACTTTAATATCTTTTACAATTGTCGCAATTTTTTTGGTAAGTATTAAATTTTCCCGATTGATGCGTATTAATTCTTTCAACTTTTGATCTGGTATTTCTTCGGTTTTACTAATAAGATTTTCAATTGTATGATAGCTATCTATAATCTTGGCTGCAGTTTTTGGACCAATTCCTTTTATCCCTTTATAATTATCTGAAGGATCACCAGATAATGCTTTATAGTCTGGAATTTGATGAGGTTCTACTAACATCTTTTTTTTAACTTCTTCAGGTGTGTAAATTAGAATTGAAGAGAGACCAATCTTAGGAGAGATTACTGAGACATTTTCATCGACAAGTTGCATGATGTCTTTATCACCAGTTAAAATATAAGTTTTCAAGCGGGTGTCTTTAAATTTGGTCACAATACTACCAATCACATCATCAGCTTCATATCCATCCATTTCCATCCGAGCGACTCCTGCTTTGTCTAATAGATCACGAACTATAGGAATTTGAATTTTAAAATCTTCATTCATTTGGGGTCGTTGAGCCTGATACTCTGTCATTAATTCCTGCCTAAAAGTTTTTTTTGGTGTATCGAAGCAGACAACGAGATAATTCGGACTAAAATCGGCGACTACTTTATGAAGCATCATAAAAAAACCATATATCATGTTTGTCGGAGTACCATTTTTACTTGTTAGAGGAGGTAAGGCATGATATGCACGATGCATAATCGCATTTCCGTCAATCAACAATAGCGTTTTCATTCGTACTTCAAAATCTTATTAATCGGTTAAAGCCGGGCGTACTTTTGGGCCAACAATTTTTTCGAACTCTTCCTGATCAAGGTTTTCCACTTTGAGTAATTGTTCTGCTACTTGATTAAGTGGCTCGCGCTTTTCCTTAATTAAGTTTACAGCATTTGCATAACATTCAAAGATTATTTTTTTAGTTTCTGCATCAATTTTAGCCATCCATTCTTGTGATATACCACTTTGTTCATAGTATGATTTTCCCCATTCAGTAACATCCATATTAGGTCCAAAGTTTATAGGTCCCAGTTCGCTCATTCCGTATTCAACCACCATAGCGCGTGCTACACGTGTGGCCTGATCGAAATCATTAGCAGCACCGGTTGTCACTTCTCCAAATACAACTTCTTCCGCAGCGCGTCCTCCCATCATGGCAGAAATTAACTGAAACAAATGAGTTTTTGTTTCATGAATTTTATCTTTAGCTGGAGGTATTAAAGTGTATCCTAATGCCATTCCACGGGAAACTATTGAAATTCTGTGTACCGGATCTGTATGAGGCATAAAATGTGAAACAATAGCATGGCCTGCTTCATGATATGCTGTCAATTTTTTATCGAGATCAGTTTGTAATCGTCTTTTTTCTGGACCAAGTTTCACCTTTGTTGCAGCCTCTTCGATGTCTTCCATAATAATCTTATCACGACTATTACGGGCAGCCTGGATAGCGGCTTCATTTAACATATTTTCGATATCTGCTCCTGAGAATCCCACTGTACGTTTGGCTATTTTATCCCAATTTACATCTTCTGCAAATGGTTTACCACGGCCGTGTATCTGGATAATTGCTTTACGACCTTCAATATCTGGATACTCTACGATGATGCGGCGATCGAAGCGTCCTGGACGAAGTAAAGCCGGATCGAGTAAATCACCACGGTTTGTTGCCGCGATAACGATAACCTGTTCAGAAGGTGTAAAACCATCCATTTCAACCAGGATTTGATTTAAAGTCTGTTCTCTCTCGTCATGAGAAGGCATTACTCCAACGGAGCGTGCTCTACCAATAGCATCAATCTCGTCGATGAATATAATGGCAGGCGCACTTTTCTTGGCTGTACTGAATAAGTCACGTACACGTGCAGCACCAATACCGACTAACATTTCCATAAACTCGGAACCAGCAATAGAAAAGAATGGAACATTTGCTTCTCCTGCAACTGCTTTTGCCAAGAGTGTTTTTCCCGATCCCGCCGGTCCGATAAGAATTACACCTTTTGGTGTGCGCGCACCGAGTTTTTTATATTTTTCTGAATTTCTTAAAAAGTCTACAACTTCTTCTAGTTCTTTTTTAGCTTCATCAACTCCGGCTACATCAGCAAACGTAATTTTTGAATGATCCTTTGAAAAACGTTTGGCACGTGATTGTCCAAATGAAAAGACCGATTCTTGTGCACCTTTTGCCTGTCGGAATAAGAATATAAAGAAGGCGACCATCAATATGGTAGGAATTAAATTACTTAAAAAATTAACTAAACCCGCAGATCCTGTTGTGTCTTTTACATTCACTTGTACAGTAGAGGGATTAATCTGTGCGTTTTGTAAAGTATCGACAAAACTAGTGGAAGGTTCTTTATAAGTAACTGCCAAGCTTTCGTTTTTATAATAAACCAATATTTTATTATCGATAATATCAAGTTTCTGAACCTTGTTCCCTTTAATATCCTGGATTACGCCGGTTAGTGGTTTTTCGGGAATAACGCGTTTCACTTCACTGGAGATTGCATTATATATATACAATATAAAGAGTCCGACAAAGAAAACAATAAAAAGTGTTTTAACATTAAAATTCATACGAAATTCTGCGATTTTTTTATCTTTATTATTTTTTTTGATGTTATTCATAAGGTGATTGTAGCAGATTTTTGGTAAAATAGTAAGCGTAAAAAGGCATATTATGAAAATATTAAGTACCGTATCTAACAAAGAATATCAAACAGAAACTGTAAATATTTTAAAGGCAGGAGGTCTAGTTGTAGCACCTTCCGACACAGTATATGGTTTATTAGTTGATTCAACCAATGATGAGGCGGTTAGAAAGCTACTTACATTTAAAAATCGTCCGATTGGTAAACCTATTTCTGTTTTTTTGAGCGATTTCAATGCAGTCTCTGATTATACGTTGACTCAACCCAATCAGGAAAAGATACTACGTCAGTTCTTACCTGGTCCTTTTACGGTTATTTTACCTTCTAAACATAAGGTATCTAAACTTCTGGAATCGGAGAGAGGTACATTAGGTGTAAGAGTAATTGATTATAAGCCAATTCAGGATATTGTAAATAAATTTGGTAGACCAGTTACTGCTACATCGGCTAATATTTCCGGTAAACATCCACATCATTCTTTGTCTGCATTTCTGAATACTTTGTCGGAGCCTAAAAAAAAATTAATTGATTTGGTAATTGACGCCGGAACGCTACCACGAAATAAACCATCTACAGTGATAGATTTATCAGGTTCTGACATAAAAATTTTGCGTAAAGGTGATATCCTCATTAAAAACGAAGCATCTTATATTTCGAATTCCTCAGATCAAACAAAAAAAATTGGCGCATATCTTTTTAAAAAATATCAGAATTCCAACTCTTCTAAACCGCTCATATTTATCATAGAGGGTGATTTAGGTGTTGGAAAAACTATTTTAGTTAAAGGGATAGGTGATGCTTTAAATATTAAAAAAATTATTTCGCCTACTTTTGTTATATATTATGAATACCCGATCTCTAATGGCAACTATAAAAATCTGGTACATGCAGATTTATATAATATTTCTGAGGTAGAAGAATTCGATCATTTGGGGCTAGAAAGTTATTTAAATGATAAAAATATTATATGTTTTGAATGGGGAGAACGGATGGGGGAGTTTTATAAGAAAATTCGTCCATTGGCAAATATTGTCTATATTAAAATGACTCACGAAGACGAAAACACTCGTCACATTAGTATATCCACATAATATGTTAATTCTTGCAATCGATACATCATGTGATGAAACCGCAGTCGCAATAACTTCTGGTAGACAAGTTTTATCACATGTAGAATATACGCAGATTCAGATCCATACTGCTTGGGGTGGAGTGGTCCCTTCATTGGCAAAACGAGCTCATGAAGAGAGGATTGACTACGTTATAGAAAAGGCTTTAAAAAAGGCTAGAAAACAAATTACAGATATTGATTATATAGCCGTTACATATGGTCCTGGGTTAGCTATCGCTTTGGAGGTAGGCATCTTAAAAGCACAGGAAATTGCACGAAAATATAATAAACCAATCATTCCAGTCAATCATATGGAGGGGCATATATATTCTTCATTTGTACAAAACAGTAAAGGAAATCCTAATTTTGAGTTTGCATTTCCATATATAGGTGTATTAGTTTCAGGAGGTCATACAGAGCTTATATTATGGAAAGATCATTTATCATATGAAATCATAGGCGAAACTGTTGATGACGCTGCCGGGGAAGCACTAGATAAAGCAGGGAAAATGCTTAAATTAGGTTATCCGGGAGGTCCGGTTTTGGAAAGATTGGCAGAAAAAGCGGGTAATTCAGACTATTACAAGTTTCCTCGACCCATGCTTCGTTCACAAGATTTAAACTTCTCGTTTTCCGGGTTAAAAACAGCATTTTTATATTGTATAAAAAAAATGAACGAAGATGAGATTGTGGAGAGTATGGATAATTTATCTAGCTCATTTCAAGAAGCTGTATTTGCAACATTGATTAAAAAATTAGAACTAGCAATAAAGCAGTACAAAATAGTTCGATTAGTTACGGGAGGTGGTGTGGTTATTAATAAAAGATTTAGATATCTTATTCGACATCTTGTTCAAAAATACGACGGTACAGTATTATTTCCATCATTTAAGTATCTCACTTCCGACAACGCCAGTATGATCGGAGTTGCTGCGTATTACAAATTACAAAAAAATATTATTGTACGCAGCACAGATCAGTTGCAGCGTGTGCCGAGGTTGTCGCTTGAAAATCCATATATTATCGACTAAACTGTTAGGAATTAAAACTAGTCAAAAACATTATGATAACTCTCCAATCATTATCAGCATCAATAGGAAATAAACAGATTTTAAAAGATATTAATTATGAATTTGAAGCCGGGAAAATTTACGCTGTCATGGGACCAAATGGATCTGGGAAATCTACTCTTGCATATGCGTTAATGGGCCATCCAGGATATGTGATAGATTCTAAATCGCAAATTTTGTTTGAAGGTGAAGCTATTCAGGAGTTAAAACCAGAAGAACGATCTGAAAAGGGTGTCTTTTTATCTTTTCAGACACCCATGTCATTATCTGGTGTTAAAGTGTATCAAATGCTTCAACTGGCGTTGCAAGGTAAAAAAGATCCCCTCGCCATTCGTAATGAGGTAAAAAAAATAGCTAAAGAACTTGATATAAAAGAAGAATTGTTAAATAGATCACTTAATGAAGGAGCATCGGGTGGGGAAAAAAAGAAAATGGAAGTTTTACAAGCAGCCGTCTTAGATAAAAAATTTTTGATTTTTGATGAAGTTGATACAGGAGTTGATGTAGACTCATTAAAGTCTATAGCAAATTTTTTACATAAGAATAAACAGGGTAAGACTTATGTAATTATCACTCATTACAATCGAATATTACATTATCTAAAACCTGACAAAGTTTTGGTTATAGCCGAAGGTAAGCTTAAAAAAGTAGGCGATCATACTTTAGCCGAAGATATTGAAAAAAATGGCTATAATATAATCACAAAGTAAAGCATCTCAGCTTCGTTATTTTATTAAGATATTAATTTTCCCTTTATATATCATGACACAATCTACCAATCTTGATTTTGAATACAAATATGGTTTTTCTATGCCACAAAATTATACCTTTAAAGCAGAAAAAGGATTAAATGAAGGTGTAATAAAAAACATTTCAAAAATGAAGAAAGAACCCGAGTGGATGACAGAGTTCCGTCTTAAATCTTATAAAATTTTTATGCAAAAACCGATGCCTCCATGGGGGCCCAGTCTTTCCAAAATTAATTTTGATGATATTTACTACTACATAAAACCAACAGAAAATCAGGCTGATTCATGGGAAAAATTACCTAAGGAAATTAAAGAAACCTATGACCGTATTGGTATCCCGGAAGCAGAAAAGAAATATTTGGCTGGAGTATCGGCACAATATGAATCGGAAGTAGTATACGAAAGTATAAATAAAGAGCTTAATAAACTAGGCGTGATTTTTTGTGATATGGATACAGCTGTGCGTAAATATCCGGAGATTGTGAAGGAGTATTTTGGCACATTAATTCCACCCCATGATAATAAATTTGCCGCCCTTAATTCTGCTGCATGGTCGGGAGGTTCATTTGTATATGTTCCTAAAGGTGTGAAGGTGGGGTTACCACTTCAGGCTTACTTTAGAATTAACGCAGAAAAGTTTGGTCAGTTTGAACGTACTTTAATTATTGCAGAAGAGGGTAGTAATGTTCACTATGTAGAGGGATGTACTGCACCAGTATACTCAACTGATTCATTGCATTCTGCTGTAGTGGAGATATTTGTTAAAGAAGGCGCGCGTGTACGTTATACAACTGTACAAAACTGGAGTAAAAATGTGTTTAATTTAGTTACAAAAAGAGCCAAAGCTGAAAAAAATGCATACATGGAGTGGATAGACTGTAATTTAGGCAGTCAGATTACCATGAAATATCCTAGTGTTTATCTTGTGGGCGAAGGTGCCCGAGGTGAAGTATTATCTATCGCTTTTGCTGGAAAAGATCAGCTTCAGGATGCAGGAGCCAAAATGTTCCATTTAGCTCCTAAAACATCATCGCGTATCGTTTCTAAGTCAGTTTCTAAAGCAGGTGGGCGCACGTCATATCGTGGGCTGGTACAGGTTAACCCAGGTGCTAAAGATTCTTCTGTCTTTGTTTCCTGTGATGCACTCATCCTTGATGAAGAATCACGCTCGGATACATACCCATCGATGCGTATTAAAGAAAATGATGTTACTATCCAGCATGAGGCTACTGTAGAAAAAGTGGGAGATGAAAAAATATTTTATTTGACCTCAAGAGGTATAAAGAAGTCTGATGCGGAAAGTATGTTAGTTTTAGGTTTTATGGATCCAGTTACAAGAGAGTTGCCTTTAGAGTATTCCATTGAGCTTAATCGATTGATTAATTTGGAAATGGCTGGTAGTGTGGGTTAATTATTAATCATATACATGGCAGAATTTATACATCTTAATAAAACAAACATATCACATCTTAAGTTTGATAAAGCAGGTCAGTATGTTGTCTTTATGCATGATATGTCTGGTAAATTTACCTTTGAACTCGCTCATAGCAAAGTAGAAGTTGATATTTTTGGATTATATACCGGTAATCAATCCGATAATTTTGCTATTGAAACTATTCAGCATCATACTGCTCCAGGTGCAGTTTCAAATTTATTTATAAAAGGAGTGTTTGATGACAGTTCCCGTTTTAACTATCAGGGGTTAATTCGAATTGAAAAAAGTGGCCAGCAGAGCCATGCTTATCAGAAAAATCAGAACCTCATCTTGTCACCTCATACATTTGTAGAATCAAAACCATATTTGGAGATACTTGCAAATGATGTGTTCTGTACTCATGGTTCTACAACAGGTAAAATAAATGAAGAACAAATGTTCTATTTAAAGAGCAGAGGTATCAAGGAAAAGATAGCACAAAAGGCAATAGTAGATGGGTTTATTTACGAAGTACTAGAAAAAATAGTTGATAAAGTTCCTAATATTGATCCGGAAATTTTATTATGATAGATGCATCTTCTATAAAAAATGATTTTCCTATATTTGATTCACAACCAGATTTAGTATATCTGGATTCCACAGCGACTTCATTAAAACCAAAATCAGTCATAGAAAAAATAAATGAATATTATCGAAGTTATTCAGCAAATGTTCATAGGGGTATTTACGCATTATCAGAAAAAGCAACTGCCGAATATGAAGCTGCTCGTGAAGCGATTGCAGAGTTCATTCATGCGAATCGTTCAGAAGAGATCATTTTCACCCGTAATACAACAGAATCTTTAAATTTAATTGCCTACTCTTTAGGAAGAGATATAATTCGAGAAAATGATGAGATCGTTACAACTCAGATGGAACATCATTCGAATTTTGTTCCTTGGCAGACTCTCGCATTGGAAAATGGTGGTGTATTCAAAATAATTGAAGTATCTCCAGAGGGATATTTAACAACTGCAGGAGATAAAAATATCGATTTGCATAAGGTTATATCAAGAAAGACAAAAATATTAGCTTTAACGTATGTTTCCAATGTTCTTGGCACGATTAATCCTATTAGAGAAATTATATCCAACGCAAAAAAAATCAATCCGGATATTATCACTGTAGTGGATGCGGCACAGGCTACGCCTCATATGCTTATAAATGTAGAAGAGATTGGATGTGATTTTTTGGCTTTCTCGTCTCATAAAATGCTTGGCCCTACCGGAATAGGAGTTCTATGGGGAAAATATGATCTTCTTGATCGGATGTTTCCATTTCAGTTTGGAGGAGAAATGATTATGGAAGTAAGCCTCGAAAAAACTACTTTTAAAAAACCACCCTATAAATTTGAAGCCGGTACTCCTCATATCGCCGGAGCAATTGGTTTGCATGCGGCTATCAATTATTTAAAAAAAATAGGAATGAATGAGATTCACTTACATGAACAAAAGCTTATAGAATACGCTCAAAAAACACTGATTCAAGCATTTGGATCTAAAATTCGCATATTGGGTCCTAATAATATTAAAGATAAAACAGGAATTGTATCGTTTTCTTTAGGTGATATTCATCCTCATGACATAGCACAGATCCTGGATGAAGATCAGATTGCCGTTCGTGCTGGTCATCAGTGTGCCATGCCTTTGCATACATCATTAAAAATTGGTGCATCGGCGAGGGCGAGTTTTTATTTATATAATACAAAAGCGGATGTTGATAAATTAATCTCAGGATTGCAAAAAGTAGAAAAAGTGTTTATAAAATAATATGTCCATGTCAATATATCAAGATATAATATTAGATCATTATCGAAATCCGCGTAATTACGGTTCTTTAAAGAACCCAACGCAGTTCGTGAAAACTAATAATCCTCTGTGTGGTGATTTATTAGAAATGGCTATAATAGAAAAGGACGGCACTATTACAGAAATAATGTTTACAGGCCAGGGATGCGCTATATCTCAGTCAGCTGCCTCTATGATTACAGAATATGCAAAGGGAAAAAGAAAGGATGAACTGAAAAAATTGGATAAAAACTCTATACTAACTATGTTAGGTATAGAATTAAGTCCTAACAGATTAAAATGTGCTTTGCTTTCTCTGGAAGCTTTAACTCAGCTATTACAGAAATAAAAATCTAATATTTAATATGTCAGATCAAAAGTTGAAAGATCCAACCAAACCTTCGGGGCCAGTAAATGTCAGAAATTTAAAAATGTGGGTCGATAGAGATTTGTGTATTGGTGCAGCTACTTGTATTGCTATTGCACCGAATACTTTTATATTAGATTCTGAAGCTAAAGCTATTATCTTGGATACACTGGATAAAGATCTTGATGACGTTATTATAGATTCAGCCAGGGGTTGTCCTGTGGCTGCAATCATCATAGAAGATGAAAAAGGTAATAGAGTATACCCAAAATAAATCAGATATACCAGAACAAAACAATTACAATCCACATAATATCCGTAGATGTCCTTCATGTGGTATGATGAGTATTAAAGGTATGCCCGGTGGTCGAGATTCCACATGTTTAAACTGTGGATATAAAGATCCTTGTTGTTATGATTAAGGCCTAATAATTTTAATAGTTAAGCTATTTTATACCATGTCAAAATTTCTTTGGAAAATAGGTGGTGAAGCAGGTTTTGGAATAATGACAGTAGGTTTATCATTTTCAAAAATAGGTGCACGTTCTGGATATGAAATTTTTGATTATAGTGAGTATCCTTCTTTAATCCGAGGAGGTCACAATACATACGAGGTACTGATCGCTGATCACGCTATGGGGTCATCAAAACACATAGTAGATTTACTTGTATGTCTTAACAAAGAAACATTTACTTTACATAAACATAGACTAATAACTGCAAGTATGGTTATGTATGATCCTGAAGAATTTGATTTTGATGAGGATTTCGTAAAAATTAAAGTTCCATTTAAACAAATAAAAAAAGATAATCAGGTAATGCAGATAATGCTTAATACTGTAGCCATTGGTGCTTCTATGGCGATTTTAGGCGGAGATATGGAGATTTTTAGAGACATATTACAAAAAGAGTTTGCGCGCAAAGGGCAGGAAGTAATTGATTTTAATATAAAATTTGCCGATATCGGATACAATCATGTTAAGACAAACTATGCTGATCTTATAAAACCGGTATTATCAAGGAAAGAAACGGTCGAAAAAATAGTAGCTGGTGCAAATGATATTTTTTCTTTAGGTGCTGTTGCGGCTGATTGTAGGTTTTATTCAGCATATCCGATGACACCAGCTTCGTCTGTTTTGACGAGTTTAGCCGCCTGGCAAAATACCACAGGTATGGTTGTACGCCATTCTGAAGATGAAATAGCAGTAATAAATAATGCTCTCGGAGCGTCGCATGCAGGCGTGAGGTCTGCTGTTGGCACTTCAGGCGGTGGTTTTGCGTTAATGGTTGAAACACTATCATATGCAGGTGTAGCAGAACTTCCCATCGTAGTATTTCTTAGCCAACGTCCCGGACCAGCCACTGGAATGCCTACCTGGACGGATCAAGGTGATTTATTATTTGCCTGTCATGCAGGACATGGGGAATTTCAAAAAATAGTATTGGCACCGGGTGATATTTATGAAATGTTGCAGATGACTATGCAAGCATTTGATCTGGCAGACGTATACCAGATACCTGTAATTGTAATGTCCGATAAATTTATTAGTGAAAGTCATGTGTCTTATAATAAAGACAAAATGATGCAGTATATTGCAAGCCATAAAATAAATAGAGGTAAAACAGTTCGGGAGACATCAGATACTTCCTATCTTCGTTATAAGTCGACTGATGATGGTATTTCCCCTCGGCTTATTCCTGGACAGAAAGGACACTTTTATCAGTCAAATTCTTATGAACACACTGAAGACAGTCATACATCAGAAAGTCATGAAGTTCGTATGCAACAGGCAGATAAGCGACAAAGAAAGTGGGACACATATCTTAAAAATGATTTTAAAGGTCCACAATTCTTTGGAAACGTGGCAGAATCAGATGTGTGTTTAGTTTCTTGGGGAGGTAATAAAGGACCTATTCTTGATGCTCAAAAAGTACTTGATAATGAAGGGATAAAAACATCTTATATGCATTTTACCCATATATATCCATTAAATGAGGCTATTATTACACCTTTGTTTCAGGCGAATAAGCGATATATACTCATTGAAAACAATTCACATGCTCAGTTCGGTAAATTATTGCGTATGGAAGCTGGTATAACAATTAAGGAAAAGTTACTTAAATATGATGGCCGACCAATTTTCTCAGAAGAGATAGTGGATTATGTTAAAAAAGCAGTAACTAAATCTTTATAATCCGTACTTATTAAGTTTTTTTTCAGTTTTGTCCATTATAATAATTACACTCAATTCATATGTCTACCCCTAAAGATTTTTCTGGTCACACACCAACATGGTGCCCTGGTTGCGGAGATTGGGGAATTGGTATTTCAGTTAGAACAGCACTTTCCCAGTTAGGGTATGATCCTTCAGACGTTGCAGTGGCTTTCGATATTGGCTGTTCAGGAAATATGAACGATTTTTTAAACGCTTATGCCATGCATACTTTGCATGGAAGATCCATAACAAATGCTATAGGTATGAAAATAGCTAATCATAAGATGCCAGTCGTGGTAATTGGTGGAGATGGAGGTTTGTACGGTGAAGGAGGTAATCACTTTATGCATGCCTGTCGGGGTAACCATGATATTACTGTTATGGTTCATGATAACATGGTTTATGGTTTAACTACAGGACAGGTTGCTCCAACGGCCCATCAGGGGTATAAATCGAAATCAACACCTTCAGGAATAGTAGAAGTATCAGTGAATCCCTTGGCCTTAGCTCTTACTCAAGGAGCTACATTTATAGCTCAGGCTTTTGCTGGTGATGTGCAACACCTTATTGAGATGATAAAGTTGGGAGTAAAGCATAAAGGTTTTTCATTAGTGAATGTTTTACAGCCATGTGTAACATTTAACAAAATAAACACCTATCAATATTATTTAAAACGTGTTTATAAACTCGATAATAACTACGAACGTGCGAATTTTGATAGAGCGCTGGAAAAATGTATTGAAATTAAGGAAGAAAAATTTCCTTTAGGGGTAATTTATGATGTAGATAAACCAGCATTCCATGAGCAACTCGTTCAATTATCAGATATGAGTTTGGTAGACAGAGCTCCGTATCAGGATATTGAAAAAGTTATTAATACGCTAATCTAATAATCAGAGATAATAAATTTTTATAAATTCCTATTGACAGTTAGCAAATAATACTGTAAACTGCTAAAATATATGGCACTTCTAATTGGATCGTCAGAACAATCAATCTATCCGGTAGTCGCTGTGCGCGACGGAATAGTGTTTCCTAACACAGAAAACGTACTTGTCTTCGGAAGACAGAAGAGTGTAGAGGCAATTAATAAAGCATTGAAAGGCAATAAAAAAATTGTCCTTGCTATGCAGCAGAATCCTTCGATAGATGACCCATCACCTGGAGATTTATATACTATAGGAGTAGTAGCCACCATTGAAAAGACAGTTTTGGGTGAAAAAGGGGAGATTACAGCCTTGGCACGCGGTAAAGACAAAGTAAAGTTCACAGAATTTACTAAAGAGTCTCCATACTTAGAAGCTAAGGTTGAAATTGTTCAAGATAATGTAACAGAAGATGATGAGCTTCAAGCAATGGTTAAACATATTTCAGCACAAATAAAAAAGGCCATCAACTTAGGAAAAACAATCGATTTTGTATTTCTTATGAATATCCTTAATATTACTTCTTCACAGGATTTTTCTTGCCAGGTAGCAATGATTTTAGATCTTAAGCCTGAAGAACGACAACAGCTGCTGGAAGAAATAATGCTAAAAAAGAGGTTAGCAAAAGAGGTGGAATATATTAATAGAGAAATTAAAATTCTTGAAATTGAACAGAATATTTCAGCTAAAACTAATCAGAAGTTTGAAAGAGGAATGAGAGAGACATTTTTAAGAGAAAAAATGAAAACTATTGAAGAAGAATTGGGAGGAAAAAATGAAGATCGCGATGTAAAAGAATATAGAGATAAAATTAGATCCGCTAAGATGCCTCGAGAGGTTGAAGAAAAGGCTATTAAAGAGCTCAAACGCCTTGCTCAAATGTCACAGTTTAATCCTGAAGCATCTTATATACGTACATACCTCGACTGGCTTGTAGAATTACCTTGGTCACTTTCGTCCAGTAATCTGATTAATATTAAAGAATCAGAAAAAATTCTTAATGAAGATCATTTTGGTCTCAAAAAGATTAAAGAAAGAATACTGGAATATTTAGCCGTCATCGAATTACATAAACTTAAAGAATTAAAAGCGGAGAAAAGTAAAGACAAAGAAAAAACTTCTAATGATAAGAAATTACATCAGCCGACTATATTATGTTTTGTTGGACCTCCTGGAGTTGGTAAAACATCATTGGGAAAGTCAATTGCTCGTTCTTTAGGTAGAAAATTTGTCAAAATCTCATTGGGTGGAATTCGGGATGAAGCTGAGATCAGAGGTCATAGACGAACATATGTAGGCGCAATGCCAGGTAGAATTATTCAGGGAATTAAGCAGGCAGGTACTAACAATCCGGTATTCATGCTTGACGAAATAGATAAAATCGGTCGGGACTATCGTGGAGATCCATCAGCTGCATTATTGGAAACACTCGATCCAGAACAAAATCATGCTTTTTCAGATAACTATCTGGAAACGCCATTTGATCTGTCAGATGTTTTCTTTATAACGACAGCTAATATTCTTGATACTATTCCTGAAGCATTACTCGACCGTCTTGAAGTAATTCACTTCCCTGGTTATACAGAAGAAGAAAAATTTCACATTGCTGATGATTATTTGGTAAAAAAAGAACGTGAAGCTCATAGTTTGACCGAAGATGAGTTTAAAATAAACGAGAATGCTTTAAAAACGGTCATAAGACGTTACACCAGAGAAGCAGGTGTCCGTGAACTGGAACGACAGATTGCGACGTTATGCCGAAAAGTAGCCCGGGATATAGTAGAAAAGAAAGTCACGAAAAAGAATGTAGCATCAACGGATGTTCAAAAATACTTGGGACCTTATAAGTATTCATCACAAATGATTGAAGAAAAAGATACTGTCGGTATCTCAACAGGATTAGCATGGACTCAGGCAGGCGGAGATATTCTTTTTATCGAAGTATCGATTATGCCTGGAAAAGGTCATTTGACACTAACGGGTCATTTAGGCGATGTAATGAAAGAGTCTTGCCAGGCAGCATTAACATATATAAGAGCACGATGGGATATGTTTGGTCTAAACAAGGATTTTTTCAATTCTATAGATATTCATGTGCACGTTCCTGAAGGTGCAGTGCCAAAAGACGGACCATCAGCCGGAATTGCTATTACCACCGCTATGGTATCGGCACTTACGAAGATACCATTAAGAAGAGATGTAGCAATGACAGGAGAAATTACTCTTAGAGGGAGAGCTTTGGAAATCGGTGGAGTAAAAGAAAAGGTTGTAGCAGCACACCGAGCTCAAATAAAAACTGTTATTTTGCCAAAGGATAACAAGAAGGATTTGGAAGACATACCAAATAATGTACAGAAAGATTTACAGTTTGTTTTTGTGAATCATATGGATGATGTACTAAAAGTAGCATTGGTTTTTCCAGAAAAAAAAGTACACTTTCCCGTGATACATCAACATTTTGAGCCTTTAAAGAAAGAGACTCACAGAAAAATGAACTAAGATATTAAAAGTATCAAAAAAAGCCCTCCGTAGTGAGGGCTTTTTTTATAAAGCTGTGAGAAAGAGGTTGCGTGCTTTATACATTAGGTTATATAGTTTATATTTTTGAGAATTTATTATTAAGTCAAAACTGCCGATAAACTGCTTATGTATCCCTCCGTATCCCTCTTTAAATCTAGTAAAACCTGCCCAGGGATGATTATCTGCATATCCAGGCGGCAAAGCTCCCCACATATCAAAGGTTTGGGCACCTAATTTTTTACCAAGCCGAATAGCTTCCCACATAATGAGGTTTGCAGGCATGAGATTACGATGTAAAACAGATGTTCCTCCATAAGGATAATAGAACTTATTTTTAAAATAAAATAGTTCATATGCAGCCAAAGGAGTATTTTCATACTTCGCAATTAAAATATGAGAGATATTATTTTGCAAGGTTTCCCAAATTATTTTATGATATGCATGAGTATGTCCATGATATTTTTGTCTTTTGCATGTGTCAAAATAGAGATTGGCAAAGGTATTAAATCCTGTATCTGTTGACTCTTCCACTACAGTCACTCCTTTTTTTTGAGCTAATTTTATATTGTAGCGTGTTTTTGGTTTCATTGATTTGAGCAGATCTTCTTCGGAAGGTTTAAGATCTAATACAATTGTCCAATCGGGGAACAAGGGATGAGGAGATTTTTTTATTTCGTATTGCTGCGATTTATTTGTGTTAATTAGTATTGATTTATTCTCATTTTTATAAACATCCGGCTCTATTTTTACAAAAATAATCTTTTGTGATATGCAATATTTATATAAAAAATCAAGAACTGCAGGTGTGGGTATAACTGATTTAGGTAGATAGCCGACCTTATAAGATGTATATGGTATTCTATGAAGAGTCATTTGAAATACATTTTCTCCGTCAGTGATTCGTACAACTTCCACATGCATCTTTTTCCTGGCTTCTCCCCACTGCCAGCTTTGCATTGGATGATGAGCCGCTAAATTGTACTGTTCCGGACTTATATTTTCGACAATTTTTATTTCCATAGTATTTTTTTGATTGCTCTAAAACTAGCCGTAATTTGTTTTCCTCGACGATGCCAAAAAGAAGGAAAATAAATAACATTTAAGAATATAACGCTAATTATTGTAATGGCATCATACGTAATACGTGCATAATAATCGTCTTGTAATTTCAGCCATAGCGCAAATTCATCAAAAGTCAGAGCTAATCCTATGCCATATAGTATTGCTATCCGTCTGTGCAAAGAAGGACTAAGATCATAGAGCGAAATAAAACCAGTAATGGCTAATATGATTATCCCAAAGTTGAGGTGGTGTACATGCAAGCCTTTAATATATATGGCTTCCATAAAAAGAGGATGATCAATAAGGTTATTTTGTGACATATAGACATATGTGCGTGCGATCGTGAACGTACACAGAAACGTAAGGAACACTATAAAAGGAATCTCGTCCAATTTTGATACAATCAATTTTCGTATAGCTGAGCGAATGATATTTTTTCCTTCCATTTTATGTATGTAAGCAATCTTGTAACAAAGTCATGGTTTTCTTACCACAATCATCCCAAGAAAATTGGGTAACTCTCTCTAAGCCTTTCTTTATTAGATCATTTCGTAAATCGTTTGATCGGGATAGCAGTTCAAGCTTACCTTCTATTTCTTCAGGTTTAGATGGATCAAAGTATAAACAAGCTTCACTACCAATTTCAGGTAAACTTGATCGATATGAAGTCAATACTGGGCATTTATGTGACATAGCTTCGAGAATTGGGATGCCGAATCCCTCATACAAAGAGGGGAGTACAAAACAGAAGGCATTGCGGTACAATTCGTTTACATAAGCGTCTTCTAAATAACCGGTAAAAATTACAAGATCATTAATTCCTAACTTTTCAGCCTCCTGATATATTTCATCTGCAAGCCATCCTCTTTTTCCGACAATAACCAAAGAATAATCGTTATGATTTTTTTGGAATGCATAAAATGCTTTTATAAGATTGATGAGATTCTTACGTGGTTGAATGGTGCCAACATATAATATATATTTCTTTAAAGATCTTAAATTTTCGGGCAAGTCCGTTTTTTTAGCATTATCAGTATCTTTCTCGTAACCATTATAAATTACTTCTATTTTTTCATCTGGTATAGAATAAAACTTCATAATATCTTTTTTCGTTGTTTTTGATACAGATATTATTTTTTGCGCTTTCTGAACGGAATACTCTGTCCAGCTTTTTAATTTATATAGATCTTTTTGGAGAAATTCTTCGGGATAATAAAAATAAGAAAGATCATGTACTGACACTACCAAAGGAACAGGACAGTAACGAGGAGCATAATGAGCTGGTGTAAAAAAAAGATTAATATCACGATGTATATTAAGATGAAGAGGCATGAATAACTGTGACCACCCAAATGGACCAGATACTATTTTATATTTAAAGTATTGTGTCTCAATCGGCATTGTAGCATTTGGACGGGCACGTAAATATATTTTAAAGCCAATATTTTCTGTAGCATTTTTCTGAAAATATCTTAAAAGATTTAAAGTATATACTGACACACCTACATGTCGGTCTACATTCGCTTCGTTTCCGTCGACTCCGATTATCATATTTTTATTCTAAATTAAAAACAGCAGTTTATTGTATAGTAGATTGTTTCTGCAATACATCTATCATCGTATCAAAATATTTCTTCCAGGTAAATGAGTCGGCTTTTTTTAGGCCTTTCATTTTGAGTTCATTTCGAAGTGTATCGTCTGTTATTAATGTATGTAATGTCATTTTAATTGATTGGACGTCCCACGGGTCAAACAATACGCTAGCATTATTACCAAGTTCTTTTAAAGATGAAGTGTTGGAAAGAGCAGTGGGACAGCCTAACTGCATTGCTTCAACTGCCGGATAACCAAATCCTTCCCATACAGATGGAAATATGAAAAATAATGCTGACTGATAGAGTGCAAATAAATTCTCATCTGAAATATATCCTAACCATTTTATATTAGTTACATTCTTATACTGATTTTCAGTATCTTTATCCCATCCTTTCGGACCTACAATGGCAAGTTCAATTTCCTGGTTATCTAACGTGATGAATGCATCGATTAACCTATGTAAATTTTTTCTTGGCTCCAGTTTGCCTACAGATAAAACAAATTTTTTGTTTATTTTATATTTTTTCAAAACTTCATATATTGCATCAGAAGATTGTTTTTTAGTAGTTACTCCCGGATAATTAATAGTAATTCGTTTATCTTCTAACGTTAAGTATGTGCTCAGATCATCTTTTGTAGACTGAGAATCAGCAAATATAACCTGAGATTCTGCCTTTACCCGGTTAAGACGCTTTTGTTGTACAGATATTATTGAAGGTTCAACAGTTTCCGGATAACGCATAAATGTTAGATCATGCACGATAGTTGCTTTCTTGATATGAGCCGGCGGTTCTGTCCAATCTGAGGTTATAAACCAATCGAGTCGGGGAATGAGGGAATCGATGTTCATTATGTGAAGATCATTCCAAAGTACACTTAGTATTGTTGGAGGAAGCGGAATACTAAAAATTTTATGTCCTTTTTCTTGTATTTTACTGAGTAAGTTCTGATCAGGTTTCTTTCTAAATGATGACAAAAAAAATATCCATTCATTATGAGTATCATATTGTAAGATAGATTCCACTAAACCCCGTGTAAAGCGAGCCACTCCTGTGCCTTCATATACTATTTGCGAGATATCAATTCCTATTCGCATGATTTTTTCGTATGGAGCGATATACAATTTCTAATTGATGTGAGATAGCATTCCAACTGTATTTTTTATTTGCGAGATCATAAGCATTTGAACGAATTTTATCGTAAAGTTTTTTGTCAGCAAGTATTTTTACTATTTGGTCTACAAATTCTTCAGCAGTATTTCCTGTTAATGCATGTATATTACTGGACATTTTTAGTCGTTCAGCACCAATTCTTGTAGAAATGACGGGTAAGCCAGATGCCATCGCAGCGAGGATTTTCAAATTCGTTCCACCAGGTCCAAATACTGGGGCTATGAAGAGCGTTGTCTCCCTATATAAGGAACGAACAGTTTTTATATCATCTGGTGGAATATCTATGATTTTAATATTTTTATTTTTATATTCAGCCAGTCGGTGATTGGCATTTTGACCTGCTACTATTACTTCAACTTTTGGCAATTTTTTAACCAAAAGAGGATAAATTTTTTCCAACATAAAAACAGCTGCTTCTGTGTTTTGTAGCCAGAAAAAATTTCCAATAAACAGTAACTGAGGCTTATCTAGTTTTTTATCTTTAAGTTCAGACACGAACATTTCATCACCTGCGCCGTTGGGAATAATAGCCGGTTTTATATTAGGAGTAAGTTTTTCAATTGCCTCCTGATCAAACTCAGAAACTGTTGCCACAGCCGATGCTTTTTTCCAATAATACATTTCAGATGATTTAAGTTTGACAATATCCAGATAAAACGCTAAACGCATCCAGATAGGCAGTGAAGAAATGAAATGTTGGTATACTTTAAATTCAATTGTTTGTTCTACAAGAAGTATAGGTACTGATGTGGTCGGAATATGAGGCATGATGTAGAATGTTTCAGCATGTATTACATCAAAATGCTCTGCCTGTAGTAATTCTTCCACGGTTTTTCTAGCTTCAACAGAATAATTGCGTACAATAAGAAAGGGTAATTTAGAAAATACAGATTTGAGTATATTTCCTATTTGCCAAGGTTTTTCGGCACGTTTACATAAGTATATTTTTTTGCAATATGATTCCAGATATGAAGCGTATTTTTTTTCTTTTTCATTTTTATACAAGCAGATTAGAGTAATATCGTGATTTTTACTTAAGTATTTTAATAAATTAAGTGTTCTTATTTGCCCACCAGATGCAGGAGGATAGGGTAAATATGGTGTGAGCATCAAGATTTTCATAGGAAGTGAACAATACGTTTATAATTTAAATAGCGCAAATTTATCGTTTTTGTATACTGTTGTGAATTTTTTCATATCTTCTGTATTTTTAATGGTATCAATATTTTGTGTGACAAAATAAGAATACCCCATTTTTTTAAAATCTTCCAACTCCATGTACTTGGCAGGAGATCCTTTTCTATTGCACAGATATAGCAATGTCGTGTCTCCTAATCGGTCGGTAATAATTTTATCATCTTCATTAGTGAGAGATTTTACAACATTGGCGATGGTAACCAGATCATTTGGATAATGATAAAATTCCTGAACACGATAATAAGAGAAAAAATAGGAAAAGGCAAATACGACGATTAGGGCGACTGAAACAAAAAAGGGATGAAAAAATTTGCTTTCATTTTTTTGAATAAAAGAAGCGCCTAACCCTACCATTACCGCTAGTCCTGGTAATATAATTGTTTGATAATATTCATGTTGAACATTCCCGCCCTGAAACGTAAATAAATATACAAATGCAGAGATAAAAATTGTGTGAAGTAAATACTTTTTTGGTTTTGCTATTGTTCCAAGAACAAACAAGAAAAGTAAATAGCCACCAAATACTATATTCGAAATGCGTTCATAGAATATCCATCGGAAAAATGCGGGTTTAAAAAATATATTTTTTAAGCCTTCATACGTATTAACACCAGTTATTAACCAGCTGCTCGCCGGGATAGCTTCGGGATGAAAACTAATAAAGTAACGCCAAGCTACAAGGGGAATAAATCCGAGGATAAAAAATAAATAGAGCTGGAATTTTTTTAATACACTCCATTTGTAGCGTAGTACTAATAAATAAAATAATGAAAAACTGTAAAATATTGTCGTAGGTTTAGCAAGTACTGACAAAGCTAAACAGATTGCTGATAGAACAAAATATATCGGTGCGAAGTCTTGATCTTCTTTTCGTGTAAACAAATAAAGAAAAAACACAGAAAGCATCATAAATGAAAGTGCAGTAGTCTCAGGTAATATAACCCGTGAAAAGAATACAAAAAAAGGAAAAACAGCATATACTCCAGACGCAACTATCGCAGTAATTCTATTTTCTTCATGTAAACATAAATAGTAGATAACTGCAATAATAAGTAAAGAAAAAAATGCTGTCGTTATACGGCCATATGCATCTAGAGATAAGACAGGAAATGTGGAGTATAACCACGCGAAAGTAGCATTATATATAGGAAATTCCACATATCTAAGGCCAACAGGATTTTCAATTCCAGACTGTCTATCTGACAAATCATCATACCGAGGTCTCAATAAATCAATTCCATCTTTTACATAGTTGCGTGCTACGGCTGCGGTATCTGCTTGTCGCCATGAATGTAAATCAGCTAAAGGATTGTCATATGTTTTGACTAAAGTAACAGACTTGGCAACGATCTGTATCTGGTATAAGCGAAAAAAAAGGGCTAATACAAGAATAATTGAGAGGAAAATATAATCTTTTTTTACCATGTGTATTCTTTAATTACTATGTGTTAATTTGTTTTTTTACTATCGGAAATATCATAGCTTAATGATCCGACAAATAAACCTGATACCATCCAAAATGTATAAGCAACTTTTGATGCCTCAAATACATCAATATAAGATGCATTCATCAATAAACCAAACATTCCAAATAAGAAACCATAATATAGGTATTTTTCATTTTGAGCCATTTTAAGAGTCTTTTTCCAGACTAAAAGGACAATGGAATAGAGAATGTAAAGGAATGATAAAGTGCCCAACAATCCAAATTCACCTAACCAGCGCAAATAATCATTATCTGTAGACTCTGTAATTGAAGATGGACCGGTGCCAAGGATAGGGTTGGTTTTTAACGCATTAAGTGCACGAGGCCATTCCACCTGGAGGCGGGTCGCGAAGGATATATCAGCAACTATCGTGTTTTGTGATTTTAAACCCGCAGAACGAGTTGCTAATAAATTAGCTGCTTCAGTGGCAGTAAGAATTTTATTTTCTTGTGAAGCTTCTTTATATATTTCTTCCAATAATTTATCTTTGAGTAACTTATCAACTACTCCCTGATTTTCACTGGGTGCCTGGGAAATAGCAATATAGGCTGTTCCTGCAGGCAATTCTTTGGAAGTTATTTTTTGAGGCACTACCACTTCACCTGTTTTTTCGTTAACAAAAATCTGTTTTATTTGTACTGTTTTTAATACTCTTTGAATTAAATCTCGTGAAACAAACATGCAAAGAGCTGTAATTAAGGCGACTATAAGGAGATGTTTAAATTTTTTGCTAAATATAAGGAAAGAAGTAATTGATATAGGATATGATACAAAGGCGGAAATACGGGAAGCTGTTAAGGTTAATACAAAAATAGCTAGAGCTATCAGAGGATAAATAAATCTATTTTTACGATAAAAATATACACCTAAGGAAATAGGAATGAGTAATACTAAATAGGCAGCCAGATCATAATGACCTGCAAATGTAGACGAAACGCGTGCCTCTGGAGTTAAAGTAAGTAAATGTCCTTTTGCGAACTCGGGATTCATTGTCTGCACAGCTGGCCATCCCATGAATTTTTGTCCAATGCCGTAAAGACAAACAAGAGCTAATGTTGATATTACAGCGTATAAGTAAAAAATTAAATCTTTTCTGGATTTTATACATGAGGTCGCTATAAAGAAAATAATCATATATTCCACGCGTCTCGCTGCATGCAAAAATCCAAGATGTTTATATATAACGAATTTTGTAATATAGGCATTGAATGCGAATGAAAGGAATATAGCACACCAGAAAAGTATAAAAAGACCGATAAATTTAGTATTAAGAATAATTTTTTGTCTTAATAACTGAATTAAAAAAACAATTACCAGAAGACCTATATAAAAGTCTTCAGCACGGATGGCAATATATGTGTAATCTACAATTTTAATTGGGAATTTTGGATAGAGCGGAACAATAAATATAAAACCAAACAGCAAAATTTTGATTATATTGTTATCAATCCATTGAAGCGATTTTATAAGCTTTTTCATAAGTGTTTATAAGATAAGGATCATCTTTAATAAGCCCAATACCCCATGCTATGAGTGCCTTAATTTTCAGTATATATTGTAACACATTTACCTGCCATCCGGGGTAGTGCTTACGGTAGAAATATAAGAAACCTCTATATACCTGTTGAACTGGATAGCTCTTTCCACCGCTCGAAACTGATCCTAAATGTATGATTTTAGATGCTGGGTAGAAAAATACTTGGTACCCTCTCTTTTTAGCTCTATATAAAAGGTCAATTTCATCCATGTACATGAAAATTTTTTCATCAAATCCCTGAACTTCATTATAGTTTTTCTTGTTAGTAAGAATACATGCGCCTGAAACCCAGTCTACTTCTTTTGGTGAGTTAGGTGATGATCTGGTTAGTCCCCAGTAGTCACCTTTTAAAAATAGCGCGGCAAATACCACTGGTAATGTGTAAAACGGTCCACATGATGGCTGAGGAGAGAGATCATGATTTAACAATTTTGGGCCAATGAACTGTATTGTATCCTGATTTTTTTTATAATAATCCAATAGAACGCTGATGGCATTTTCAAGAATTATTGTATCTGAGTTTAGAAGCAGAATATATTCGCCTAAGGCATGTCTGACACCCTGATTATTTGCTTTGGCAAACCCGGTATTTTCTGTGTTTTCGATTAGTACGATATTTGAGTGCTTTTTTTGGAGTTCTTTAATCATTGAAACAGATCCATCTTTGGATGTATTATCTATAACTATAATTTCAAAAGATGTATTTGGTTGTGATTTGTAGATTGATTCGATACAATTTCGAGTTACTTCTTTGGTATTATATGAGATTATAATTATCGATAGCTCTGGTTTAGCCGTATATTCTTGTTTGCTGGAGGACATACACTATATTATAATATAAAAGTTGAATATAGCTATTAGCCAACGACTATTAGCTATCGACTAACATAGGCTGGATAGCTCAGTGGTAGAGCACTCGTTTCATAAGCGATAGGTCGGGAGTCCGAATCTCCCTCCAGCCACTAATTAGTGATTGGCTCGTAGCCGATACTATACCGCTTATATGAAAAAAATAAAAACAGACTCTTATATACCTACAAAAGAGAACCTCGTCGCTCCACATATTTATAAAACTTCGATAGAAGGACTTTATTACATAGAACAGTCAGTTTTCAAAGATAATAGAGGATATTTTAGCGAAGTTGTCCGTCTTCCCGAAATTGAAGAAGTGACAGGAACTAAATTTAATCCCCGTCAAATTAATCATGCAAGATCAGAAAAAAACGTTATTCGAGGTATTCATGCTGAAGGGTGGAATAAATGTACGTTTATCACCCGGGGAAAGGCATTTTGTGCTTTAGTCGATGTAAGAGTTAATTCCAAAACATTTCTTAACAAAGAATATTTTATTTTGGGAGATGGAAATGATGCTTTACAAGGGGTGTTATTTATTTCCTCAGGTATTGGAAATTCTTTGTGTGTTTTAGATGGACCTGTTGATTATATATATATCGTCGACAGATTATACAAGGATCGAGATCCTTCAGGAGACCAGGCAATTTCTCTTTTTGATCGGGATTTATCTATCCCATGGCCTCTTTCTCAAGATAAAATGGTAATTTCCCAACGTGATAGAGACTCCATAACTTTACGAGAAAAATATCCCAATCATATAAAAAAATAAGTATATTTACGCAACATTCATTGAATACATTCTATTCCCGATACGATCATAGGATGTTTTACATTCTTGAACATGCTTTAATGCTCTTAAAATTTCATATTGTTCATCGATGGTTCCGGCTTTGCTAAGTAAATTATTTAACACACGTGCATCTCCATCTATATTTCTTTCGGGTTTTGTAAGAGAAGATAAAAAATTGAAAGGTACTTTTTCATTTGCTCCTGTTAAAATTTCTGATGCAAAGACAAAATCAAAACCTTCAATACCACATACCGAATCTTTTTTTGGCCTGCTGAAAGAAGGAGCTAGCATAATTGGGCTCGCAGCCATCCATGATAAGTCTGTTCCTCCGGAAACATCACGAATAAATTTATCAGTAGCACCTGTATTAATAGTATCATCTAAAATGAGAACACTTTTTAAACCTGTGTCACGCCCACGCTCGATGGAATTTGTAAGTGAGTTATATGATTGAGGCGTTATGGTCATTTGTTTTTTATCTGATGGATCACGGCTCACGGCAACCTGAATTTGCGGATACATCAGTCGCATAGTATCGGGCATAGCTTCCCATAACCGTTTCCCTCCACCGCCTGGAGATATTATCAATAGTTCATTCGGTGAAAATGTATTCATTAGTGGTTCCATTGAGAAAGACAGCAGTTCTGCCATCGCTCTTTGATCATATACTTCAACAAATCCACGAGAATTTTGTTCGATTTTTCTCATTTGCGACGAAAAGTCTTCAGTGGAATCTGATAGATCGTCGATGATGCGATAGTAAGCAGGATCGGCTATATAATTATATTTCTCAAACTGTAAATTTGGATACCATTCTTTTAGTTTGTATTCTCCGAATTGCCTTTTAAATTCCGCAAATCTTGATAAATTTTCCATAGTTTTTTCCATTAAAAAACCCGCCTTTTAGCGGGGTTTATATATTCATAATAAACATCACCCGCAGAATTACCGGTGATGATGCATAAAAAAATCTATATTTATTATGTATATTATCATGTTAACATGATAACATAATGATATGAAAAGTCAAGTATATATATGATCTGTGAAACATGTTATCGTAGAAAAATAATTATTATGAATGTGATAAAATATTTGAATATGAAATTAGTACCGAAGTTTGAAAAGCTGGAGCGATATGAACCTCGAAACGAAAAAGAACGAAATTTAGTGGAAGCATTGACTTCATTGAAAAACGTTGATGATACAGGAGCATTACTACGTGACTTGTTGACTCAGGCTGAAATTGAAGAGTTTGCCAATCGTCTAGAAATCGCGCGACTTTTATTGGTTGAACCTATGTCATACATTCAAATAGCAAAAAAAACAGGTGCTTCGACTACTACTGTTACCCGTGTGGCTCACTGGTTATTTAATGGGTGTGGCGGCTATTGGACTGTTTTGAAAAGATTTATTAAGACAAATAAAAAGTGAGTTATTTCCAATCGTGCTTATAGTATTTTTTGCCTATAAAATTCTTCGGCATATATTCCTGATTAATTTTTTCTCCTGTTATTCTTTCTACCTGCCATGGATATCTTGTGTGTCCTTTTCCATAACCAATATTCTTCATGATTTTATTAGCAGGATTTCTTAAATGGAGAGGGATCGCATCTAGTGAGTTTTCATCAATATCCGATAGAGCGGCACTGATCCCTTCAGTTGAAGCGATAGATTTTTTAGCAGTCGCTAAATAAGTGGCTGTTTGCGCCAAGATTAGTGATGCTTCGGGCATACCAATCATATGAACAGCTTGCATACAACTTGTGGCTAAAACAAGTGCTGTGGGTTGCGCATTGCCTATATCTTCTGAAGCAAAAATCACCATTCTGCGCGCAATAAATACAGGATCCTCACCTGCTTTAATCATTCGGGCCAAATAATGCAAAGTTGCATCTGGTTGGCTACCACGCATGCTTTTGATGAACGCGGAAATAGTGTCATAGTGCCAGTCACCCTTTTTGTCATAATATATGGCTTTTTGTTGAATTGCTTCTTCTGCTTTTTTTAAAGTTACGTTGTGGCTAAGCGTTGCTGCGAGTTCCACAGCATTAATGACAGTTCTTCCATCTCCATTTGAATATTTAATAAAATGTTTCATTGCATCTGGATGCCATGTGTGATTAGGATACTGAGCTATAGCTTTTTCAACTATTTTTTTAACATCCTTATCTGTTAATGCCTGTAAAACATACACCTGACTCCGTGAGATAAGTGGTGCATTTACTTCAAATCCAGGATTTTCGGTAGTTGCACCGATTAACGTTATAGTGCCATTTTCGACAAAAGGGAGAAATGCATCTTGTTGAGCTTTGTTAAATCTATGAATTTCATCAATAAAGATAATCAGATGTTTTCTATATAAAGTATTTTGCTCTTCAGCTTGAGTCATTATTTTCTTTATTTCTGCCACTCCACTGGTGACAGCTGACAAAGGGATAAACTCAGCCTCTACATATGATGCAATTAATCGGGCAAGTGAAGTTTTTCCGCACCCAGGAGGCCCCCATAGTATCATAGAAGTGATTTTTCCTGATTCAAGCATTGTACGGATGGGTTTACCTTTACCAACCAGATGTTCTTGTCCAATAAAGTCTTCAATTTTTTTTGGGCGGAGTCGTTCTGCGAGGGGAGTGTTCATATAAATTATTCTATCAGGGTGAACGAATGTTTACAACACGTGTATACGAACACAGAACATATTTTTTTATAAACTTTATTCTCTTCTATCAGCCACTAGCGCTTGTGTAGTGTCTAAGTGCAAATCTCCAGAAGCTTCGGGAGATAAAGAAAAAGACCATTGTAAAGAATATCAGATCAATAATATCGCCAAGAAATACTTTGTGAAGTAATACTTTCGTCGGAGTCGAGACGATAAGTAATAATGGCAAGATAAAAATGACAATATATTCTTTTACGGAATGAAATATATCAGGCGGATAACGCATGATGCCTGAACTGTTATACAAAAAATCAAGTAGATTCGATAGACCGGCAAACCATATAGTCAGGGTTAGTACGGTGAACCAAATGGAATATATAAGTATCAGTCCACATAGAAGAAGGGTAATATAGCCAATAATATTAATAAAAGTTATCGGAATATGATATAGAGTAGCAATATAATATAGTGCGACAATTCCTAAAATTAAACGAAATGCACCCATAAAGTTGACGAGCGACATACTTAATAAAAACTGTGTATCGATCGGTTTTAGTAGAAAACTATCAAGTTGACCTAAATCCATCAGCCGAGACATTCGCTGAAAATTTTTGGAAAATATAATGTGAAATATACCCCACAGTATACTAAATGTGGCTGTGAGCATAATAATTTCTTCTCTTTTCCAACCATATATTTGTCTGGTTTTATTAGTAAGAAGAATTATTGAAATAAAATGGAAAGTCCCCCACACTGTGCTGCCGATTATACTATTGACCAAATTGGCCCGATAAGCGACAAGTGCAGAAAAATTCATCTTCAAAAGAGTTTTATATATATGTATATAATATTTCATTATTGTCCTATGCCGGTAAATTTTTTAATTCCATTTGTCCAAAGTATTTTATAGATGACAATCAGAGATCCGATCCATATAAGCTGTATAAAAATTACTTGTAAAATTTGTGATATTTCTAATTTACCCTGAAAGGCGATAATAGGAAAGTAAGTCATATAAGAAAACGGCAAAGTCATAGCTATATTCTTTAACCAGATAGGAAAGAATTCCAATGGCATAATATTTCCGGCCAGGACAATTATTGCGACATCGATTATCTCGAATATTCCCCAAATGTCAGTAATCCAGAAAGCTATCAGTGCAATAGTAATTTTAAATGTAAAAGACAAAATATAAGCTAATATCGCTACAACAATACTCATAAAAAAAATTTCCGGTTGATGGGTAACTGTAATGAGAACATTCATAAATACTGAAATTAAAATAATTGCAGTAATACTATAAAAACCTCTTAATAGTCTAAAGGAAGACTCATCGATAAACTTAATAGCATAATAGGGGAATGGTCGGAGTAAAAATTGTGTCAGTCTACCTTCTTTAATATCAATAATTCCAACTTCTTCTTCTATATGGGCAATGAGGATGCCGGTTGCAATAATAAGCAGAAGATAATATGAATTAATTTCAGATATATTCCAACCAGTTTGATTATTCCCGGATGAATTCGTGCTTTGCCAATAAAATATCAGAATTATTGGATTAATAAGTGACATAAGAAAGTAGATAAAAGCTCGAGCTCTGTACTCAAATACATGTTGTAAGCATAAAGAAAAGATGCGCAGGTACTTCATATACTTTTGGAACGTGTAAAAAAGTCCCGGATAATATCTTCGATATCTGTTTCTTCGATATTAATATCTATAACCGGATAATCTTCTAGCAGTCGAGCGGCAATTCTATTGGAATCAGCGATGGGAACGGATAATAATACATGAGGAAAATCATAGTGTTTGATTGTTGCTAAAGATGCTAATTTTTTAGCATCGACTTTATTTTTTAAAGTAATAGAAATCTTTTTATGCGTAGTATGCGATCGTACAATATCATGCAATTTTCCATCATATAAAATTTTACCATGATCAATTATGATTACTCTTTCACAAAGCTCCTGTACATCTTTCATATAGTGACTCGTCAGTATGATAGTAGTCTTGGATTTTTTATTATATTCGCGGATAAAATTGCGTAGTTTTTGTTGCATAACAACGTCCAGACCAATCGTTGGTTCATCAAGAAATAATACTTTGGGATTATGAATTAAGGCGGCTATCAACTCACATTTCATCCGTTGTCCTAATGAAAGTTTACGTACTTGGACATTGATGATGTCCTGTACATCCATTAGTTCAATTAATTCATCGAGGCGATTTTTATATTCTTTATCTGAAACCTGATAGATCTCTTTATTCAATGAGAAGGATTCAATTGCTGGTAAATCCCACCAGAGTTGGTTTTTTTGTCCCATTACCAGTGAGATTTGTCTCAAGAATTCCGTTTTTCTATCGAAGGGATTATATCCAATTACTGATACAGAACCGCCTGTTGGATAGAGAAGTCCGGATAGACATTTTAATGTGGTTGTTTTACCGGCGCCATTGGGACCGATAAATCCTACCAGTTCACCTTTTTCGATAGAAAATGAGATGTCGTCAACAGCTTTGGAGTCGTAGTATTTTCTATGGACAACGGATTTTAAAGAACCTAGTATACCGGGTTGTTTTTGGTAGATTCTAAATGATCTTTGAAGATTTTGTACTTTAATGATAGGCATACTGTGATTGTATCACAGAGTCATTTAGGTAATTTGATATTTTACAATAGTTTGATTATCTTTTGTCTCAATAGCGGTAATAATGACCTTTCCTACCTCATCTGTAGTATGTACTTGTGTACCACCATCCGCGACCGCTCCTACTGTTTCCAGTTTTAATGTTCGTAATGGTTTGTCAGGTGGTAATCCCGGCTGCAAATAAATAGCTTCTTTTTGTAAATCTTCCAGAGGTTGAAATAACCAGGAAAATTTTAATTTTTTTTCGGTAAGCTCATTAACTTTCTCCTGGAGTCGTTGTGTAATATCTTCAGTAAGTGATCCAGTGTAGACAATAAAGGGTTTTTTCCCATGATCACCTTTAAGAGGCATTAATACTTTGGGTGAATATCCTAATAAAAATATAGCAAAATCCACAATATGACCTGCAGAATGAAGTCTCATATGTTTAAATCGTCGCTCCCAGTTAATTGTTCCTTTAACTTTTAAACCGACAGAGGGTGCCTTGGCACTTTCAATGTAATGCCATAACTCACCTTCTTTCATCATAACCTGATATACATGAGCAGACCATGAATCTGTCATTAATGTTCCCTGATCTGTTGGTTGTCCACCACCCATTGGATAAAATACCGTCGCGTCAAGTATTAATCTAAAACGATTATCAGATTCAGGTTCTACCTGCATAATAGTGGCTTCCATATCTTTCAGATAAGAGTCATGCAGGTATAGTTGTCGTGTTTTCATATATTAAATTATGGTGTGGGTGTTGGAGCATCATGTGCACAGTCCAAACAATAAGTAGACCATTGGTCTTTTACAACTGTTTTTTCTTTCATTTCTATATTTTGATCTGTAGGTTTAGCCTGTTTATCAGAGTCTTTAAATACAGGTATTTGCATGCGTTGTGTGGTAATCGCATTTTTAGATTCTGTTCCTTTAATATAGTATTCATATCCGGCAACTCCACAGCTTGGTTTACCATCGGCGCCCACTGTCATAACGGCTCCGGTATCACTACAGATTTGACTACTTACAACATTTTCAGGCTTTATTGGCCACAAGTCAGGTTGATTTCTAAGCACGTGCTGCATAACTTTATTCCAGATAGGTGCAGCACCGGTAATACCAGATGATAAGTAAGGATGCATCGGAGTATTATCATTGTTTCCTACCCAGACTGCTGTCATAAAGTTGGGGGTATATCCAATTGTCCAGTTATCTTTCTTATCATCAGTGGTCCCTGTTTTAACAGAGACTGTTTTTTTGGGGACTACGAGAAATGAAGAAGAACCGAATGCTTGTGAACGAGCAGAGTTATCCAAAAGAATATGTGATATGAGGAAGGCCGCTTCTTTTGAAATAACCTGTTTTCCTTGTATAGTGAGGAAACTAGGCATTTTAATGGGCTGATTAACATCTTTCACATAATTAGGATCTTTAAATTCATAGACGGTTTTGCCATTTTTATCCTGGATTTTCAAGATACTGTTTAAAGTTTTTACCTTTCCCTGATTAGCAAATGCGGAAAATGCCTGAGACATTTCCGTCATACGAACTTCACCACCACCCAATGTGAGTGAAAGCCCATAACGATCTGGATCCCCGAATGTACTAATAGTAAAAGCCGACGCTGAAGCCACCATCTCATGTACGCCATTCATAGCTAACATTTTGACAGCTGGGATATTATAAGAGTTTGCTAATGCAGCACGTAAGCGTACAAGACCGTGAAACTGTCCATCATAATTTACGGGGCAGTATTGTTTAGGTGCACCTGCAGGGGAGAAACAAGTAGGAACATCTAAAAATACCGTGGCAGGTGTAACAAGCTTACGATCTATTCCTACGGCAAAATTAATTGGCTTAATAGAACTTCCCGGTTGTCTTAATGCAGTAGTTACGTTAAAAGCACCGGATGGGCTAGCAAAATAATCTACTGAACCGACCATACTTAAGACTTCACCTGTTGTTGGTCGGGTTACTAAAACTGCGCCGTTGGATACTCGCAGATCTTTTATTTTTTCGAGTTCATCTCGAAGTATAGCTTCTGCACTAGCTTGGATATCAAGGTCTAGAGTCGTATAAACACGAAGCCCGCCTTCTTCAACTTCTTTAGTACTAAACTGCTTTTCCAGTTGATCTTTTACATAAAACACAAAGTGTGGAGCTTTAATAGGAATTTTTGGAGGAACTAATTTAATTTTTGTTTTTTTTGCTTTGTCCCGGCTGCTTTTGCTTATATAACCCTGTTCGTACATTTTATCTAACACCACATTACGTCTCCAGAGAGCTTTATCAGGATTTAAAAATGGCGAGTATAAAGAAGGTGCTTGGGGTAATCCGACAAGTAAAGCTGCCTCGTCAAGTGTTAAGTCTTTAGCATGTTTATCAAAATATTTTTTAGATGCTTCTTCTATGCCATAAGCGGAACCACCGTATGGTATTTGATTTAGATATAATTCAAGAATTTGATCTTTATTAAATGTACGTTCTGTCTGTATAGCCAGTACCATTTCTTTTAACTTACGTTGTACTGTTCTTTCTGACGTGAGTAAAGTGCCTTTGACTAGTTGTTGCGTTAATGTAGAACCTCCTTGCATACTTCCGGTGAGAACTGCATCGCGTACCGCGCGGAAGATACCCGAAATGGGAGCGATTCCATTATGGCGATAAAAGTCTTTATCTTCAATCGCAACAGTAGCATGGGGTATAAAATCGGGTAAATCGCTGAGTTTTATTGGTGTTCTATTTTGATCACGATAAATCTCATATAGGAGCCGGCCTTTTCGGTCGTATATATGGGTAGATAAAGGTATAATTTTATAGTTTTTTAAGCTTTGTGGTGTGGGGAGATTATAAAAAATAAAATAATATATAAAAACAGAAAAGCTGATCAATAGAAGTATAATAATAGAAGACATAATAAGCTTAATATGCTTACGCAAAAAATTACTTGTTTTTTTAAGATGTTTTTTCATAAAGTGTTATAGATAGATATTGTAGCAAATGAAGTTATATCAACTCAATCTATAATTATTTTTTGGGAAATAATGGCTGTATTTTTTTTATTTCACCCTCTGTAGCTACCAATATTTTTTCTGCTGTTGTAGGCATAAACGGTGACAGTTCATACCCCAGTTCATGGATTTTTTTTAATGTGGTTTTTAAAAAATCATTTCTTTCCTCTGGCGATTTCTTCCAGGGGGCAAACTCATCTATAGACTTATTAATAATTTTTATTTTTGACCATATATTCTCCAGAATCCTGTTAAATTGATATTCTTCGAATAATGTATCAATTTCTTCGGAATAAGTTGTTTTTTTAGCTGCATGATTAATTTTAATTCCATCTTTTTCTGACAATGTAGTTATTCGCATAATGAGATTACCCAATTCGTTCGCGAGTTCGGAGTTATAGATTTCTTCCATCCGTGAAAAAGAAAAGTCGCCATCATCCAAGGCGGGGATTTCTCTTAAGAAGTAGTATCTTACTGCGTCCACACCATACTTTTCGACCAGGTCGAAGGGGCTTAATACGTTACCTAAACTTTTACTCATTTTTTTTCCTTCAGCGTTAATAAATCCATGGACAAAAATGTTACTCGGAAGCGGTAAGTTAGCTGAAAGTAGCATACCTGTCCAGTAAATAGCATGAAATTTTATTATATCTTTACCAACAATATGGATACGTTTTGGGTTGTCCTGCCAATACTTTTTATACATTACGCCATCTTCCGCAAAATCGAGAGTAGTTATATAGTTTATCAAGGCATCAAACCAAACATATATTCTTTGAGAATCATCATCCGGTACGGGAATACCCCAACCTTTTGTTCGTTCAGTAGGTCGAGAAATAGAGAAATCACCCAAATCACTTTCCAGCATTTGTAAAACTTCTTTTTTTCTAAACTCTGGTAATATTTTGATTTGATCAGAAGCGATCAGTTGCTTTATTTTAGGTATGTAATTAGATAGATTAAAAAAATAGTTTACTTCAGAAACAATCTCTAATTTGCGATTATGTTCAGGACAAATATTATCAGGGAACTGGCCTTCTTTATAGAATGTTTCACATCCTACGCAATACAAACCTTCATAGCTCTTTTTATATATGTCATGTTCACAGAGTTTCCAAAATTTTTGGGAGCCTAGTTTATGCTTTTCGTCAGTGGTACGAATAAACCGATCATACGATAAATTCAGAACTTCACGGAGTTTTATGAAACGTTCCGATAATTGATCCACAAGTGCTTGAGGAGATAACTGTAACTTTTCAGCCGCTTCCACATTTTTTATGGCATTTTCATCAGTACCAGCAGATAAAAAACTATCATAACCTTTTTGTATATACCATCGTTTAAGCGCATCGGCCTGCATAGTCTCCAAAGCAAATCCAATATGGGGTGCACCGTTAACATATGGGATAGACGTGCTGATATATACTGTTTTTTTCATATTATGTTTTTAATAATAAAACAACTCCAATTATAAATGAAATGAGTAAGATTGTGTTGACTATCTGAAACCCGGCCAAATAGTTAATAATTAAGAAAGCCGCTACTGTTAAGGCAGGTATATATCTATACCTCGGTTTCAGTATGTAGAAACTGATTAAATAGGTCAGTATACTAGTTATACATATAAATAGTAATATAATATATATAGAGCTAGGGGGTACAAAAATGACAAGACATATGGCGGTTATGGCCAGAGCAACGCCTGAAACAATCGCTTGCAAGTTCTTCATATATACATTATAATTTCAAAACAATACGATTTTAATAGATTATTTCTTAATTTTTTTTAATATATGGTAAACCTTCCCGATGACAAGCAACAGCTTATTGATTTATTCGCACAAAAACAAGGCGATACTGGTTCTCCAGAAGTACAAGTTGCTCTTTTAACACAAAAGATTAACAGACTTACTGAGCATTTAGGTGAAAATAAAAAAGACAATCATTCACGTAGAGGTCTTCTTAAAGTTATTGCAAAAAGACGCAGAATCTTAAATTACCTTCACAAACTGGATGAAAAGCGATACAAAGAAGTAATCGCTAAATTAGGCATGAAAAAATAATTATAATTTGCCTGATTCGATTCCTAATTAATCTAAACAACTCTCTATTGAGTGCTATCAGCTCCTATAAATAGTGATAATGAATAAGGGTCGGGAATTGTTTAGGTCAATTAGGTGAATCGGGCTTCATAAAACTATTCACTATGAAAGTAGTAGAAGATTCCATTGAAATAAATGGACAGAAATTAACACTTCAGACTGGAAAACTAGCAAAAGCTGCAACAACTTCCATCTTTGCTCGTCTGGGCGACACGTGCGTTCTTGTAACAGTTGTAGTCGGCAATGACCATGAAGATATTGATTATCTTCCTTTACACGTCGAATACGTCGAGAAATTATACGCAGGTGGCCGAATTAAAGGTTCACGATGGGTAAAGCGAGAAGGTAAACCATCTGATGAAGCTGTTTTGAAAGGACGCATTATAGATAGATCAATTCGACCTTTATTCCCGAAGAATCTTCGTAAAGATATTCAGGTAATCATTACATTAATGTCAGTTGATGGTGTTAATTCACCGGAAATTTTAAGTGCTATTGCTGTTTCTGCGGCTTTGCATTTATCTCCATTACCATGGAACGGACCAATTAGTACTATCAGAATGGGATATGTTAAATCCAATGGTGGAGAAGGTACTTTGGTTGTCAATCCAACCGAAGAGGATGAGAAATTCTCAGTTTTGGATCTGGTCGTTTCTTCTACAAAGGAAAAAGTATTAATGATCGAAACAAAAGCTGATCAACTGCCTGAATCCATAATTTTGGAAGGCTTAAAAAAAGCTAAAGAAGAAAACGCTAAAATCATTTCTTTCATTGAAAGTTTCCGAGAAAAAGCAGGTCAGCCAAAAGTAGAAGTCACCGGAACTATGTATGATGAAAAATTACTTAATATTTTGAAAACAGATTATAAAAAACATCTTGATAACCTGATTCTTCAAAAAGCTGCAAAAGAATTTGAAGATGAAGAAGCTCTTCAGGTTGTAGTAGATGATGTATATGAAGCTAATAAAGATAGTTTTGACAAAAAAGCAATCACAAAAGCAATTGATTATCTGACAAAAAAGATGATCAAAGAGAGAGTATTATCAACAAAGAAACGTATTGATGGCCGAGATGCCGATCAGGTACGAGAAATCACTGTTGAAACTGGTATTTTGCCACGCACACATGGATCAGCCATTTTCCAACGAGGTGATACACAGGTTTTATCGATAGTCACCTTAGGAGCACCTAACATGGGACAACTTGTAGAAAGTCCGGAAGGCATTGTTACCGAGCAATATATCCATCATTATTATATGCCTCCTTATTCAGTAGGTGAGGTAGGTCGTGTTGGTTTTCCAAGTCGTCGAGAAATAGGGCATGGTGCTTTGGCTCAAAAAGCAGTCGAACCAATTTTACCATCAGATAAAGAATTTCCATATACAATTCGTGTCGTTTCTGAAGTTATGTCCTCCAACGGATCAACTTCAATGGCATCTACTTGTGGATCGGCATTAGCTCTTATGGATGCAGGTGTTCCTATTAAGGCTCCGGTTTCCGGAATTGCGATGGGTCTTATGGGCAATTCAGATGATGATTACATGATTCTTACCGATATCATGGGAATTGAAGATTTCTCAGGTGATATGGATTTCAAAGTTACTGGTTCTGAAACAGGTGTTACTGCTATTCAGCTGGATGTAAAAAATGCCGGTTTGACCGATAAAATGCTCGCGGAAACTTTGGAGAAAGCCAAAGTAGCCAGACTATACATCTTAGGAAAGATGAATGCTGTAATCAATTCACCTCGGAAACAATTATCACAGTTTGCTCCAAAAGTTGTAGTACTTGAGCCTCCACAGGAGAAAATTGGTGAAATTATAGGACCGGGAGGAAAGAACATCCGTGCTCTTATAGCCAAAACCGAAACAGAAATTGATATTACTGATGATGGAAAAGTTACTATCACTGGTGTAGACAAAAATAAAGTCGATATGGCTGCACAACTTATTTTGAATATGGTTCGTGAAGTCAAAGTAGGCGAGATCTTTGAAGGAGAAGTAAAAAGAATGCTGCCATTTGGCGCATTTGTAGAAGTTCTTCCTGGTAAAGAAGGGTTAGTACACGTTTCCAAGATGGGTAAAGGATTTGTTAAAGATCCATCCGACGTAGTAAAAATTGGACAGAAAGTTAAAGTAGAAGTTTACCAGATTGATAGTCAGGGCAGAATTAATCTTCAGATGATTCAATAAGTGTAATTAAAGACTGTAGTATAAGTTAAAGCGTGTTCGAGCCGAAGTAAACGGTATCGAGCACGCTTTTTTTTAATATGATATAAACTTACATTTTTTATTTGTAGGACATTGATTTTTGTTCCTTAGAACTATACAATGTACTATTATGGCTCGTAAAAAGAAACTTTTTAAGATACCTTTCATTAGTTTTAAAATTAACGGTAAAACAATTTTAAATATTATCGGATTTTGTATTCTGGTTGCTGGTGTGATAAGTTTATTGTCATTCCTGCGTTTTTTGGGTATTAGTGAATTAGATGGGAAGTTTCTACAGGATATCAATAGTTCACTCGTAGAAAAGTTCGGATTATTATCGATCTTCGTTCCTTTTATTATCATTATGTTTTCCGGACATTTTTTTAATGGCAAGAAACTTAAACTGATACAGTTTAATGTCAGTTTTGGTACGCTCATGCTATTTGTAGCATTTCTCGGATTTTTCCAGACAGGTATATGGGGAAAAAATATTTTCGACAATCTAACTCAAGATTTTTCACTAGCAGGAGCACTGATCATTCTTTTGATAACGTTAGTTATTGGTCTTGTCTTATTTTTAGACACATCTATTGACGTGTTTTTGATACTGGCTCTTAAATCTGTAAAAGTAGGCATGCACTTTTTTAAACATCATGTAGTGCGCACCTTATTTGCAGAAAAGAAGGGCGGTCCAGTTATTAAACAGGCAGGAAAAGGCAAAGAAGGTGAATTTATCCGTTCTGAAGAAACTCCGAAAGCGAATGTTGAACCAAAAAAACCAGCCACCGTACCGGCACCCGCACCTCAGCCTATTTTAGTGAATCAACCAAAGAAAGACCTGGTAACTACAGCCGGTCTGAATTTGAAATCTCCGATGTCACCGACAATGTCTTCTACATGGGTTTATCCGCCTCTTAACTTATTGCAGGAAGTTAGTCAGAAAGAAGCTTTACGAGGAGACGTCAAAAAAAATGCCGATGTTATTGAAAAAACTCTCGATAGTTTTGGTATCCGTGCTCGTGTAGCTGAAGTTAATTTTGGTCCTGCTGTAACTCAGTATGCTCTGGAGATCACCATGGGGACTAAATTGTCGAAAATTACTGCATTAGGTAATGATTTGGCATTAGCACTGGCTACTCCTACAGGTACTGTCAGAATTGAAGCGCCCATTCCTGGGCGTTCAATGGTTGGTATTGAACTGCCTAATATTCGTCCTGAGATCGTCACTCTTAAACAAATGCTTGGTTCACCAATATTTACTTCGAATCCGGATCCATTACTAGTACCAATGGGACTCGATGTCGCTGGTGAGCCGCAGCCAACCAGTATAGCCAAAATGCCTCACGTACTGATCGCGGGTACAACAGGTTCCGGAAAGTCGGTACTTTTGAATGCATGGATTACGACTTTCCTTTTCCGTACCAAACCCAGTGAATTGCAGATGATTTTAGTAGATCCAAAGCGTGTAGAACTTGCTTTATATAATGGTATTCCACATCTATTAACTGAAGTTATTGTTGAGCCTGATAAGATTTTATCCGCCTTACGATGGACGGTGAGTGAAATGGAAAATAGATACAAAGAATTTGCAAAAGTGGGAGTCAGAAACCTAGAAGGATATAATAAGCTGGAAGGAATTCAAAAAAAGCCATACATCGTTTTTGTTATTGATGAACTTGCAGATCTGATGATGTTTGCATCCAATGATGCTGAAGATCTCATTACGCGTATCGCTCAAATGGCACGTGCTACAGGAATTCATTTGGTTTTGGCTACCCAAAGACCATCTGTTGATGTCATTACCGGTTTAATGAAAGCTAATATCCCATCCCGTGTAGCATTTAGCGTATCATCGATGATCGATTCACGTGTTATCATCGATTCGCCTGGGGCGGAAAAATTACTCGGAAAAGGTGATATGTTGTATCTGCCAGCAGATCAGGCAAAGCCACGTCGTATCCAAGGTGCATTTATAACCGAAAAGGAAGTGCATGAAGTAGTAAACTTTTTGAAGGCGCAAGTTCCTGAAGTACACTATACAGAAGAAATCACTGAGTCAAGTACGCCTTTAGCAGGCCGCGGTGGCACAATGGTTGCAGGAGGTGGAGGAGATCAGGATCCTTTCTTTAATCAGGCAGTCGAAATTATTTCGCAGTTTGATAAAGCATCCGCATCTCTACTTCAGCGTAGATTAAAGGTGGGATATGCACGTGCAGCCCGCTTACTGGATGAATTGGAAGCGGCTGGTTATGTTGGACCTGCTGAAGGTTCCAAACCTCGTGAAGTAATCAAAAGACCAGGTTCACCTACAGTTGAGAGCGATGTACAGCCTATGGGGTAATGCCTTCAATACTTCGATAGTTATAAATACTTATCTATATTTGCATTATGTTCTTCCAAGGTCTTGGCATAATGCATTTTGCCTGTAAGATCGGAAATATAATACCAGTAAGGGGTAGAATTATCAGCTTGAGCTACTGCTTGTATCGATTCCAACCCTGGGCTGCAAATGGGCCCCGGTGGTAAGCCAATTACTTTATATGTGTTGTAAGGTGAGTTTATTTCCAGATCATCAGTAGAAAGCTCTTTTTTCCACCATCGTTTTTCTCCTGGTTGATATCCAAGAATGTACTGAACAGTGGCATCGATATTAAGATGCCATTCTTCCTGTAATCGTTTCAACAGAATGTTGGCTACTTGTTGCTTGTCTTCCGGTGTTCGAGCTTCACGTTCTACTAATGAAGCTAATATAATAACTTGTTTTTCCGTGAGATTTCTCTGCTTTGCCTCTGCACGAAGTTTACTATCAAATTTAGAATCAAATGTATTCTTAAGTATTGATAGTATCTTTTCTGTATTTGCACCACTGGGGATACGGTAGGTCTCGGGAAATAAATAGCCTTCTTCAGCCGCATTGGTAAACTCCATTTCCGGAATTTGAAATTTTTGTGCGATAATTTCCGCGACTTCTTCTTTACGAAGACCTTCAATGATTGTAACCCAACTGTCTTCTGTACCGTGAGTAAGTGATTTAGCCACCTCCTCGGCTGTCATAGATGGGGAAAGAATAAATTTTCCGGCTTGTATTGTCTTTTCAATTCCTAAACGTTTGACCACTAAATAAAAAACTAATTTACTACGAATAAGTTTCTCATTAGCGAGTTTATTGGTAATTGAATTCATACTCTCGCCAGACTTAACTTCAAATGTTTGTGTATCTGTATCATTTTTATCAACTGGTAAAGTTCCTTCTCTATATACTGTGTAAGTACCAACCAATGCAACTAAAGTAATAATAAATAGTGTGATAAATTTTTTCATATTATTCGATTTCATAAATTGGAAAATTTTGTAAAGTTATTTTAGCTTCTTCAATGAGATATTTGTCACAAGAATATAAAAGCATTAGCGGCTCGTGAGGATCTACTTTTTCATCCAGCTTACGAAGTAAATAAATACCTGCATACTTATCTTTTGGTGCTCCAAGAAGTTTCGCAATAGTATTTAAGTTATAGTTATTAATATTTTTTACTTTTCCTGATTTATCTGTGCAAATTTCAGATTTATGTGCCTTTGTTTTAAATGTATCTGAATCTATCTGATCGTTACCATCTTGAGCTTTAAGTATCTCACGGAATTTTTTTAATGCTTCTCCGGATGCTAAAATGCGACGTGCTTCGTCTTCACCATTTTTTTTAATTTTTGCACCTTCATAACATATATCAAGTAATTTACCTGCTAATCGCAATGCTTTAGCTTCCAGATTTAGAGGACGATCCTTTTTTTGTTCAAGTACGTACAATACATCTCTTGCCTCAAGATAAGGCCCAACACCGCGACCGGCTGGTTCAAGCATTTCATTCACATCGGCGATTACCTTTACATTAAATTTTTCACCTAACATACGGAATTTATTAGCAACTTTTTCTGCATCTGAAAAATGTCTAATCTTCATAGTACGCCCAACAGGAAGATCTAAAATTAAATGATTTGTCGAAGCAGCAATTTTTTTAGCCATAATAGAAACTATTACTTTATCGAAAGATTCAAAGGACAATGGTTCTTCTATTCGAATGATAATATCATCTGCAGGTGCGATTCCTAAGTGTCCACCCCATACCACACAACCACCAACAGTATTAACAATTTTTTCAATCTGATGTGGAGTGAAATTTACATTCGCTAGTACTTCCATAACATCTGCCGTTCCGGCTGGACTGGTAATCGCTCGAGAGGAAGATTTTGGTATTTTAAAACCTGCTGCTGCAATGATTGGGACGAGAATCATTGTAGTTCTTGTACCAGCTACACCACCTGTTGAATGCTTATCTGCAACAATTCCATCAAAATGGAGCTGGGTGCCTGTTTCGACCATTGCTTTTGTGAAATGAAAAAGCTCATCTTCTGAAAATCCTTCTTTAAATGAAGCAGCGACGAAGTATGTAGTTAGAATATCATTCAGTCGACGATGTCCAATTTCGTCCATAAGAGTATATATTTCTTTATATGTAAGTTTCTTTCCGAGTAATTTTTTTTGTATTGCTTTAACTGCCTCCAAATGTTTCGATGATGTTTGTGTTGTCATTTTGTTAAATGATTATTAATACATTAAGACTGTGTGCCTGTATATAACTCAGTAATTTTTTTTCGATATTCTTTAACTTTAAATATCATTTGAGTGAGTAAGTACATTTCGCGCACACTGAAGATCCATGATAATAATAAATATAGCAAAAAATAAAAACAGAGTACAGTGACGATCAGGAGAAAGACATTTATCGTACGAGTAGTGTCAAAAATTAATCCATCCAGTAGATCCTTTAAACTATTGGCTGCATAAGCAGATATAAATGCTGCCGAAAGCATTTTCATGGTCTCCATAAAAATTAACTTTATATTAAAGTTTTTAAGCTTGAGATATAAAACACTCAGCAGTAACAAAACACTCGCTATCATAGAAATAGAGAAAGAAATTCCTAGCGACCATACTGGCATTTTTAGATACATAATAAAATAAACGCTTAATACTGCATTTAGAATGACTGAAAATATACCAATATAAAAGGGAGTTTTACTGTCGAAAATAGCATAGAAACATCGTGTGAGAAAATAATAAATGGAATGAAAAGGAAGTGAGATGGAAAAATATGAAAGTGTTAATGCGGTTAAGTTTGTTCCCTGCCAATCGAATTTTTCAGAACCGTAAAACATACGCACAAGCGGTGTTCGAGCAAATATAAAAAAAGCTGCCATCGGAATAGTTAAGAAAAATAAATTTAGGATTGAGTCCACTATAACTTTTTTGAACTGATCAGTATTATTTTCATTGTACATTTCAGATAAATAAGGAAGCGATGCCTGACCGAATGCAATTCCAATCACGGATACAGGCAGTAGTTGTAAATGCTGTGCTAAATAAAAAATAGTATAGGAGCCTGAACCTAGTAAAGTAGTGAGTGTTAAATCAACGGTTGCGTCAATTTGAGCCACAACTACGGTAAAGATACGTGGTATAGCTATAAGAAAAAATTCCCATAGAGCTTTGGTTGGCTTGATAACAAACTGATATTTAAAATCACTAAAAGACATTACAGGAATTTGAATAACAAAAAAAATTACAGCACCAAGTATTACGCCGATGACAGGTGCTAAGAGAGAATAAGAAGATGCAAACGTAAAGGTAGCCAGAATTATCGCTAAGTTATAAATAATCGGTGCAATTGCTGGCAATAAAAACATTTTTCGAGCTTGGCTAATGCCAGTAAGAAAATTGCCAAATATCAAGAATGGTAGTTGGCCGAGTAGCAGTAATTCTGAATAGTAAGTAATAACACGAGTTTTGGAATCACTAAAACCAGGTGTAATAATCTGCATTATATGTCCTAAAAAGAGCATAATGATGAGTACTAATCCAAAAAGAGTTACTATGATAATATTCATCACAGAAGAGATAGTTACGCTCTGTAATTCCTTGTTTTTATCATACTTAATAAAAAATGGAATAAAGGATGTAGTTAATGCTCCCGTAATGAGGATTTCAAAAATTAAATCCGGAATACGAAATGCTGCGAAAAATATATCTAGCTGTTCTTTAGTAAAATATGCAGTTAGAGTACGGTATCGCAAAAAACCAAAAATGCGCGCAATCATGACCATTGTAGCTATCAGAATAGTCGATGAAATAATGCTCGTTTGTTTGGCAAAGATAATTTGTTTTGTCTTTCCTAAAAATTTGTCCATTATTGATCTCTCCTGAATAATTATACTTATGTAAAACCATTTTATCTATTGCTTAATAGATATTTCTATACTCATTTTCACATCACTTATTTGCTTCTTCATAAATTTTTCTTATCGTAAATATATCGTTTTTTTGATGTGAGCATTTTGATATGGTTTTATATAAAAAAATACTCCTTATGCCATTGACATTTAGATCAAAATGGCGAATAATGGTTTTATATGGTGTTTTTTGGTGAATATCAAGTTTCTTTTACTGCACCGGGCAGAATTGTACTTCCCAAAAAGCTCCGTGAACTTTTAAAAGGAAATACATTTGTTTTAACAAAAGGTTTTGATAATTGCTTAGCAGGATATGACAAAGAAGACTGGGAATTGAGAGCGAAAGAACTTTTAAATGTTTCACTATTGGAACGTGAGAACCTTGAAAAAAGAAGATTCTTGTTTTCATCGGCAGTCTATTTGGAAATAGACGATCAGGGGAGATTTGTTGTACCTAAAAATCTACTCCTCTATGGATCATTAAGTCAAAAAGTAGTGATTGTCGGAACAGGTGATCATTTCGAAATCTGGGATGGAAATAAATGGGATCTATATACAAAGAACATGAAAGATTGATATAATAGCACTTTGATATAAATATGCATACTCCAGTACTAGCAGATCAAGCAATTGATGCTCTGCAAATAAAAAAAGGCGGATTATATATAGATGCCACTGCCGGTGAAGGTGGACATGTGATACGTATATTGGATCTCGGAGGTAAAGTTTTGGCTATCGACTGGGATGAGTCGCAGATTCAAAATATAAAATCTAAATTTCGTCATGACAACCTATTATTGGAAACAGGTAGTTTTGCCGATATTGAATCTATAGCTCAGAAAAACAATTTCTTACCTGTCGACGGAATTCTTTTCGATTTTGGCTTGTCAATGAAGCAAATTAGAGAATCAGGACGCGGATTCTCTTATAATAATCCGGCAGAGAAATTGGATATGCGCATCGATGGTAAGGAAGGTATCACAGCTGAAGAAATTATTAATAGTTACAGTGTACAAGATTTATATGAAACGTTTTCAAAATATTCTGAAGAATTCCATTCTTTACCAATTGCTGAAGCTATTGGCCGGGCCCGTGATGTAAGACCAATTCGAACAGTAGGTCAGCTTACTTTTGCGATTGATCGTGCAATTAAAACATGCACAATGGGGCACCGTCACGGTAGAGAAATTTATGCAACAATTTTTCAAGCGCTAAGAATTGTAGTTAATGATGAGTTTGATCAGATAAAAAAAGGAATTGAAGGAGCTGTCAAAATTTTAAAACCGGAAGGGAGAATAGTGACAATAACCTTCCATTCTCTCGAAGATAGAATAGTAAAACGGTTTGTTGAAGCAAATGATTTACAGTTTTTAAAAAAACACGTTATAAAAGGTGATTATCGGAAGTCGTTTGAACGCTCAGCTAAGCTGAGGACAATTATAAAAAAAATATAAACTATGAAACTAATTGGAAAATATGGAATATGGTTGGTTATTTTGATTCTTATGGTAGTAAACGTATATGTATTCGTTTCTGGTGTAAAACTTGGCGATGAGATAAGCCGGTTTGACAGAGAAATAGCTCGTTTAAATCAGGAAAATTTGGAGTTGGAAAAAAAAGTATTTAGTGCCGAGTCATTGAACCACGCTGCATCAGTGGCAGCACAGCTTAATTTTACTAATGGCGCGCCTCCTGTCTATCTTGAGAATCAGACATACGCGCTGAATAGATAACCATTGTGGTGATATTGTATAGTTTATATCCTTACGTATGCTTAAACTGAAATTTCTCTTCACTATTTTTTTTGTTTTCTTCATACTCATCGTAGCTAAACTATTTTATATTCAGGTTTTCTATATAAAAACCCATCCCACTGACTACTTAACCATTCAGTCGTTACAACCGGAGCGGGGTCGAATTTTTGATAGGAATGGTGCTCCTATGGTAGTGAATGAATCAATATATCGGTTATTTGCAGAGCCAAAACTTATTGCTGATAAAGAAGAAATGGTCACAAAACTGGAAAATATTCTCCATATCGGAGAGGCCACATTAGAAGCCCGTATCGACCTAAAAAAAGACTGGGTTTCTGTAAAGTCGGAGATCAGTCCGGAAATAAAAGATAAAATTAGTAAACTTAAACTAGCCGGTCTCGGTTTCGAAGAACAAAGAAAGCGTTACTATCCGGAGTCTTCTCTGTCAGCACATTTGGTTGGATTTGTGGGAAAAAATGCTGAAAGTGATAGTGTGGGATACTTCGGATTAGAAGGATATTATGATAAGGAATTAACAGGTATATCGGGAGTAATGCGTTCAGAACGGGATTTGATTGGAAGACCTATATTTGTCGGTACACAGGAACGAGTAGATCCGGAAGATGGGCGCGATTTATATTTATCCATAGATAAAACTGTCCAACATATTGCTAAAACAAAACTAATTCAAGGAATAGAACGATATAAAGCGAAAGAAGGTTGTGTAATTGTAGCCAACCCAATGACGATGGAGTTGCTTGCCATGACATGTTTACCTGATTTTGATCCGGATAAATATTATGACTTCACAGAAGATAATTTTAAAAATCCGGCTATAACTAATGTGTATGAGCCGGGTTCTATTTTTAAGCCCCTAATAGTTGCGGCTGGTGTGGAACAAAAAGCAATCAAACCAGATGAAATGTTTGATGAAGATGGCCCTGTCACCGTAGGTGGATACACGATCCGTACTTGGGATAATAAATATGAAGGACGCATTTCTATGACGCGTATCCTGGAAAAATCATCGAATGTGGGTATGGTTTATATTGGAAATAAGATGGGTGATAAGAGCGTATTAAATTATGTTAAAAAGTTTGGTTTTGGTGAAAAGACAGGGATTGATTTGCAGGGTGAATTCAGTAGCTATTTAAAACCTGATGCTGAATGGTATCCAATTGATTATGCAACAGTCACTTTCGGTCAGGGAATTGCAGTAACTCCTTTGCAGATGGTCCGTGCATTTTCTTCGATTATTAATGGGGGAAAGTTAATGCAACCGTATGTCGTTTCTTCCATTCAAAATGATGGGGAAATAAAAAAACATGAACCTGTAGTATCACGTCGTACAGTTTCCGAAAGAACCTCAGAGATAATTAAAAAAATGTTGGTGATGACTGTGGAAAATGGAGAAATTAAATGGGCTAAACCTAAAGGATATAAAATTGGAGGTAAGACAGGTACAGCTCAAATTGCAATTGAAGGGAAATATGATCCCAATAAAACAATCGCTTCATTCATGGGGTTTGGTCCGGCTGATGACCCTAAATTTATCGCATTAGTTGTACTTCGTGAGCCACAAGCTTCTATATGGGGTTCAGAAACGGCAGCACCATTATTTTTTGAAATTGCTAAAGAACTATTAGCTTATTACAATATCCCTCCCACGAGCAATGAATAATCTAAAATACATTGCATGAATTCAAAAATTTTGATTTAATTATTTTAAGATGCAAACGAGATTGTCTATATCAATTATATTATTAATATTTACGGTATTTCTTGTTCAAAATATTTCGTTGCATGCAGAAGATCGATGGTGGGATAATACATTTCGTTATCGAAAAATTCTCACTTTTAACAATGCTAGGCGTTCCGAAAATTTAACCGATTTCCCTGTATTAATTAAACTTACGGAATCTAATTTTGATTTTTCAAAAGTACAGACTAGTGGTCAAGATATTCGTTTCATTGATGCTGATAATTCTACCCAGTTGTCATATGAAATTGAAGACTGGAATTATTATGCAAAAAAAGCCATAATTTGGGTTAAAGTACCGCAAGTTGATGCAGATTCTACAAGCGATTACATATATTTATACTATGGTAATTCATCTGCAAATGATGCACAAAGTAAATCTTCTGTATGGAACAATCATTATCTTGGAGTCTGGCATATGAATCAAGATCCTGGTAGTTCAAATGTACTTGATAGTACGTCAAATGGTTATCATGCATTGCCTGCCGGAGCTTTTTCAGGAGCTTTAAATGATGCAAGGGTTGGAAAAGGTATATCCTTTACGACAAGTAATAAACTTTATTATAACGCTACGAATGCTTTTAGATTTCCTATCAATCAAGATTTTAGTGTGTCTATCTGGACGAAAGAAGATTTAGCCAACAATCGCGCATTTAGAGCTGTCATTGGCACAAACTGGACAGGATCACCAAGAGTGGGATGGTGGTTTCTGACGTGGTATGGCAATCCTGATAGTTTTTTTCAGATACAAAATCAAAATATAAACGTTCTTACCAGTACCTCAACTCAAACAGTCAATCTAATAGATGGTAACTGGCATCATTTAACTGGTGTACGACAGGGTGATATAGCTCGTTATTACATAGACGGCAATTTAGTTAGCACGCAAACAGGTGCCAATGTAGACTTATCAGCATCTTCAACATTAACGTGGGCTTGGACTTCCAATAATAGTCCAACAGTTAATTATGCAGGAGTTCTCGATGAGACGCAAATTTCAGACGCAGCACGGTCATCTGAATGGATTAATGCAAGTTATGCTTCTATGACCGATAATTTTTTAACGTATAGTGATGAAAAAAATTCTGTCACAAATACTATGCTTTCGTTAAACAATACATTAGACGTTGTAGCGAATAATAACTATCGTCTTTCTGGGACTGTAAGAGTTTCAGATATTCAGTTTTTGCCTTCAGCAGTGCAGTATCAAATAAACGGTAGTGGTTGGCGTAACGGAGTACCTACAGATGGTGCTTATGATACACTTGAAGATTCGTTCTATTTTGACTTTTCACCAAAAATAAATAATAACTCCGGTGAAGGATTTACGGCTCGAGTGCGTACCGTTCGAGGCAGCGAGATACAAGCTGATAATTTGTTTTATTTTCGTCCTTTTAATCCGGTTAAGCCAGAAAATGATAGTACTTTAGATACCGACTTGCCGCGATTTACTTTTGAGATTAATAAAGATAGATTTGAAGATATAAAAAATAGTTTAAATAAATTTGAGATAGAGCTTAATAAAAATGGAACGGGATGGAAAACATATATCGGTGACATACCAGTTGATTATGAGTCTATCAAATCAAGAGATGATAATTTTAAGAAAACGACTTCTCAAACAAATGGCAATGGACTATATGAAGATAAAAGAATTTGGATTAGTTATGCAAATAATAACTCTACGATAGATGTTTTTGCGAAAGCAGCGGATACGACGGGTAGATATACCGATAATTATTTTGACGAAGGTGGTAAAAAGCTTTCGAACGGTAAATACCAATGGCGAGTTGTTGCAATAGATAAGCTTGGTCATCGTCAAGAATCTGATGTGCGAACTTTTCAGATAGGCACTATCCAAGTTATAAAAAAACATACTTTTTTTCCTTTAACAATTTTATCAATTAGCGGCATAGGATCAGTTTCTATCAGCACAACTCAATTGAAAGCGTTAAAACCTTCATATACTACATGGTCAGCGACACCTACATTTTATGGTATAGCCTTTGCAGACTCAGAAGTGACTTTAAAAATAACTGATGTAGAGTGTGAAAAAAAACAACTTTTTGATTGTACTAGGACACTGAGGACTATTACCAATCAGGAATCACGGTGGGGAATAAATATACCCGCGAACATACTGAGATATGGAAAGAATTATAAAATTCAAACTTCAGTTTCACTCGAAGGTGATTATAACGAACTACCAAGCTTCAATCTCATTCATGCGATTGTCAATAATAAACCATTAGGTTTATCTCCTAAGCCCAAATCTAAATAAACAAGAAATTTATTTAAAACTGTATACAGTGATATAATTTGCTTATTCACCGCAAATAATCATGCCAGGCAAATGCTTATTAGCTGGTAATAAATTAATAATTTTTTATATATATGTCAGATTCAAATAGAAATTCTAGCGAAGTAATAATTGATGTTAATTTAGATAACACACCGATACTTTTTACAGATAATATTTTCATGACGACTAATGAAAATGGGGTCGTTTTTGACATTATGCAAAAACTCGGGCCAACGAATAAAATGAGAATTGTATCGAGAATCGGAATGAGTCGTGAGCATGCAAAAAAATTTCTAAAAGAATTAGGCAAATTAGTGGCAATGACTGAAGGACAAATTCAAACAGGTAATAAAAACTAAATAGAAGAGCAGTTTTATAAGATTGAAAGAATTAAAACCACTACCACAATCAAAATTAAAATATTTGCAAAATAACTGATAAAAGCAAATATTCCTGTGAGAGATACAAGCCAGATAACCAAAAATAGAGCAATAATTTCTCTGAAAGGACTGGAAAGTTTATTGGAAAGCCAAACTAAAAATCCGAAGATAATGAGATGTGAAAGAGTAATAGGATGATTGAATAGATGAAATAGCGGGGTATCCAATACAACAATGCGTAGATTGGCGAGCAAAACAAGGATAACAGCTGCAATAATAATCTGATTTGTTTTCATATTTTATTTCCCCTTTGTACCTGAACAGCTTGGTATATAATTAGTATACATGATACGATCAGCAAAAAATAAATATCATCTTCTCCGTGCACTGGCGGCCAATACCATTTACCGGTTTCCAGCTAAAAAGCTCAAAATTATTGGTATTACCGGCACCGATGGAAAAACGACGACCACTGCCCTTATTTATCATATTTTAAAAGAGTCTGGAAAAAAAGTATCAATGATTTCCAGTGTATACGCAAAAGTCGGTCCCCAGGAATATGATATTGGTTTCCATGTTACATCTCCGGACCCGTTTGCGACACAAAAATTTCTTCAGATGAGTCTCAATGCCGGAGATGAGTTTTTTGTATTGGAAACGACATCTCATGCATTAGATCAAAACCGAGTGTGGGGCGTGGAGTTTGAAGTTGGTATTATTACAAACATTACACATGAACACCTTGACTATCATAAAACCTACGAAAACTATGTCCGTACGAAAGCACGCTTATTAAAAAAATCAAGGAATGTACTCATTAATCAGGATGACCAGTCATATGAAATACTTAAAAGTATTGTCGATCAATGCACAAACATACCAACTCCTCATTTTTATACTTATGGACTAAATTCAAATGCGAACTTTCATGAAAATATGGAAGATCGTATTGGTACACCTCTGGCAGATTTCAATAAATATAATTATCTGGCTGCCTTTGCGACATGTAAACTCCTTGGGCTTCATGATGAAGAAATTATAAAAGCATTAAAAACATTTAAACTCCCACCCGGACGTGTTGATATTATTACCCGAGATCCGTATATGGCAATAATTGATTTTGCGCATACTCCCAATGCTCTGGAAGAAATATTACGGTATGTACGACGAGTATATGTTAAAAATGGCGGAAGACTCATTCATGTTTTTGGATCGGCAGCTTTGCGGGATCAAAGTAAACGTCCATTTATGGGTGAAGCCAGTGGACGGTATGCTGATCTTACTATATTAACCGAAGAAGATTATCGTACTGAAGATCCGCAAAAAATTTGTTCTGAAATTGCGATAGGACTGGAAAAAAAAGGTTTTAAAAAAACAGAATCATTAGCATTTGGTGAGACTAATAAATCATATACTGTCATTATCAATCGGGAACAGGCTATAAACAAAGCTGTTAGTATAGCCAAAGTGGGTGATGTTCTGATTTTTACTGGTAAAGGACATGAAAAAAGCTTATGCCGGGGAAAAACGGAATATCCATGGGATGAAAAAAAAACTGTGATGAATGCGATTGCTCAACAACAAAAAGAGGATTAACATATGATCAGATTCGATAAACAAAAGTCTATCTATTACTCTGATCTTATAAATAATAAGAACTATATTGCGGGTTTTGGCACACGATATTCAAATGATCTTGTCCCTATTTTTCAAAATGTAGAACACCGGTATAAGATGGTTGCAGTTCCCGTTCAGACACATTCGACTAATATTGAGACACTGACTGTAATATCTGATAGTAGCGATCTTGGTACATTTCCCAACTGTGATGGATTGGTAAGTAATAAAGCAGAGGTGGCACTGACAATTAAGACGGCTGATTGTGTTCCTATTATATTTGTTGATGAGAAAAATGGAGTTTTTGGAATTTCTCATCAGGGATGGAAAGGAACAATTGGAAGAATGCCAGCTAAAATGATACAAAAAATGATAGCTGCAGGAGCAAAAAAAGAACATATTATAGCTGCAATTGGGCCATGTATTGGATCGTGTTGTTACAATATTGAACTAGAACGGGTTGAAATTTTTTATAAAGAATTTCCACGTTATTTTGAAAAAATTATTACACACAAAGATGAAAAACAGTATTTAAATCTTTTATATACGAATTATCGCATTCTACTGGACGCAGGAATAAGTAGATCGCAGATAGACTATTTTCCTTTTTGTACTCAGTGTAATGAAGATAAATTTTTTTCATTTAGAAGGGACAAAGGAATACATGGTAACTTGATAAGTTTTATTATGAAAATATGAATTATAAAAATATATTTTTGGTCGGTATTAAAGGAGCGGCGATGGCAAATATTGCATTAATTGCCAAAAAAATGGGCATGCGCGTACATGGTTCCGATAAGAGTGAAGAGTTTATTACTGATGAACAGCTTCACAAAAATAATATAACTGTTATTAATACATTTGAGGCCAACGCACTGCCACATGATATTGATCTGGTGATCTATTCCGCTGCCCATGGAGGTATACAAAATTTGCAGGTTGTTGAAGCAAAGAATAGAGGGATTATAATCAAGCATCAGGCTGAATTTTTAGGAGAAATACTAAGGGAATTTACTAATTCAATCGCGGTTTGTGGTACGCATGGTAAAACAACAACTTCAGCAATGTTATCTTATTGTCTATTAAAATTAGGCGTCCAACCGAGTTATTTAGTGGGAACTTCAGGTTTTAATGGGCATTATGGTGGAGAATACAACAATAAGGATTATTTTGTTATCGAAGCAGATGAATATGGATTAAATCCTCCTTCCGATATTACTCCTAAGTTTCAGTTTTTGCATCCAACTCATTGTTTAGCGACTAATATAGATTTTGATCATCCTGATGTTTACACAGACATTCAAGCGACAAAAAATGCATTTTTGAAGTTTTTTCATCAAATAACAGCTGAAAAATCTCACCAGTTGTATGTATGTATTGATGATCAGGATTTGATGTCAGTGATACAGAAATTGCCCAAAATCACATATAAAACATTTGGTTATGCTTCAGAAGCGAATATTCAAATTGTAAATCCCGTTGTTTCAGAAAATAAAACCACTTTTGAGCTTATATATAAGGGAGATAATCTTGGGATATTTTCACTTTCTGTTTTTGGCGGCAAACATATTTCCAATGCAGCAGGTGTAGTTTTAGTGCTCCTCGACCTGGGATTTAAAGTATCTGAAATCAAAAAAGCTATTGAAGGATTTACGGGTGCAAAAAGAAGATTCGAGCTTGTCAAAAAAATTCAGTCTTTTTATCTATTCGATGATTATGCGCATCATCCGGAAGAGATTCGTTCTACTTTGGAGACGGCAAAAAAGCGATTTAAAAAACGACGCCTGGTGGTGATATTTCAACCTCATACTTTTTCTCGAACATATGCATTAAAAGATCAGTTCGTAGATGCATTATCAATTGCTGATTTTGTTTACATTGCACCTATTTTCGCATCAGCCCGAGAAAAAAGCGCAGAGTTTGATGTTTGTTCTGATGATTTAGTTAAGGCAGCAAGGGAAAAATCTATGAACCATTTTTACGCATATATATCAAATGACGATCTTATGTCGCATTTAGCCGGCTTTTTGAGAGATGATGACGTGTTGTTTACTATGGGAGCTGGGGATATATATAAGATGAAAAATGATATAATATCTCTAATGATGAAACTGAAGTAAGAGCTGTCATAAAGCGCCAATCTCAAAAAAAACGAACAGGGATTTTTTATAAAAAAACTATGTACTCAGATATAATACAAAAATTAGGTAGTAATCGTGTAGAGAAAAATAAGAACATTGCGCCATATATTACTCTGCGTACTCAAACAACTGCTGAGTTGTATTTTGAAGCGCGCAGTAGAGAGGATCTTATACTTGCAATCAAAGCTGCTGCTGAATCTCATATTCCATTGTTCATTTTAGGTGGCGGATCTAATCTCGCAGTTATGAATGCAAATATTAAAGGTTTAGTACTGCGAAATCAGTATCAGGAATCAAAGATACTTACCGAAAGTTCCAACTCTGTAGATCTGTTTGTCTCTTCAGGATATCCGGTTGGCCGTCTGGTTAAAGAAACTATCGAAAAAGGATATGAAGGTTTTGAGTATCATCTCGGCCTGCCTGGGTCGTTAGGTGGTGCTATATTTATGAACTCAAAATGGACAAAAAATCTATCATACTTTGGAGATTCGCTTATATCAGCAACTCTCTGTGATAGTAATGGAAATGTCAAAACTGTAGATCGGGAATATTTTCAGTTTGCTTATGACTACAGCATCCTTCAAAAAACTAAAGAAATAGTGATTGATTGTATTTTCAGGTTACGTAAATCAGATCCTTTAATCCTGAAACAGCGATCACAGGAAGCCTTGGCATACCGAAGAGCAACTCAGCCGTTTGGAGTAGCCACCAGTGGATGTTTTTTTCGTAATATTCCTACTGCCGATATGAATCGTCTGGGGATTAAAACATCATCTGCTGGATATTTGATCGATCAGACAGGGTTGAAAAACAAAAGTGTAGGAGATTTTATAGTATCAGATAAACATGCTAATTTTATTATTAATAAGGGTTCGGGAAAAGCAGAAGACCTCGTAAAACTCATTGCTATCATTAAGGAAGAGGTTAAAAAGAAATTTAACGTAGAATTGGAAGAGGAAGTTGTGATTATTTAAATGTTATTTGTTCGGTAATAAATATTGTATGGAAAATGCATATATTATAAAAGGTGGAAAACCTTTAAAAGGAGACGTTCAGCTATCAGGAGCTAAAAATGTTGCATTAAAAACAATCATTGCATCGTTGCTATTTGAAGGAGACGTTGTTCTTAAGAATGTTCCTCGTATAAATGATGTGACTGAGTTGCTCCATCTCATTAAAAAACTAGGAGGAAAAGTCAACTTTACCGACACTAATACGCTTGTTTTAAATGCCGATAATTTAAAATCCAATAAAGTTGATATGTTACATGGTTCAAAAATCCGTACTTCATTTATGATGTTTGCTCCTCTGTTATATAAATTTAAAAAAGCATATATTCCAAATCCAGGAGGATGTCGTTTGGGAGCACGTTCAATTGATCGTGTAATAGATGGCATGACTGCTTTAGGAATAACCACTGCATATGATTCATCAACTGGTTATTATTACTCCGAGATGAAAAGCCTGCCGCATGGTTTTTACCGATTTCAAAAACCATCTCATACAGGTACGGAACTACTTATAATGATAGGTTTGCTTTCTAATGAAGAAATAGTGATTGAAAATGCTGCCCTTGAACCGGAAATTGATGATCTTATTCAGATGTTAAATGAGGGCGGTGCCGATATAAAGCGGGATGGAGAAAAAATTATGGTTAAAAAAAACCATGTGTTGAAACAGACAAAACCATATCAAATCATGACCGACCGAAATGAAGCTATGACATATGCTGTAGCTGGTATTGCTACAAAAGGTGATGTCACTGTAATCGGTATTGAACGGTATTTATTAGATGGTTTTATTGAAAAATTAGTCGAAGCCGGCGGTGGATATGATCAACGGGATGCTCTTCATCACCGTTTTTATTATAAAGGTCCTTTAAAAAGCGTTAGTATAGTGACAGGTCCTTATCCGGGTTTTATGACTGATTGGCAACCTTTATGGGCAGTGCTTATGACTCAGTCTCAAGGTGAAACAGATATTCATGAAAGAGTCTTTGAAAACAGATTTAGTTTCGTCGATGAACTGAAGAAGTTAGGTGCAAATATAAAATTTATTAATATACCAGTATCAAATCCTTCAGAATTTTATTTTTTTAATTACAAAGTTGGGCAGCAATATCATCAGGCCATTCGTATATACGGCTCACAAGCACTTCACAATGGCGTTATGCAAATTGCCGATATGCGGGCCGGGGCAACATTAGCTATTGCAGCGTTAATGACTGAGGGGGAGTCAGTGATACATGGTGCATCTAATGTCGAACGAGGTTATGAGGATTTCGTAGGTAAAGTCAAAAAATTAGGGGGAACTATTAGAAAAATTTAATGTTGTATGAAACTGCTACTCGTTGATCTGGATGATACGCTTATAGACACAAGTTTCTTTAAAAAAGAGTTATTTAATAATATTGCTCTAAATTTGAATGTTTCAGTTGAAGCGATTAATGATATTTATAATAATCTGAAGGCAACTCACACAATGCACAACTGGAAAAATAATTTTCAAGCTCAGTTAAGTAGTCTTAGCAAGAACGATGTCAATATTGATGCGCATTTACAAGAATCTATAAAAAAAATTCCTATTAATAAAAAGGTAATAGAGTATGTAAACAAATTCGACGGGCGTAAGATATTATTCTCCTATGGCGATCCCGAAGTTCAAAAAATGAAGATTGACGGTTTAGGACTATCAGAACTTTTTTCAGACCATATTATTACACCAAATAATAAGATTTCATCATTGAAACAAATGATCTCGGGAAATTCTATTTTTTATAAAAATGACTATTATTATGACGTGACACTCATTGATAATGAAGAAAGTATGTTGACCGTAGTTAAGGCACAATTTCCCTGGATTAAGGTATTTCATCCGGATAATTTAGTATAATATAACCATCTATATGCAAAAAATTTCAGCTGTAATTTTAGCCGCAGGTAAAGGTACCAGATTTCTACCTTTAACTGTTACAACGCCTAAACCCCTTATAAAAGTGGCGGGAAAACCAGCGATAGAGTATAACATGGAAGCTATGGCCCCATTCGTAGATCAATTTATTATCGTAGTGGGGTATCTTAAAGAAAAATTCATAAGTCATTTTGGCGATTCTTTTTTAGGCGTTCCTATTACATTTATTGAACAAAAAGAACAAAAAGGTACTGCTGACGCGTTAATCGCGGCTCAAAGTTCTATTAAAAACGAATCTTTTTTTCTTATTTACGGAGACGATTTATACGACCCGGATTTTTTCAAACTGCTAAGTGAAAAACAGGATGCTGCGATAGGTCAGAAGGAAGATAACTGGAAAAATTTCGGTATTTTTCAACTTAAAGAGGGTAGCACTCTTGAAAAAATTGTAGAAAAACCTGAAATTTATATTGGCAATTTAGCTAATATCGGTGTTTATCGTTTTAATAAAACGATTTTTGAATATGTTTCTCATGTCCAAGAGTCTATTCGCGGAGAATATGAAGTGACTGATTTAGTAAGTGCATATTGTCAAAAAAATCCGGTTGAAATTATCGAAGCTATACAAGGTTGGATACCATTAAGCTATCCTTGGCATATATTAGATGCTACAGAGTATTTACTTAAAAAAATGTCGACAAAAATAGACGGTCAGATTGAAGCAGGTGCAACTATCCATGGTAATGTAATTCTGGGAAAAAATTCCATAATTAAAGCAGGTTCATATTTGGAAGGAAATTTTTTTATTGGAGAAAATACAATTATTGGTCCGAACTGTTCCTTACGCAAATTTGCTGCTATTGGCAACGACTGTGCCATCGGAACAGCAACCGAAATCACTAGTTCTGTCATTGGCGATGGGGTAATGATGAAACACCTCGCCTATGTAGGAAATAGTATCGTAGGTAATAATGTAAATATTGCGGGAGGAGTTGTGGTTGCAAATCTTCGTCATGATCACCAGACTATAAAAGTGCGCATTAACGATTCATTGGTGGATACTGGTAAAGACAAATTCGGTACTATTATTGGTGATAAGGCTAAAATCGGTATTAATACTTCTATTTACCCAGGTCGTAAAATATATAACGACGTCTGGACATTTCCTGGGGACATTATAAAAGAGGATAAACTTAAATAATATATATGAAAAAAGTAACAGTTCTAGGAGGCGGTACCGGTACTTTTGTGGTGCTTTCAGGACTTAAAAAATACGATTTGGATTTGGCTGCAATCGTTACGATGATGGATTCAGGAGGTTCTACCGGTCGATTAAGAGATCAGTTAGGTGTTTTACCACCAGGGGATTTGAGGCAGTGCTTAGTTGCTTTATCTGAAGCCTCTGAATTATGGAGAAAATTATTTTTATATCGGTTTGAAAAAGGTGATTTTGAAGGACACAATTTTGGGAATATTTTTTTATCCGCACTGGAAAAAGTTTCAACTAATTATGATGAAGTAATGGACACGGTAAGTTATGTTCTAAAAACAAAAGGTTCAGTGATACCTGTCACATATGAGAAGACCCATCTCTGTGCAAAATATGAAAGCGGGGTTGTCATTAAAGGTGAAACGCATATTGATGAAAATAATTCCGAAAAGACCCGTATTATTGAAGCATTTCTTGAGCCACAAGTTAATCCAAATAAAAAAGCAGTTAATCGTTTAGAAACGACTGAATACTTAGTGGTTGGTCCAGGAGATTTATACACAAGTATCATACCTGTACTGGTTGTAGATGATTTGAAGTCCAAGATAAAAAATAGTAAAGCAAAAATTATATACATTATGAATTTGGTAACTAAAACAGGACAGACAACCAATTATAAGGCTAGTGATCATGTATCTGACTTAACAAAATATCTTGGACGTTCTCCAGATGTTGTCTTGATAAATGATGGCGAAATACTGCCCGAAGTATTGGAATGGTATACCTCGCATGGTGAACATCAAGTTATAGATGACTTAAACGGAAAAAATTTTTCCGGTACAATAATTAGAGAAGATATAGTGGATAGAAAGCAAGTAAATAAATCAAGTGCCGATAAGTTAACACGCAGTATTTTGCGGCATGATTCTGATAAGTTGGCTGCTGCAATATTGAAAATTATTTAATGTACCGATGGTCAAGAAACATGTTATGTCATTTAAAAACGCCTATGAGGGAGTTTTATGGGTGTGGAAAACTGAAGGTAACTATAGGGTCCATATAATAATCTCTTTAATTGCTCTTTTACTTGGTTATATACTTCATATTTCTTACTTTGAATTTTTAGTTATTTTAATACTTATTTTTCTCGGATTAGCTATTGAGATGTTAAATACTGCTTTCGAAGAGGCTACCGATGCTATCGATAAAAAATGGCGTGAAGATATTAAAATAGTAAAAGATGTTGCGGCTGGAGCGATGCTGGTTTTTGCATTTGGTGCGGTAGTAATTGGCGGTATTATTTTTATTCCTAAGATACTCGTTCTGGTTCAAATGTATCTAGTTGCAGTTGCACCTTAATTTGTTCGGAAGTTATTAATTATTAAGTATTGTATGGCTCTTTATTTATTTGCAACCCTGATTTCTTTCATTTTTAACTTCGTACTTATTGTTCCCTTTATAAACTTTTTATATAAGGTTAAATTTCGTCGTGCCACACAACACACTAAAGACGCATTTGATAAGCCAACTCCTATTTTTGATAAATTTCATCAACATAAAACAGGCACACCCGTCGGTGGTGGGATTCTTATAATTCTTTCAACAATTATTTTGTTTACCTATTTTCTTTCCTTATTTATTTTATTTAATCGACCAATTGTCTCCAACTACCCATCCATTATTTCGGAAATTAAAATAATTTTATTTACCTTTATAAGTTTTGCATTTTTAGGTATTTATGATGATTTGAATAAGATATTTTTTTGGAAGTCAAAACAGTTTTTTGGTATCAGACTTCGTCATAAATTAATTATTGAAATAATATTGGCTTTAATTGTATCTTTTTGGCTTTACTCAGAACTAAAAATAGATTTTATAAATATTCCTTTTTTAAAAGCGTTTGAAATTAAATTTTTTTATATTTTTTTTGCCGCCTTTGTAATTGTCGCATTTGCCAATGCTGTTAATATAACCGACGGTCTTGATGGTCTCGCCAGTGGCACATTGATGTTTGCTTTAACTACATTCTGGGTGATTGCACATTCGATTATTGATGTGCCTACGTCCCTATTCATCGCCATATGGTTGGGTGGACTGATTGCTTTTTTGTACTTCAATATCCATCCTGCGCGTATTTTTTTAGGCGATACCGGTTCACTTTCGTTCGGTGCGACATTTGCTGTTATTGGCTTAATTTTAGGTAAGTCATTTGCGTTACCAATTATTGGAGGTGTATTTATTCTGGAAATAGGTACGTCATTGATTCAACTTCTTGGTAAAAAATATCGCAAGAAAAAAGTTTTTCCGGTTGCTCCGTTGCATTTATGGCTTCAGCTTAAAGGATGGTCCGAACCTAAAATCGTCATGCGTTTCTGGGTGTTTTCGATTCTATTTGCTATATTAGGATTGATGATTGCCTTCATGAAATAAAGGCTACTAAATGGACAAGTGATGTTGAAGATAAATAGAAATTTGTCTAAACTTAATAAAGAAAATCTTTTTTATTATGAAATATTGCCTTCAAATATCATCAGCTATTATAGTGGTATTGATACTTAACGTACTATATTTATTTTTTCAGGGAAATAAAGTCTTGGCTGCAAGTTATACATGGGATGGCAGTGGGCCTGATAATAACTGGAGTACTTGTACAAATTGGTCTACAGATACCTGTCCGACTTCAGCAGATACGGTTACATTCAATAGTACTTCGACAAAAGATGCAACTATTGATGCTTTATTTGGAGGAACGATCACAACTTTAAACATCAGTTCAGGATATACAGGCACCATAACGATGGCTCGTTCGTTTACCGTAACAACATTCACCCAAGGCGCGGGAACATTCACAGCGGCAAATCAAACACTTGATATCAACGGAGCATTTACTTTATCGGCAGGTACATTTACTGCTTCTTCTGGAAGTACAACATTGGCAGGAGCAATGACAATCTCTGGTTCACCAACATTTAATCATAATTCAGGAACATTTACGTTTGATGGAACTACTACCGCATCTATAAGTTGTAACTCTGTTGTTTTCAATTTTGTAACAATTGCCAATACTTCAGGTACAAAAACAGTTAATAGTGGCTGTAATTTCCCGGTAGGAAATGCGCCCAGATTTGAATCCGGTGGTAATATCACGCTCAACGGGACTATGAGTGGTTCCGGCACACTTACTGTGGGCGCTTCATTAACGTTGGGGAGCACTGCATCACTACCAGGAATTACCGGAATTTTAACAGGTGCAAGCCTCGCTATTGCAGGTGGCACTTGGGATTTCAGTAACTATACAGTTTTAAGCGAAGGCAGTCAGTATACGCAAACAGGTGGCACGGTAACCGCTCCTACGGGAAGTTCTGGTACAGTATTTTTCTTTAATTTTGCTTTGGCTTCCGGATCTGGCGCCATATTTAATGCACCGCCTACTATACCTATGGTGGTGAATGGTAATTTTAGTATTGGTACTGGTAATACGTTTAATCATAATAATGGTATTGTTCGCTTTAGCAGTTTAGCAAGTGGAAGTACAAGAACTATCAGTTGTAGCAATATCATATTTAATATAGTTCAAATCAATCATTCTGCAGGTACTAAAGTGATTAACTCAGATTGTACTTTTCCAATGGGAGTAAATCCTGTATTGGGGAATGGAGGATCGGTAACATTAAATGGAACAATAACTGGCTCCGGCACAATTACTTCAACAGGAACCTTGACATTAAACTCAGGTGCTACGTTTTCCACTTTTTCAGTAATAAATGCGTCAGCTCTCACTGTTTCAGGAGCTAACGCAGATTTCAGCGCATATACCTCTTTTACAGCCAGTGGTACCGTAACACTTTCATCCGGAACAATCTCTTTCCCAACAGGAACAGACTTAAATGGCTCTCTCGTTATTTCTGGGGGGACATTCAATGCGCCCTTAGATATTATGACTATAGCTGGAGCGCTCACTATTTCTGGCAGTCCAACCTTTAATCATAACAACGGGACGATTGTACTTGATGGTTTGAATCAGACTGTCTCAGGATCATTTACATTTTATAATC
>CAZQAU010000008.1:0-22008 GCA_964591375.1 uncultured Gammaproteobacteria bacterium
GCGGAGAGGGAGGGATTCGAACCCTCGATAACCTTGCGGCTATACTAGTTTTCGAGACTAGCCCATTCGACCACTCTGGCACCTCTCCTTTATCGTACTTCTTGTAAAAGAACAGACAATTGTCATTTCAGTAATTGTTTTAAGTCACTCGATTTTACAAATCTTTATGTCCACTATACCTAGACTAGCCCACTTGCCCACCGTAGCATATTTATGCGGAGGCTGGGTTCCACCACTCTGGCACCTCTCCAACAGGTATATTGTATCAAACATAGAAGCAACTTCTGACACAAACTAAACAAGCGCCAGATACTAATGTAGCTACAGAAATAAGACTATTTACTGAAAGTAAAATTAGCAGTGCCGACTTTTCCCCATATATATGAATTACCCGAGATTGGTCCAACTACCTGCGAACTGGCTGAATCCACCACTATTTTTCCCATTGTGTCTCCTGTACCCACATAAGAAACAGGTATTACCACGGTTTGAGGTAAAACACTTGAAGCGTTTAAAAAAGTATAGGCAATACGAGCTTCGGTCGCAGTGACAGTCCGTGATAACTGACGAATTTGAAGCGGTTCGGCGCCTACAGCAATCGGGTCACCCACACTTTTAAACATAGCGGCTCCGGAAGTATTCAGAACAACATTAAAGCCCGATATTTTCTGATTTGAACTGCCTGTCTGCAGCACTACCGATGTTGTTTCCACCTGATTCAATTTATATTTACCCGAGGATGGGTTAAATGACAGATTTATTTTAGGAGAGGCCGCAAAAGTACCTTGTAAACTTTTCTGAATTAAATAAAAAAGAACAAGCAAAGTAATCACACCTATGGATATAAAAACATACAAACGATTATTGGATGTTTTTTTGGTTATTTTTTTAGGTGCGACCTTTTTTTTCTTTGCCATAGTACTATTAAACGCACATTATTAGAATTTGTCAATATATAATAATTGAACTCATGACATTACTTTCTGATGATCAAAAAAATGTACTCAATACCATCATTGAGTGGTATAAGAGCGACAAAACACATAAACCGTTTATATCATTGGGCGGTTATGCAGGTACAGGAAAAACCACACTCATCGCTGTCATTCGAAAAGAACTACACAAATTAGAAGATAATTTAAAAGTCGGCTTTGCCAGTTATACCGGGAAAGCAGCACGGGTATTACGAAACGAACTATCGCGACAGTTTGTCATGTTACCTAAAGACACCGTGGGAACAATACATTCACTCATTTATTCTCCCCTGGTTGACGACAAAGAAGAAATCATCGGATGGCAACCAAAGAAGAAAATTGATCGTAACTTGATTATCATAGATGAAGGCTCGATGGTTGATGAAATGATATGGATACATCTGCTTTCCTATGGTGTGCCAATTATCGTCGTCGGAGATCATGGCCAGTTACCTCCGATCAAAGGCAGCTTTAATCTCATGCAGAATCCCCAATTACGTCTGGAAAAAATACACCGACAGGCAGAAAAAAATCCCATCATTGGACTTTCTATTCAGGCACGCGAACACGGCATGGTACGACAAGGAATATATTCTGATACAGTAATCAAATATAATCTGGCGGACTACGATTCACAAGAAGCCATGCAGGAACTATTACGTAACTTCAACAGTGACACATTAATTTTGTGCGGATACAACACTACAAGAAAAAAACTAAACAATCACCTAAGAACTATGTTAGGCTTCGAAAGCCCCTATCCTATCGCCAATGACAGAGTAATCTGTTTACGCAATAATCATAAAAAAAATATCTTTAATGGAATGTTAGGAACCATAATCTCAATTACCATGATAGATACAGACTGGTACGAAGCTGAAATACAAATGGATGATGAAGAAAAACCATACAAGGGGCTCATCTCTGTTAAACAGTTTTCTACTGATTCCGCATTAAATTTCACCCCTAACCGTGCACAAACAATACGCGGAGATCTATTTGATTTTGGATATGCATTAACCGTACATAAAGCGCAGGGTAGCCAGGCAAAACGTGTAATTCTATTCGAAGAACGATTTAAACAAATGACCGATGAAGAATGGCGACGATGGCTTTACACTGCCGTAACTCGCGCGCAAGAAGAGCTATATATTTTCGCGAACGAAAGATAATTAAAGTCTGATTATCTCTTGAGGCATTTCTGATAATTCCAATAATTCTATTTCTGTTGTCGTTAAAATTGTCTGATACGATTTAATTAAATGAAGAACAAGAATTTTATTTTTTGTATCTAGTTCAGAAAAAATATCGTCCAGCAATAACACCGGGCGTTTTTTAAATGTTTCTTCAAGGAATTTTAATTCATTTAATTTCAACCAAAAAACACCCAAACGTTGTTCACTCCGTGAACCATATTGATGAACATTTTTGGGCACCGATTCCAAAATAGAAATAACAAACTCATCTTTCTGTGGACCAATAATGGTACGACGCCAGCGCTTTTCTTCATCATATACTTCAAGTAAGCGCGGTTTAGTAAATTCATTTTTCAAGTACTGTATAGTAAATGTTTTTTGTTCAACTGCATTATGCTGATTAAGATAATCCACATACTTTGCCCGCTGCTGAGTGATATATGCGGCCTGTTCTTCCAGATAATTATTCCAAAATCCCAGTTCATCCTGCAGAGTCGCTTCACTGCGGTGATATTCTAAAACTTTATTTCTTTTACGAAGTGCATGTTCATAATTCTGTAATTTCTTTTTATACTCCCGGTCAGTGATGGAAAGTAATGTATTAAAATATGATCGACGTTCATCGGGAGAGCCAGTCACAATATCTATATGCTCAGGCGCAAAAAGAACCGCATTTGTCTGAAATTCTTTATACTGAAATGCACTTTTTTGAACCTTATTCACTGCAAACTTTTTTTCAATACCGGTACTTTTTTTTGTTAAAAAAATATTAAATAAATATTTTGCATCTTTTTCCTGCCATATAGACTCCACTAATACCTGTGACTGATTCCACATAACCAGCTCTTCCTCTTTCCTTTCCCGAAATCCTTTCCCATGAATTGAAAAATATACACTTTCCAGAAGATTTGTTTTTCCGCGTGAGTTCTCACCAAGAATAATGGTTAAAAAAGGGTGTAATGTAAATAATTTATCCTCAAAATTCCGGAATTGTTTTAAATGAATGTTGTTTATAATCATACATCATACCCGCCGGAGTACTGAAGAAATATTTGACGATGGCGGGAACCTATATAATACTACAATTTATGCACGATTAATTTACTTTTTTTTGAGTAAAAAAATAGTCTCCATAAATTCTGGAAGACGAAAAAATGAATTGGATAAAATCGAAATATTTTTTATTCCAGAGAAAACACCAATCCAGCGACTTTTGGGTAATACTGATACATGTGAATAATCTTTACGATGCAAACCGGTAATCCACAGATTTTCTCTGGTATAAATTTTATGAAGCACATATTTTTTGGTAACCCGCACTGCTTCGTGAGTAGCTTTTTTTATTTTGCTCCGTTCAACATGTTCTAAAACGTCATAGGTAATCACCAGATCAAACTCATTATCTTTAAAGGGTAATTCCACCATGTCCGCCTCAGTAATGTGTTTTTTAAGTTGATTGTCTGTAAGTTCAAGCGCATGTTTCGATATTTCAACACCCTGCGCGTCAATGCCAAAAAAACGAAGCCATTTAACCAGATTTCCTGTACCACAACCTATATCAAGGCACTTTTTAGGTTTCAGGAAAGTTTTAATTAGAAACGCTCGATAAAAGTTAGTCACGTCATGAAAAAAAGAACCGATCATACTGTCCTTATGACCTAACCGATGTTCACCTTTTTTACCAACATAATATTCACGGTTATAAAATGATCCATCGATACGATACGGTGTAATAACTGTTCCTTTGAAAGTATCGTATTCAAGAATATTTTCAAAATTTTTAAAATCATTACCATTGGCCACTATTACAGTCAGGTCAATACTTTTAGCTAATTGTGCTGCGATTGGATCAAAAGGTGCATTCATACCTGGGATCCATTTACTGCCGACAATCCCTTCCATTTCACTCCACGTAATTTTTTTGATTGGTTTGGCATCTGTGTGAATACGAGGATCTTTATCATAAACCCAGTCAATATTAGAAAGATTAATCACCAGGTTACCGCCATAGTCTTTGGCAAGTTTAACAGCGCAATAATCGGTGGACCATCCTGGCTTCCATCCGGCTGCAATTACAATAGGTTCTTTCCAGTTGTGAAGTTTTTTATCGTAATTCTGAATAATACGAGGATTGGCTATATCTTGAAATATAGTACGAAGTAAATGACCATTTAAATGAGTGGCATGAATACCCAACCAATCTAAATCTTCATCTGTCAAATCGCCTATAACAGCTTGTCCAGCATCACGATAATGTCTGGCTGTCCGACCACCGCCTGCAACCAAAAAAAATCGTTTACCTTGCTTCACCTGTGATCGGATAAAGATATTGAGTTTCTTAAGAAAGTTAAAATCGATCCCACCATTGGGAACGATGAGTCCACCTCCGACTGAGATAATAATCGGAAGATCGTTATTTTGCCACAACATATTTTTTTGCCAAAAAAAATCCCCGACGTGCGGGGTATATTTTCATATCAATAAATAATAAAGCAAAGACATCCGGGTGAGTATTTGATACACATAAACTAAAGGTATTATATAGTCTATTTTGACAAATGTCAATGAAGTATAGTACAATATATCCGGATGAGAAGATCTAGAATAACAATAACTCTTAAACAAGCAACTATTGATAACGTTGATCGTTTGATAGATAAACAAAAAATTCGTAACCGTTCCCATGCAATTGAATATATATTAGATCAATATAATCTTCCAAATATAAAACGAGCCGTTATCTTGGCAGGCGGTATTGGCACTCAGCTACGACCCTACACATACGAAGTTCCTAAATCACTCTTACCTGTCAAAGGCAAACCTATTCTTGAATATATTATCGATGAACTGAAAGCAAATTTCATCAATGAAATTATTTTATCTACGGGTTATCTTGGAAATAAAATCAAAGAACATTTTGGTGATGGAAAAAAATTCGGTGTTCATATAACATATTCCGATGAAAATTCCCCCTTACAAACAGGCGGTGCTATTCAAAGAGTAAAAAACCAAATAGATCAGGGACCCTTTCTTGTTATACACGGAGATATTGTCACCTCACTATCACTCCGCGATTTGATCGAGTTTCATCAAAAAGAAAAACCAATCGCAACTGTAGCCTTAACACCTGTAAATAAGCCATCTGAATTTGGTCAACTGGCTCTCCATGGTACGCGCGTGGTACGTTTTTATCAGAATGTCACGAGTGAAGAAGTAAAAAGTAATCTAGTAAACTGCGGAATATATATTTGTGAACCAAGTATTTTTCAATATTTTCCAAAAGACAAACAAATCTTTTTATTTGAAGATGTTATTGAAAAATTAATTACTGAAAAAAAGGTTAATGGTTTTGTATTTGAAGGACAGTGGTTTGACGTAGGCAATCCTAAGAACTATGAGCGTGCTATTAAAGAATTTAATGCTAAATAATCCCCTTACATTAGACCTCCACCCAAATCGAAAATGTTTGCAACAAATTTTGTAATGATATAAGCAAACACCATCAATACAAATCCAATTAATCCTGTTGTTATTTTAAGTCTTGCTGATTTAATTTTATCCGGACTCCCCTGTGATAACATAAAATCATAACCACCCCATATCAATACAAATAGTAATATAACTGCACCTATAGGAATAAGAAAGTTAGTAATTCTACCTACCACATCACCAACTGTTTGTAATTTAGGGTCCAACGGAGAATTAATTTTTTCGTTTCCAATTGTAAGCTGAGCTAAAAGACGGTTCATAAAATAATATGGATAAAATACTAACTTGGTTTAGTAATTCCCAGATATTTATTAACTTTCATAAGCATTTCATCAAGAGATGTATTAGCTTTAATAATATAATCATTAGCACCGATAGAAAGTGCTGTTTCCTGTTCTGTATCAAGATTGGTTAAAATCAACACTGGAATAGATTTAAGATTAGTATCCCGTTTAATCTGTTCCAAAATATCAAAACCATTTTGCCCACCTGGCAACATAACATCAAGGAGAATAATATCTGGTTTTTTAGAAGTAGCTAAAAGTAATCCTTCCTGTCCTGTAGTTGCTAAAAAAATCTCATGACCTTCACGTGAAAGTTTTTTTTGATATATAAGTTGTAGCTGACTATCATCTTCAACAATCAGTATTTTGGCCATATATCTACTATAGTATATAAAAATAATTTTTCAATGGATGTTATATATTTCTCTTAAATTTGCCGATACTCTCATTAACTTATAGACTATATTTTCTTTTCTATCATATTCTGATATATCTTCTCTATTTGTTCCGTCGTCTCTGATTGAATATTGGTTGCAGCAATTCTTTTTGACTCCTCACTCATCTTATTTCGGATACTATCATCGGAGTTAATTGTTTTTAACGCTTCAGATAGCGAATTTGGATCATCAGGTTTACATAAAATGCCATTTCCTGAAATCAATTCAGGCATACCTTTAGCATTCACACCAATTATAGGAAGACCACAAGCAATTGCTTCCAATACACTTAAAGGCTTTACTTCACTTGTGCTCGCCGAAACGAAAGCTACGGCATTTGATACTAAGTCAGAATTTTCTAAAATCGCATGGTCGATCATGCCTAAGAAATGAATTCTGGTTTCTAATCCCATGGATTTAGAGAGTTCTTCAAGTCCCGCTCGTGCAGGACCATCACCGACCATAACCAAATCTACATTTTTAACTTCCCGAGAAAATTGATCAAACGCATGTAATAAGATATCAAGGCTTTTTTCTTTACTCAATCTCCCAACATATATAAAATATTTTTCCGGGAGAGAATGTGATCCGGCAAATGCTGTTCTTACTGAAGTTTCAGATATAGTAGTTCGTATACTATTATTAATCACATCAACTGGTTTTTTAATACCATTTTTTATTAAATCCTGTCTTGTATTTTCGGAATACGTAACTATATGATCACACTTATTATAAATGCTATTGGAAATTTTCCACCCTAAAGAAATAATTGTTTCATTCTCATGAAGATGTAATTTATCAAGCGCGATAATCTTTAAATACTCAGGATCCATAAAGTAAGTATGAAATGATCCCACTACGGGAATTTTCAACCTTTTCCCAATTAAAATTCCATTCAGTCCGATCGTACCTGGGGTATGAAAATGTATAACATTAGGCTGGAAGTCGCGCGTCACCCGTAAACAAGATGGACTGAAGGGGGTAGTTAAACGGACATCTGGATATACGAGCGAAGGAACACTGGAAAAAGAATAATATTGCAAATTAGGATACACTACAGAAGATTGAGCATGCCCCGGCACACATACAAGGACTTGATGGCCATTATGAGCTAATGCGTTGGCCAGTGATGAAACATGGACTGCAACACCATTTACGGCCGGTGGATATGTATCAGTAAAAAGTGCTATCTTCATCCTATATAGGGTAATTTCCTAATATCCGTATGATTTTATATAATATGGTATGAAAACCGGATTCTTTTCTATTATTATACCAACATTGAACGAAGAAGGATACTTGCCAGATATTTTAAACGATCTTAAAGTTCAAACACAAAAAAACTTTGAAGTTATCGTCGTGGATGGAAATTCTGAAGACTTAACATGTGAACTAGCAAAACAGTACGATAAAAAATTAAATATTTCTATTATTAAGACAAAGCCCAATCTCTCACATCAGCGTAATTCAGGCGCAAAAGCAGCACAAAATCCATATCTTATATTTCTTGATGCAGACACGCGTGTTAGCAGAACTTTTATTAGCAAACTAAAAAAAGAAATTGATCGCTCTAAATATCTTATTTATCTTCCCACAATCATTCCGGCAGGAGGAAAATACCCTGATCAACTTGTATTCCAGATGGCTAATTTATTCGTCGAGCTTTCCATATCATTAGGTAAACCGCTTCCCAGTGCCGGCGCAATGATTTTTCATAGAGATTACTTTCACATTCTAGGTGGGTATGCAGAAAAAAAGAATGGTGATGATCTTTTTCCAGAAGATCACGATATTATCATGAGAGCATTCAATGGAGGTGTTAAACCGAAATACTTAAAACATATTGAGGTTTTATTTTCTTTACGAAGAATTGAAAAAGAAGGTCGTCTAAATGCATACAAAAAATATCTTACTTCAGGAATTGAGATGACTTTAAAAGGTAAGTTTGAAAAAAAGATAGAGTACAAAATGGGAGGGCAGATGTACAAGACTGATGAATATGACGATCAAATAGATGCACGAACCCAAAAAGATTTACTGTTCCAGATAAAACAATTTATGGACAAAATTCTTACAGAGGAATAATCAAATATCAAAGGTGCTTAAAATTGGATAATGATCTGAATAAGAAACATTTATTTTTTCCGTCTGTACCAGATTCAAATTCTTAAATAACACATAATCATCCTTCAGTTTAACCGATATTAATCCAAAAAATCGCTTTTCGAATGTGAAATTAATTCCCGACGTCGCTTCTTCCAACTGACAATCTTTAATTAATTCTTCAAATTTTTTCCTTCCATACGGGTAATTAAAATCTCCGGATATAATAACATGCTCTTTATTATGAAGCTTTAAATCTTTTAACGTATGGATAAGTTGTCGTGCACGTGCTCCATTAGTGGCTAGAGCCGTTAGATGTACATTGTAATGAGTAAGCGATTTGCTATTGTTTAGGATAAACTCGGACTTCAATACAGTTCGTGGTTCATGATTACCTCTGAGTAAATATAAAAATACTTCATAATAAGACCGTGGTAAAGTAATACATTCAGATTCTTTTAGGGAAATATTCTCTGATCGATAAAACGTTGCCACACAATACACTTTTCCTGCCCGGATAAAGGAGTTAGAATAATCGGCTAGTTTATATCCTTCTTCTTCCAGTTCCTCAAATCCTTTTTCATCTGATTCCATCTCCTGAAAACAGGCGACATCAGGTTTGTGTTTATTTAATAGTGCTTTTATATTTGAAAACGCCTCATGAAATAACAAATTATAAGTAAGGATGGATATTCTCATAGAATATTATACAAAAACATTTTATCAGGTCATATCAGGTATGTGGCTATTTTATTAGAAATACCACATAGTTTAGTAGAATCTATTTATTCATCAAAGTTATCCACATTTTTATATTAATAATTTTTAAACTGTCACAAGGCTCTATTTAAACATAATATTATTATAAGTTATCTTATAATAGGAATATTTTATTCTATAGGACTTGACAACAAGAAATAGATTACTTATTATTGCAGTATGTACCTACTCAAAGCGCTAAAAAAAATATTTGGTAAAAAAGAAGAAGAACGGATAAACTTTTCTGCAAAATATGCCGAAAGACAGTTCCGTGAATTAGCGCGAAAAAATCTATCGATTCCTGTAAAACTGTACCATCTCTAAAAGAAGTGTAAGCGGATAAAAACGAAGGCCAAAAAAAAAAGAGCATCACTACCGCTCGTATAAGGGTGACGACGAGTAGTAATGCTCTTTTTTTTCGCAATTTTTTGTAATTACGAAAAGCAAATTAACATTATCAAAGATTTAAATCCTTGTCAAGATCTATCAATAAATAACCTCATACAAGGCTCCGCGCTGATTCGTTGTTGTAAATATTTTTCTTGCTATAGATGCAAATTTTTCCTCATTCAGATTAGGATATTTATTTCGCTCCTGTGTCGCGATAACTACATACTTTACGTTATATTTTTTTAATAAAGTAAGTGTCTGCATAGGATCTACACCTTCATAAATACTGACAATATCAGGAATGCGTTTTCCCACCACATCAGCTGACCCTCTCCATAACCATTCATGCACCCACCAACCGGCAACCGTTGGGGCACCTGTATATGCGGATATGCGCTCATAATCCGTGTAGGAATCCCCCTGTGCTTCCAAAATAACAGGCTGTCCTTTAATAGTGGTATTAATGTACTCTACTAATTCTTTGTCTTCAGGATAGCTTGAAATGAGCCATTTTGAGCCATCGAGTTCCGGGACCTTTTTAAAATCCCCATAATACGATGGAAAAGCAAAGAATGGATACGTGATTACAAAGAAAAATAAAGATAAATAGATTAGTTTAAGAACATATCGCATTACTCCCTTCAATGAGGCAATCGCATATAAGGTATACGCAGATGCAATACTCATCATAATATATGCCTGATAGCCGAGTTTAAACATAGTATTCGCACGGAAATGATCCGGATAGATATCTTTAATATAAAAAAATTCAGGAACAACAATTAAGAAAGTGCCGACCGCATAAATGATTAAAAATAAACGATCTAATAATGTCATTTGCTTACGAAGACGAATGGTAACAATTAAGAGGAGACATGATAACCAGAAAAATCCCCACAGAACAAACATCATCCAAAACGGTGAACTTTGACATTTCCCTTTTTCAAAAATAAATGGTCCTATTTTTTGCATATTTACTAGAAAATCTGGGCTGCAGTTTACACCAACTCCTGAGACAAATGGAGCAAAATAATGAGAGAAAGGAAATGAGAACAACACAAAAGATAATAAAAATATAACTCCATAGACAATCAGCCTTACTGAGAAACCAAATATGAAAAAGAAAATCACACCTGAAAGAAGAATATATATGGGACCATCAAACGCATTGGTCATATAGTGGACTGCCGCTAGAAAACCAAGAAATATAATTGTCAGTAAAGTGCGCGTATCAAAGAAGGAATGACGAAAAAAATCTAAATGTTCTACATGACGCGATATAAATTCGCGCGGACCGGCATTTTTTTTGTTTTTAATTTGTTCCGCTTTAGAATTCTTAATTGAGACGTACGCATTATTTTCGGTATAGGTAAAAAAGAAATTACACAAAACTGCAAGAGTTAATAGTACAAAAGGAATATCGAAAACATGTCCGTGTAAATCTGCAACCACATAAGAATATGAAGGAAATTCATGAATCGTAAACGGTATAAAACGGGTGGCATTTGGATACCAATATTTTTGAGGATTATATGTAGAAAAAATTTCCCAGAATGGCACAGGCTTCTCGTTTTCATATCCTTTAGTAAAAAGATAAATAGTATGAAGATTACCAGCGAAATTAACTAGTAGACTACCAATTAATCCAAAGAAAATAAACTTTATAAATTTGATAATTTTATCAGTGGGTGGATTTCCATATGCTTTATATATAACACTGGAAGTTAATGAAAATGACAAAGTAACTCCCTGAGCAAAAATCGTTGCCAAAACTAAGTTATATCCAATGAATGGAAATATACCTGTTAATTTTATTAAATACGCACCCGTTAGATGACCAAAATAGTAATAATTAATTGGATATCCCATCGGATTAGTAGGATCTGCAGAGTACCACATATCAAGTGGCGGGAAATGAGTAGAACGCAAAATAGAATTCATAAAGCCGAAATCCATAAATTTCTCTAAACCTCTTACAGAAGGTTCCTGCCCGCGAACAAATGCTAGAAAAAGTAATGCGGCTAAAAATAATATTTCTTCTAATATACAAATAAGTAGTATTCTCCTGTTCTCTGGATCATATGACTGTACAGGAGAGTTAATTGCTCTGGATTTACGAGATTTTGTTTTTGGTTTTTCCAGAGGGACTATTTTATTCTTTTGAATATCTTTAATTAAGATAAAAAAATTCACAAAACCAAAAAAAATAATGAATATATATAAGTACTGTTGTGTAAATGGAACAATTTTAAGAATACCTGCAATAAATGAAGCATAACTTAGAAGTAATATAGCAATAGTTTTACTGAACGCATAACCATGATCAAAAAAACGAGAAAATATCTTACGAGTAAGAGGAAAAAAAATTATGCCAATAACAAAAAGATACCCATACCAAATAAGTACATTATAAAACCATGGCGTGTCTTGCATATTCGTATAACATACCTTGTTTATGTTGAATTTTCAAGCTCTTTTTGATATGATCATGTATCAGAAAAATGATGGTTTGTGGCGAAATAAAAAGATAATCTTTTAATTATTTGCTATTACTTAGTTCTTTATTACAATACATATAATGGACAAAAAATTTACTCCTTCACTTGTTGAAAATAAACTCTATAGTTTTTGGGAGGATGCCGGACTTTTAAAAGCTCCCACAGCAGGTAAACCGTATACCATATTAATGCCGCCTCCTAATGCCAATGCTTCATTGCATGCCGGACATGGTATGTATGTTGTAGATGATATTATGACTCGCTATAAACGATTACAAGGGTTTGCTTCTTTGTGGATTCCGGGAACAGACCATGCTGGATTCGAAACTCAGTTTGTCTATGAGAAACATCTATCAAAGCAGGGAAAATCGCGCATGGATTTTGATAGACAAACTTTATACAACGATATCTATAAGTTTGTTAAAGACAACTCAGGTTTAATTTTTCAACAGTTTCGGCGTTTAGGATTTCTTGCTGACTGGAGTCGTAGTGTATTTACTCTAGATGAGCATGTAATTGATCGAGTTTTTGAAACATTTCAGAAGATGCAGAAAGAAAATATTGTGTACCGTGATAATTATATGGTGAATTACTGTACTTACTGCGGTACATCTCTTGCTGAACTGGAAGTAGAACATATTGAACGCACAGATCCATTGTACTATTTAAAATACGGCCCATTCGTATTAGCCACGGTACGTCCTGAGACTAAATTCGGTGATACTGCAGTAGCTGTCAATCCTAAAGACAAACGCTATAAACAATGGATAGGCAAAGAAGTGGAAGTAGAGGGTTTAAATGGGAAATTCATGATCAAAGTAATTGCGGATAATTATGTCGATCCAAAGTTCGGTACTGGAGTAGTAAAGATCACTCCTGCTCACGATCCAAACGATTTTGAAATGGGGAAAAGACATAAACTGGAAATTAAGCAAGTCATTGACATGAATGGACGTTTGAATGAATTAACGGGTCCATATTCCGGTATGAAGGTAATGGCAGCTCGCAAAAAAATTGCTGAAGATCTGCAATCACGTGGTCTCATGGAAAAAATTGATCAAAAGTATATTCATGCCGTCTCTGTTTGTTATAAATGTAAACGAGATCTGGAACCAATGGTAATTCCTAACTGGTTTGTTAAGGTAAAAGATCTCAAAAAAAATGTTATAGATTCTGTTAAGAAAAATAAAGTTAAATTTTATCCCGGAAAATATAAAAGACAAATGTTGCAATGGTTAGATGTTATGCATGATTGGCCTATTAGCCGACAGATCGCCTGGGGGATCAGAATTCCTGTCTGGTATAAAATAGATTCTGACTCACGTGTCTATGTTTGGTGGTTGGACTCAGAAAAAAAATTCCAAAAAGGATACATATCTGAATTTCTTGATAAGGGCATTTCACTCTCTGAAATTGAGGCGGGACTACAAAAAGTCAATGCACCTGCCGGTGAAGCCCAACCTGAATATATTATTTCCAAAAATAAACCGGAAGGTGATTATTTACCTGAAACAGATACATTCGATACCTGGTTTTCTTCGGGACAGTGGCCACTCGTAACACTGAAAGAAAACGAATATAGCACTCGCTTCCCTACCGATATGATGGGGACGACCACTGATATTCTCAAATTCTGGATTTCACGCATGATTATGTTCTCGCTCTATATTCGTCAAGAAGTTCCATATAAAGATGTATATTTGTGGTCAATGGTAGTTGATTCTAAAGGTGCAAAGATGAGTAAAAGTAAAGGCAATGTTATTAACCCTATTGATCTGGTAGATAAACATGGTGCAGATGCATTCCGCGCCTCTTTAATCTTCGGTACAGCTCAAGGTGGTAAAGTGCCTATGTCGGAACAAAAAGTTATCGGCATGCGTAACTTTGCCAACAAAATATGGAATATTGGCCGTTTTTTGCACTTATTAACAAGCACTCAGGCTTCGTCGGAGACACTAAATAATGATACGAAGACTACTGCTGATCGTATTCCCACAAAAGATTTAATCAAAACACTAAAAAAAGAATTCGCGAGTGAAAAAAAGCAATATACAAAGTATATGAAAAGTTATAAGCTGGCACAAGCGCTTGAACTTACCTATGAATTCTTATGGCATCGATATGCAGATTATTATATCGAACAGTTGAAACAAGAGCTTCGAGATGGTAACATTGAAGTTTCAGGTATAATGAAAGATGTATTCTTTGATAATTTGAAGATGTTACATCCATTTATGCCGTTTGTAACAGAAACCATCTGGCAGGTCTTTCACGGAAGTGAAAAATCAATTTTGCAATCACATTTATAAATTTATAGAATTGCGGTTTTATGAAACGTACATATCAACCAAAAAAAGTTAAACGACAAAAGAAACACGGATTTTTAACTCGCATGGCAACAAAAGATGGTGCTAAAGTCTTAAAAAGACGCCGAGTCAAAGGAAGAAAAAAGCTTTCTATATAAGTCAAATTCATTAAGAAACCGTATTGTTATCCTGTTATATTCTGAGATAATTCAGCGTATATATAGTATTGGATTATTAATTCGTAAAATACAGATAAGATGCTACAGCCAAACTTATTCACAACCATTTTCGTCTTTCCGATTTTAAATCTTCTCGTCGCATTTTATAAAGGATTATTATATTTACATATTCCTGGTGCGTTCGGATTCGCTATCATTGCGCTTACCGTTCTAATACGGCTTATTTTTCAACCTTTTTTCCATAAACAGATGGAGACAGCAAAAAAAATGGCTGAATTAAAACCACACCTCGATAAACTCTCTGCTAAACATAAAAAAGATCCTAAAAAATTGCAACAGGAACAAATGCGTTTATATCAAGAAGCTGGTATTAATCCTGCTTCTGGTTGTCTTGTTATGATAGTGCAATTACCGGTATTTATTGCACTCTATAACACCTTATCATTACTACTTGTTAATGGTAATGCACAAAAAACGATGGAAGCTACCATAAAAAGTATTAATAAAATCTTGTACTTTCCGGCTTTAAAAATCACATCACTTGATCCACAATTTTTTGGCGTAAATCTTGCTCTTTCTCCTGCAAAAGCACATCTTTGGTACTATTACCTCGTTCCCGTAATAACAGCTATTTTGCAGTATCTACAGGTCGCCTATTCCACTCCACCACCCGCTAAAAAAAACGAAGAAACTGATGATGTTAATAAAAAGCCAGAAGAGAAAAAAAGCGATACAAGTGATTTCCAACAAGCTATGAATACACAGATGAAATATATTTTTCCTATCATGATCGGCTGGTTTTCTTATAACTTACCTATTGGACTGGCACTTTATTGGAATATATTTTCGCTCTTTAGTATAATGCAGTACAGAAAGATTAATGCGAAAACACATATTCTTGATAAACGACCCGTTAATAACTAATTTGAGATAAAATTTTAAAATTTTTTTTAATTTATGGATAAAATACAAACAATCAAAACCGAGGCAGAAGAATTATTTAAGAAAATGGTAGATGGATTTGAACTAACGGTCGAAGAAGATACAGAAAATAAAATCTTTCTTATTACAGTAAAAACAGAAGCCGATGCGCCTACTCTAATCGGTCGTCATGGCGAAACAATTCGTGCTTTGCAAAAAATCATGGAAGTCATTCTCTATAAAAAACTGGGTGAACCTGCACGGGTACTTATGAATGTTAACGATTATCGCGAAAAACAAAAAGAGCGCTTGGAACAGCTGGCTACTGAATTAGCCGAAAAGACCCAGTCAGTTCAACGATCAACTCATTTCCGCGGACTTTCATCATACGAAAGAAGAATCGTTCATGAGCATATCACCCAAAATTACCCTGGCCTCACCACTTTTTCCGTAGGTGAAGGACGTGATCGACATCTGGTAATCGATATTAAGCCGGATGGTACTGCAGCTGAATAATTAAATTCAGGTAAAGTCAATCAATATATTGGGTTTACTTCGTTTAGACTTCATACTATATAAATAGTATATTTATATACTGTATGAGTAGTCATAAACGGCAAGTACCTATTTTTTTTATAGTTTTTTTACCTGCTTTACTCATATTTGATGTCGTCTATTTTTTTTATACACGATCGACTTGTCTCAATTGTTGGGATCCCACTAATTTTATACGAGAATCCTCTATTTCATTTTTTCTACTCACCGCTGTATACCAAAGAATCCGATCAAAATAGATCATATTTCTCATTAAATTGCAAGTAGTAAATTCTTTGCATGTTGTGTTTAATCATCTGCTAATGCTAAAATATAGCTATGACAGAACAGGTGCGAGAGAAAAATACCACCAAAACTGATGATGCTGAGGAAAAAAAGTTTGCACGCCTTAATCCTGAGCAAAAAAAAGAGTTTGTTAATAAAAAGGTTGATGATCTTACTGCTAATGAACAGCGTATAAGTACTTTAAAGAATCGTGTTAAGGAAAAATCCCAAGTACCAGGAGACGACGATGACGACATCAAAGAAATAAAAAATGAACTGATGGCTTTGTTGCAGAAAGAAATAGTTGAACATTTGTCTTATCAGGAAGGATTAAAAGTCTTTCTTACCGAATTAGGTAAAATCAAGATCACCAAACGAGAGAGTATCTATATAGCTTCATTTATTGTTGACCTTCTAAAAAAACCGGATATGTTTTCTTTTACACCACCTAATGAGGATGGTGAAACAGAGTTTGAACAAAAACTACGCAAGTTATATTTTGATAATGAAGACGCGGGTGAATATGTAAGAACTGCGATAGTAGGAACAGCGATTAATAACAAGCTTATTATTAATGGTACCAACTATGAAAAAGACTATGTTGACGAACGAATCAAAAAACTGCGCGATGAAGAACGAGAGAAAAAAAACGAAGATTACGAAAAAATATTAAATGAACAGGCATCTAAAGAAGTAGAACGTCAATCAAAACAGCAGGAAAAATATCAGCGTCGAATGACCACAGAGAGAGAAAACTTACTTTCATATTTTGATGATGTACCCCAAAACCAGGAAGAAAGACGACTTATCAATGCTCTGCATAGCAGTCAGGAAGGTTTTTGGGACTATATAAGAGGTATGATGTATGGAGCGTCAGGAGAACAAATATCAGAAGGTATGAGAGGCAAAGCTAGAATAGAAGCTACAAAAAACTGGGCAAAAATCGAAGAACAATATAAAAAAGAAGGTAAAACAGTTCCCAATATAGATCAGTATGTAAATAATCGTGCTCAAGAAATGATGAGTGATGAATTAATGAACCGTATTCGAAGGCTTATCGGCAAAATGTATCGTCAGGTAGATACGAAAGACTTCCGAACTCCATGGCGTGAGGCGATCAAACAAGGAAGTTTTTATAAAAATATAGATTCGGTAACAAATGAGTTTTATCAGCGTTTAACACAGATGGAGGAATATACTCCTCCACCTGATTTACAAGGAATTACCTTTTTCCGTACCAAACAAGAAGAACATGCGGTTGAAGTGGAGGTAAAAAGCCGTGATGAAGTCGACCCAACTTTAACGAGATTACCTACAGATAAAAATCTTAGAGCAGTAAAAAAAGAACTGCATACGTTCATCAAGCCTTTTTTTGTATCAGAAAAAATCAGAAACTTTGCAGATTATATGAAGTATGTGCAGAATTCAGTACGTACAGAATTAAGTGTTCGAGGATTTTTGCATGACGCACGAGCATTGCCTTATCTTGAAGTTGGTCAAAGCTCTTATTGGCAACAATTAGCTAATTTTGCCAGAATGCATTTAAATTCGGCCGACGTAGATAGCATGCATACTCTTTTTGATGGTGAAGACATAATGACTGCTTCTCAAACCTGGGATAAAATAAATGAACTTTCATTTGCACGAAACAACTGGATATATAAACCACTTACAGGAATCCCCGATCCTGATGCCGGCATCACTGAGATCGATATGATGGCTAAAGAATATATATTGAAACTTTTGAAAAATAATAAAATTAAAAAAGAAGAATGGGAAATAGATCGTATTCTGGCCACAGGAATCGGTGACAATTTTGGTATTACCTTACGGGCACTTACAACCGGATCTATGTCCGATCCAGCACTTAAGGAAGATGGAAGCCCTTCGTATCAATCATATGGAACTAAAGATTCACAAATCTTTGAAGCAATGAACTTTATTATGCATGTAATGGGCCGCTGGGATTCAGAATCAGCTAAAATGGCCGGCTTAGGATGGCTACCTCTTGAAGGCGAAGATCTGCGAACATTTTCACAAACATGGGATTATCGAAAACTTCTGGATGAAATGAAAAAAGCCCAATCTGCGTTTGTTAATGGAAAAAGCCCTGATGATGTGGATAAAAAAGTACTTCGTTTTTTCGATATTTTGAACATTGGAAAAGTAGGTAGTATTTATGACCGAAGTGGATGGCGGGAATTTTATGCGTATGAAGGATGGCTCGTACAGGACAATCCAAAACAATATAATATCAATAAATCCTTTAAGGCTGTTGAGCATATCGGAATTGAAGCCATGAAAGACTTTATCGGCAATATTAAAAGTCTTGACCCAGATTTTTTCAAAGATGGCGCAAAAAATGAAGGAAAACGAAAAGAACTCGTAGGCTATTTATATAAAAAATATTTTATTAATCCCGATAACCCACAGCCGGAACAAGATATTGAGAATGCGGTTAATAAATTAATGGTCACTTTGGAAAGCGAGGGCCCTAATCTAGCTAAAATAAAAGATGGGTATGCACCAAAGAAAGATCGTAGTGGTAATTATGATAAATTCTTTCATCAAGTTCTTTCCCGTGCAATTGCGCAACGTATGCCGACTAAATTTATTCGTATGGAAAGTGAGCGTTCCCGAAAAGTAAACGCCTTACGTGATCGCGCATGGGAAAGAGTATATGACTTATCACTTTCACAAAAAATAAAATTTGGTGAGGAAGAAGTTGAGCATAATTTATCCGATCGAATCAAACCGGATGATGAATGGAAAAGACAAACAAATATCGACACCAGAAAAGAAAGTTATTATATTGCACTTCAAGATATCTGTGCCGCAGGAGAGGTACTGCTCCGTCGCAAAGCTACAGAGGATGTAAAGGAAGGATTGCAAATTAACAAAGGCGCCATGCATGATATTGATCTGGGTGATACGTATAATCTCACACCAGAACGTATGCAGGAACTGTGGGAACATTACGGAATAAAACTTGATGCTGATCCCACCCGTGATCGGGAACGAAAACTAAATGCCCTGGCAGTGTTAAAAGCTTCACGTACTTTCATCTATGATGAAGATGTAATTGTCGATTCCAGAACAGGCAAAAAAGAAAAATATCTTGACGATTTTGCCAATAAATATCGTGAAGGACACCCATTCGGACCAGCATTTGCATTAGCTACAGAAGAATTGGAACGAAGTTTCCTTGCTCATCGCGCCGCTGGTTTGAATGTACCATATCGTGCCGCCGAAGATATTGTAATCATCGAACAGGATGTTATGAAAGAAATTGGTGCATTTTATAAAGATTTGGTAAAAGTAGCCGCAGACGGTAAACAAAGCTTTGATGTAATCATCGATCATATAGCAAAAGTACGTTCTCCTCTTTCCAGTATGCACTCGACTGAGTATGCAAATCGAGTTGCTCTCTGGATGTCACGTATTGCAATTGCTTTTTTCAAAAAAAATTCTGATGCCGAAAACTGGACAACAGCCTGGAAAGTTGCCGGTGAGCATCATTCGCTGGCCTCGTATATCACAAACGGTCTGCCCGGACGGGTTTGGGAATGGGATCGTGCTACAATCCGTAAATTCATCGATGAGCTCGCAGTCAAACGCTTACTCCCGTATGAACCATACAAAGCCACTAAACACCCTGCATTTGAAGAAGTATATAAAGTTAATGCTGATGGTAAATTCGCTAAAACCATGGATGGTAAACTAGTTGCCAGCCCTATCAAGAGAAGAAAAAATGATTATGAACCATTTGCCGACAGTCTCGTTGAACAATTTTTAAACAATCCGGTACTCGAACTTCTTTCCAAAGTAGCTCCCCTTGTGCTGGTTATGATAATAGCCATGTTTGTTTCTGCGGCCTGGAAAGGATATAAAGGCGGAACCGGCGGAAAGTAAGTAAAATTCACTTGCGTTTTTTCCTTTTTTCGGGTGTAATTAAGGAATGAAGAGATTTTTCTCCTTGTTTTTCTTTGTCATGATTACTTCTATTATAGTGCATTATACTGCGCCACATATATATGCTGCCAATTGTACCAATGCCACAGAACCTATAACAAACACTTCTTCTGTTATAAATATCGCGCCAGGAAAACTTATATGTAGCAATTCAGGAAACTCCAGTGGTGATTTATTTAAATGTAATAATGGCCCAAATGCAGACTTTGTACAAAGATGTGATGTAGTAATGCCATGTAAAGTTGGCATTAACCCTTTTACCAATAAAGAAGAAGGTGTCTGCGGACAGTTTATAGAACCAACTCCTACAAATACTCCCACACCTACGATAACTCCAACTCCTACTATTACGCCTACCCCACTGCCTGGTGAATGTATTATAGATGGCGCAGGTGATTTAAATACTTTATCAGTAGATATTCGAAATATTGGTCAATCAGTTGATCCGCCGGTAAGACTGGGTAGCGGCCAAACCGGATGTGTAAATTTCCCTGCGAGACTGGGAGAAAGTATCCCGCCAATTGGATACATTGTGAAATGTGAAAATGGTTCTCTTAGTTCGACTACTTCCTGTTTTGGCGATTCTGTTTGTAATGCCGCAAGTGGAACACCAGTGTGTGAAAGCGTTCCCAATACAGATCCTAAATGTAATATCAATAATGTACAGGCTGGTCAATTTTATCCACAACCGGGATTTAACTGTGGTGTGGCTGTTGAAGATAATCCTAAAACGAGCTCTAATCCGACAGGAGGCAAAGTTAATTACAATAAATGCTGTTATCCCTATTTGGTAGATTTTAAAATTCCTCCCCTATCATGTGCAGTCGGAACCGGTATTGACTGGTTCGATGATTTCTTTGATAAATTTCATATTGATGACAAAATCAATAATATGATCAATCGTATGCCCTTTATTTTTAGCACAGATACAGATACTCCAAACTTCCAAAAAATAAAAGAAGCAGTGAAAAATACTCCGCCTTGTACTGCAGGAGCAGAACCTAAAGATGGAAAACCAGCCACAGATCCTGATTGTACCTGTGGGAGAATTACCACTAGCAATAGTATGATTGAATTCTGTAATAGAATTACTAATGATATAGACGAACGGGCACAGTGTGTGCAGTGTATGGCTACCGAAGATGTGACTGTCGGGTTAGGCGAAACAATTAAAGCAGGCAATGGTATATGGACTGCCATGGGATGTATTAATATATCCACTCGAAATGGATTCATTCAATCATTATTTGGATTGGCTATTAATCTCGGCGGTGCGTTTGCCTTAATGTGCAATATCTATGGCGCCTTTTTGTACCAAACTTCACAGGGTAATCCGGAACGACTGAAAAAAGCACAAGAGCTCATTACATCTTGTATCACTGGCCTTATTCTTCTCATATTCTCAGTCTTTATATTACGATTGATCGGATACAATATTCTCCGTATCCCAGGATTGGGTTAAACAAACTCATCTGTAATGTGATGAATATACACTACTGCTTGCGCAAAATTATATACTGAAGACATTTTATTAGTGACTTTTATATCTGTAATCTTCATTATTACAAGCTTGTAAAAAGCCACTTAATAAACTAGGACTGTATTAAACATGAATATCAATAGAAGGCTGATATGATGTCTAGAATCAAGGAGTACCTGTACCACCTGATGAGCCACCTGA
>CAZQAU010000008.1:22108-49578 GCA_964591375.1 uncultured Gammaproteobacteria bacterium
CCACCTGATGAGCCACCTGAACCAGAAGATTGAGTACCATTACCGCCTGTAGTAGAACCGGGTGGAGTTGACGGTGTAGAACTAGATTGTGATGTTGATGCGCTTTGTTGTTGCTGCTGAGCTGCTATCCTCGCTGCTTCGGCCTGCTGTTCCATCTCTGCTTCTATTCTTTTTTGCTCTGCATAATCATCTGCCTTTTTTTGGCCAAACTGTTCTATATCAGCTTTTCGACTTGATAGTGAACTCCATTTCTTCCACTGTGCTTTATCCGCATCACTTAAGGTCGGATCTTTCTTCATCATTCTTTGTCGTGTATCTTCCATAAATTTGTCTATCTCTCTTCTTTTCATATTCATTCCCATTTCCTTCACTCGATCAAATCCTTCGGCAGCAGGACTTGCTTTGGATCTGGCTCGGAACACATCATTGGTTATATAATCTTTGTATTTATTCATATAACCATATATACCCTTTCCGTCTTTGGCAGCGCCCGAACCATACAAAAAGTTGGTTAATTGACCACCTTTACCTACTAAGCCCATAGCTCCACCAAAGCCCATTCCTGCACCCGCAAAGAAGCTCCCTAACCCAAAGTTAAGGCCCGTGCCTTTGACACCTAAGAAATCTTTAACCATTTTGACGAGATCAGGAATCATAAATAATATTCCCATCCCAATTACCATAAGAAATGCTTTCTGTTCCATACCAGCAAGAAATGGGGGCTGCCAGACAGTGCCATGACCGGCGGCGGCGTTGGTGGCATTCCCAAAATTATTGACAATAATAGATCCTACGACAAATAGAATTGCAACAAGTGGAAAGGTTATAAGCTCACCTAATAAATTTCTGAACCAGTTAGAAAACCCATTCTGACCAGGTATTGCTTCAAGAAGCATAAACATGGGCGCAAAAACGATATAAAGCAAAATCTGGGTATAACTCGTTAGCAGCATAAAAAAAATGCGGAAAAATAAAAATATTATTGTCATAAAAATAAATAACATCATCAGTAGTGGTACAGTCACTAACGAACCAATTACAAAAATAGCCCACAATAATATACCACCCACTATGCTTTGAGGAGCTTCACCCAGAGAAAATGTAAATGCTTGTATATTCGTTAATATGGAAGTCAAATTTGAATTTTGATTAATTGCCATTAATGTACCGGCAATACTGACATTGGCCGCCGCCCCCAGTATATAAAGTAGTCCCATCAAAGTTGGAGGCAGTATTGTCAGGATGCTATTGGAGAGATACCACATATTACTGATTGCAGCCGTAATAGGATTGTTTGGATCTGAATCAAAACCAGGCAAAATACCCAGTATTATATTGAGAAATCCTGTTGTTTTATTAACGTCATTTGGATCATAAGGAAAAAAGCTGGTAAAAATGGTCCCTGCGCCCGCGTTCATATATCTGGCTACTGTTTCTGTACTTTTACAATACGTATCATTGCTACATAGGAATGTAATACTCACTCCCATTACAACATACATTAAATCTATAAGAAAACCGGCTATAGAATATGAAAATGTAATTAACAACAGAGAAAAGACTATACGGGGAAGCGCACTTTCTATGGAAATCGCAGTTTGCGCATTCAATTTCATCCGAAACATGATCATGAAAGAAATGGCTACCATTACCAAAACTAAAACTCCAAAGGCAATATTCCGAAACACTATCCAAATTTGTCTAAAACCACTAATTGAAGAAAAGCCCAGACCCTGAGCGGCATATGTACGTGGTACTAATCCGGAACTCGCAAATGTATTATATGTTTCAATCAGACCTGATGCCGGTGGATTAGTATATGTATAAGAAATAACAGATGTCATTTTTCCCAGCAGACTATTGGAAAAACTATTCTGAGAATTTGTACAGCCTTGTCCCACCATGTTGCATCCCATATAACGATATGCTGACATCATTAACTTCTGTTGGGGATTGCCCTTTTCAGCCTGTTTAAAAATTTCTTCAGCCTGACTGTTATATACTTTTGCCATATCCAACTGTTGAGTTGGACGCGCAACTAAAATAGAATGAGCAAAAATGGTGATGATAGCAATAAAAATAGCAGTCACTACAACGAATTTAGCGCTTGTGAAAAGAATACGATGAATAAATTTCTGCATAAGTACACTTCATTGTAATCAACATTAAACACACCTGTCAATCAGAATTAAATTATTGATAGACAATAGATAAATTAGGGATCGATTCTTTCGTCTTTATATTATTCTTATTAAGAAAGCTTTCAAACTCGGCGTTCCCCTGTTCTTTATTTGCTTGCGGAATGGTCACTACATAGTCTCCCGGAGGCTGAACATACTGTATAGAAAAATACTGACCATTATACGGCACTAATTTGGAGAGATTAGCAACCGCTTCAAACTGATTTTCTGTTTGCTGGTCAATTAACACATCGGAACTTCCAGGTCCAGGCCCATCAAATTTCTGACTAATAGTTGGCGAAGGAATAAATACTGTGGGGGTGAATGTAATCGGAAGTGATGTTATAGCCGGAGTTGTAGTAACTTCTGGATTCTGTCCGTTAGAATTTCCTGGCTTACGTGATCGGATTGAAAAATAAATAATTAGTAACAATAAAATTAATGCTAATCCAATTGATATATATAAAATTTTTTTATTGTTTTGTGTTGTATCCATAGAATATATAAATGTTAATATTTACTGTACAGCAAAAGCTGTTCTTATCTGGAAACTATCTAAATCTGTTGATTGTGCGGCAGTTGCTTTTAACCATCGGCCACCATTGATCTCTTGATAATCTGTACTATAGCCGCAATGAATTGGATCACGTAACCGAGCGGTGCCTGCAGTTTCATCTACTGCATCAACCACGAATATATGTGCCAATTTTCTGTCACGTGGTTCAGCACATCCCTGAGAACAAGGAGTATCAGGAGAATAAGTCAGAAGAAGTTTTCCTTCATCGATTTTTTTCTTCCACTCTTTTATATCAGCTATTACTATTTCTACATGTCGGCCTGCTCCCTGTAAAACATTCACCACAGCGGGCAAGCTCATCCCTTGTTCATTGGTAAAGACTGTACCATAACCCGATCCGTAACAAGAAGTATAACCACCATTCCATGCACATTTCTTTGCCTGGAGCTGCTGTGCAAAATTTCCAGCTTTCGTAGGACAGTTCATTTTGGAACTATTATCCCATCCTGTCTTAGTACAGTTTATTATTGACATTGATGTGGGACCACAACCCAGATTGACAATGGCAGGTTGTATATTTATTTGCAATGCAGGATCTGCCTGGCAAAAAAAAGCTAGCGACCCGTCACCTTGCGGTGGTATGGGGATATTTGGGTTTATAGTAGGTACAGGATTAGAACCTGAACCATCACAATTAGTTGTTAGGTCTAAAATAACATTTACTATCCTTAATAATTGTGAAGGATGATGAAGCAGTGCATCTTTAAGAATTGACTGCACTTTTGCAGAAGAACCAGGACAGAGTGCATATGCTTTTTTAGGATAAGCTGCCAAAACGACGACTATTATAATAATACATATATATATAAGAGAGGAAAAATTGTATTTCTTCATAAATTATTGGGCAAATGAATTAACCAGGAACTATTTAGGCTCAATTTAATTCACTGCTATAAAAAAGGTATATTTTATATTGACATTTGTCAAGTATTTATTCATAATGATTCCATGGTCGGATTTTTCGATTTCAAAAAAAAACAACAAACCCCACCGCCTGCAGATCAAAACCAGGCTGGTTATCAACAGGAAACATATACAACTACTGTCTCCCAAACTTCACAACCTCAATACTATGGAGGCGGTCAATCGTACAACGGTATTGGTAACCCACCTCAACCACAGTATCCCCCACCCACATATAATCAACCACCCCAGACTCAAACGGTAACGAGAACAACAGTCTCAGGAAATGGAACAAATGGTCAGGTAAGTTACGAACAATCGTCACAACAGCCCATGAATCAATCGCCAATGCAAGACACACAAGTAGCCGTTTCTAAAACAAATGGTACCAATTCTCAGAGTGTTGCAGTAGGGGTTGCAAAAACAGCCAATCCTCAGCCCTCCGGACAAAATGGATTGTTAGGCAGTAATATAAGTGCACAAAAACGTGGTGAACTTGATGTCATGACTCATCTAACTCAAAGATCAAACAGAGTTTTCGTAGCTGCTAACAACAAAGCACGTGATTTACACAATATGTTCCTTGATAGTGAGCATTTACTGCATGGACTTTTAACAGATGGTGAAATCTATAAGCTTTTTGTAGAACTTAAAGTACAGCCTCAGTTGATTGAAGATACTTTAACAAAAATATATAAAAAAGAAAATAATCCACAACCACCACAGGTCGCACCACGAGTTAAACGCATAATAGACAATTCTTTACTTATTGCCCGTAAACTAGGATTTGAATTTATCTCTCCAGAACACATACTGCTTTCTTTATATGAAGAAAAAGAAGGTGTCGGAGCTAAAATTTTAGCAAAATTAGGAATTAAGAAAGAAGACTTAAGTAAAAAAATTCTCGGAAAAAAAGATGGTCTTGAGAAATTAAAAGCTGATTCTACCACTAAAAAAGGGATCATGGAACAGTTTACCATTGATTTGACCGAAAAAGCCTCACAAGGACTGCTTGATCCTGTCGTCGAACGTTCAGTTGAAATTGAACGGGTGATTCATATTCTTTCTCGTAGAACAAAAAATAACCCTGCATTAGTCGGTGAAGCAGGAGTTGGAAAGACAGCCATAGTCGAAGGTTTGGCAGAAAAGATTGTCGCTAAACAAGTTCCTGAATCACTCCTGGAAAAGCGTATTTTAGAACTTGATTTAATGGGTATTCTAGCTGGTGCTTCACATCGAGGAGAATTTGAAGAGAGAATGAAAAACCTGATTGAAGACATTAAGGCCAGTCAGGGAAAAATCATCATGTTTATTGATGAAATACATACTATTGTCGGAGCGGGTTCTTCCGGAGAGGGTTCCATTGATGCTTCTAACTTTCTAAAACCAGCACTTGCTCGTGGAGAACTTCAACTTATTGGAGCAACCACCTTAACAGAATATCGTAAATATATAGAAAAAGATCCAGCTTTGGAACGACGTTTCCAGCCCGTACTTGTACCTGAACCTTCTGAGGAAGCAGCTATAAAAATGTTAAAAGCTACTCGTGATAAATACGAAGCTTTTCACCGGGTCAAAATTCCTGATGATGCCATCGAAGCGGCAGTCAAATTTTCTAAGCGCTATGTGGGTGAAAGATTTTTACCTGATAAAGCCGTCGATCTTATTGATGAGGCTGCGTCAGCTGTACGTTTGCCACTTATTTCCCTACCTGAAGTAATGAAATCACTACAGGAACGAATTGCACAGCTAAGTCAGGAAATGAAAGAAGCAGAAAAATCAAACGATCGCATCAAGGCACGTATTCTCAAATCCAAAATTGATGATATTGAAAGTGAATTAAAGGATAAAAAAGAAGAATATGATTTGAAAAGAGGTCAGACAACTAGTGCGGTTTCTCTAGATATTATTAAAGATGTTGTCTCTCGCTGGACAGGTATCCCTGTTAACAAGATCAGCGGTTCTGAAATGGAACGTTTAGCTAAACTTGAAGATATCATGCATAAGCGTTTGATCGGTCAGGAGAATGCCGTAAGTGTGGTCGCACAGGCAGTGAAACGTGGTCGCGCAGGATTAAAATCTGCTACTCATCCTATAGGAAGCTTTGTGTTTTTAGGTCCTACTGGTGTCGGTAAAACAGAATTGGCAAAAACACTGGCAGAAGTACTATTCGATCAGGAAGAAGCAATGATTCGTTTTGATATGACCGAGTATATGGAACGCCATGAAGTGGCCAAATTATTAGGTGCCCCTCCCGGCTATGTAGGATACGAAGAAGGTGGTAAGCTTACTGAGGCAGTACGACGACGTCCTTATTCGGTTGTTTTGTTTGACGAAGTAGAAAAAGCACATCCGGATATTTTCAATATTTTGCTCCAAATACTAGATGATGGACGTTTAACTGACAATAAAGGTCATGTTGTCTCTTTCAAAAATACCGTTGTTATTTGTACATCAAATATTGGATCAAAAACTATTCAAGACGAACTCATGCGAACCGGTAAGACCGAAATCGAAGAACCTCCAGTTCTTTCGACATACGCATTTTCACCACATGGTCGGGAAATACTAACTATTGGTGCTAAATTTTTTGTTCGCAGCGGTCAAACTATTGTAAATGCAGACGGATCAGCACAAAAACCAGAAATAAAACCAATTATGATGTCCACGTATGTTTTCTCACCTCGAGGCCGAGAGATCGTTACTATCGGTGGAACATATTATGAACGTGACAGTAATACATGGACCAACGGATCAGTCGCCGACTACTTTATGGGACAGCAAATTGAAGGTAACAATGTAAAATTCCCTAGTGATCAATTTGATACTCATGCGATATCTCCACAGGGACAGGAAATGGTTACTAAAGATGCAACTGTGTTATCAAAAACCTCGACCACTTCCAAGACATGGACACCGACGAATCTAATCGAATATTTCAAAGATAACGTTGTTATTAATGCTATGCCAGATGCTCCTGATGAACAGTTACCAACTGGCAAATTGAACACTCACGCCTTCTCACCGGAAGAAATGGAAATCGTTACCTTTAAAGATCGTTTCTGGAGAAGAAAAGAAGGTACAACAGATTGGGAAACAGGCATTATAGCCGATTACTTTAAAGGACAGACAATTGAAAAAGGCGCCTTACCCACTGGATTTTTAAATGCACATACGTTTACACCAGCGGGCAAAGAAATTTTTGTTGTCGGTGAAAATGTTTGGGTACGTGAAGCAGGTCAAACAGTCTGGAAAACCATGTCAGCAGTGGAATATTTTGGAAAGAACTCGCCAATTCCACAACCAGTTTCAGATGAATTAGATAATCAGGTTAAATCACCTGTTCAAAAACTAGAAGGTGATAAAAAAGATGCTGAAAAATCAGATAAGCCACCAACAACCGAATCCACTGACAAAACTAAAGAAGCAAAATCAAATACTACATCTACTGATGAAAAAAAATCAGATAAGCCAGAACATCCATGGGAATCAGGTATGTTATTTGATTACTTTGATGGTCAAAAAATTCTCGCTACGAAAAAACAAGATAAAGAAGAGGTTACTGTTGAATTTCCTATCCAGGGATTTGAGACTCAGGCCATGTCTCCTAAAGGTGTAGAGATGATTACTAAAGGAAATATAATCATGACTCGTGATTCCACTATTAGTAAAGAATGGAATAGTCTTTCATTGAATGAATATTTCAAAGATCAGACAGTAACAAATGCGATGATGGATGCGGCAGATGAACAATTACCTGTGAGTCGTATTAAAACGCATGCATTCTCTGTCGATGGATTTGAAATTATTTCTTATAAAGATCGGTTCTGGAAAAGAAAAGTTGGCTCAAATAAATGGCAGACAGGTTTACTAAAAGAATATTTTAATACTGAAAGTGTAGATAAAGGCAGTCTGCCAGTTACTCACTGGGATATCCACACATTTTCACCATCAGGACGGGAAATAATTGTTGTAGGAGAAACACTGTCTTATAAAGATAAGGATCAAAAAACTTGGAAACAAATGACCCTTAAAGAGTATTTCGGAGCTGATTTCCCGCTTGATAAAGAACTGGATGAAAAGAAAAAAGTAGAAGAAGAAACAGATAAAAAACATTATGGTGTATTAAAGGAAAAAGTAATGCTTGAATTAAGAAAATTCTTCCGTCCAGAGCTTATTAACAGATTTGATGAAGTAATTATTTTTGAACCTCTTAAATTTGAACACATGCTGAAAATCGTTAAACTTCAGCTTAAAGCTTTAAGAAAGTTACTTGAAGATCAGGATATGGATTTTGTTTGTACCGATATAGCTCAGAAAGAAATAGTTCGCTCGGGATTTGACCCAATCTTTGGAGCGCGTCCTTTGCGCCGCGCTATCCAAAAGTTAATTGAAAATCCAATTTCAGCTCTAATCATTGAAAAAAAAGCTCAGGCTGGTGACACAATACTCGTTGATTTTGACGGAGATAACTTAATCTTTAATGTCGAACGAGTGCAAATTATTGAGTCTGCTAATGTCAAACGCGTAGAGAAAAGATTTACTTGTGAAAACTGTAGTAATACATTTAATACCGAAGTAATTGCAACCAGTACGCCAATTTGTAAAAAATGTGCTTCATCTCATTTGAAGGAAGAAAAAAACGAGGATGATGATTCAACCGGCGATGCAAAAGAAAAAAAAGAAGAAAATACTAAAATGAATGAACCAACTGAAGATAAAGAGCACAATACTGAGATGCAACCTTCTCAAAAATAAGTAGTCTGAGTGGTCATCACATGAGGAAGTTATATAAATCACCTTCTCGTAAATAGTCCATGATTTTTTCAGGTGCTAGAAATACATTTAGCCGTTTTTTTTCTTTAAAGCCGGACAATAATAACTTACCCGAAGATCAGGTACTTGCTCACACATTTGCGTTGATTATACACCCACCTCATCTGCTACTGGAAAAATACCGAACATACACGAGATTATCTGAAAAAGATAGAAGGCTAGAATTTTTGAAACTGTATGTAGAAATCGAAGAGTTCATCCTTTCCAATAAGCCTCCTTTGCTTAAGAACGAATATACTCATAAAACACTTCATGATGAACTTGCCACCCACATTAAATTTTCTAACCTTTCTCCCGAATCTAAAGTTATATTTATGTCCGAAGCAGAACAACGTCTTTATGTATATCAATTGTGCATACAACAGATTATTACAATTCTAAGCCAAAATATAGAACTTAATCGGATTAAGGAAATCGTAAAACCACTCGTAGAAAACACGATTTTGTCAGACATTTCAATAACCGATAAAGGTGTAGATTTTAGAAATTTAATAATAAACTTACAATCGGCTCAACTGAATGTCACTATTCATGCTTTTAAAAAAACATATACCCGCTTATATGAAGAGATTTTCGTCATACTTGGAGAAAAACAAGCTATTGATGTTGTTCATTCGACGTTTATTTTTTTACAAAAAAATTATAAATATACAGTTACCGCCTATCTATTCGATATTATTCCTGAAGGAATATTAGAAAATGAAAGACTTTCATTTATGAGTCGTGAGACTCTGGAAAAACAGATCTTACAACGTACAGCGGAACTAGTTGAAACAAAAAAACATCTCGAAGAAAAAGTGGCTTTACGAACCTCCGAATTAGCACAAGAAAAAAGCAAAGTAGAAACTATTTTACGATCTATTGGTGATGCAGTATTTGCAGTAGACTTAGATTGCAAAATCATTCTTATGAATAAAATAGCAGAAGATCTTTCCGGATTTAAACTTTCCGATGCTATAGGTAAATATTACTCAGAAATCTTTCGATTTACCTTTGAAGATGAGCCCCAAATTCCTTATGGACCTTTTGTTGAAAATATCATTAAAAGCGGTTTGAAAGGAGAACTTAGCACTAAAGCAGTAATAGTAAAAAAAGATGGGACAAAAATACCCATTGCCGATAGTGCTGCGCCTATATTTGACCAGTCAGATAAAATCCGGGGGTGTGTAGTTGTCTTCCGTGATGCCAGTCGTGATCGTGAACTAGAAAGAGCCAAAGACACCTTTATTTCCATTGCTGCACATCAGTTACGCACGCCATTGGGAAGTATACGCTGGAATATAGAGATGTTGCTTGATGACACTGGAGAAATATTATCACCTTCTGTTCGTAAAACAATCGAACACATATATGAAAACGATAAACGATTAATTACATTGGTTAACGATTTACTTAACGTATCTCGTATCGAACAGAAAAAAATTCCCTATGATGCAACTTCTATAGATATAATTCAAATTATTAAAGACACAATTAATGAATTGGAGATTCAAGCGAAGAAAAAAAATGAACAATTATTGCTTGATTCAGCGGGAAAAGAGAAAATCATTCTGACCGTTGATAAAAAACGTTTCCGCGAAATTATTGAAAATCTCATTTCAAACGCGATCAAATATAATAAAGAAGGAAAAAATGTTGATATAAAAATTTCCATTGTGAAAGAAAATGTAATCATTACTGTTGCCGATCAGGGTATTGGTATTCCCGATAAGGACAAAAATAATATTTTCTCGAAGTTTTTCCGGGCTGAAAATGCTTTAAAAAGTGAAACCGAAGGAACAGGATTGGGATTGTTTGTGGTTCAATCGTTTGTAGAAAATTTAGGTGGTTCCTTATGGTTTGAGAGTCGGGAAAACGAAGGAACTACCTTTTATATTAAACTACCACTAAAATAATATATCTATTTTTTTTGCATACCAAAAATTTCTTCCAATTCTTTTAAAGTAGTTACTTCCTCCGGACGTTTGTCTTCACGAAATCTCTGTAAACGTGGAAATCGGAGAGCATACCCGGGAACATCTACTTCAACAGCGTTACCTGATTTAGATTGTTTTAAAATACGTCCGGCAGTATGAACTGAAGAGCGAGTGATTTCATCTGCTTTTATTTCAACTACAATTGATGGTTTAAGCCAGACATCGCATCCCATACTTTTATCGATATCATAAAAAGGTGACTGGGTTTTTGAAAGTAATCCATCCCCTTTTGCTTTTAATTCACGCCATTCGATATCTGATAATCCAGTACCTATCTTAGCCACAGTCATATATTTCTCTTCTTTCTCATCATATACCCCCACAAGAAATGCCCCTATACCAAAATCAAACCGCTTCCCCTTTCCATAGTCATATCCCATTACCAGACAGTCTATAGTATCATCGATTTTTGTGGAATAACTACGTTTAAATTTAATCCAGTTCCAACCGCGTGCGCCTGGCTGATATACGCCATCTAATTTTTTGGCGACTACTCCTTCAAGTCCGCGTGAAATAGCATCGTCAAAAAGTAGTTCTATCGTTTTTGAATCTTTTACAATATTTTCTGGAGCCATTAAAATGGTATCTTTAAAAATATCACCGGTTACATGCAAAGTTTTTTCTAAGGCTCTTCTTCTTTCAATAAACGGTGTTTGAATATAATTCTTACCATTCAAATATAAAAGTTCGAATGCAAATAATTTTAAAGGTATTTCTTTGGCCTTTTCTTCTATATCATATTTTCGTTTTCGCTGGGAAGTAGATTGAAAGGGTAAAAAACTGCCGGCATGCTCATCAAAACCAATGGCTTCTCCTTCAAAAATCACCTCTTCTGCTTTTATTTCCTTTTTCATACCTTCTAGAATATCCGGGTACATAAAAGATACTTCTTCAAGATTACGTGAATATAATTTTATTTCCACACCTGATTTTGTTTTTTTATAGTGAAGTTGCAGACGAAAACCATCATATTTTGACTCAATTATACAAGGACCTATTTTTCCGATAATTTCATCGGTTGAAGCTAATCTCTCTGCTCTCATCATAAGAATGGGTGTAAATACCTCGGGTTGGACAGCTCTCAATGCTTCTTCCCCTTTTTCCTTGAAAATACGTCCAATATAGCCTAAATCAGGACGGACATGGTATGCTCTCTCAATGATAGGACGAAGAGATTTATCACCTGTTTTCATCCACGAAAAGGCATCTAAAATAGTCATATCAGAGAATCCTAATCGCATTATACCTTGAGGTATACGTACCAGATAAACTGCAGAAAGTGGATCAAGTTCTCGAATTAAATGAGCTAAAATATTTGATTTTACTTCTTGAGAACCGGCTCCACCAGCCTTAGCAATTGAATAAAGCTCATTGAATACTTCGATAATGGAAAGATCACGCTCCTGAAGAGTGCGGACTTGTTGCTTAAGATGCATCACAACTCGGCCTATGTCACCTGCTTTTTTATATTCCACATCAAATGCTTTTTTATCGATCTGCAAGGCGACTAGTAGACTCTTAACAACTGATTTTTCCGCCATTCCAAATTCCAAATTTTCATATAATGGCACCACTCTACCTTGTAACAGATATACAGCTTTTTCTATTTCTTCCGGCTTAAGAGCTTGAAAAAGCTCAGCTAAAAGTTGTGTAATAGTAATACGTGAAGTGGTTTTTTCAATTTTTTCAAAATATTGTGCGAGCTCGGCGAATTTCATACTGTAGATTATAACCCATTAAGTCATAACATAGCGCGCGGCTTTTGTACTGCCAACTTTTTTGATTAGACCTTTTTTAATGAGATCCTGAACATCACGTAAGATTGTGTCTTCCGACAAATCTGGAAATACCGTCGCAAATGACTGATTTTGAAGATAGCCAACATCTTGTATATATTCAACGATCTTGATCTGTCTGTCGGTAAGATAAATTTGTTGTCCGCCAAAACGTTCTTTGAGTTTGGTATCTTGTGATAATTTTAAAATTTTTGTTTTTATCTTTTCAAATTCAAAAGCTGCACCATATGTAAAATACTCTAGCCATGAAGTAAGATCGCCAGCAGATGCCTTTTGTAAATTTTCGTAATAACTCACTGCATTCCGGTCATAATATTCCTCTAGTGAAAAAAACCGACGAATGTCATAACCTCCTAAAAATAATAATAACGTTGCTAACGTTCGGGCAACCCGACCATTACCATCAATAAAAGGATGAATACGCACAAGTTCATGATGTGCAATTCCCGCCTTCAAAATTGGATGAATTTCTTCTCGGTCATCACGATTCAGCCAATATAAAAATTCACGCATTAAAAACGGCACTTCAACCGGTGGTGGTGGTCTAAAAGTAACTTCTCCTGTTTGTGAGTTACGTATAATCACTTGCTTTAAACGGTACTCGCCTGCCTGATCATCTGGTAGTATTTTATGGACAATCAAACTATGAACTTTTTTGATGAGGGGTTCATTAATTTTTTCTATTTGTCTTTTAGCTTCCTCTTCGATAAATTCAATTACTTTACGATAGTTGATCACTTCCTGAATATCACGGGGACGTGCTACAACGTCGCGGCCCATCAATACATCTTTAGCTTCTTCTTTCTGCAATAAATTTCCTTCCAAGTGAGTTCCGTGATATGCAGCCCGTACCACCGCGTCTTCACGAAATTGCTTTTCCCATAAAGGTAAAATAGGAGCGTGGCGGATTACTTCTTCGGCCGCCTCGATTTTAGCTATGTATGTAAGTATTTTATTGCTAATGGTGAAGTTCGGCTGGAACATAAAAATTATTATACCACTTATTTTCCAAACCTTCTTTGACGGAGGGAAAAATCTTCAACGCATTTGTTTAGTAAATCGGGCGAAAAATCAGGGAAAAAAATATCGAGAAATTCGATTTCACTATATTCTGACTGCCACAACATAAAACCAGATAATCTTTTTTCACCACCAGTACGAATGATCAAATCTGGATCAGGAATACCCGCTGTATCAAGATATTGTCCGAAGGTTGATTTGTCTATACTTGCTACACTTTGATTTTCAAAAACTTTATGCATCCCTCTGACTATCTCGTCCCTTCCGCCATAATTAACTGCGAATGTGACAACAATCTTCTGATTATTTTTAGTCTTTTTGACTGCGTTATCTATAGAATTTCGAATATCTTCTGGCAGTGATTGAATATTACCAATTACAAGAATTTTTGCACCTTTTTTATGCATATCATTCAATTTTATTTGTACAAAATAGCGAATGAGCTTATATATATTGCTTACTTCTTCGGGAGATCGTTTAATTAAGTTCTCTGTCGAAAGCGCCCAAAAAGTGAAATATTTTATACCAATTTCTCCGGCTTTTTCAATCAGTGCGGGAAGCGTTTTATCTGCTCCCACACGATGACCTTCTACCGCTAACAATCCCTTTGATTTTGCCCAACGACGATTACCATCGGGAATAACTGCGACATGGTTTGGTATGTTCATATGTGATAAAAGTATACAGTATGATTTTTTACAATAAATACTAAGCTACTACTATAGTCTCCTTGACATAAAAAATCATTTCATATACACTCTTCTTATGATGTCTCTAATGACTGTTTTCGCAGAAGTAAATTTTGGCGACGGCAACAGATTTCAAGTAGCGCGTTTTGGGAGCGTTTCTTCAATTGTTAATATCTTCAGTCCCATTCTTATATCTGGAGGAGCAATTCTATTTTTAGTAATGACATTATCAGCAGCGTTTAATGTTTTAACTGCCGCAGGTTCAGCTGATAAAATTGCTAAAGCGCAAAAAACATTTATGTTCGCGATCGTTGGTTTGGTACTAGTTATTTCAAGTTATCTCATTGTTAGACTCTTAGGTTCTATCCTAAGTATCGAAAATGAATTAAAACCTTTTGGTTTTTAATATGTGGTCACTATTCTTTTTTGTACAAGCAGCTTGTGATGACATTTTTGGATGTATTTCTCCACCCGTAAATATACCTGGTAGTACTGGGAATGATGCTGCAGCTCCTGTAAGCAATTTATTTACAGTCATTATTAGACTAGTAATTACCATTGCGGCTCTTCTTACACTTGGCTATTTATTGTGGGGTGCATTTGACTGGATTACTTCTGGTGGAGATAAAGATAAAGTTTCTAAAGCTCAACAAAAAATCACTTATGCACTCATTGGTATTGTATTTGTAATTATATCCTTCAGTATTTTTGGAATAGTTGCTGGCAATATTTTAGGGATTGTGAAACTGACAGGAACCGGGTTCATCTTCAACATACCTAAATTAGGATCACCTTAATACAAAAGACTCTCCATGACTCCTTTTTTTCCCTGAATAAATTTCATATATATTATTTTTTTAGAGATCAAATATTTTTCTAATATACTTTGATCGTATGCTAGAAATAAAATATATCCCGATCCTTTGCTCCGTCCTCCGGCACCGGTAACTTTGCCTAATCCAAATTGTGTAAGCTGTTGTAATAATTCTTTTGTTGAACTTGATACTATACCTAAATTTTCTAGTATGATTTCATTTTCTGCAATACATTGGGAAAACAGAAGTTTATCTTCTTTAACAATTGAAAGTACCATTTTCTTAGTAACTTTTTCCATGTTCATTAAATTTCTTTCTATATCTGCTGCGTTCTGATTGTATGCTTTTCCTACCATTCTAACCATTTCCTTTGTTGATTCAACCGGTTTACCAGAATCAATCAAATATAAATGATCTTCAAACTGTTTTGGCAATTTAAAATTAAGAGCTGATACTGTTTTTAAAAACTCAAACTCTTTCCGATAATAAATTAACCCACCAAAACAGGAAGCACTAACATCTACACCAGATGGATTTTCATGAAATTTTTTTTCGATGGCATATGCAATGTTATTTATTAAAGATGGTTCTAGTGGTTTGCCAATCAGTAGGTGCCCTACTGCAGCAGCGGATGCAGTTGATAATGCAGCAGATGATCCTAAACCCCTACCTCGAGGAATGTTGGATTTAAACTGTAAATGTATATTCTGTGAAGTATATGTAATATTTTTTTTCTCTAAATAATTCTTAACTGTTTTTACAATATAATCAGTTACATTATTATCAACGCGACCCTTTACTGTACTTGCAATACATTTCAAATGAAGATTTATTGCTGACACTAACGCAGGTTTACCATAGACCACACCATGTTCACCCGAAAAAATAACTTTAGCAGGAGCGGAATAGATCACTTCCATATTTAAAGCAGTCTAAATTTTACACCATATGCAATAACATCGTCTTGAGTCGTTTGTCTAACTTTTCGCAAAGTAGCTATCACCTTCGCACCAATTTTTATTTCATTATCATTAACATTCACAAGCGGTGCAGATATTCGCTGTCCGTTTTCCAACTGAGCTACTACAACATAATACGGAGCAAATGACTTAAAATCAGTACCTGCTACTAATATTTTAGTCCAGGTTATAATTACTCCCCGTTTACCTAATGTGCTCCGAATATCTCCTTGCCTTCGCCAGATTTTAACAGGACTGATCATATATAAAACTAAACTCCTAAAATTGTTATAACTGCCGTACCACCAGATCCCCCCACGTTCTGAGCCAAACCATACTGAGCTTTTTTTATTTGTCGATTAAATGCCTGTTGAGTCAACTGAAGGTATAGTTCACCAATCTGTTTTATTCCCGTTGCACCTACTGGATGACCCGATGCCTTCAATCCTCCTGAAGTATTAATAACCAACTTACTTCCGGTACCGAATTGTGGGGGTTCTGCTAATATTTGAGAGCCTGCCTGTCCTTTTTTCCAGAAGCCAATATCTTCCATAGCCAACAGTTCAGCAATGGTAAAACAATCATGAAGTTCGGCGACAGTAATATGTTTAACAGATATTTTAGCTTGTAAAAAGGCTTTCTTTGCAGCAAGCTGTGTTGCATATAATCCATCCAAGCGTTTGCGCTTAGATAAACTAATAGAGTCCGTTGCTAACTCGGATGCCAAAACTGACGCTGATTTTTTTGATTTTTTTATTATATTTGGATCACGGCTCAAGATAACAGCAGCCGCGCCATCGGAAATCGGAGAACTATCTAAAACCTTAAGTGGTTCAGCTACATAGGGACTGCTGAGTACCTGATCGATGGTTATTTTCTTTTTAAAATGTGCCTTCTCATTTAGACTGCCGTGGAAATGATTTTTTACAGAAACTGCTGCCAAATGCTTTTCTTGATAATTATATGTATGCATATAATGATTCGCCAACATTGCATACAATCCAGGGAACGTTAATCCTGCTTCCTGTTCTTCTCCCGATGCCGCCGCTGCAAGTGCTGATGTCACCTGTTCGGGCGAATAATCATTCATCTTCTCCGCCCCTACAACCAATACAGTTTTTGCGGATCCTTCGAGATATTTACAAGCAAGATGAAATGCCATTCCTCCTGATGCACAAGCCGACTCTACACGAAAAATCGGAATATGGATTCCATACATTTCAGCAATTTTAGCTGTCATATGAAGATTATTTTCTAATACTCCACCCATCATATTAGCGAAAAAAATCGCATCAACTTCTCCTATTTCAATACTTGAATTTTTTAACGCACCTTGAATAGCCTCATCGATTAAATCACTTAATGATTTATTCCAAAGTTCGCCAAAGCACGTTGTGTAATAACCTGTTAATGAAACCATATTTATATCATGCCCATAAATTTCAAATATGTTGGATAGTCAATATAAGTTTTCTTTTGCATCACTTTGCTAAATTTTTGTCTTCGTTGCTCAATTTTTTTTGTAACTTTAAAAATAAATGCATCAGAGCCCGCACCTGATCCATAAGAAGCAAAAAAAATATAATCACCTGCTTTTACTGTATCCAGTGTTGAGGCCAAACCCATTAATGCAGAAGCTGTATACGAATTACCTAAATACCGAACAACTAAAGATTTCTCGATTTGCTTCCTTTCAAATCCTAGTTTTGCTGCAATTTGCTGGGGAAATTTTCCATTCGGCATATGAAAAACTGCCTGTGCAAAATTTTGTGGTTTCATACCTGTTTTTTCCAACAAAATTCGAGTCGCCTCAGAGATATGATAAAAGTATGATGGTAATCCTGTAAATCTTCCACCATGTGAAGGATATCGAATGCCCTCCCGTCGCCAAAAATCAGGAGTATCTGATGAAAATGATGTGGAGTCTACAATTTCAAGTAGTAAATCATCTGATCCCAAAACACAGGCAACCGATGCAGAAGCAGCCGTATATTCTAAAGAATCATGAGGTTTACCAGTAGCCTTATCTGCGGCACATACAAGCGCATATTTGCTAAAACCCGATGATATAAGTCCGCCTGCCGCAATCATTGCCCCCGTAGCCGCTTTACATGCAAACTGTGTATCAAAAGCAAGATACTGCTTCTCTATACCTAAAAATTCTCCTAAAATAGTAGAAGTTGGATTCACAGCATATGGATGACTTTCGGAACCGACTAACACAACACCTATATCATTTCGATCAATAGAAAGATTATTTAATGCCATAGAAGATGATTCATATGCCATAGTAAGAGAATCTTCATCTAAATGACCGACACTTTTTTCTTCAACAGCCAAAGATTTTTTTATTTCTTCCGGATTTTTGCCCCAAACTTTAGCTATTTCGTCTATACGAATTCTAAACTCGGGAACATAAAAACCATACGAAACTATTCCAATCATATTTATTACAATATATATAACTCCATTATCTACCTAAACGTGCATGAGATTTAGCTAGAGATCCCTCAGCAATTGAAGCAAGTAAGGATAATTCACCTGCCAAAACCGCTCCCGCAGCGACCTGAGCCAATTCGTTTGCATGTGTTATTTTTAAAATACTACGTGCCTCTGATTGTGTTTTAAGTTTAGTTCCACCGCCCACAGTGCCTAACATAAGGCATGGCATATAAATAGAAAAATACAAACTACCATCATCTTGCAGTAATGCCGAGGTAATTCCCATGCTGCCTTCAACAACATGGGCTAAATCCTGTCCAGTCGCGGCATTAAAAGCAGCAATAATATTCGCAAAATGAGCATTAAAACCTAATGATCCACTCATCGCAGATCCGAACATACATTTAGCTAACCATATATCGTGTAATCGTTTCGGTGTAACTTTAAGTACTCTCTCAACTAATGCGGGTTGAAGGACAACTTCGGCACTCGCCTGAAAACCTCGATTATTAATAAAATTTAGCCAGGCTGGTTTCTTATCTATATCAAAATTTCCTGCAACAGCCAGAGATTCTATACCTGTTCTCTCTTGAATTAGCTCTGTAATCTTTTGAGTCGCAATAGTGACCATATTCATTCCCATGGCATCATCCGTATCGAAATAAAAACGAACAAAAGTATATTGTCCGACACTTTTTATATCTGATTTTTTATATTTCAAGTGGTGAGATGTTGCTTCTGCAATAGTTTTTATTTCTAATTCATGTGCATTAATCCAAGAATTTAACTGAGAATGTTCTTTAATCGCAGAAGTTAAGAAAACAGGACCTCGGGTTGTACCAGCCTTATTAACTGTAACAACTGCTCCACCTGCTTCTCTTATCACTTTACACCCTCGATTAACTGATGCTACCAGTGCCCCTTCTGTAGTCGCAAGAGGAATGTAATACTCTCCTTCTAATGTATCTCCATGTATACGGAGCGGGCCGGCAATGCCAACAGGAATAGTGACTGCACCAATAACATTCTCACAATGAACATTCAGTTCCTCATCAACAAAGGCTTTATTTAGATTGGATAGAGAAACCCCAACAATCTTTTCGATAAATTTAGATCTTTCTATCAGGCTTTTAAATTTATGCAAACTCATACACTTTAGAGTCGGAACTTAATAAAAAATCATTTACTTATATGAAAGGAATTCTAAATATGCCTACATTATAAAGAAATAAGGAATACGGAATAAATATGCATACATACAAAATAATCATATATAGAATTTTAAAAAAATTAAGTTTGGATGCAAATCTTATGGCCAGATAGAAGAGTATTAACTTCCAGCATAATAAACTTACTGAATAACTTATAAAAAAAATACTGAAAGTCTTGCCTAATAAAGAAATCGAACGAGGCGGTGGTAAAAATCTATATAAAATGGAATTGGAAGTAAACCAGATTAAAGTTGGTAGTAGTGTATACGTCAAAGTAAAAATAAATTCTCGGATTTTAACTGTCGAGTTATATAGTTTAGAAACTCCGTAAAAAAATAGAATTGTTAGATAAAAATGGATTGTGAATACTAAAGGAGGCATTATAGATGGTAGAAAAAGTTGCTTTGCTTTATTAGCAATCTGAAAATACAAAAAAACAAAGAATATAATAATTATTAACTGCGTATAATCTTTTTCCTGACTTATTTTACGCATAGTTTTATATGGTGTAAAAATAAGCAGGACAAAACGCTGTAAAACAATAATAGAAGACGCTAATAATTCTGAAATTTTCTGTTTAAAATCCATACTGTAAAAGCGAGGTTAATTTAACCGTCAGGCTTCCAAATATAAGATACATTAATATCGAAACAAGAAATGACAACGGAATGATAAACACGAAGGGCATTTGTTTAAGAAATGAAGTAACAGTCTTATATATTAAAGTCAGATATGAATTACCTAAATCATTTGGCTCTACAAAATATACTTCTTGAAGTTTATGTTTTAGTTCATAATATGATGATTTCATAATTAAGGTAAACTTCTAAACACTTTTACAAACATTTTGCGTGCTCTAAAAATAAGGCTTTCAGTTGCTTTAAATCCTAAAGATAGTTTGTCTGCAATAGTTTTAACTCTTTCACCTTCCATATATTTGAGTCGAAGAACCACCTGATAATCATTCGGTAAGGTATCAAGTACTGTCTTTAGTTTATCTGCAAGCTCTTTTTTTTCCAGATGATCATCAAACACAACTGCAGTTAAATTCTCAGTAACATAAGTAGGTAATGAAGAAAATAAAATTTTCTTTATTTTCTTTTTTCTGATAATGTCTATTACTTTATTGCGGGTGATTGTAAATATAAAGGTTTTTATACTACATTGGAAGTGAAAGTCACGCAGAGCCTCAATAAAATCTAAAAAAACATCTTGAGTAATCTCTTCTGCCAAATGCTTATCTTTGAGCTGACTATAAACAAAACGATTGATTGTATCGTGATATTTCCGATATAATTCCAATAATGCCGTTTCATCTTTAGCAATAATTCTTTCGATTATTTTTTTTTCTTCAAATTTCGTGTCCATTGTATAATATGTATATCTTACTAATTCTTCCCTATTATACATGAAAGGTAAAACTCAAAAACGCTTGGTGGTATTAATAATCCTCGCAACAGTATTAATATCCATCTTTTACTTTCAAGATTTTTTAATAAATCGACTGAATCCCCAAACTGAAACATTTTTTTCTACTATTCAGTCAGATGAAATAAAAGAAATTACCTTATATGATGACACAAATACTGTCTTTATGTATAAAAAAAATAACGACTGGTATGTGAGACAAAACGAAAAAGAATACAAGGCTGATAAAGCTAGAATCTATGAACTATTAACACAGATAAAGGAACTTAATAAAAATGATGTGATATCTAAAAATAAAAATAATCGTAGTACGTTTCAAATAGGCAAACGCAAAATCATTTTTAAAACATCCCATTCAAGTCATACGATATATATAGGTAAATCAGTTGATATGAAGAATTACTTCACTACTGATAATGATAATTATATATACATGGCTGAAGGATTAGAAAATACGCTTATACCACTTGATTATCGTGACTTATCACTCCATCTAATCGATGATATAAACTCACTATCAAGAGTTGTGTTAAGCTTTGACAATCAAAGGCTCGAACTTAATCAAAAGAATTCCCGATGGTTTATAGATAATATAGAAATAAAAAAGGATCGAATTGATTTCTTTATAAATGACTTACAAACCTTAAAATCTGATACTTTATTAGAAAAAAAGACTATTAATGGGCTTGAACAGGCTATGAAAATTGAGGTTAAGGAAGGAAAAAATGTACGAGTTGCAGAAATTTTTCCCTATGATCAAGAATACTATTACGTCAAAATCTCTAATTCAAACTATATATATCAGATAAGAGCGGCTTACGTTCAGTCGTTAAAAAAAATAAAGACTGACTTTATAGATTAATTCTCACTCAAGTGAAACCTTAAAAATCTTCGCTTTTTGTAATGCATAAGCAGATTTTTCAAAAATTATGATGTCATCTGCCTGAGCAAAGGTTGAAGATTTTACTTGCCTCTCATATGTACCATTTTTAGCCAATATATACATAGTTCCCGCATCTTTGTCCCAGGCATACACTTTTTCTAAATCAGCATTTGTTATCACTTTTTGAATCTTCACACCATCTTCAGGAAATACTGTTTTAAACTCATCTTCTGAACCAGCAGTAAATTTTGTAATTTGATTATTTATAGCTACATATATTGATGAGTCTATGGCCAATGAACTAGCACCTTGTACAGATGTTTCTGATTTTATATATGAACTTTTATCTGAATATCCACTTTCAGTTGGAACATACTTGTATATTTGGTTTTTGGCACTATCTAAAACATATAAATTACCGTTATATACCTGAATATCTGTGATATTTCCCCATTCAACATCTGGGCTAATAATCTTTGTTGCCTTACCTAGTGAATCTACTTTATATACTCCTAAAGATTTACCAAATATAAAAGACAAATCTTCATAACGGACAATTATTGAAGCTGTTTTAGCTTCTTTGACTGTATTTTTATCTAAAGACTTTTTTGAAAGAGATACATTATAGAGAGTGCTATTGCTCGTATCTAGAATAGAAAGCATATCTTTGTCTAAAGAAAATTTTACTCCCGTGGCATTTTTAGTATCGAGCGTTAAATCATAAAACTCTTCCCCTGATTTATTTTCCTTATGAGTGATTTCATCCTCTCGGGTTTTTATCATTGAATCTATCTCATTTATTTGTGTAGTGTATTCATCGGACAAAGATTTTTTTAACAACTCAACCTCACTCCGAGCTTCTCCAATGAGGATAAGCGAACGTTGTGGGTTTAAAAAAGCTACTTCATCTGACTGATTTAATTTTTGTGTCACTAAATCCCGTGTGCTTTTTATCTTTTCCATTGCTTGTGCAGTTTGCCTGCGTTTGTACCCAAAACCGACACTCCATACCAGTATTAATATAATTATAAAAACTAATGCAAAAGTGATGATCTTATTTTTTTTATCCGTATGTAACATTCCTTTTATCTTTGATATTTGTGGGAAATGAAATACTTTTTTCTTTGGATGTGTTATAGCTTCCGAAGCAGAAGTTGCTATGGTTTCATTAGCAGAAAGAGTCGCGACAGGTGTAGTTACGTCATGATTAATTACTTCAGGATAGGTCACAGGCTGTGAATGAGGTATATGTGGTATACGAATAAATAAAGCTAACACTTCATCGGTCACCTTATCTTTTAAAAACTCACTCAATTCATGTATTCCCGCATGCAATGACGAATTATCTATAAATGGAGGAAGTAGTTTGCTATCCACAGATTGCATGAACGTATCTGAAGTAAAAATAATAGTATCGCCCGGATTTATCGGACCAGTGGCACTATGATTTCCTTGAATTAACCTAATAAAATCAGAACCTCGGCGAAGCCAAACCTGTCCATTTCCAAAAGTTTTTAAATAAATAGTTGTATCGTTTACTATACCTAAAGCGACTGTAATTCCTGCCGGCAGTGTACCTTCACGAATAAGCTGACGCAACTTACTATCAATCGACTGCGGATCACGCTCTTCTGCGAAAATAGTCACAAGATGCTCCTGCACTATTTTCCCTTCTTCTTTTGTATAGGCACCTTTAGCTTCGAAAATACAAAAAATTGTTGTTTGAATTATAGATCCTACGAATCCATCTGGTTTTTCTTCACTTTTATAGAGTATATGCGGTATGTGAGTCATAGATTTTTTAAAAGAGTTTTAAATCAAGGAAATAGCCATTACTAACAATATAAACGCAAGAATTACCTGTATTGTCGACATGAGTACTATAAATTGCTTATTTTTAAGTTGAATAACTCTTACCATGACAGTAGTTTGCTTGAGAAATACTAATGTATAGATAAGAAATAATGATGCAATCAATACCGAAAATGACTTAAAAAAGAAATTGAGTATATTCGCATTTGAACTAAATAAATCTGTAACAAACTTTGTAATGTCCATATTATCTTCCGATTAAATCATTGATAATTTTGACTACACTGGAAGGATCTGGAACATGCAAAAATTCTATATTTACTTCCGATCCTGCTGTCTGAACAAATACATTTCCGTAATTAAAAAAAGAGCCAAAATAGCCACCTTCTTTGGAAGTGATATCTTCGACTTTGCTTAGTCGTGTCTCAGTAGTTTCTCTGTATAAAATACTATAAAAATCGATATCAATTACTCTCTTGTTTGTAATAACACCTACATTAAAAATATAAAAAAGTATATTTATCCATATGTAACTAAATATAAGTATTAGACCTAAAAAATTAGTAAACACTATCTGTCTTGCATTTAAAAGTCCTGGAAGAAAAAAATTAAGTATGAAAAGTAATATCAGGCCAAGAATACTTGCTATAATCCAGGAAATCTGGGTTATAGGATGCGCTCGAAGAATTAATATGACTTCTTCATCTTTTTCCTGCGTATCAAAGCGTACATTAGGCCTAACACAAAAAGAATGAAAGTATCTATGATTTGAAATTTGTGTATCCATTTGTATTCATTATACCATCTTATACAAAGTGTCTATATCCTTATAAAAGCAAGCTTTTACATTTACTCTTGCGGTTTGACGAATCCTTAAGTATAATAAACCTTGCCTTGGTTACTGGAGCGATCTGGCCCCACCCTTCCACATACCGAACAAGGTCGTGAAACAGATCAGCGCCGATGATACTCACTGCAAAGCGCGTGTGGGGAAAGTAGGTCGTAGCCAGGGTTTTTTTTTGGTCTAAACTTACTTACTAACTCCCGGTGATACTGATGATTTAAGCTGAAACTGAATTGTTGTAGGTACAACAAATGTAGTATCTGAAATAGAATTCTTTTTACAATCTATCACAGTCGTCTGCGCCATATTCGAGTCATATGGTTGTCCGGTATAATCGGCAACAATTTCTATAATACTCTCTACATTCAGAACTCCTACGTTGCTAAGCATTTCCAAAACACTCATATATTTGTTTAGACCACACAGTTTGCTACCTATCAAAGTACCTTTTTCCCATTTATATGCGCAGTCTTCTTTAAAAATAGCCGAAATTGTTTTTTTCAACTGTGTATCTTTGGCATCCGCATAAATCATTTTATTTTTAATGTAGAGAGTGCCTGAATAACCTGAAGGTTGATTAAATGTACACACAACAGGACCGTTAATGTCAATCACTGTTTTGTGAACTGTTGGCACGGGCGTCATCGGTATTTTTAAAGATATAGTAGGTGAAGTTATTATATTGTTTTGCGCCACCGGTACCTGAGAGGCTGATTTTGGTGCTTCAGGCTTAAAAATCAAAGCCAAAATGATAATAATAATAGGCAAAACGATGATAACCCGTGAGACTGAATGAAAAAAATTATGTACGTTTTCGTGCTTCATATATTCATTATCCGACTTTCATAGGAAAAAACAAGTTTAAAATAAAGATGTTTTTTCTTCAGAAGTATCAACAATATCTTCTTCCGGTGATGGCAAAAGATCCATTCCTTCTATTTCCACTAATGACTTCCCGATTATACTTTGAAGATCACCTTGCATACCAAATGTATTATCTATCACCTTTGTAATGTTTTTCTCCTGTTTTGCCCATTTAGCCATAAACCACACTCGTTCTTTTTTAAGATCATCCTGCATAGAACGGAAGGCTTCCACAATTGCTTCCACACGTTGTTTAAACTCCGTTCCTGCCAAATAGTTATAAAGAACCTCCATTTTTTCATTTTTACCGACTGATGATAACTTAATCGCCATTACTTCAATGAGTTTAGAACGAAGGGCAGTAGCCACACCCAAAAAGCATCCGAATTCACAAATCCATATCTGATCTACATTTCCAAAATATTTGACTTCTGCAGGCAAAACTTGGGTAACTAAAACCGCCAATTCTGCTTTAATGGATCGCTGATCTTCTTTTAATTTAACAAGCCATTCATTACTCCATGACTTTGTACGTTTTGTTTCCCAGATTATCGTGCCACAGGTTTTGCCATAGTTATCCTTGACTACCTGTAACAAATCACCGCCCCTTATACCTTTAGGAACTGGCTTAATTTCATCATATGGAAATTCTCGTTTTAATATGGTTTCCAGCTCAAGTTCCAACACTTCACCTTGAGTTTGTTGAGAACCTTGTTCTAACTTTCTTTTCAATTCCTCATTTAATTTAATTACATCATTAAGCTTTTTGTCCTTTTCTAACATTTTCAGATGATATTCTTCATCAGCTCTTTTTTGCATATCTACGCGCATCTTTTCCTGTTCTTCTCCCAATTTCTTTTCCATTTCCAACCGCTTTTGTTCTGCTTCATTTCGAGTTTGACGTATCAACCTATTCGTTTCTATAAGTTGATCCTGCAGTGCTTTATTCTGTTTTGCCAGTTCATCTTTTTCATTTTTAGCATCTTCAAACTGCATCTGCATTTCTTTATAGATTTTTTGCTTTACTGAAAGCTCAAAAGATTCTTTTGCTTTAGCATATTCTGATTCAAATTTTTTCTTTTCTTCATCCACGCGCTTATGGAAAGCGGCAGCCCACTTTTTCTTTTCTTCTTCTCGCTCTCTCTCCATTTGTTCTTTAAGCTGATGGGAAACTGCTTGTGTTAAAGGTATAGATTTACGGCAGTGAGGACATACAATTTGATCATTCATAGTAGTAAATAATTTTTTAAATTAAGAAACCAGGTAATTAAGAAGGGAACTGACTAAAGATAAAATCAAGCTAAACAACAAAGCTGACCAAAAACCATTGACATAAAAACCGGAAACGAGATTATCAACAAGTAAAATCATTAATGCGTTAATAACAAAACTAAATAAACCTAAAGTAAGGATCGTAATTGGCAATGTGAGGAGATGAAGAATTGGCTTAACAATAAAGTTCACTATGGCAAGAACAATCGCTACAATTACCGCTGAAATAAAACCATCTACTTTTACGCCAGGTAAAAAGTTAGCGGTTATGAAAACAGCTAATCCATTAATGAGTATTTTTATAAGAAGTCCCATACTTTATAAGTTAAGTATACACTAAGAATATATTTCATGCTACAATCCTACTAATATGATATTTGCAATTTTAGCCAGCATCATAATTAGCATTATTTTTTTGACAGTTATTATCATTTTCGCGTTTCCTCAGTTTTCTCCTATTCCTTACTTCCCTTCCAATCCCAAAGATTTACCACTAATCATACAAGCACTCAAGCTTAAAAATGATCATACCATATTCGATTTAGGAGCAGGTGATGGGATAATTGTTTTTGAAGCAGCTAAAGAATCATATAAACTCGGTCTCAATACTTTTTTCGTTGCTATTGAAATGAATCCAATATTGGTTGCAGTCTTGCATATTCGTCGTTTTTTTCATCCGAACAAAAACCAGATTAAGATTATTTTAGGTGATATGTTTAAACTACAATATAAACAAATATCACCTAGCCCCAACAGCATTGGAGTTTACATTTATGTAAGTCCCCGATTTATTCCCAGAATTATTTCCACAATGCAGAATCAGTTCCAACGTTTTTATCTTGTGAGCTACTATTACCCGATCGAACCAGACATGAAACCAGCACTGCAAGGTGTTCATGCTATTTTTAGCAAACCTTACTAAATAAGATTTGGTATCTTAATCCCTAATTCATTCTCTTTACG
>CAZQAU010000008.1:49678-51843 GCA_964591375.1 uncultured Gammaproteobacteria bacterium
ATTGTCAAAGTGCCTACTAAAATTTTCTATGAAAATATTTTATGGTAAACAGAATATATATACCATCGTTTATAATCTACAAAATACATATTGGATCTGCATAACAAGACAAAATGCACAAACACATCTTGACATCTGCCTAAAAATAGTCCATCATAATAAAGTAATAATTTTAAAATAAGAGTGAATTCATATACACCCTTAGATATAGACAAATTTCGTGCGGAGCATCAATTCCAGTCTGATGGAACCACTCCTGAAGTTAATTTTGTGCCGCCGCCTTCTCCTCCTAAATCATCACGTTTTCCCCTATTTGCAATGTTGGCATTGACAGCTGTCTTTTTCACTACCTTGGTTTATATGAATCAGATATCACAACAAACTAAAATACAACAAACCGATGCTTATCAGCCCCAACCAGTAAAAAAAATAATTACTCTTTCTGTCGGAACGGATGGTACCTTTCCACCCATGGAATTCGAAAATGAAAATAAAGAATTAATTGGATATGACATTGAGCTTGGTAAGGAACTTGCAAATGAAATGGGTGTAAATATTCAGTTTACGAATATATCCTGGGATGAAATTTTCAACTCTCTCGAAGATCGAAAAATTGATTTAATAATTTCTTCCGTTACTATCACCGATGAACGAAAAATGAAATTTGACTTCTCTGATCCATACTTAAATGCAGGCCAGGTAATTATTACAAAAAAGACAAACGAAGATATTAAATCACCGCTTGATCTAAAAGACAAGAAAGTCGGAGTACAAAAAGGTACTACGAATGAACTAGAAGCTGCTAAATACACAGCCGATACAAATGTAATCAGGTATGATGATTTTCTGGTAGCTACGAAAGACTTAATTGAAGGTAAAGTAGATGCGATTTTATCTGATTTACCAGGTGCTAAAGGTATTGTTACTTCTAGTCCTGAATTAAAGATATCAAGCGATCCATTTACTGAAGAATATTACGGTATATTATTCCGTAAAGATCAAACTGAGTTAAGAGCTAAGGTAAATCAGGCGTTAACTTCATTGCGCCAGAAAGGTATCCTGAATAACTTAAAAGAAAAGTATTTAGATTAATGCTATGAAGTTCAGTATCCGAAGCAAACTCCTTATTGGCTTTATCATCTTACTAACACTTTCCTTCTTCCTGCAGGTCTTTATTTTTAATATCACGAAAGATTATATTGGTTTTCAAACGCGCAGTGTCCTTCTTGAAAAAGCAATCAGCGCATCGATACAGATAGAGAATCTCATATCAGAATTGGAAGACCATAATGAAGGTCTGGCAAGTGAGTATAAAATAAATCCGAGTGAAAAAAACAAAGATATGAGCTTGCTGGGTAACTACATTATTCATAGCGATCGATTTATTAAAAAAGTTAGTATTTTGTCACTTAGTGGGAAGGAGTTAATTAAAATTGATGAAAACGGTCAAGTACCTACAGATGATTTAAGTTTTGAGGTCCCTACCGATCAATTTTCTCAGGCCAGGAGCGGAAAAATTTCTTACTCAAAAATCTATTACATCGATGGTAATCAAGGACCACATTTAGATATTTTCACCCCGATTTTCTTAAATAAAGAGTCAGTAATTGGCGTTGTAAAAATGCAGGCAAACCTGTTTAATTTATGGAATTTTATTTCCCGTATCAAATTAGGCAGCGGTTTTGCATATGTTGTAGACGATGATGGTAGGCTGATTGTACATCCCAATGAAAAATTGTTAAGTGAACGCCCTGATCTTTCATCCAGACCTCTAATTAGAGCGCTACTGGATCAAAAAGACTTAAATATATTAACTTCCCAGGATTTTGTTTATCGCAATGAAAACAATACAGAAGTCATCGCTCAGGCGGTTAAAATACCTCAGTTAAACTGGTTTGTAATTTTCGAACAACCAACCACTGAAGCTTTTAGCTTTATTATTTTTATACGTAATTTATTTACCTTTACTGTTTTAGGTTCGCTCGCTTTACTACTTTTAATCGCATTCTTTTTGAGTAACAATTTAACGAGGCCAATACTGCAACTTCAGTTATTTACTAAAAAAATTGAAAAGGGTGACTTGGGAGCCAGGATCAAACTTGATAGTCACGATGAAATTGAAGCTCTCGGAAATTCTATTAATAACATGGCCAATGAACTGAATT
>CAZQAU010000009.1:0-29638 GCA_964591375.1 uncultured Gammaproteobacteria bacterium
GTGACCCCACGGGAATTCGAATCCCGGTTTGCAGGATGAGAACCTGCCGTCCTAGGCCTCTAGACGATGGGGCCGGAATTAGACTGTAGACATTAGTCGGTAGACGGTAGCAAGCGTATATATTCTACTGTCTATAGTCTACTGTCTTGCTTATACATACCACTGGCGTATAATCTTATTACAAGGCGCTATTCCTGGTTGACATACATGCGTTAATACTGTAATATTGTACCAGTTGCCCCCATATAGAGCAACGCCAATGCAGTCTGGGGGATTTTTTTTTGGTTTACCCGCTTGAATCAATTATAAATATGCGGAAAAGAGAATATGAAAAAAATTAAATTAACAAAACAAGGATATCACAAGATTAAAGAAGAACATGAAGAAATAAAGAAAAATAAACATCCAAAAGCTATTGACCGCTTACAGAAAGCACGTGCAATGGGTGATTTATCAGAAAATAGCGAATATACCTCAGCTAAAGAAGATCTGGCATTTGTTGAAGGTCGCATACAAGAACTTGAGACTATTTTAAGCAATGCCGAGATAATTGAAGAAATGGAAATGAATAGTGGTATTGTCGAACTGGGTTCTACAGTAGTAGCAGCTTTGGGGAAAGATAATAGTCATCATGAATTCATGATTGTCGGTGAATTTGAAGCAGATCCACAGAAAAAACGATTATCTCATACTTCACCAATCGGAAGTGCTTTAATAGGCAAAAAGAAAGGTCAAAAAGTAAAAATCAAAGTTCCAGCCGGTGAAATTGAATATATTATTATCGATATTAAGAAATAATATTTGATAATAATATAACTCTGCTTTACAATCTTAAAAAACACATATACAATAGCAGATATATTACACTTTCAGTAGCCAATTACTATGATCTGGGTTGATCGCGAAGTAAAAAAAATAGTCGAACGAAATCTTCCATTGGAATGGGTAGACGATATGAAGACTCCATCTGGCCGCATTCATGTCGGATCATTACGAGGAGTGATTATCCACGATCTTATATACAAAGTCCTTCAGGAAAATAAAGTTCCTTCCAAATTTTCTTATGTCTTTAATGATATGGATACAATGGATGCTATTCCTTCTTATTTAGATTACGATAAATGGGAAAAGTATGCAGGCATGCCTCTATGTAATGTTCCTTCTCCTGAACCAGGTGCAGAAACTTTTGCAGAATATTATGCTAACGAATTTATCAAAGTGTTTAATGCAATAAACTGTCATCCGACAATAATTAAGTCTTCAGATTTATACAAATCAGGAAAAATGAATGATGTTATCCGCCAGGTTCTGGATGCAACACCTAAAATAAGAGAAATTTATTTAAGAATATCTAAAGCTCAAAAACCCAATGACTGGCACCCTTTTAGTCCTATTTGTGAAAAATGCCATAAAAATGGCACAACCTATGTTTATAAATGGGATGGTGAATTTGTATATTATAAATGCCAACCTGAAATGGTGGAATGGGCCACTGGTTGTGGACACGAAGGAAAGACATCACCATTTAATGGAAATGGAAAATTAGTCTGGCGATTAGATTGGCCTGCTCACTGGAAAGTAATTGGAATTACAATCGAAGGATCAGGCAAAGATCACATGTCATCTGGTGGTTCGTATGATTTTGGTACTGCGATCTGCAACGAAATTCTTAATTATAATCCACCTCATGCACCTGGTTATGAGTGGTTTATGATCGCCGGCAAGAAGATGTCATCATCTAAAGGTATCGGCACATCAGCTAAAGAAGCGGTCAAAATACTACCACCTGAACTGTTACGATTTTTATTGGTAAGAACACCCATTGGTACTGCGATTGATTTCGATCCCTTTGGCGACACTATTTTAAATCTCTTCGATGATTATGATAAATGCACGAATGCTTACTTCGATATTTTAGAAAATAAGATTCCAGATAAAAAAGAAGGTGAAGTTCTACAAGATTTTGCTCGTATAGCTCAATTATCTGAAGTAAGACCTCTGCCGAAGCAGCGTGTATATTTACCCCGTTTTCGAACCGTAGTACAGACAATTAAAACAAAAGCTGACATTACGAAAGTATTTGAAAATCATAAAGGATCAGAGCTTACTATAGAAGAAAAAGAAATTCTTAAAGAACGTGTAGATTATGCAGCTATATATTTAAAAAAATATGCCGCACAGGAAGAAAAAATTCAGTTCAATAAAACTGTCCCGACAAAGCTACAGTTAACCAACGAACAAAAAATATTCTTAAAAGAACTACACACGGCAATTTCAGAGAAAAAAAATGCTACACGCGAAGAATTGCAGGTCGTTATTTTTGATATATTAAAGAAAAATAATCTTAAACCCAAACAGGTTTTTCAAGGATTTTATCAACTTCTGATTAACCGTGATTTTGGACCAAAAGCCGCTGATATCGTATTAGAGTATGGAATTGAAAAAACAGCTGAACTAATTCAAGGCGCACTTCAATAATATATAGATATCTCTTGCAAAGAGTTTATCACTGCTTTATAATCTAATATGGTTACTTCTCCCCGATTCACTCGTGAACTCGCGGAACTTCACTTTCATTTAGGGCTTTCCGTCGAGCCACATATTCTTTGGAGCATAGCGCATGAACAAGGTATCAAACTTCCTACTAAAGACTACTGGGATTTTTTTGATATGATCAGACTCAATAAACCTCATATCACCTGGGAAGATTATCATAAACTGTTTCATTGGACCGAACGTATTCAATCTTCTCCTAAGGCCATGGAACGGTCCGTATATGAAACGATCACAGGAGCCTATCGTGTAAATAATACCACACTGCAGGAGTTGGGATTTAATCCTATATATCGTAATCGGGGTGGTGAACACGATCTGGATCAAATTATCTTAGCAGCGTTACGAGGTATGGAATTGGCTCTTATTGAATTTCCCCAGGTACGGGCAGGCTTAATTTTCTTTCTTGATCGACGCCTTCCTTATGAAATTAATGAAATTATTATCAAAAAGGCAATTAAATATCGCCATCGGGGCGTTGTCGGAATTGATATCGCCGGTCCTCATAAAGATGGCTTTCATTATAAAGACTATAATAAACTGTATCATGAAGCACTTGATGCCGGATTACACACAAGTTCCCATACAGGCGAGGATGGAACAGTTGAAGAGATGGAACACGTTCTGGATGTTTTACCATTGCAACGAGTGAATCATGGTATTAAGGCTGCCCAGTCACCAAAACTGATGAAGCTACTTGTTGAAAGAAACATTACTCTGTGTATATGCCCCACTTCCAATTTAAGTGTAGGATTCGTCAAAGATCTTGTTCACTTAAAAGAAATTGTTCAAACACTCTGGAAAAATACAGTAAAATTCTGTATTAACACCGATAACCCTGCTATGTTAAAGACCAGTTTATCAAAAGAAATAAAATTACTAGAGGATAATAATATTCTTACTTCAGAACAAATTGATCAAACAGTCAGATGGGCATTTGAAGCCACATTTATCAATTTACCTAATAAAGATGAAAACCTTTACCTCTGAAAAAATTGTTGGTCAGGGTATTACGTTCGACGATGTACTTCTGGTACCTGGATATAGCCCTTTTTCTCGTTCAGATATCTCACTTACAACAAAATTAACTCGTAATATTACCTTAGATGCTCCCTTTGTGTCTGCGCCTATGGATACCGTTACAGAGAGCACATTAGCAATAGCTCTGGCCGAATTAGGAGGTATTGGAATCATTCATCGCAACTTAACGATTGAGACACAGGTTAGTGAAGTTAAAAAAGTACTTGATAAAAAACTAAAAGTAGGCGCTGCTATCGGTGCAAATAAAGGTTTTGAAGAGCGCGCTGAAGCGCTTGTCCGTAGTGGTGTAACAGTACTATTAATTGACTCAGCCCATGGATATGCGAACTCCATTATTGATACGATCGCATATATTAAAAAAAACTTTCCAGGAATCGATATTATAGCCGGCAATATCGCAACTTATGACGGTGCTCAAGCTTTGATAAAAGCAGGTGCTGATGGTTTACGTGTAGGTATGGGACCTGGTGCTATCTGTACAACCCGTATTATATCTGGTATGGGTGTTCCCCAAATTACTGCCCTTTTTGAGACTTGTCGGGCGGGACGCGAATATAATGTACCGATAATTGCGGATGGTGGAATTAAGTATTCCGGCGATATGGTAAAGGCATTTGCTGCAGGCGCATCAACAGTAATGATGGGTAGTTATTTTGCTTCTTGTGAAGAGGCTCCAGGCGAAGTCCGCGAATTAGATGCGTCTCATGTACCGCTGCGCTTTCAGAGTATATTCAATGATAAAACAAAAACATACAAATTTAAGATGTATCGTGGTATGGGATCAATCGGGGCTATGAAAAAAGGAGCGGAAATAAAATCAGAAGATGAGTTTCATGGCAAAAGTTATAAAGACAGAGTTCTTGTAGCAGAAGGTGTCGAAGGTTTAGTGCCTGTTAAAGGGACTGTCAAAAGCCTGGTAGATCAGGCAATGGGTGGTATTAAATCGGGAATGTACTATGTTGGGACCAAGACGATCAGTGAACTGCAGGAAAAAGGTAAATTTATTCAAATTACACAGGCATCATTGACAGAAAGCCATCCGCATAGTTTACTTATTACAAACCCTGGAGAAAATTACAGCTAATATGATTATTATTATCGATTTTGGTTCACAAACATGTCATCTTATTGGTCGCCGAGTGAGACAGATTGGATCGGATGTCTCTATAGTTACTCCGGAGAATGCACTCACAGAAATAAAAAAAATAAAACCACAAGGAATCATCTTGTCAGGTGGACCATCCAGTGTCTATGAACCGAACGCACCTCACATAGACAAAAAAATATTCGAATTAGGCATACCCATATTAGGTATTTGTTATGGTCAACAGTTGACCGCTCACTTATTATCAGGGGGCAAAACAGAAAAAGATAAAGTACGTGAAGATGGCCCCGCGACGCTCGTTATCGATCAACCCTGCCGTTTATTTGAAGGTATATCACCACATTCACAGATATGGATGAGTCATGGCGATACTGTGATAAAAGCTCCCGATGGTTTTACTTTTGTCGCTCATTCTCAAACTATTAAGTCGGCCGCTATGGTACATGAAGAAAAAAAAATCTATGGAGTTCAGTTTCATCCCGAAGTAGAACATACCGAGCATGGTATGTTGATATTACGTAATTTTGTAGAAAAAATTTGTAATATCAAAACATCAGAAAAAAGTATTGATATCGATGACATTATTGAAAAAATCAAACAGCAAATTGGTGATGGCCACGCATTAGCTGCTGTTTCTGGTGGTGTTGACTCGACAGTAGCCGCCGCTCTTGTGGGAAAAGCAATCGGTAAAAAACTAACCGTAGTGTTTGCGGATAATGGACTTATGCGAATAGGTGCACGTGAAGAAGTAGAACAGATTTTTAGACAAATGCTACAAATCAATTTAATAGTCATAGACTGCAAGAAACTGTTCCTCGAAAAATTAAAAGGAGTTACTGATCCGGAACAAAAACGTAAAATCATTGGAAACCTCTATATTGAATTATTTCAGATTGAAGCAAATAAATTAACCAATGTTGATTACCTTGTACAAGGGACAATTTATTCCGATGTCATTGAAAGTCAAGGATCAAAACATTCAGATAAAATCAAAAGTCACCATAATGTTGGAGGTTTGCCTGATACAATGAAACTTCATCTTATTGAACCTCTGCGTGATTTTTATAAAGACGAAGTTCGTGAAATTGGCCGCAAAATGGGGCTTTCAGAAGATTCCATCAATAAGCAGCCTTTTCCTGGCCCTGGTCAGGCAATTCGCATTATTGGCGAAGTTACGGAAGAAAGATTGACTAGACAGCAACACGCCGATCAAATAATTCTTGAAGAAATTAAAAAAGCAGGTATTTACAATAAAATCTTCCAGTCTTTTCCGATTATGACCGGAGCGAATTCGACTGCCGTTAAAGGTGATGGTCGATTCTATGGCGAAGTGGTTGCACTAAGAATTTACGATTCATCCGATATTATGAGTGCATCCTGGTCGAGGCTTCCCTACAATATTTTGCAGGATTTAGCTTCCCGTATCACCAATGAGGTTCCCGGAGTTTCCCGTGTTGTGTATGACATTACAACGAAACCGCCAGCTACTATGGAGTGGGAGTAAGATATCGTTGAAAAAAAAGCAAAAAAAAGGTATATTTTGACCTGGAGACTTTATATATATGTTATCTATAGATTTCATCAGAAAAAACACACAACTGGTTAAAGACGGAGCTAAAAATAAAAACCGTGAGGTTGATATTGATAGAATATTGGAACTTGATGATAAACGCAAGGCATATATATTATTGGTTCAGAAACTTCGTGAAGAACGTAATATACTTGCCAAACAAAAATTTACGGACGAAACAAAAGAACGTGGCCGACAAATTAAAGAAGAATTGAAAACTTTAGAAACAGACTTAGCAAATACTGAAATAGAACTTACAAAACTAATGTCATATGTTCCAAATGTTCCGCTTGATGAAGTTCCCATTGGTAAGGATGAATCAGGTAATATTGAAATCAAAAAACATGGCACCATTCCTCAATTCGACTTTGAACCTGTGTCACATATTGATTTAGGAAATGCTTTAGATATCATTGATCTGGAACGAGGAACAAAAGTTTCCGGATTTAGAGGATATTTCCTTAAGAATGAAGGTGCCACACTCCAGATGGCAGTATTGTTTTATGTCTTTCAAAAACTGATTAAAAAAGGATATACTCCCCTTATTGCTCCGGCAATCGTCAAAGGCTTTACATTATTTGGGAATGGTCAGTTCCCTTGGGGCGAGGGTGAAGTATACAAATTGAACGAGGAAGATTCATTTTTAGCCGGAACAGCCGAAGTACCCGTAACCGCGTACTATTCAGGAGAAATTCTCAATGAAAAAGACCTGCCAAAAAAATTTGTTGCCTTTTCACCTTGTTTTAGAAAAGAAGCCGGTGCCTACGGAAAAGATACAAAAGGATTATACCGAGTGCATGAATTCTGGAAAATTGAACAGGTAATCATCTGTAAAAATGATATTGAGGAATCAATTAAAATGCATGAAGAACTGCAACAAAACACTGAAGAAATTCTGCAAGATTTGGGCTTTGCGTACCGTGTCTTAAAAATGTGTACTGGTGATATGGGTGAACCACAGGTAAAAAAATATGATACGGAAATCTGGATGCCTTATAAAAAAGCCTATGGTGAAATTGCCTCAAACTCGATCATGACTGATTTCCAGGCAAGAAGATTGAAAATCAAATATCGTAAAAAAGACGGAACTGTCGAGTATTGCCATACACTTAATGATACTGCTGTACCATCACCCCGTGTCTTAATCGCTATAATGGAAAACTATCAGCAGAAAGACGGCTCTATTAAAGTTCCGGAAGTACTTCAACACCTTACAGGCTTTAGTGAAATAAAGAAAAAATGAATATAAACTTTCATGACAAAAAAGATTTTTTGTCATACTGAACTCGTTTCAGCATCTCACGTAACATTAGAGAGATCCTAACCTTCATATTACTCTACTATCAATTTCCCAGTCATTCCTATTGCGCGATGATCACCAACACTACAATAATATTCAAAAACCCCCGATTTATCGGCATAAAAACTTATTGTGTTTGCTTCACCTTCCTTAATTTTACTTGTCCGAATATTGAAATCATCTAGCACTAAGTCATGCATTCCACCATTATTTTTAAATGTGATTACGATGAACTGCCCTTTTTTTACCCTAATTTCATTCGGTTGAAATTTATATGGTTTCCCTATTACATTTAGAAAAATTTTTCCGGGTTCTATATTGCTATCTTTTGTGTTCATAATATCTGACGATGTAGGACTCTTCTCTGATCGCATCATGTTAAGATAATCTACTTGTGTTGTACCAGAAGTTGTAGGAGAAATAGTTCTTTCTCGATAGATATACCAACACGTACCTATAATAACGATTGCCATTGCTATCAAACCATAGATTACATACATGTTTCCTTTTATAAAATAATTTTTCATAGTATCTATAAACAATAGTATCTTAAGTATAGAAATCGTCACATTGTATGTGTATGACTTATGGTTTTAATACTACCCTTATCAATATTCATGACATGTGTAATAGATTGTATAATCTCGTTTTGATGATGAGTTATATAAATAAGATTGGTACCTTCTGCTGCTATTTTGTCTATAACCTGCAAAACAATTTGACGATTGAATTGATCGAGCCCCTGACAAGGTTCATCGAGAATTAATAACTCAGGTGATTTAATAATAGCACGCATAATAAGTATCAATCGCTGCTGTCCCAACGATAGCGACATAAAATCTTTATCTTTTAGTTCATTCAATTGAAATAAATCAAAGTATTTTTGAGCTAATTCGCTTTGTTCAGAGTTTACTTTTTTATATAGACCGATCGTATCAAATAATCCGGATAAAACAGCATCAAATGCAGTAATATGTTCACGATATTCTATGTGCATATCTGAAGAAATATAGCCTATACGTTTCTTAATATCCCATACACTTTCCCCTGTTCCCCGTAATTTACCAAAAACTTTTATAGTATTGCTAAACGCTTGCAAATGGTCACCAAAGATCAATTTGACCAACGTCGATTTACCTGCTCCGTTTGGGCCAATTATCAGCCAGTTTTCATCTGAGTGCATAGTCCAGGTAATATTATTTAGGATGACTTTGTCACCAAACTTAACGGTAACCTTAGACATTTCTATGATGGCCTTTGCTTCTATGCGTGAAGGAGGAGAGCTACTAATAGAATCAGATTCTTTGCTTTTATATGAACTATTGAACGACTCCTTAGACTTTAGTATTTTTTCTTTCTTTCCTTGCTCCAAAAAATGACCATTATGAACACATAGTACATGGGTAATGGATGGTAATAATTCTTCAAGATGATGAGTGATCAATACAATATGAGTGTTTTGGGAAATAATCTTGTCGATGAATAATATTAAAGATTTTTTAGATTCTATATCAACTCCTTCAAAGGGTTCATCTAAAATAAGCAGTTTTGGTTTCTGCACTAATGCCTTGGCAATAAGAACTTTTCTCATTTCACCGGTTGAAAGTTGTGTGAGTATTTTCTCTGAAAGATCGCTTATATTGAGATGCCGCAAAATATTTACATCTCCCACAAATGTTCCAACAATCTCACTTTGGTATTCTCGACCGACATAGGAGTAAAATTCTGATTGCTGATCTTCTTTTTGAATTAAACCACGATGAGAATCAAAGGAAAGATATTGTATGTAGTCTTGTTGAGAAATGGGATATGGATGTTTAGATAAGTCCCCAAAATTAACTCTTATTTCACCTGCGACAACGGAAAGTTTGCCAGCCAACGCTTTTGCGAATGTAGATTTACCTGATCCATTTGGACCGATAATTGCCCAGTGCTCACCTTCACGCATCGTCCATGAATCTCCAGTAAAGAAAAGTCTATCACCATTACGAATGGAAATTTTTGAGGCAACAATCAGAGGTGCCATATTCGTCTTTAAATAAGCTCTACTACCCTATCTCCAAACTGTGATGTAGACAAAGGTTTTTCTTTGACAATGTCTGGGGTCCCGTACCCTTTATTAAGTGCTTGAGTTACGGCATCACGAATAACTTGAGCTTCATTTTGCGCTCCAAAAGCATATTCCATCAGTAAGGCGGCAGAAAGAATAGTACCAACTGGATTGGCGATATTTTTTCCAGCTGCTTTAGGAAACGATCCATGAATTGGTTCATATAATGATGTTTTCATTCCAATAGATGCAGATGGTAACATTCCCAGTGAACCAGTGATCATCGAAGCTTCATCGGTAAGAATATCGCCAAACATATTTTCTGTTAAGACAACATCAAAGTCCGATGGGCGCTTAATAATCTGCATAGCTGCGTTATCGACAAACATATAATCAACGGTAATTTCTGGATATGATTTGGAAAATTCCTGTACAGTTTCACGCCATAAACGGGAGGTCTCCAGGACATTCGCCTTGTCAACGACTGTCACTTTCTTATTCCGTTTCATAGCCAGTTCAAAAGCAAATTTACTCACCCGCAATACTTCTTCTTTTGTATATGTAGAGATATCATAAGCCTTCGTTCCATTATCAGTTCTGCCTTTTTCACCAAAATAAATTCCCCCTGTTAACTCACGAATGACTACAAAATCAACCCCCCGAATAACTTCTTCTTTTAATGATGATTTGAAATATAAATTTTCAAATGTAAAAATAGGGCGCACATTTGCATATAATCCCAGTGTTTTGCGCATGGCTAATAACCCTTGTTCAGGACGAACTTTTGCTTTTGGATCATTATCGAATCTCGGATCACCAATTGCACCAAATAATATGGCGTCGGATTTCTCACATAACGCCTGGGTTTCTTGTGGAAAAGGGTTGCCAACTTTGTCGATGGCAGCGGCGCCGATTAAAGCTTCCGTAAAAGTAAATTCGTGATTAAATTTCTCTGCTACTTTTTTGAGAACTTTAACACCTTCAGCCAAAACTTCTGGACCGATTCCATCTCCACCTAATAATGCAATATTTTTTTTCATAAAATTTATTTTTTATTTTTTATAATATATACTTTCTTTGTTTCTGCCTCGCCATTTTCATCATCTACCAAATTACCATTTTCATCTGCGACTTCTTCTAATACGTAAACGCCAACTTCATCTTTCAGTGCATCTATTATTACATCCTGATTAGAAAATTTAATAGCTACGCTTTTATCTTTCGAAGAAAGTTCGTCTAGATTAACCAATTCATCCCTCTTTTTCCCACTATCTGCGCTATTAAAACCTGAACCACTTTCTGACATTTATACTTATAAATTAATAATCATGTAACCTATTTTTTTCAAATTCCTCGATTTTATCTTTCATGCTAAAAATATAATCAATATCATCATAACCATTGATGATACAAATTTTTTTATACGGATTAATTTCGAAAGTGTGTGAAATGTCAATCGAGGGCACAACCACTGTTTGGTTTTCCAAATTAACCTCTATCATAGTTAATGGATCCTTTTGAATTGCATCCAATAATGTATCGAGTGATGACTGCGGAATTACAATTGGCAGCAAACTATTATTGAGTGCATTATTCTTAAAAATATCTCCAAAAAAGCTCGAAATGACTGCTTTAAAACCATAGTCCACCAATGCCCATGCAGCATGTTCACGACTTGAACCAGATCCAAAATTTTTACCAGCCACTAAAATTTCGCCTTTATAGGTTGGATCATTTAAAACAAATTCTTTTTTTGTACCATCAGTATTAAATCGCCAGTCACGAAAAAGATTTTCTCCAAATCCTTCACGCGTGGTAGCCTTCAAAAAGCGTGCAGGTATAATCTGGTCAGTATCGACATTTTCATTCGATAACGGCACTGCAGTAGATTTTATATGTGTCAGTTTTTGTTTTTCCATAGGTTTATGATATAAATTCTCGTGGATCAGTTATAACACCGGTGATCGCGGTTGCTGCGGCTGTTAATGGTGATGCGAGCATGGTACGCGCTCCTGGTCCCTGACGTCCTTCAAAATTTCTGTTACTCGTTGAGACACAAAATTTACCTGCTGGAATTTTATCTTCATTCATGCCCAAACATGCTGAACAACCAGGGCCTCGCAGTTCGAATCCTGCTTCAGCAAATACTTTATCTAATCCTTCCTTTCGCGCCTGGACTTCCACCCTTTTTGAGCCGGGTACTAAATATGCCATAACATGCGGCGCTTTCTTTTTACCTTTTAAAATAGTTGCAGCTGCCCGGAAATCTTCAATGCGTGAGTTTGTACAACTACCGAAAAATACATAGTCAACTTTTTGACCTAGCATTTTTTGCCCTTCCTGTAATCCCATGTACTGCAACGCTTTTTCTAAGCTTCTTTTTTGATGGTCATCTTTTACCTCATCTTTAGTAGGAACGTGACCAGAAATACCTATTCCCATACCAGGGTTTGTGCCATAAGTAATCATCGGCTCTATATCGGCTGCATCAAAGACTTCTACGCGATCATACTCAGCACCTTCATCTGTAGGTAAGGTTTTCCAATACTCTATAGCCTTTTCCCATTCTTCACCATTTGGCATAAATTCACGACCTTTCATATATTCGTATGTTATCTCATCAGGAGCAATCATACCGCCTCTCGCTCCCATTTCAATACTCATATTGCAAATAGTCATACGACCTTCCATCGATAATCCACGAATTGTGCTGCCTGCATATTCAACAAAATAACCTGTACCACCGGCAGCTGTAAGTTTAGCGATAATGTACAAAATAATATCTTTTGCTGTTACACCTTTTTTTAATTCACCGTTCACTTCTATCTTCATAGTTTTCGGTTTATACTGCAAAATGCATTGAGTAGCTAATACTTGTTCGACTTCACTAGTACCGATACCAAATGCTAACGCACCAAATGCTCCATGGGTCGAAGTGTGACTGTCTCCACAAACAATTGTCATGCCAGGTTTGGTGATGCCTAAATCCGGACCAATAATATGAACAATTCCTTGAAAAGGATGACCTAAACCATATAAACGGACACCAAAATCTTGTGCATTTTTAGTGAGTGCTTCAACTTGTTTCCGTGACAATAACTCGCGAATAGGTAAGTCTTGATCCTTAGTTGGAACATTATGATCAGCCGTTGCCCACGTTCTATTAGTTCGAAAAACGGGAACTTTACGACGACGAAGTCCATCAAAAGCCTGAGGTGTGGTAACCTCATGAATTAAATGGCCGTCGATGTAGAGGATAGCCGGATAATTCTCTTTTTGATAAACGATATGAGAGTCCCAAATTTTTTCAAACAATGTTCTTGGTTTGTTCATATTAGAATATTATAACAATATTAATGTCCGCAATTTCCGCCACAGCCACATCCGTCACCCTCTTCTTCCATATACCCAATCGCTACTGCTTCGATTTCAACCAATGCTCCTTTAGGTAATGATGCAACACCGACTGTAGAACGTGCTGGTTTATGATCTTTAAAAACTTTTCCATAGATTTCGTTTACCGAGCCATAATTTTTCATATCAGTAATAAAAATAGTCGTTTTTAATACTGCTGAAAAATCTGAACCAGCCTCTTTCAAAACTGCTTTTAAATTTTCCAAAGCCTGTGCTGTTTGTTTTTCAATTCCTTCAACGACTTCACCAGTATTAGGATCAATGCCAATTTGCCCAGAACAAAAAACCCAGTCGCCGATACCAATGGCTTGGGAATATGGTCCGACTGCTTTTGGCGCTTTTTCCGTATGTATTGATTTAATCATATAGATATATTTAACTTGTTACTGCGCCCTTTGACGCACTTGAAACTAATTGTGCATACTTTGCCAAAACTCCTCGTTTGTATCGAGGTTCCGGTTTTTTCCATTCTTTCTTTCTCTTAGCGATTTCATTTTCACTAAGATCTACATCAATACGTTTATTTTTCAAACTGATAGTAATTATATCTCCTTCTTTGAGCAAACCGATCATACCACCTGTGAATGCTTCTGGTGTAATATGACCAATCATTATTCCATGTGTGCCTCCCGAAAAACGCCCATCAGTAATAAGTGCGACATCTTTTCCTAAGCCCGCTCCCATAAGTGCAGCTGATGGCGAAAGCATCTCACGCATACCAGGCCCACCTTTCGGTCCTTCATTACGAACAACTATTACGTCACCTTTTTTTATTTTACCTTCAAGAATAGCATTTAGTGATTCTTCTTCACTTTCAAAGACACGTGCTGGCCCTGTATGATGATCCATTTCTTTTCCACTTAACTTCAAAACTGCACCTTCTTCAGCAAGATTCCCACGCAATACAATTAAATGATGATCTGGAGGTGCTAAAGGTTTTTCAATTGGATAAATAATATCCTGATTCTTCGGAAATTCCGGCGCGTCTTTTAAATTTTCAGCAACCGTCTTACCAGTAACTGTTAAACAATCACCATGAATAAATCCATGATCATATAACATTTTCATCACCATTTGAACTCCACCAATTTTAAATAAGTCTTCCATTACATATTTTCCGAATGGTTTGAAATCACCAATGAGTGGCACTTTAGAACCAATGCGTTCAAAATCATCAAGTTCAAGCTTCACTCCAGCCTCATGGGCTAGAGAAAGCAAGTGTAGCACTGCATTGGTCGATCCGCCAAGAGCCATAACAAGTGTAATTGCGTTTTCAAAAGCCTCTAAAGTCATGATATCTCGAGCACGGATGCCTTTTTTTAGGAGGTTAAATAATGCAGCCACTGAATCGATACAGTCTTGTCTCTTTACATCGGAAATCTTATTATGGACGTCCACAGCGGGGTGTGATGAACTACCAGGGATACTCATTCCCAGTGCTTCGATCGCCGCTGCCATTGTATTGGCTGTATACATTCCACCACAGGCTCCATTTCCCGGGCAGGAATTACACTCCACTCGATGTAACTGTTTGTCATCGATTTTGCCGGCTCCATATGCACCCACCGCTTCAAAGATACTTACGACCGTTAAATCTTTACCATCTAGTTTACCGGGAAGAATAGTACCGCCATATAAAGTGAGGCCAATACTATTATTACGTGCTAAAGGAATCAAAGCAGCCGGAATAGTTTTATCACAACCTGATAATGTTAAAATTCCATCAGCTATATATGCCTCATGCATCATTTCAATACAGTCTGCTATTAACTCTCGTGATACTAAAGAATATTTCATACCTTCTGATCCCATGGTTTCACCATCGGTGACAACAGGTGTTCCGAATATGATTGGTTTACCGCCCACTTTTTCAACTTCTGACACAACAATATCTCCTAAATCTTTAACATGAGCATTACAGGGTGTGACATTCGTATGTGGACATGCGACTGTTATTAATGGTTTCTCGAAATCTTCATCTTTGTAACCAACTGCACGCATCATCGCTCGAGCAGGAGCACGCTTAGCCCAATCTTTCTGACCGACATGACCAGTCAAAGCACCGCTTCGGATTTTTAGCGAAGAATTTTCATTACATCCACATTTTTCACAACTACAGTTTTTATTTTTCATATATGAAATAAATTTTAATAACCAATTTCTCCACCTGGTTTAATTAAGCCGTCAATCTCACGTGATAATTCGTCATCATACACATTAAACAAAACTGGACCGGCTAGTGTTGTTACATTCATATCCCCAAGTCTTTTACCACCTTCTCTAACAACATAACGATCGTGCTTACCTTTCAATCCTCTTTCCTCCATTGATCTATTCACATGATGAGATGCGCATTCATCAATCACGCCCCCGTCAGCAGATGGATATTCATTTTCCATTAATCCAAATACTATTATTCCTTCAAACGTTGTGTCGCAATCACTACATGTAGCTAACACATTTCTTGTTAAAGCCATAATAAAGAATGCTTAAATTAGATATTTATATAACAAATCATCACTCTTTAAAATCGTATAGTTCAATTCTATCTCTTTCATCCTCTCAAGCAAAGGCTGAAAATCCACGCTGTCTTTCAGCTCGATACCAACCAGTGCTGGGCCTTTTTCCTTATTATTCTTTTTGATATATTCAAACAGTACAATATCGTCATTTGGACTTAATACATAGTTTACAAATTTTTTCAATTGTCCTGGTTTCTGGGCAAATTCAATCAGGAAATAGTGTTTTCTACCTTGATATACTAAACTTCGTTCTAAAATTTCCGGATACCGTAATAAATCATTATTACCTCCGCTTAAAATACAAACAACAGTTTTTCCTTTAATCTGATCTTTAATTTCATCTAAGGTTGATATGGGTAAGGCACCAGATGGCTCTGCAATGATTCCTTCATTTTGATACAACTCAATCATTGTTGTACATACTTTTCCTTCAGGAATTTTCACGAATTCATCGACATTTTTTTTACAAATGTCGAATGTTAGGTCACCTGCTGTTTTGACAGCACACCCGTCGACAAAAGTATCAATTGTTGGCAACGTAACCACTTTTCCTTGTTCGATGGCAGCATGCATTTCAGCAGCTCCCGAAGGTTCACAACCGATAATTTTAATCTTTTTATTTTTCTCTTTGAAATATGTTGATACTCCCGATGTTAATCCTCCACCTCCAATTGGCGTAACAACAAAATCTACTATACCATTCAAGTCTTCATATATTTCTTTGGCAATGGTTCCTTGTCCCGCAATAGTCAGCGGGTCATTGAAAGGATGAACATACACCGCATTTGTTTCTTTACAATATTTTTGAGATGCAGCACTGGCTTCATCAAACGTATTTCCCACCAATTGAATCTGTACATATTTACCACCAAAATGCTTCACTTTTTCAATCTTTTGATTTGGAGTAACAACTGGCATAAAAATCACCCCTTTAATTTTCAAAGCAGAACATCCATATGCCACTCCTTGTGCGTGATTACCAGCACTGGCGGTAACAACTCCACGCTCTTTTTCATCGGCAGAGAGCGTACTCATCTTATTATAAGCACCTCGAATTTTAAAGGATCGAACCTCTTGCTGATCTTCTCGCTTAATATAAATCTTTGCACCATACTTATCCGATAACCGTTTAGAAAACTGGAGTGGAGTTTTTTGGATTACTCCCGCAAGCCTTTCTGCTGCATGATCTATGTCTTTAATTTTTATTGCCATAAATATTTTCAAAAATGCAAAGACATGTGTTTTTGAGCAATCGCCGGGGTGACCCGTCGGGTGCGGCGGCGAAAAAACACATGTCGAGCGTTTATAAACTTATATAATCTTATTCAATCCATCAATATACGCCTTCACCGATGCCACAATAATATCGGTATCTGCACCAAAACCATAATACATCTGCCCCTTATAATTCAACTGGATATGAACTTTACCAACATCATCTGAACCTTTCGTAATGGCCTGAACCAAAAACTCTTCCAAATCAACCTTCTTCTTCACAATCTCATTAATCGCATTAAACGAAGCATCCACAGGACCATTGCCTTCTGATTTTGATGTAACAGTGTTTCCATTAAATTTCAGAGCCACAGTAGCTTTTGGCTTCAAGGGAAATCCTGATAACACTTCCAATTTTTCCAAGACTATTCCTGTTGCTTTTTTTTCTTCACCCATCAAAACCAATAAATCGTCATCATGAATTTCTTTTTTCTTATCAGCCAGTTGAATAAACTTCTGATAAATTTCATCAATCTGATCTTTTCCCACTTCAAACCCCAATCGTTTCAAATGATGAGTCAAAGCTGCTCGCCCGGAACGAGCAGTTAAATCCAAAGATGAACTGGGGATTCCCACATCCTGAGGATTCATAATTTCAAAGTTCTCTCTATTTTTCAAAACTCCATCCTGATGAATTCCGGATGAATGCGCGAAGGCATTCTTACCCACCACAGCTTTATTAGGTTGAACAGGCATTCTCATTAAACGCGAAACCATTCGGCTTGTTGGATATATCTTTTTAGTATCGATATTTGTATGTAAACCAAATGTTTTTTCTCGGGTTTTTAAAATCATGGCAACTTCTTCCAAAGAAGTATTTCCAGCCCGTTCACCAATACCGTTAATGGTCACTTCTACCTGACGTGCACCAGCTTCCACTCCAGCAATCGTATTTGCAGTTGCCATTCCCAAATCATTATGACAATGAGTTGATATAACAACCTTTTCAATACCTTTAACATTTTCTCGAAGATATTTAATTTTAGCTGCAAATTCCCATGGGGTACAGTAACCGGTGGTATCTGGAACATTCAATGTAGTTGCTCCCGCTTCAATAACGGCTTCAAAAATTTTAACTAAATATTCATCGGTTGTTCGGCCAGCATCCATGGCAGAAAATTCGACATCAGAGCAATATTTCTTTGCATGCTTAACCATATTGACAGCACGATCCAAAATCTGTTCCGGTGTAGAACGCATAATGGTAAAAATATGAGTATCAGATGTCCCTATAAAGGTATGAATTCTTCCCCGTTCGGCGTGGCGAATAGATTCTGCTGCCACATCAATATCTTTCTCCACAGCGCGGGCTAAAGGACAGATAATAGAATTTTTAACTACTTTTCCAATCTCAACAACAGACTGAAAATCACCCGGTGATGAAATAGGAAAACCAGCCTCGATGATATCCACACCAAGTGCCTCAAGCTGTTTTGCGATTTCGATCTTTTCAATCGTATTTAACTGACAGCCGGGTACTTGCTCACCATCTCTTAAGGTTGTATCGAAAATAAAAACTCGATCGTTCATATATTCCTTCTCTCATCACATGGATGAAATTTTTAATAATCCTATTAACATGAGTGAAAATACATTTTTTTCGCATGGCTTGGGTGACCCGTCGGGTGAAGCCAAGAAAAAAATGTATCGAGCGAATGTTGATTCTTTATTTTGCATTCTCAGGTCGCAGTTTTCTTACCTGTGCGCCTGTCCTCCACATCTCAGATTCATGAATCTCAGCCAACTCTTTACCCAGTTTCTTTTTATAATCCGGATCACTATTAGCTGTGATAGTTAGTTTTGCTTCATTACCTGTTTTCACACTTTCATATAACTCTTCAAAAACTGGAGCAGAGGCATCACGGAATTTGCCTTTCCAATCGAGAGCACCTCGTTGTGCTGTGGTTGAACAATTGGCAAACATCCAGTCCATACCATTCTCGCCAATCAGAGGATACAAACTTTGTGTTGCTTCCTCTACAGTTTCATTAAACGCTTCTGAAGGACTGTGACCTTTCTTGCGTAAAAGATTATATTGAGCTTCCATAAGACCTGCAATCGCGCCCATCAAAACCCCTCGTTCTCCCGTTAAATCTGAATACACTTCTTTTTCAAATGTGGTTTCAAACAAATAACCTGATCCCACACCAATTCCCATCGCCATGGTTCGCTCATTTGCTTTTCCTGTAGCATCTTGGAAAATGGCAAAGCTAGAATTAATACCTTTTCCCGCGACAAAATGTCGTCGAACAGTTTTACCGGATCCTTTGGGAGCCACCAAGATGACATCAACATCAGTAGGTGGAATAATTCCTGTTTGATCCTTGTAAGTAATTCCAAATCCATGGGAAAAATATAGAGCTTTTCCTTTTGTTAAATGTTTTTTTATAATTTCCCAATTGGAAATTTGGGCAGCATCTGATAATAAATAACAAATAATAGTACCTCTTTGTGCTGCTTCTTCAATTTCAAAAAGGGTTTTTCCCTCAACCCAACCATCATGAATAGCTTTTTCCCAAGACTCGCCACCTTTTCGTTGCCCCACAATGACATTGAAACCATTATCACGCATATTTAAAGCCTGTGCAGGCCCTTGAACGCCATAACCTATCACTGCAATAGTTTCATTTTTTAATGTCTCGCGTGCTTTTTCCAAAGGAAATTCATCACGAGTAACTACCTCTTCCATTACTCCTCCAAAATTCATCTGTGCCATATATATAAATTTAAATAATAATTAATGCGTCTATGACGCGTAATCTGACTTATAATTTTTCGTTCAAGTATTTAACTAATCTTCGTAACCCATCCCGTAATTCTTTTTCTTCGCACCCAAAAGAAATACGGACATGATTCTCTCCGCCTAAACCGAATGCTGAACCTGGAACAACTGCAACACCGGCTTCTTTTACCAAACGAACAGCAAATTCATAATCATCTATCTCTGCCATAATTTTAGGAAATGCGTAATATGCGCCTTCCGGTGCGACTAATGATATTTTATCGCTTTTTTTTAGCTCTTCAATTACAATTGCTCGCCGTTTAGTAAACTCTTCACAAAATCTACTGACTTCGTTCTGCGGACCAGTTAAAGCCTCTAACGCAGCATATTGAGATACAGCAGTTGGACAAGTAACTAAATTATCATGTACCTTAAATATTTGATGTGTCAACTTTTTACTTGCAACAATATAACCGATTCTCCATCCTGTCATTGCATAAGTTTTGGACAAACCGAACACAGATATAGTACGCTCAGCTGCTTCTGGAAAACTGGCAATACTAATGTGTTTTCTACCATCAAAGGTAAAATATTCATACATCTCATCTGTAATAATGTAAAGATTATATCTATCAGCAATACGGATAATAGTTTTCAGTTCTGCTTCTGTATAAACTTTCCCGATCGGATTGGATGGATTACAAACAAGTATGGCTTTTGTCTTTTGAGTAATAGCACCTTCTAATCGTCCTGCATCTAATGCCCAGCCCTTTTCTTCATCTAGAGGAACAAATACTGGTTTTCCACCATGGTGTGCAATAATAGTCTGAGTTATATGAGATGCATAATCTGGAGTTAAAATAACTATTTCATCATCTTTATTTAATATGGCAATAAAAATCGCCATTAAAGCTTCAATACCACCATGCGTTACAATTACTTGCGAGGGATCCGCTTTAATATTATTATCCTTCTTTAATTTTGCGGCGATAGCTTGTCGCAAAGGTTCAATACCATAACCTGGTGTGTATTTATCCGATAACCCCTGATCAATAGCTTTTTTAGCTGCTTCCTTTATATTTTTTGGTGTTGGAAAAGACGGAATACCTTGTGCCAAAGACACCGATCCTTCGACTCCCCGGGCCATCAGTTCTAATCGTTTAATTGCCGAAACTTCGATCGATGATGCCACATAAGATGGTTCTTTTAAAATCGAAGAAAACTTTCCCTCTACATCAGTTTCTTCTTTTACAACGGCGATTCTTCCTGATCGAATGAACTCTTTTATTCCAAATGGTTTTAATAAAAGATACAGCGCCGTAATCTGTTCCTCTGTACCTGTTTTTTCAATTACAAGATAATCACTCCCCACATGAGTCACACGCGCGCGGAATAATACCGCCAATTCCTCCACCTCCCGGCGCTGCTCAGGATTTTTGGTGGAAACTTTAATAAATGCAATTTCTTTGTAAATCAGATCCTTATCTTGCATCTCAAACACTTTGACAACTTCTACTATTCTATAGAGCTGTTTAACAACTTTCTCAATTGTTTCCTGATCACGTCGTACAACAATAGTAAATCGTGAAATCCCCTGCCGTTCTGTTTCAGAGACTGTTAGACTTTCGATATTAATCTTACGTCGCAAAAATAAATCGGCGATTCTATAAAGTACACCTGGTTTGTTTTCTGTAAAAGCGATAATTGTATATTGCATAGTATTATTTAAATTATTCCAATCTGATTTCATCAACAGAAGCACCCGTAGGCACCATCGGAAAAACATTCTGTTCTTTTTCAACCATAATTTCTAACAGATAGGGACCTTTATGAGCAAAAGAACGATCGATTGCAGCCTGTAAATCTTCCCGCTTTTCGACCCGTTCTCCCGAAATATAGAAACCTTTTGCAACTTGTACAAAATCAGGATTTTTTAGTTCAACAAAAGAATAACGATTATCAAAGAATAATTCTTGCCACTGACGTACCATACCTAAAAATCGATTATTCATAATGAATATTTTTACGGGTAAATTTTCTTGAGCAATTGTCCCTAATTCCTGTATATTCATCTGAAAACAACCATCACCGATTATCGCGACTACATCCCGATCAGGAGCGGCAACTTTTGCTCCCACTGAGGCAGGCAAAGCAAATCCCATTGTTCCTGATCCTCCAGATGTAATGAAACTATGTGCTTTTTTAAACTTATAGTAACGAGCGGTCATCATTTGATGTTGTCCAACATCTGCGACAACGACTGCTTCCCCCTTAGTCTTTTTATAAATGGCATTAATTGCTTCGGTCATTTTAATTTCTCCCTCTTTTGGATACAATTCTTTCTCAATGACTTTGTCGTATTCGATTTTGTCAAATTTTTTGAATTCTTCTATCCATTCCTTATGATCACGTTTTTCTAATAATGGAATCAACGCACCTAATGCTTGTTTAGCATCGGCTACGATCGGCACTTCTGCTTTAACATTTTTATTCAGCTCGGCTGGATCAATGTCTATATGAATAACTTTTGCATTGGGCAAATAATCTTTTAAACGACCAGTTACTCGATCATCAAATCGCATACCGACAGCTAAAACCACATCAGCTTTATTGGTCAGCATATTCGGTCCATAATTTCCATGCATACCTAAAAATCCTGCGTATAATGGATGATCTGTAGGAAATGCAGACAAACCCAGTAACGTTGAACCAACTGGAATACTTGCTTTTTCAGCCACTTCGCGCAGTTCGTCCACGGCTTTTGCAATTAAAATACCATGTCCCGCTAAAATGAAGGGTCTTTCTGATTTATTTATGAGTTCAGAAGCAAACTTAATCTGTCGCTGATTAGCAATAATGGTTGGTTGATATCCTACAATTTCTACTGCACCTGGATCTTTATATTCCATTTCACCAAACTGGGCATCTTTAGTAATGTCAATCAAAACAGGTCCGGGGCGTCCTGTATTGGCGATATGAAATGCCTTAGCAATCACTTCTGGAATTTCTGAAGCCTTAGTAACCTGATAATTCCATTTGGTAATGGGTGTAGTAATCCCGATCACATCCGCCTCTTGAAAAGCATCTGTGCCAATTACTGCACCGGCAACCTGACCAGTAATACAAACCAACGGAACAGAATCCATCATAGCATCCATAATACCGGTAACCAGGTTTGTTGCACCAGGGCCTGATGTAGCAATACAAACGCCGGGGCGACCAGTCAAATAGGCATACCCTTCAGCCGCGTGAGCAGCTCCCTGCTCATGACGTACTAAAATATGCCGGATTCTATCTTTATAGTCATATAAAGCGTCGTATGTTGGCATAATCGCGCCACCCGGGTATCCAAAAACCACATCCACCCCTTGGCGAACTAATGATTCCATTATGGCTGCTGCACCTGTCATTTTCATATTTTTATATCTTTCTTTTTTATTGATAGAAATTTATATCTTAATTTTCGTACACCATTCGGCATACTTATCATCGTTGCCACGTACAACTTCAAAAAATTTATCCTGTAATTTACTCGTAATTGGGCCTCGTTTACCATCACCGATAACGCGTTCATCAACTTTATTGATCCATGCAACCTGAGCACCGGTACCACTAAAAAATGCCTCGTCGGCGATATACAACTCTGTACGGTCAACTACCCGCTCCATAGTAGGAATTCCCATATCTTCAGCAATCTTCACGATACTACGTCTGGTGATACCCTCTAAGATATTTTCACTGAAGGAAGGAGTAATTAATGTGCCATTGCGAACAACAAATAAATTCATAGCAGAACCTTCAGCCACATGGCCATCTTCAGATAAGAAAATAGCCTCATCATACCCTTTTTTTGAAGCTTCTAGTTTTGCCAATGCTGAATTAATATAAGAACCAGATAATTTTGCTCTGGAAGGAATAGCATTATCACTTACCCGTCTCCATGAAGTAACACATACAGATAAACCTTTATCGGTAGGTAAATAATCACCTAAAGGAATCATATATAAAGCAAAATCAAAAGTATGATCTCGTTCCAAATTTGGCGAGAGATTAGTACTACCAGCATAAGAAAAAGGTCTAAAATACGTATCTGTCTGAGGTTTATTCTTTTCTATAAGCTTTAAGACGATATCTTTAATCTCTTTGTGAGAATATTTCATATTCACACCAATAATCTGTGCAGAAGTCATAAACCGCTTTATATGATCATCTATTCTAAATACAGATATAAAATCTTTTTCCTTATTGTAATACCCACGCATTCCTCCAAAAAAACCGGTACCATACTGCAAGGCATTCGTCATAATTGAGACTTTTGCATCTTCAATCTTTACATAATTGCCTTCAAAGAAGGCATACGGAAAAGAGGTTGTTTTAAGCCCTGCCATATGATTTATTTAGTAAATAATAATGTATCTGACATTCCGACGAATGCCAGATATTAATAATATACATTTTAATATATATACCCCATATAACAAAAAAACCCGCCTGTGGGCGGGTGTTATTTCCTTTCAGCAATCATCCTCCCGCCGTTAGCTCGGGTTAATAAGGAGGACAACAATTGCTGAAAACTTATTTTTCATGATGAGTGTTATTATAAACAGTTTCATATACATTTGCAATAGCAATATTTGTATGCTATACTACATCTTGTACCTTGATGTATTTAATACGTATTTCAGTTACAGACTTTACAGACAAAAATTGTCTTTAGAATCTGTATCGGGGCAACAAAAAGTTTGTGGAATTTTAATTCCATAAAGTTTTCTGTAGCACCATACTGAAAAAAAAATTTTACTGGCAACAGTAAAAAAAGAGAGGCATCTTCCAAACCCCTTAAGGTTTGGAAACAATTTTTTTACTTTGATAATCTCGAATATTCTTTATAGAGTATTCAAAAAATAGATTAGCAACTGCTAAAAAAATTGGGATGCCTCTCACCCAATTTTTTCTCCATTATTTAAGTCTTCATTACTATTCTTGACATTCTATCCCCAATATTTTATGATAACGCTTATGTTAACTGAACGAATCAGCAACATCATTACTACCACTATTATTACCGCGCAATGCGTGGTGAGGTGGTAATGTACTAAGTTTAGAAAATACCAACCCGCCACTATCCGGCGGGTTTTTTTATGGTCCGTTTCCGCGCATAGCGCGGATTACGGACAGTTATCGGCCGTAGCCATACTCAACTGGCGAAGGCTGATACATTACAATTTTAAAATATCGATGTCATGAGACTAACATTAATAGGAATGTCTGGTGTGGGAAAAACGGCCTGGGCAAAAAAATTAGAAAAGAAAGGTTTTACTCGATATACAGTCGATGAATTTATTGAAGATAAGTTACATGATGAACTGAAAAAATTTGGATATAAAGGAATCCAGGATGTCTCAAAATGGATGGGTCAACCATATCATGAACGATATAAGAAAACTAGTAAACGATATTTGGAACTAGAACGCAGATCCTTGAAAGAAATAATAAAACTTATAAAAAAAACAACCGATGAAAAAATAGTTATTGATACGACAGGTAGTGTAATTTATATAGATGATGAAATACTCAATCAACTATTTGATTTAACAACTGTAGTCTATTTGGAAACATCTCCAGAACAAGTAGAGGCGATGAAACAAAAATATTTCCAAGATCCGAAACCTGTAATTTGGGGTGAAATATTTGATCTAAGATCTGATGAAACTAGTGAAGGTGCATTACGCAGATGCTATTCGGAACTATTAAAGTTTAGAAGTAATAAATATTCTCAATATTCTCATTTAACAATAAAGGACAAATTGTTGTATCAAGGTAAATTTAATACTCAAAAATTATTAGAGTATATTCACAAATTTAAAAATTAGTATCTTATATGAAATATTTTCTACAATGTGTTGGATGTGAAAAAAAATATTCTGGCAGTGAAATCCGTTATCGTTGTGACTGTGGTGAAATACTCGAGGTAAAAATAACTAAAAAAATTGAACGTACTTCATTAAAACAACGGTTTGATGAACGATTACACAGTTTTGAACTTCCACTTCGCAGTGGAGTCTGGAGATATAAAGAACTCATCCTCCCTATCGATGATAAATATATCGTAACAAAGCCGGAAGGTAATACTAATTTATACCCGGTTGGCACTGAGTGTGGGGATGGGTTATCTGCCATTGGAAAATATGTGGGAAATAGCTATATGTATATTAAACATGAAGGTGAAAATCCCACGGGAAGTTTTAAAGATCGGGGCATGACAGCTGGTATAACCCAAGCAAAGTACTTAAATGCCAAAGCTGTAGCTTGTGCATCTACCGGAAACACTTCTGCATCTCTTGCTTCTTATGCCGCAAAGGCAAATATGAAAGCTTATGTATTTATACCTGATGGTAAGCTCGCATTTGGTAAACTCTCACAATCGATCGCTTATGGAGCTAAAACAATTCAGATACAAGGAGATTTTGATATAGCCATGAAGCTTGTCCAAGAAGTATGTAATGAAATGAATATATATCTTCTTAATTCTATTAACCCTTTCAGAATACAAGGACAACAATCAATAGCAATCGAAATCATGCATCAGTTGCAATGGAATGCACCAGACTGGATTATATTACCAGCAGGAAATCTAGGAAATACATCAGCAATTGGTAAGGCTTTATTTGAGATGAAAGAGCTTGGACTTATCAATAAATTGCCACGAGTTGCTGCCATTCAGGCCGAAGGTGCAAATCCGTTTTATCAGAGTTTTAAAACAGGGTTCAAAAAACGCTTTGCTGTCCAAGCTCAAACTATTGCAACTGCAATACTAATCGGTAACCCTGTAAGTTATACCAAAGCTAGAAAAGTAATTGAACAAACCAATGGCGTGGTAGAACAGGTAACGGACAATGAGATCCTAGATGCTAAAGCAGTAGTAGATGCAGCAGGAATCGGCTGTGAACCAGGGTCGGCCACAGCGATTGCAGGCGCTAAAAAACTAGTGACTACCGGGATTATTAAAAGAAATGATTCGATCGTGTGCATTACGACCGGTCATGTACTTAAAGATGCGGATACAATTATGAAATACCATAATAAAGAATTTCCTAATATAGTGCCTAAATTTTCTAATCAGATCATTCCTGTTGATGCGTCTATAGAAGCTGTCAAGAGAATACTGAAATGATATACAAATTTAATAAATAATAGGTAAAATTAAAATCAATTGACTTTATTATCGGCATTCGCATATAATTGCATATCATGAAACTTATCTCAGTAAGCTCCTATTACTTTTACTTTTTTAACCCGCAGTGGCGGGAGGGAGCTAATATGAGCTAAGAACTCATACAAAAAGCAAACTCTGACCCGCCCGAAAAGGCGGGTTTTTTAATGGTTATCAGAGAAAACTTTATTTATAAATTTATCTAATATATGTCTCAACCAATAAATCCTGAATGTACAGTTGTTGCAGGTCCTTGTTCGATCGATGAAGTTAATATTAATGAAGTATTTCAGATTGCAGACATGGAAGTTAAAAATAGGCATGGTAAGGTACAACGTGCTATTGCAGGGACACGTGTAGTGGGGTTAAAATCACGAACCGAACTCATCGAAACAGGTTCGGGAATGGGTATGGATTATCATGTAGTTCAAAAAAACGTCGATATTATCGCTCAAGGTGGATGTGTTCGAGATTTTGAAACTGCACCCAGTGCATTGATGGCAGAACGGGTTTATAAAAAAACCGGTATGCTTATCGCGACAGAAGTTATGATGCCGTCAGTACAATTACCTTCTTTTGAAAATAAGTTACCTGAAGGAAAACTTATGCCTTGGAATCCCTCTGTAAATCAATTAGGTTGGCAAATTCTTGAAATCGCCCGATTTGCCCGCCGCAATAAATGGCATATTGGTATTAAAAACGGTAAATGGGTGGGTGAGGCTCTTCATATAGCCAACTCAGTTCACTACAGTAAAGTTACTACTATGGAAAAAACTTGGGCAGGGCTAGCAAGTTATGCGGGAGATATTGCAGGTGATATAATTCTTATACATCGTGGAGTCGATGCACCAGAAAAAGGCAATTACCGAAATTTCCCGGTTCACCAGATAGCATTACGAACCAAAATTAAATCAAAAGCTAAATTATATTTTGATCCCAGTCATGCATACGGCCCTAAGATGAAAGAGGATATAGTACCCGCTGTAATTGAGGCAATGAAAATGAAAGTAGATGATAATGAATATTTATATGATGGCATTCTTGTAGAAGTTGGCACATCAAAAACAGATACAGAACAGCATATTACTTTAAAAGAATTAGAATATCTGATAAAACAACTGGCTCAGTTCCGTGATTTAACACCGCCAGAAAAATCTTAATTATAAATTAAATAACTATATGAAAATTTCTTATCGCAGCATTTTTGACGCTGTTCACCTGGGTACATCAGAAAAAAATGAAGTAATCATCGAAAACTCTAAACATGGAACTAATTATGAAGTGTATGACCTTTTTTATGAGTATAAAGACATTTTTGTGGTTGCAGAAGACATTAAAAAGAACAAAGAAACAGATTCTTATGATCGAATCTTAACAATTTCAAAAAAAACATCTGCGTATACAGAAGGAAATAAATCATCCATGATGTTTATTGTTTCTCATAATCCAGGTAGCTTATATCGGGCATTAGCTGTTTTTGAAAACTATGAACTTAACCTCACTAAAATAGAATCACGCAGGATGTATGATAAAACTTATACATATATGTTTTATGTCGACTTTGAATACTCCGCTGAGCATCAGAAAAAAATTGATGAAATTATTGCGGTTTATAAAGAAAATACTGAATATTTACGAATTATAGGTTATTATAAATCTGCTTCACTATGAATATATCATATCAAGGTGTGCCCGGATCATTCTCTCATATCGCAGCTAACAATTACTTTGGAGAGAATAATACCTTTATTGGCACAAAAGCTTTTAAAGAAATTTTTGAGAATCTTAAATATGGCAAAGCAATATCAGCGGTCGTGCCGGTAGAAAATACCATAGCGGGTACGATTTATGAAAACTATGATCATTTGGATGCCTACAGCATCTATGCAATTGGTGAATATAGCTTAAAAGTAGAACATCATTTGTTGGCTATACACACTCCGCAGGAGATAGAAACTCGCATGAAAGAAATAAAGAAAGTTTATTCACATATAAAGGCATTGGAACAATGTAATACATTCTTTGAGTTATATCCATGGATAGAAAAAACGGTTTTTTCAGATACAGCAGGTGCAGCACAAATGATAGCTGAAAAAAAAGATCCCTCTATCGCCGCAATTGCGAGCGCTAATGCTGCGAAATTATATGATTTGGATATTTTAAAAACAAATATAGAAGATAACCAATTCAATTACACACGATTTCTTGTAATTTCGTCTCAAGAAAAACAAATTGAAGGGGCAAATAAATGTTCACTGATTTTTACCCTTCCACATGTCCCGGGAAGCTTGTATATGACACTGGGAATTTTTGCCGATAACAAAATGAATTTAACAAAAATCGAATCGCGCCCCATTCATGGTAAACCTTTTGAATATGTGTTTTATGTCGATCTCGAATTCAAAGATCAGGATCTTAATCATGTAAAAAATATAATCGATACTGAACTTACAACTGTCACACAAACAATAAGAAACCTAGGGTTTTATAAGTCGGCACCTCTGATTAATCTATAATATGACACCAGATAAACTATCAGATCTACGCAAACTAATAGACGAAATCGATACAGATATACTATTGCTACTCGAAAAACGTATGAAAATTACTGATGAAGTAGGTGCATATAAACGTGCTAATAATATAGGCATATTACAAAAAGGACGAGAAGAGGCACTAAAAGAGCACTTAATGTCAAAAACAGATCATCAGATATTAAAAAATAAGATTGGAGAAATCTACGAAAAAATAATTGAAACATCAAAAACATCGATGCATATCAATAATCTGCCACAATCACCTTTCCATCGCATAGCCATTATAGGATTAGGTATAATCGGAGGGTCTTTAGCAAAAATTCTGAAATTAAAAAA
>CAZQAU010000009.1:29738-49242 GCA_964591375.1 uncultured Gammaproteobacteria bacterium
TTTATACCCACTCATCCCATGGCAGGATCAGAAAAAAAAGGGTTCGCCGAATCAGACGTAACATTATTTGTACAAAGACCATGGGTTATATGCCCTCATTCAAAAGTAATGGCATCGTCGCTTGAAAAAATCCAGAGTTTTATTCAAAGTGTAGGCAGTGACTCAATAGTGATGGACTATAAACAACATGATATAAATGCTGCGATAGTTTCTCATCTGATATTTGTTATATCAACATATTTATTAGCCTTTGCTCAAGCCCACCCAGAATCATTGCAAATCGCAGGTACGGGATTTGAGTCTACTACACGTCTGGCCAGTGGGAATATACAAATGCATAAAGAAATAGTTCAGCATAATTACCAAAACATAATTCAACAGTTACACACATTTATTGAATTCATAAAAGCTAATCCTCTTACAAAGGAAACGGCTCAAGAATTTTTTGACAAAAATAAACAAAGCCGCGATCATTTATTAGCAAATAAAAACAAAGTATGAACATTTTAAGTATTTCTTTAGTAGAAAAAAAGAAAAATTATCCTATTATTGTCGGAAATTCGATATTAAATAAAATTTCAGATCATGTCGATCTTAAAAAATATACCAGTATTGCGATTGTAACGGATGAAAATATATCAAGATGGACACACTACCTATCAAATATTTTACCGGTAAAGCCAGTAATAGTAATACTCCCATCAGGAGAAGCTGCAAAAAATATTAATACATTACAAACCATCTGGAAAAAATTAGTCACAGAACAGTTTGATCGAAAATCACTCATAATAAACTTAGGAGGTGGGGTAATTGGCGATATGGGAGGATTTGCAGCATCAACTTATATGCGTGGAATTGATTTTATCCAAGTTCCTACCACCTTACTTTCAATGGTGGATGCAAGCGTTGGCGGAAAACTAGCAGTTGATTTTGAAGGATATAAGAACATTATTGGATCATTTGTACAGCCTAAAGCCGTAATAATTGATACAAAGTTTTTAACCAGTCTTCCTGATCGAGAATTCATAGCTGGTTTTGCTGAAATAATAAAGCATGGATTAATCGCTGATACAAATTATTTACATCAGGTTACTTCTAAAAAGCCACGAGAATATTCTCCGGAAGAAATGATTGCTATTATTTATAAATCTTGCGAAATAAAGGCGAAAATCGTACAACAAGATGAACAAGAGACTGGTTTACGAAAAATTCTTAACTTTGGACATACGGTTGGTCATGCCATTGAATCTTTGAGTTTTAAAACAGCTCATCCGCTTTTACATGGTGAGGCTGTTGCAATTGGAATAGTTGCGGAGACCAAATTATCTCATCTGATTGGAAATATAACATTCGATCAAATGATGAAAATAAAATCAATGATTCAACATGTAGGCTTACCAACGTCTTATCCCGGTCTGTCCGAAGATGACATACTAGATTCAATGAAAATGGATAAAAAAAATGAAAAAGGTATTTATAAATGGACATTATTAAAAAGTATCGGACAGGCAGTGTACGATATTCAAATCGATGATAGTCTGTTAAAAGATGTAATCGATAGTGTTATATCCAAATAACTCGAACTATGGAAAAAATTTCACTTAAACCATTACAAGGATCTATTTCTGGAAATGTTACTATTCCGGGATGTCTCAGTTACACTATTCGTGCCCTTAATCTGGCTGCCATGACAAAAGGAACTGTGAAAATACAAAATGCATTAAAAAGTGATGATACGTATGCGATGGTTGGCGTCTTGAAAACATTGGGTATTAATGTCGAAGAAGGTCCCGATTATTTCAACGTACTTGGTACGGTTGATGACGTGAAAGATGACGAATATACTTTAAATATTAATATTTCAGGAAGAACGGCACGAACTGTGCTCGGATTACTTTGTATTGTTCCAGGAATTAAAATTCTCACATGTAAAGATAGTTTCAAAAAAAGACCCGTCGCTGATTTGGTAGACGGTCTCAGACAACGTGGAGCTGATATCGAATATATCGAAAAGGAAGGGTATTTGCCTGTTAAAATTTCCTCTTCGGCCTTGAAGGCTGGTGTGACTAAAATGAAAGGATCTGTAAGCAGCCAGTACTTCTCTTCAATTATGATGATTGCACCGAGAATTGGAGAAATGATAATAGAAGTGATAGGTGAACAGTCATCCAAACCATTTATTGATGTAACTATTTCTGCCATGAAAGAGTTTGGAGTTGAGGTAATTAATGAAAATTATCAACGATATATCATAAAAGCAAATCAGATTTATAAAAAAGATATATATATCGTCGAAGCCGACGCAATTGCAGCAAGTTATTTTTGGGGCATTGCTGCTATCACCAACAGTTCTATTAAGGTACTTAATTTACCACCATCTTCTGCACAAGGCGATGTCCGTTTTGCTGACATTTTAGAAAAAATGGGTTGTCAGGTAACAAAAAACGAAACAGGAAAATGGATTGAAGTAACAGGAACAACCAATTTACATGGGATATCTATCGATATGAACGCAAACCCTGATACAGTGCAGACGCTTGCCGTTATTGCAGCATATGCCCAGGGAAAAACACATATTAGTAGCATTCATCATTTAAAAGTTAAAGAAACCGATCGTATAGAAGCTCCTAGAAAAGAACTGGAAAAGATGGGTATTACTATTAATACGACTGATGATTCTATGACGATAATAGGTGGTACCATACACGGAGCTGAGATCGAAACATACGGGGATCATCGAATGGCAATGGCTTTTGCTGTTGCAGGGGCAAAAACTGCCGGTATTATTATTAAAAATCCTGCTGTTGTATCCAAATCATTTCCTACATTTTGGGAAGTATTAAAAACTATTGGAATTACCTATGAATAATGTAATTTTAATTGGCATGAGAGGCAGTGGAAAAACCAGTGTTGCAAAAATACTCAGCGCTAAACTTAATCTACCTATTATTGAAACCGATCAGGAAATCGTCAAACAGGAAGGAATGACTATCCAACAAATGGTTGAAAAACATGGATGGGATTATTTTCGTCAAAAAGAAACAGAGTTATTGAAAGGTCTCAAAGAATTAAAAGATAAACAGTATATTTTATCCACTGGTGGCGGCATGATTCTTTCGCAGGAAAATCGCGAATTACTGCGTGATATAGGAATAGTTTATTACTTATTTGCCTATCCAGAGACTTCCGCAAAACGAGTACAAAAACTTGATGCTGATAGACCTGCCTTAACGGAAAATTTGTCTTTATCTGAAGAATTAAAAAAAATATTTAAAGATAGAGAGGAATTATATGAAGAAACAGCAGATCATATCATTCATACAGAAAATATTACTCCAGACGAAGTAACGGCAACTATTTTAGCTTATTATTTAATCGCAAACGAATGAAAATCACAGGCAATACCAAAATGTGTATTATTATAGGAGATCCTGTGGAGCACTCACTTTCTCCTGCGATGCATAACGCAGCATACGAAGCAATCGGTATTGACGATCAGTTTGTATTCACTGCAGCGAGAGTTGATATTAAGGATATAGCTAAAGTGGTAGAAGCTGTCCGGGTTATGAATATTCGCGGCTTGACCTGCACTATTCCACATAAGACGGCTGTAATGAAACATTTAGATGTAGTTGACGATACTGCAAAAAAAATCGGTGCTGTAAATACTGTAGTAAATGACAACGGTATTTTGAAAGGATATAACACTGATTGGTTAGGAATACTTACTCCTTTAAAGCGAATAACAAACTTAGCCAATAAACGGGTAGCTATTATTGGTGCAGGCGGTGCTGCTCGTTCTATGGTTTATGCAATGACAACTCAAGGAGCAGAGGTGAAAATTTTTAACCGAACACTTTCCAAAGCTCAAGATCTATCTTCCGAATTCAAATGTGAAGCAGCATCATTAGAAAACATTGATGATATCAAAAGTTTTGATATTATCATGAACTCTACCTCAGTAGGCATGGGAGACATGGAAAATATATCGCCCGTTCCTAATCAATTTATTTCAGCCAGACATATTGTATTCGACGCTGTTTATGTCCCATACAATACAAAATTATTACAAGATGCACAGGATAAGGGAGCAAAAATAATTCATGGGATTGATATGTTGCTGTATCAGGGTGCTGCCCAGTTTGAATTATACACAGAGAAACAGGCACCAGAAGAAACAATGAAGAAAGTTTTATACGATTATTTTGAATTAAATAAATAACTGAACATGCCTATGAACAAGATAAAAATATGTTGTGTAGTAAATGGCACTAACCTTAAAGAATTTATTAATAATCTTGAATCAGTTCAAAAGATTGCAGATCTTATTGAACTTCGTGTTGATTATATTGAAAATTTAAGAACAAGTGACATTCGTGAAATAAAATCAAAAATTACTAAGCCAGCCATTTTTACTTGCCGAAAAAAGACAGAAGGCGGTAAATATAGTGGTAATGAAGAATCAAGAACTGAGCTTATTATGACAGCAATTCAATCACAATTTGATTATGTTGATATTGAATACTCTACATTAAAACAACACACTTTTCCAAAAAATGAAGTAACAAAAATTATTACTTCGTATCATGATTTTGCTAAAACACCACCTTACTGGCAACTAACAAAACTTGTGTTTGACATGCATACAGTAGGTGCCGATATTATTAAGATTGCTACATATGTAAACTCAGATTACGATCAACAAATATTATTTCGTTTGTTATTAAGTAAAAAACCTGATGATAATCAGATTATTATTGGAATGGGTGAAAAAGGAAAGAAGACCCGTATACTTGGGCCACTTTTGGGAAGCTATTTAACTTATGCATCCACACATTTAACATCGACAGCACCAGGACAAATTGATCTCGAAACATTACAAAAAATTTATCAAATTTTACAATAAAATTTCTTATGATTAGATTTTTAACCGCAGGTGAATCACATGGTAAAGGAGTTGTTGTTATTATTGAAGGGATGCCAGCAAATGTACCAATTTCGTTACCAATGCTTCAGAATGAAATGCAAAAACGCAAAAAAGGGGCAGGTTCTGGTGGACGTCAATTATTAGAAGATGATGCTGTGGAAGTTCTTTCCGGAATAAGATTTGGAAAAACATTAGGATCCCCTATTACGATATATGTAGAAAATAAAGATTTTAAAAATTGGGGACAAAAAATGAGTGTTGTACCACAGGACGAAGTTTTTATTGATGGAATAAAGGTTATTAAACCTCGACCAGGCCATGCAGATTTGGCTGGAGTTCTAAAATATGGATTTGATGATGTGCGCAATGTACTGGAACGAGCCTCTGCACGTGAAACAACAGCACGGGTCGCAGCCGGTGCTATTTTTAAACAATTTTTGGCAAATTTTAATATAGACTTCGCAAGTCATACAATCCAGATAGGCAACATAAGATTGTCAAAACAGTCAGATTTTACATTTCCATCTTCTCCTCAGAATAATCTATATACATTTGAAGATATAAAAAATGTTTATCATAATGACCCAGAGATTCGTTGTGTTGATACAAACACATCTGCTCAGATGAAAACTCTTATTCAAAAAGCACGAATGGATATGAATACACTTGGTGGCATTGTTGAAGCATGGGCAGTTGGAGTACCTGTAGGTCTGGGTAGTTATGTACATTTTGATCAGAAAATTGACAGCCAAATTGCACAAGCAATAATGAGTATTCCATCTGTTAAAGCGGTAGAGATAGGACAAGGAGTCCTTGGTGCTGCATCAGAAGGAAGCGAAGTTCATGATGAAATTTATTATAAAAATAAAGATGAAACATCTTCTGGTTTCTACCGACAAACTAATCGTGCTGGAGGAGTTGAAGGTGGAATAACAAATGGAATGCCTATTGTGGTTAGAGCTTATCACAAACCTATTTCTACTTTATACAGACCATTAAAAACAGTAAATATTAAAACAAAAAAACCAGATCAGGCAACTGTTGAAAGATCAGATATCTGTGTTGTACCACGTGCCGGTGTAATTTCCGAATGCATGTTAGCGTATGTTATAGTGCAAAATTTTGTAAAAAAATTTGGAACAGATAATCTAGATGATATTAAAAATAATTATAATAGCTATAAAGAAAGACTGGCATTATAAAATAAATTTGAAATATTGATTGAAGTATCTCTTTGTAAGCTCAAAATACGTATTTTGTTAAAATAATTTTTTGATTTTTTAATTATTAACAATATCATTATTTATATAACCCCATATAACTATATAAAAATTATAAGTAAAGCATCAACATTTAGCCTAAAAATATACGCATAATTGCTATAATAAATTTATAGCTTATGAAACTTATAATAAATGTATTATTTTTATTTGTACTTCTTTTTCTACTTATACTAAAATCCAATGTCTGTGCAGTAGAAACAGCTTCTTCTTCCGCTACAAACAGAGATGATGAAATAATAGTCAAATTAAAAAACGGATCGGCTAAAAATAATCTTCACTCTATTGCACTTACTTTACAAGCAATAATTCAAAAAGAATTACTGTTCGATAATACATTTGTTTTAAAAGTACCTCAAGGATCCATTAACAACGCCGTTAAATCACTTTCTGAGAATCCTGAAGTCATGATGGCGGAACCTAATTATCAAACAAATAAAATTATAATCGATGAAGAGAAGGCATCAGCATCAGCAAAAATAATTCAAAATTTATCAAATAAAATATCTCCGCTTACTATCGCGATACTCGATACAGGTATTAAAAAATCTAGTAACTATTTAAAAGAAAAAATAGCATACGAAAAAAACTTTACTACTTCACTCACTGTAAATGATGAAAATGGACATGGTACAGAACTGGCTAGCAGAGCACTTGAAGCAACATCAAGTGCTATATTAATGAACATAAAAGTGCTAGACGATAATGGCTATGGAAGTTATGCGGAGGCAATAAACGGAATTGTGGAAGCAGCCAATAATCATGCAGATATAGTATACATCGGATTTAGTTTAGACCAAAAATCTGAATTTCTAAATTCTGCGCTCAGTTATGCATCCGCAAAAAGCACTACATTTATTTTGCCAGATGAAAATTTGAAAAATTCTTCCCCTACTCCCGTCATCACAGAAGCTTTAAATGGAGCACCCGAAATACCACCAGTTCCCCTGCCATTAGTAAAAAATACTCAACATATTATCACACCATCTGAAACAATTAACAAAATAACTATTTCTAAAATTGAAGTTAGCTACGAGAAAAAAAATGAACTAACAGATTTATTTGCAAAGATATATGTAGTGAAAATTCCCGATAACTCAGTGATTAACTCTGCGGATGTGTCGCTAGATGTAGTAACTCCGTCAGGTAAAATGTTTGATGGAACTGCACAAACTAACAAAAATGGATATATTACGTTTGCATTACGCAACATAAAAGAAAAGGGTATCTATAAAATCAACGTAACGTCAGTGACAAAAAAATCTCATATTTACTCCCCAACTACAACAAAATATTCACTCGAAATAAAATAACTTATTAAGTTCATATTCGAAATCAAAATCTTTTTGTGATATTTTTCACTGCATATTATTAATTTTTTCGCTTAACAATAATAATGAGAATTCAGTGAAAATCATTTGTAATGCTTCATGAAAAAATGTATTATTTTTTAAGATACGAAAAAAAAGAATATTATCACAATTTTCACAAAATATAGTAATAAATACGTCAAGGTAAGCTTGACTTTATTTGCATGAATTAACTTTAAGATGAAAATATTAATGTACGGATGGGAATTTCCTCCGTTTAACAGTGGGGGTTTGGGTGTCGCTTGTTGGGGTATCACACATGGCCTCTCAGATCATGGAACCGATATTCTATTCGTTCTGCCTCGAAGTTATGACTTGGAGGATGAAAAGTTGAAATTTTTATTCGCCGATACAAAAAAAATTAAACTAAAAACATTTGATTCTCTGTTAAAGCCATATATAACTTCCGAAAAATATGCCAGAGAAAGAAGTCTATCCGAAAAATGTATATATAGAAATGATTTGCTTGATGAAGTATTACGGTATGGAGAATATGCTAAAACCATTGCCGCGGATAATCCACATGATATTATTCATGCTCATGACTGGTTATCGTTCCCGGCAGGAATAGAATCAAAAAAAATTAGTAAGAAACCTTTAGTGGCACATATACACGCCACGGAACACGATCGTACCGGTGGACGAGGAGTTAATAAAGAAGTATTTGAAATAGAAAAAGAAGGCATGGCCAAGGCCGATATAATTATCGCAGTAAGTAACTTTACTAAAAAAATTATTGTAGATAAATATAATATTCATCCTTCTAAAGTATCTGTCGTACATAATGGGATCAATATGAATGAATATGAAACAGATAGTAATAGATTTGATGTATTAAAACTAAAGGAGTTTGGTGTAAAGATAGTACTCTTTGCAGGTAGATTAACTCTACAAAAAGGTCCAGATTATTTTTTAAAAACGGCAAAACAAGTAATCCAGTATGTACCAAATAGTATGTTTATCATTGCTGGATCAGGTGATATGGAGAATCAGATAATCAGACAAGCCGCAGAAATCGGCATTTCAGATAAAGTTTCCTTCGTGGGATATCTCCGTGGTGAAGAGCTAAATAAAATATATAGATCCGCGGATGTACTTGTAATGCCTTCAGTTTCTGAACCATTTGGTATAGCCGCGCTCGAATCGATGGCTAATAATACACCGGTAATTATGTCTAAACAATCAGGTGTTTCTGAAGTAATTACCCATGCTCTGAAATCTGACTTTTGGGACGTAGATGAAATGGTTAATAAAATAACTGTTCTTTTAAAAAATCCATCTTTACAAAAAACTTTGCGTGAAAATGGAAAATCCGAAGTTCGAAAACTAAGTTGGCACAAAGCAGCAAAAAAATGTGTAAATATATATAAAAAATTGCTAAAAAAAAATAACTAATATGCCATCTGTCTGCTTTTATTTTCAAGTACATCAACCACTGCGTGTAAAACGCTATCGGATATTTGATATTGGAAATGATCATGATTATTTCAATGATGATTCACATCTTAATTTAAATAATAAAAAAATTCTTGAAAAAGTAGCAAATAAATGTTATTTACCCGCTAATAAAGTACTCTTAGATTTGCTTAAAAAATATCCAGAATTTAAAATCAGTTTTTCGTTATCAGGAATTTTTCTCGAACAAATAGAGCGAGACTATCCCGCTGTACTAGATTCATTTCAAAAGTTAGTCAGTACGGGTCAGGTAGAGCTTTTAAGTGAAACGTATTATCATTCCCTATCGTTCTTATATTCAAAAAAAGAGTTTAAACGCCAAGTCAATCTCCATAAGAAAAAAATTAAAGAATTATTTGGTGTAACTCCTAAAATTTTTCGCAACACTGAACTTATATTTAGTAATGAAGTAGCACAAGCCGCTGAATCGATGGGATTTAAAGGTATTCTTGCAGAAGGAGCTGACCATGTGTTGGGCTGGCGTAGTCCGAATTTTTTATACAAACCAAAAGGAACAAAAACTATAAAATTACTACTTAAAAATTACAGATTATCTGATGATATCGCATTTCGCTTTTCTTCACGAGAGTGGAAAGAATTTCCATTAACAGCTCCAAAATTTGCCCAGTGGGTTTCATCTGTAAATGGAAACGGCGAAATAATAAATTTATTTATGGATTATGAGACATTCGGAGAACATCAGTGGGAAGATACTGGAATTTTTGAATTTTTAAAACACCTACCTGCTGAAATACTAAAACATCCAGACAACTCATTTGTTACACCATCAGAGGCTGTAAAAAAGTATAAAACAGTAGCGGAACTGGATATTCCTTACTATGTGTCGTGGGCTGATACGGAACGGGATTTATCGGCATGGCTATCAAATGCCATTCAAAATGATGCCATAGCCAAGGTATATAGTTTAGAAGAGCAGGTACTAAAAACAAAGGACAAAAAAATCATCGAGGACTGGCGAAAGCTACAGACATCAGATCATTACTATTATATGTGCACTAAATGGTTCGCAGATGGTGATGTACATAAGTATTTTAATCCCTATGAATCTCCTTATGAAGCATTTATTTCTTGTATGAATGTGCTGAATGATCTAGAATGGAGATTAAAGAATCGTACTGTTTAGGAAAAAAATTTTACTTATTAGCTTTTATTAATTATTATCCTAAACAGCATAAAGCTAATAAAGTAACCCTGATATGGTTCAATCACAATCCATCAACGATGTGATGAGTTTGCTAGACCAAAAACTCACATCACTAAGTAAAAACCACAACAGAACCTTAATACATGCGGAGGGAAATCTGTGCTTTTGGGTTCATAACGGTCCGGTTCTCAAAAATCTCGTAGAATTAAAAAACGCAATGGAAACACTGACTGATGAACAGTTCGGATATCATGTCAATAAAGAAAAAAACGATTTTGCAAGCTGGGTAGCATCTGTTTTACAGGAACCAATTCTTGCTAATAAACTGAATAACTACCGAACAAGGAAAACAATGCACAAGACTATTGGTGTTTATTTACGAAAGTATTATGGAATTAAATAACTATAGCAATAGTGATTAATTATTGACTATAGATATCTGGTTATTATGCCAAAATCGCTTGCTTTATCAAATGGTAATATTTTAGTTCTTCTTGATAAAAGGGCTCAAGTACGCGACTTCTATTTCCCATATGTAGGTTTGGAAAATCATATTGGTGGTCATTATATTCATAGAATTGGAATTTTTGCTGATAATGCTTTGAAATGGTTGAATGATAAATCATGGAATATTGACATCAACTGCGAACACGAAACGCTAGCAAGTAAAATAAAAGCTACCAATCTACAACAGAACATTGAATTAGATTTTCAGGATATTGTTTATAACGAAAAAAATATTTTTCTCAGAAAAGTCATTATTAAGAATTTATCCGAAAAAAATCGCCTTGTAAAAATTTATTTTAATCACGAATTTGAATTATATGAATCTCATCGAGGCGATACTGCTTTTTATGATCCAAAACATAATGTAATTATTCACTATAAAGGCAGACGTGCCTATCTATTAAATGCATTCTGTGAAGGAAAAACATTTGATGATTATGCAGTAGGCCTATTTAATCATCATGGTAAATTAGGTACGCATGTTGATGCGGAAGATGGAAGTCTCTCTAAAAATCCAATTGAGCATGGCCTTGTTGATTCTGTATTTTCGCTTAGTATGGACATAAATGCATATGAAAGCAAACTCGTATATTATTGGGTAACAGTAGCTAAATCGATTAAAGAGGTATATGAGTTAAATGATTATGTATTAAAAAAAACTCCAGTACATCTAATGAAAACTACACAAGATTATTGGCATGCTTGGGTAAACAAACAAAACACATGCTTCTGCAATTTAGATGATGGGCTCATCCAGCTTTTTAAAAAATCCTTATTTTATATAAGGTCACATATAGATAATGGTGGTGCAATTCTAGCTTCATGCGACTCTGATATGCTTGAACATGGTCGTGACTCATATAGCTTTGTATGGCCACGTGATGCTTGTTTTACCTTATCCGCATTATTGGAGAATGGTGATTTTACTATTGCAGAGCGTTTTTTTGAATTTTGCAATGATGTAATCACTGATGACGGCTACTTGATGCATAAATATAGACCTGACCGCTCACTAGGCAGTTCTTGGCATTCATGGGTAGTCGATGGAAAACCTACTCTACCCATTCAGGAAGACGAAACAGCACACGTAGTGGTCATGCTATGGAAGTATTATGAAGCATCCAAGAATCTAGAATTTATTGAAAATATATACAATTCTTTTATAAAAAAAGCAGCTGACTTTATGAAAACATATATTGATGAAGAAACAGGGCTGCCCAAACCGAGTTATGATTTATGGGAAGAAAAATTTGGTATTTCCACATTTACATCCTGCTGTGTATATGCAGGATTAATAGCAGCAGGTAATTTTGCAGCACTTCTGGGAAAAACTAAAACAGCTTTAGAATATGATCTTACAGCAGAAAAGATGAAATCAGCTATATTAAACCATTTATTTAATACTGAAGATGGTGGATTTTATCGGATCATAAACTTTAAAGACAGAGAAACAATAAAAGATAAAACACTAGATATGGCGAGTATTTTTGCATTATTTCATTTCAACGTCTTGCCAATAGATGACTCAAGAATTTCTGAGTCCATAAAATTAGTCGAAGATAAAATTTTATGTAAAACAGCAGTTAGCGGAGTTAGCAGGTACGAAGGCGATAATTATTATCGAGTAAGCCAGGAAACGCCTGGTAATCCATGGTTTATAACTACTTTATGGCTCGCTCAATACTATATTGGAATCTCTAAAAAAGAAGCTGATCTTGAAAAAGCTATGAAATGGCTCAAATGGACAGAAAAATATGCTTTACCTTCTGGTGTATTATCTGAACAACTCAATCCACATACTGGTAGTCATATATCAACCGCTCCTTTGACATGGAGTCATGCTGAATATGTGATCACCGTTCAAAAATATATAAAAAAAAGTGAGTCTCTAGGATTATGCAAAACAGATCATTAAAATCGAGGTCGAAATGGAAGTGTTTGATTATTTAATTGACAGGGCGCATTTGTTTCTGTTCCCCTAATAAAATATTCCTGCCGCCCATACATACAAGGACGTTGTATTATATTTTCGGGCTTCATAAACCATTTTTTATCTTTACTATAATTATCTAATATATACTTCATTACTCTATTCCAGATTGGTGCTGCACCCGTTATCCCTGATGAAAGTGTAGGATGCATAGGTGTACCGTCGTTATTACCCACCCAAACAGCAACCAAAAAATCCGGATTGTAACCAATTGTCCAGTTATCTTTTTTTTGGTCAGTTGTCCCTGTCTTAACAGCAACCTGGTATCCAGGTACCACTAGTGCAGAATTGGGACCAAACGCCCAGGAACGGGCCAGGTTATCAGATAAAATATCTGACATAATATATGCAATTCCTTCATTAAGTACGCGAATTTCCTCCGGATGATCAAAAATTATAGACTGTCCCGAAGTGTCAACTATATTTTTTAAACCCGTTAGATCCATCCTTTTCCCTTTATTTGCCAATACTCCCATAGCTGTCGCCATATCTATCATAGTTACCTCTCCTCCTCCCAAAGTAATCGACAAACCATAATTGGAAGGATCTGTCCATGAAGAGATTCCCATACGTTTTCCGTGTGCAATAAACTGACTAACGCCCAATGTTTGTAGTACACGAACTGCGGGAATATTATATGAATTAGCCAGTGCATATCGAAGTGATACCTTTCCATGAAACTTTCCATCATAATTTACCGGACGATAAGTTGGTTCTCCTTCGAGAACAAAAGCTACCGGTGAATCATCGAGAATACTAGCAGCAGTGTAATTGCGTTCGAGTGCGAGAGAATACATAATAGGCTTAATAGAACTGCCTGGTTGACGTAACGCTGTAACAACATTGAAAGCGCCTGATGGTGAAGCAAAATAATCAACTGAACCAACCATGGCAAGAATTTCACCTGTAGCTGGTTTTGTCACTAAAATCGCTCCATTGGTAACATTTAAATGTTTAATCTTTTCCAGCTCTTCTTGTAAGATTTTCTCCGATTCTTTTTGAATATTTAGATCAAGTGTTGTTTTAACATTTAAACCTCCAGATTCTACAAGATCTGTACCATATTCTTTCTCTAGCTCTTTTTTTACATAAAAAACAAAGTGTGGTGCTTTAATCACATTTTGTGGTTGTTTTACAACAAGCTTAGTTTTTTTTGCTTTATTATAAGCATCACGTGAAATATATCTTTGTTCCAACATTCGATCCAGTACTTCGTTTCTTCTGTTAAGCGCCAATTCTGGATTAACAAAGGGTGAATAAACTGAAGGAGATTGAGGTAATCCGGCTAATAAAGCAGCTTCTTCCAATTTAAGATCTTTTGCATGCTTCCCAAAATACACCTGTGCAGCTTCTTCGATACCGTAGGCAGCACCACCATATGGTATCTGGTTGAGATAAAGTTCTAGAATTTGTTTTTTTGTAAATAATCTTTCAGTTTGAATAGCTAAAATCATTTCTTTAATTTTTCGTTCAATTGTTCTTTCTGGAGATAATAATGATGATTTTACAAGCTGTTGAGTTATTGTAGATCCACCTTGCAAGTTTTTATTTAGAACCATATCTCTTACCGCACGCAATATACCAGATATTGGTGCAATTCCATTATGCGTATAGTAGTCTTTATCTTCAAATGCTACCGCTGCATTGGCTATGTAATCTGGCAATTCTACTATCTTTATTGGCGTACGGCTTTCATCTTTATACACTTCATATAGTAATTTCCCATTTCGATCAAACAAATGAGTTGACAGTTTATAATTTATTTTTCCTATTTCACTTGGTGATGGTAAAGTTTGCATCAGAAGATAAACTTGATAAGAAGAAAAAACAATTAAACAAGATATAAATCCTAACACGAAAGCTCGATAGCGAAAAACAAACTTGATAGGTCTAAAAATATTCAACTTACGAATGAGCTTTCCCAATAAAAATGAGAAAAACAATAATAATAGCCAAATAGTTCTAAATAATATATATAGTAACCAAAATCCATTCCCAATAACAATAATGATCTTATATACAATAGATGATGCTATATCTATTATAAAATCTCCAAGACTTATTAGGCCATAAATAATGAATAAAACTGACTGGTAAAATAACCGCTTCATGGCGCTATTCTAACACGTATAAGTTAAGGCGTAAAGACGGACAAAGTGTATCAAGGTGTGTCGGGTAGGTTTTTTAGCTTGGCACGAACAACTAATCGAAGCCAATAAGTACCTGGAGGTACACATGTAACTAATGTAAGATATGACGCATCAAAGCGCTGATCAAGGATAGATATATGATCAGGTTTCACTACAAAACGATCATACACTTCATACTGATATTCCAAATCACCCATTTTTACAATAATAGTATCGCCATTTTCAAGAGACGGTAGATAAGTAAAAATTGTTTTATAATTTTTTACATCATATAACTGAGGCAGTGTTGAGTGACCAAAGATGCTTACATTTCCATACTCACCTGGTAAAGATTCAGGAAGATAATGTACTAAGCTTTTCGATAAGTCTTCACCCCCCACTTCAACACGTGCGTTACTGATATTTAATTTCGGAATGGAAATAGTATATTCTTTTACAGATAATTTTTTATCCTGCTTGGGTTGGGGTTTGGTTGTAAACCATTGATTAGCATCTACAAAATCCTTTAAGTTAGAAGAAAAAACGTCTGTGCTTCCTAAAACAGAACTCGCAGAAGTGACAGCTGAAGCTATCTGATTTCTTGGCACTGGCGTCGTTATATTATTCTGTATGAACAATCGTGAATATATTTCAAATGTAATGATAGGGTAAAATGACCAAAAAAGGACAACAGCACCAATTGTTAAAGAGATATAGGAAACTGCATGAAAAGTCTTACGACGAGGCGAGGGTGTTTCTTTAACGTATGCATAGAGTGCCATAAATATCCAATATATCAAAAATATCACTGCTTCGCCAATCGAGATTAATCATCCAAACAAAGAAAAATTTATTATTCTGTTGTTGTTTTCACTTCAATATTCTTTGAAAAAAATGGCATCCATAAATCCAGTAATGGCAAAGGAGCAGAAATATCGATGGTAAATCCATCGGCACTTGTTTTGTTTTTAACAATAGCATCTATGGCTTCTTTATTTTTCCCTAATACTGCTGATTGAATCTCTGTGGGGTTTATTTTTTTACTAGCAGTTTCTTTTGCTTCTACCGATAAAGTAACATTTCCATCTGCACTCTTCTCTACTTTTTCTAAGTTATAAGTGATCTTTTGGTTATTCAACTCAAAGTCAGACGGAATATCACTTTTTAATGATTGTGCTAACTTATTTTTTAAGTCTTTTTCGTCATAAAAATAATAATCAGCGGATATAGTCAGATTTAAAGTTATCTGTGAAGCCTCTTCTCCTACTTCTTTGGATGCTGTAGTATCCGTAATATTTACCTCTGTTAAAGTGTCTAGCAGATGATTATCTGAAGAAATAGTTTTTTTAATAGTTTCTATAGCCTGTTTTGTTGCTTTATCGAGCAAATCTTTTTTTAAATCATCTATATCTTTTTTTGCTACAGTTTTAACTGTTTTTTTACTTCCACCAACTAACGCAGAGTCATTCATCGCAAAATATTTTGATGTTGACTCTGTTCCTATTTTAAATCTTTTACCTTTTTCAAGATTTCCTTCTGGACCAATATTACTAGCTGTAATATTAGTTTTTGTTTTTCCTGGAGTTTTTACAATTTCACCACCAGATAAAGTTTCGCTAGCCGATGCAATAGTGACGTCTTGATCAAAAGTAAAAGAATGACCTTCAACTTCAATTATTGTACCTTTTGCAAATGTCTTTTCGCTATCTTCAAAATTATGAACTGTTACTACGCCACGTGCTTTTTCTCCAATATCACGTTTGCCTGTTGTTTGAACAGTTCCATCTATAGACGTTGAGATTGTTGATGTTTTTATATCAAGATCGGTAATATTTGTTTTTTTAGAAATAGTTTTAGATGGTAATATAATAGTTAATGTTGCTTTATGAAAATATGATTCTATTAAGAATAAACTAATTATTATTAGCACTATTCCGAAAATCAATGCAAAACGGATAATATTTAGTTTAGGCAGCATCATACTCATTTTAGGAACAACAAATTTTGATCCTTTTTTAGGTGCTATACGTACAGTCTCAGGAGGCGAGGATTGCAATGTAGCAGATGGCGCAGCTGTCGCCGGATATGTAGTCTGAAATGTAGATTGAATAGGTTCAGTATCATCATGGACTGTAAAACCTAGAACTTCAGGATTTACTGGTGGAACCATCGGCTGACCGATCGCAGTCGGTGTAACATTTCCATGTGGGCTATTTACTTCTTCCACTGGCTCTTCGGGAATAACATTTTCAGATGAAGTTAATTGTGTATCAGTATCCACTTGATGTAATTGAGTAAAAAAAATATTAGCCAGTTCTGCATGAAGATCTTGTTCTTTAATAACCTCAACTCTAGGATGTTGAATAAAAATATCTTTATCCCATTTATGACTAAGTATTTTAACAGATTCATCATCAAGATCTGACGAATCATATAAAACTAACCGTGAAGGCAACAAAATTTGTCCTTTAATTTCAGTAAATACACTTGTTAAATCGTCTACCAAAATACTGGTACGCGAAATTGTCTTAGACGATACTTTTCTACTACCTTTATATATACAAACATCTACATTCTGTTTGTCTATTTCAACTAAGATAACATTTAATGGAGATTTATCCCTTCTCTGTAAGTACTGAGCTACTGCCTCATTGCATTCAATATAACCTAAAGGTGTTAAATCTAAATCCTTACTAAGCGATTTAATAATAGTTTTGTATGGTTGTCTAATCTCATTGCCTGAAATAAAGTATGAGTAAACAAAAAAAATCACCTTTTTGAGATGTAGTCGAGTGGTTTTTTCCAGTTTTGAAAGCACTTCATCGATATCTTGAACTATATTTTCCCAACCATTTGAATAGGTGACCGTTTGTTGTGCTAAAATCGAATGATTATTTTTCGTTATTTCGAATACAAAGCCAGTAGCTTCACTACTCTTCAAAAAGAGTCCGAAATAATATTCCTTTTTGTCTTTATTTTTATTAAAAAAGAACATAGGTTAAATATTCTAGCAGAAAAATGATAGCTAATGCTCACATTGTACTAAAATGATTATTTTTCAGGAATTTTATACTTGGTATATATTTGCTCAATTCCCTGCTGTGCTGTTCTTAACGCTTCGGTATAAGAAACACCTTTGATTGTTTTGTTAACAGCATCTGCAAGATAACTAATGATATCATCATTCATTCCCCCAGTATGATTGATACCTCCATCAAATGTTCTGGATGCTAATGGCAATGAATAATAATACTGAGCTTGCTTTATTACAGGTCCTGCATATGGATCATTAATAAGTAAATCGGCCATATCTACACGTGGATATGGTTCACCGAATAACCGAGTGTCTTTTTGTTTCTTATACATTTTCGTTAATATTTCTTTCTGAGATAAATATTTTAAAAACTTCCAGGCCTCCAATTGTTCATCTCCACTGCTAAAGCGGGAAACACCTTCTACCCAATAAGATCCAAATGCGATTGATGCTGGTTTAAACTGTGGATCTTGCGGCAACTGAGGTAATGGTGCTACTTTAACCGGTATATCAAAATTATTATTTTTAATAACAAAAGCCTCCCATGAAGGGGCAAAGATCATTGCAACTTTCTGTTGGATAAAAGCAGTAATTGAGTTGGACATCGTATCGTTCCATACTTCATTTGGCGGCTCGGCGAGACGTCTATACTCTTGAAAAATACTGCTTGCTTCGGGAGTATTGAGTTTTTTTAAGGTTCCCCATATTTCATCTCTACTTTTCTTTTTAATTTCTTCCTGATTTGTTCCTAATGAGTTTTGTAGCAACATAAAACCAAAAATATCAGAGAAATGTTCAATATTTGCAGAGGTTCCCAATGCTATGCCAGACGTAACAATATTACCATCTGTATCACGTACAGTTAGGCGTTCAGCATAATCAAGTACATCATCCCAAAGAGCGGGCGCTTTGGTAATACCCGCCTGTTTAAAGAGAGCATCGTTATAAATTAATACGAGACCGTCTATTGATAATGGTATTCCGTAATAATATTTATCAACTTTCAAATCTCGTGCATGTACGGGATAAAAAGTCTTTTCAAATTCTTCATTTGTCATGACGCTTGCGGGTAATGGCGCAACCAATTCACGGATCTGAGGCAACCATGTGTTATGAAATCGAAAAATATCAGGTCCCACATTGTTTTTACTTCTTGTTAATAATTTAAGGAGATAATCTTCATGCGACATTTTTTCATACGTGATAGTTACATTAGGATTTTTAGTTTGATACTCTTTTATAACTTCATCATATATCAATTTATCTTCCCATAAACCCCAGTAAGTTAACTTAACTGGCTTAGCAGCTGCTGGTGTCTTAGTTTCACTAAAAAAAAGTTTAAGAATACCAAAAAAAATAAGTATAAAGAACACTATTACTCCACCTATAATTAGAAACTTTGTACGATTCCCTCCTCCACCTGATGATGGGTACATTGCCTGTTCAGAAGGTATTTCAGATGGCGGTGCAGATAAAGCATCATCTGTAGATGAAACATCTGACGATACTTCTTCCGGCTGCATATCTTCTGTTGGTATGGTTTCATAAATAGGTTTTGGCTGTTCTTGATCAGCAGGTGGTTGATTTTCCGGTGAATTTCCACTATTATTGTCCATACATGTTATGATAGCAAATAAACAAAGAAAA
>CAZQAU010000010.1:0-16645 GCA_964591375.1 uncultured Gammaproteobacteria bacterium
CCATAGGGCTGTGAATATTATGTGGATAACTTATCCACACATAATAAACATTTTCACATAACAAATCAAGAGATCAAAAGAGAACACATACATGCTAAAAAAAAGAACACACACGGCGGAAAATACTTATGTAAAAAAATCAGTTTCGCAGACGTCATTCGAAGGAAAAATGATCGTACTATAATAGATAGGTATGCTGCGAGACATATTGTTTCCGAAAACATGCGTAATGTGCGGGTTTTGGGGATCTTATATCTGTCTTCGTTGTGAAAAAAAACTTCAAAAAAGCCAACATAGTGCGTGTTTATACTGTGAAAGAACTAGTTTATTAGGTAGTACACACACGGATTGTAAAAAAGAATCAGGTGTTGATGGAGTCGTAAGTCTTTACTCATATAATCCACTTATGCGACTGATCATAAAAAATATAAAATACAAAGGTGCCTTTGACATATTTAATGAGTTTTTTAGGCTAATAAAACCGGAGCATATAGAAGACATCTATTTGTTTAGAAGATATTACCCAAAAGCTTTACTTCAGCCCATTCCTCTACATGACAATAAAAAAAAAGCACGTGGATTTAATCAGTCAGAAATTATCGCCCGCTATTTTTCATCGATATTAGGATATCCGGTAATAGACCTTCTTAAAAGAACGAGAGAAACCAAAGCACAGGCTCAAATAAAAGAGAGGAGAATTAGATATACAAACATGAATGACGCTTTTCAGATATCAGATATAATGAGACCGCCGAAATATCCTGTAATTTTAGTCGATGATGTGGTTACAACCGGGAGTACTGCTCAGGAAGCAGCAAGGGTTCTTAAGCGTGCGGGTGTGAAAGAAGTCTATGTTTTCTCATTGGCCCGAGGATAATATTTTGAGTTGATTTTTGCAACCTATAGTATTATAATATGGTTAATCAAAAGTTTATATATTTATGGATAATTTTAATAAAATCATTTCTTTCGTTCTCGGTCTTATTGTCGTTGTCGTATTTTTGCTTATTGCAACAGGAAAACTTAAAGTCTTTAACTCAAAAAGCGGATTGTTTAATGTTTCTAGAGGGAATACGGTAGCGTCACCAACTCCCACCGTAAAACCAACGATAGTAGCACAGAACAATGAAGTGGTCACTCCAACAGAAGAGCCGCGTATTACAACAACTCCTAAAGTTTCCCCCACAAATAACCCTGTAAAAGATATTAAGACAATACCAAGCACAGGTGCAGCAACCGATCTTTTAGTTGCAACATTTATAATGTTTGCGGTCGGATTAATATTTAAGAAAGCTACCGTTTAAGCTTATTGAAATCCAGGTATTTTGAGAACGCCGCTGGCTAGTAGATTAACAAGGAATACAGAAGATAGTGCAAAGACTATGCCAATAATTGCTCCGTAGATAGTACGTCTTCCTAAGTTTAATTGTTCCGCATCTCCCCTTGAAGTGACAATGAGAAATCCTCCATACAATAGGTACAAAAATGCTATCGCTCCGCCAATAGACAACAGCACATTGAGCAAAGGTCGAGTTAATGAAGCGGCTGCACCAGGTTGAGTAAAGTCAGATAAAGTCGTGGTTATACAACCGATCGCACTATAAAAGCGGCCAGGTTGTGCAGGGAGTATGGGCGAATTTGTAGTTTCGTCGATTTTTAATGTATCAAGTGTCTCCGGATGATTTCCATCAACGGTGGGATACAAACAGGCGGCACACTGTTTCCAGTTACCCGGAAGAGCGGTGATGTTCGAAGGATTAGTTGCACACAAACCACATTCATCACAAACAGCATAACGCTGAGCAGAAACAGAACGGGGTAATGTACTGACTAAAAGCGAGAGGATAATCAATGTATAAAGAAACACGCGTTTCATATAGTGAGTATATCAAGAAAGTAGAGAAGTTATCAATTATATTCGCCGCAACATGTAATTATAGAAAGGTATAATGATAGTATGCAAAGATTTTTTGTAATCCTTCTTTTAATGGTTTTGTGTGTGCAGATCACCTTGTCTATTCAAGCAGACGAATATGATGATATCTCCAAGCAGTTATCAGATTTGAAAAAATCGCTGGATTCATCTCAAAAAGCCACACAGACAAACGAAAAAAATCTGCAAGGACTAAACCAACAATTAAATACGATAAAAAATAAAGTAATAACTTTAACCAATGAAATCGTTAAGAAAGAAAAGGAAGTAAGAGATGGAGAAAGCGCACTGCTATATCAGAAGGCCTTACTTGAAGAGAGGACCGTTTCGTATTATAAAAATTTGGATAAAAACACTTTTACTGTGGTTGACTTATTAATCGCAGAAAATCTTTCTTTGAGTTTACAAAATTTTTTTTATCAAAAAACCCTCTTAGATGAAGACAGAAAAACGATCATAAGTATTGTTACCTATATTAAAGACCTAAAGCTAAAAAAAGACAGTTTGCAAAAGGATAAAGAAAAAATGACTATAATCAAAGAAGAAGTAGATAAACAGTCTAGTTTTTTAGCTGCAGAAATAGAAAAAGCAAAGGCATTTGAAAGCACTATTCAAAAGAAGATTGCTGAGCTTTCAGCCCGTCAGCAGGAAATATTGGCTCAAAAATTAGCGAGTTTAAATATTCCTCGGTCCGCCGGATCAACGATGGGTGGATGTGTGGATGATCGTTCTGTTGATCCAGGTTTCAGTCCAAGGTTTGCTTTTTATACTTACGGAGTTCCTGATAGAGTGGGTATGAGTCAGTGGGGCGCCTTTGGTCGTTCAAAGGCAGGTCAAGATTACAAAACCATACTTGGTGCATACTTTAATAACGTTAGATTTGAATGTAAGAACTTTCCCTCAAATAAAGTTAAGGTGCAAGGATACGGCGAAGTCGGCAGTCGAGACTATTTAAAAGGACTGGGTGAAATGTTTAGTTCCTGGGGAGATGAAGGAGGATATGAGGCATTTAAAGCGCAGGTTGTGGCAGCGGCCTCTTTTGCCTATTCTTATACAAAGGGTGGAAATAATGAGATCTGTACAACACAAAGTTGTCAGGTGTACTTAGGACACAATAAAGGCGGAAAATGGGATCAGGCCGTGGACGATGTAAATAGCAAATGTGGTGACGGTGTGGAGGTGATGGTCTCCAATGATACTAATGAAGTTATTACAGCCTGGTACTCTTCTACATTTGGAGGGTATTCCAAGAGTTCAGGTGAGGTTTGGGGAGGCAGTAGGCCATGGACTAAAACAGGACGTGACACAGCAGGAGATGTTTCCAACTTTTCAGACTTAAATGAAAAAGCTTATGATAAACAGTCTCCATGGTTTTATTGTGACTGGGGATCTCGAGCACAGTACAATAAAACGGCCTGGCTGAAACCGGAAGAAGTGGCGGATATTGCCAATGCTTTATTACTCGCTAAAGCAGACACATCCACACAGAAACATTTATCTCAGCCAGACAAACCAAATCCAGATGGTGTCGACACCTGGGACAAAGAAAAAGTGAAGTCTGAACTCCAATCGCGTGGTAGAAATCCGATTAACTCAGCAAGTGATGTGAGTATCAGTTGGGATAATGGCAGTGGCCGAACGAACTCAATCACTATATCAGGAGATGGTAGCTCTTATACCTTCGATGGAAATGAATTCAAAAACTTTTTTAATTTAAGAGCTCCCGCAAACATCCAGATAGTCGGGCCTCTGTACAATGTTGAAAAGAAGTAAATGATCTTTACAAAGCTTAATACTATCAGTTAGAATCAATAGTAGAATGAATATAGATGCAATTGCGATTTTTATCACCAAAGCCCTCATCGGAATAATGGAAACATTTTTAGGGGTGAGGTTTTTTCTGAAAATTCTTGGTGCAAGTCAACAGGCTTCTTTTGTAAGATGGGTTTATGCCACTACTGATTCCATAATGGAACCATTTATCGGTATGTTCCCGTCTCCTTCTCTTGGACCCTATTTTATTATCGAATTAAATGCAATCTTCGCCATGATTGTCTATGCCCTTGTTGGTTATTTTATTATTCGTGTCATAGACTTTATATACAAACAGTTTATTCTTAATTTTCAAAATGCGGACAAACCGCAGGAGCATGTAGTAAAAAAGGAAGAAGCTAAAGGTGTTTGAATCACTCAAACTGCAATATTAACTTCTTAACAAGTTTTTTCGTGTCTTCGGTAACTTCAGTTATAACAATTCCCTGATTAAACTGTCCGTAAAGGACAAATGCTCCTAAAGGCGCCAGTAAAATTGCCGGGAGAGCAAGCAAATCCTCTTCCCCCTTAATAACCAAAGTGGTTTTTTGGAATTTATTCAAAAACGTAATCAGTTTTTGTTTAAATCCAACTACCGCAGTGTTCTGGATTGTTCCCGGGGCATTATTATAAGTGCGCATATTTTTGGATTTATCATCAGACAAATTCGCACGGCGACTTCTTCCATCTGTTATAGTAATGTCGGGAATAAACCCCTTTTCTTTAAGACTTGCCGTTACAATGTCTCCCACAGTAATAACAACAGTAGGTTTTGTCTTGTCGATATACTGCAAAGTCTCATCTTCATTTCTCATAATAATCCCCAGTGGAGTACGCATACTGCCACGCAGTTCTTTTGGCAGCAGCAGCTTGTTTTTATGAATAAAAAGATAGACATACGGATTTCCAGAGCGATCGATAAGGCCTTTTCTTATGCGCTCTGCCCTGATGATATGTTTATCCGGACCTTTTACTAATGGCACTTTTACAATATCCAAAGGAGGTAATCCCTTTTTTATACGTTCCTTATTTATTATGAGTGCGTTTTTATACGTTTCTCTAGTCACTATAATCGCCTGTATAGAAGTATCTTGTAATGAAAACCCATATAAATCATTAATAGGAAGAATACTTACCTTAGAGGAGGTTTTATTTTTAGAAACATACTCAAGAATAGATTTTTTTCTTTCATCAAAAGTCTGTATCTGACCTGGAAATGTTTTTCTTTGGGTGTAAGTATCGGAAGTAAGGGCTATTTTAATGTGATCTGAAATTTTTAATGCATGATTAATAAGAGCAGAATGCCCTGCATGGAGATGGTCGAATGTTCCGCCAATGGTCAGACAGCGATATTTTTTCATAAACAGTATCGTATTTATACATCAGAATGATAAAAAAGTATAGCTTCTTATTGATTTTTTTGTAAAATAATTTAATATTTAACCAAATGGTTAAATATCCTGTATCCAATACGGATGCGGTCTTTCATGCTCTGTCACATGAAGTCAGGCGGACTATATTGAGACGCCTTCTTAGCGGCCCGGCTACTGTTTCAGAATTAACCGAACCCTTTCACATATCGTTTCCTGCAATAACTAAACACTTAGATGTTTTGGAAAAATCGAAACTGATTTTCCGTCGCAAACAGGGAAGACAGATACTTATCACTTTAAACTCTGGGCCTCTTCTTGAAGTAAAAAAGTGGCTAGGTGACTATGAAAATTTTTGGGTACGTCAGCTTGAGTCATTAAGCTCCTTGTTTTCTCCAGAATTATAAATTAGCGGTTAGTCTTCTTGTTTGATAAACCCAGGCACGCTACTATAAAGACTGTTGTATACATAAAAAAGCCATACACGCAGGCTGGAAGCTCAAACAAACGAAAAGTATTGCCACAGCGAATAAACGTATTACTGCATCCTGGCCCCCAGATTTCATTATATGATAAGAACCCGGAAAAGAGCAGACCTGCAAGCGAAATGCACAAAATAATCACAAGAGAAGCTTTTTGATTCATTGGTGTTATAAATTAAAACTACGAAAAATAGTATATATGGTGGCACTAGAAAAGCGCAGTGATGAAGCACACAAGTTGATCTGTGGCAATATTATTATTCTGTCTTCAGGTGGTTTAGTGATAACTCTCACAAACTCTTGATATAATATAGATGTATGAAAGACGTATCATACCTGAAACTTAATGAATTGTTTCAACAGGCTAAACAAGTAAAATACCATAAAGGGGATATAATATTGCGCCCGGAAGACAGCTCTTCTTATGCATATTTTATAGAGCAAGGATCAGTAAAAGTATATTCTCTTACCGAGTGGGGTGATGAAAAAATTCATATTTTATACAAGACAGGAGAAATGTTTCCACTACTGTGGATCTTTGATCAAATACCCATAAGTAAATATTATGAAGCAATTGAAGATATAACTTTAAAAAAAGTGTCACGCGAGGAATTTCTTCAATACTGTAAAGAACACACCGATTTTTTATTTGAAGTGACTAAAAAAATTATTTCCATGATGGATGTTTTTACTGATCGAGTAGAAAATCTTGAATACACAAAAGCATCGGCACGGCTGATCTCCCGTTTATTGTATTTGGCAAAACGATTTGGGGAACAAAATGGAAAACAGATTAAAATTGTTGTTCCTTTAACCCACAAAGATATTGCCAATACCATTGCTATGACCCGGGAAACGGCTAGTCGTGAGTTTACCAAACTAGAAAAGAAGAAATTAATCGGTTACGAAAGTCATCACATCATAATTTATGATAAAACAAAACTGGAAGCGGAACTTTCAAAGGATTATGAAAAAGAAGCAATGTAACTAGGATATCCGAAAAGTCTTCATTTTATATAGTAACAGGATGAATAGGTGGTGTGTGGACGGGTAGTAGCTCTTCAATCCTGTGTAATAAATCGGGAATACCATCTCCTGTTTGAGACGAAACAAATACAGGGCTAAAAGTGTTTATAAAAAAATCTAAAGTGGTGCGGTCCATATGAGTTGCTTTATCTATTTTATTAAACACCACAATAGTAGGAGTGTTGGTGACCTGAAGTTCATCAAGGGTTTTTTCAACCGTATTTATTTTGTTCTGTAACTGTGGATCAGAAGCATCGACCACATGTATTATTATATCCGCATGGACAGTTTCAAGGAGAGTCGATCTAAAGGCCTGAATGAGTTCCGGAGGTAAATCACGGATGAAGCCGATTGTATCGGAAACGAGAATAGAGCGACGAGACTCAGGAAGATACATTTTTCCGGTAGCGCTATCGAGCGTTGCAAATAAAGCATCTTTTACAAGTTTATGTTTACCGGTTAAGCGATTGAAAAGTGTTGATTTTCCAGCATTGGTATATCCGACAATCGAAACAGTTTTAAGACCGAGTTCTTTTCTACGTTCTAAATGCCGAAGCCGATGGCTTTCCAGTTTCTCAAGTTTTTTTTGATACGTTGCGATTGAAATTTTCCAGTGGTACTGCATCTGTTGCGTGTTTGTTTCTCCCGCTCCACCCACTGTGCCCCGACTGCTTCTTTGTCTTCCCAACATTTCAGTAAGATTATAAATACGAGGTCCCATGTGCCGCATAGCAGCAAGCTCTATCTGTAGTTTGCTTTCTGCAGTACGGGCATGATTTTTAAAAATATGTAAAATAAGATCGACTCGATCCCAAACATCGACATTGGGGTATCTATCCCATAATGCCCTTTTAATATTAAAAAGCTGCTTTGGCTTTAGGATTTCATTGGCGATAATAGTTTTGATGCTCATTTCTGGAATAATCTTAGTGACGACTTCTTCCAGTTTTCCCTTACCAATATATGTGGCCGGGTCAGGATGTATTTTTTGTTGAATAATCTTAACCACCTCACCACGACCATATGTTGCAGTTAGTTCAACGAGTTCATGTAAACGTTTAGCCTGGTTTTTTAAGGTCAAATGCGGTGGAACAATATCCAGTAATAAAAATCGATTCATACCATATTATACCTTTTCCCCGTCACAATAATCTAGCTAATCTTATTTATGATCCTCGATGTTTTTCGTTATAATCAAGACTAGGATGAAGAAAAAAATTTCTACATTTTTAACGTACCATATAACGTATCTGTTGCTAATAATCTTTTTAGGATTCTTCGCCTATGTTAATACGTTGGGAAATGGGTTTGTTTCCGATGATTTAGTAATTATTAGTCAAAATAAGTTAATTGGCTCGCCGATGTATTTTTGGTCATCTCCAGCCGCTATCGTACGACCATTTTTTTATTATGTTATGTATCAACTCTGGGGAGCTAACCCGTTACCGTTTCATCTTCTGAATATTTTTTTTCATCTGGGAACAGCTATTTTGCTTTATGTTTTGGCTTTTTATACGACACACAAAAAAAATGTGTCTTTTATAGCGGCGTGTATGTTTGTTGTACACCCAGCCATTTCAGAAGGTGTGACTTGGATTTCCGGTGGTAATTATCCCCAATACGGGTTTTTTATGACAATAGCCATACTTTTTTACATATTTCGTTACCGGCATAAAAGGTTTTTATCTCTATCTGTCTTCTTTTATATTTTGACGTTACTCTCTTCGCAAAAAGCTGTGATTTTGCCATTGGTACTTATGACTTATGAATACTGTTTTGGTTCGCTGAAAAAAAACTGGAAAGATAATGTGCCCTTTATAGCAGTAAGCATACTTTATGCAATATTATATTTATTCAAAATAGGACCCCGGATTGATAGTTTGGATAATGATTATTATGTAGGAGGAGGGAAGTTTGAAAATATTTTTTTGAAATTACCTTTTGCAATAACTTCGTACATACAGCTACTTTTTTATCCGAATCGTCTTACATTGTATCATTCAGAGTTGATGAATCCCTTTGAGTATGCCGTCCGACTCATAGGGTTTATTTTCTTTATATTTATCTTGTTCATAACGCACAATAAAAATAAACAAATATTTTTCTGGCTGGTTTTTTTTATTCTTAATTTGCTTTTAGTTTTAACTCCATTAAAGGTTGCTTCAACCATCGCAGAACGCTATATGTATTACGCATCATTTGGAATTATTATCAGTATAGTGCTTTTTTTTAGTCAGCTATTGCGCCATATAAAGATGAAAAAATTGATAGCGTGCGGAGTGGGATTAATAATTTTTGCATTAATGATTCGAACTTTTGTACGTAACTTCGATTGGAGTGAAGAGTTGGTTTTTTGGTCTCAAACAGCCCGCGCTTCACCAAATTCATTTAGCGTACAAAACAATCTAGGAGCTGCATATGCGCGCATTAATGAAGATAAGAAAGCAGCGCAGGCATTTAAAGCAGCCATTGAACTTAATCCACAGTATGCGGACGCGTACAAAAATTTAGGGTATATATATTTAAAGCAAAATAATCCTGATATAGCTTTAAAATATTATGCCAAAGCTTTGCAATTAAATTCTCGTAACTGGGAATTTTATAATGATTTGGGAGCTGCTTATATAGCTAAAAAAGATTATAACAAAGCAGAAAAACATTTTATCCAATCGCTGCATATTTCCCCAAATAACGAACTTGTTTATATAAATTTAGCTAGAACATACTTAATGCAAAATAATAAACAAAAAGCAGTTTCAATATTAAAAGAACTTTTAATAATTAATCCAAATAATGAATGGGCAAAACAGTTATTACAAGAGATATAGTGATTGAGTAAGATAAAAAAATACAGTAATATAACCTTATGAATGAAAAAATAATCGGATACGTTTTATTGACCACAGGAGTTTTGATTATTATTTTTTCCGCGATCAGCGTGTTTTCTGTTTTTACAAAAAGAAGTGAACCAATAAGTCTTTTTACCTTGAAAGGAATTGCTATCGATTCGAGCGCATTAACCCCACAACTAGATTTAAGTACTGTGCCTGGTCTGAACATACCGCAAAAACAAGTATCTAAACCCGTCGAAATTATTCCGGCGGAAACTCTTAACAGTTCTGCCAATATTTTTGCTCATTTGGCACTGATGGGATTCTTACTTAGTGTCGGGGGACAAATAGCTGCGATAGGTACAAATTTATTAAGACCCATTGTAGTTAAAACACCGCACGAAATCTTAAAAACCACTGGGGAAATATAGGTTTTTATTCTTACTACATTCTTACTGCGTTTTTCTTCTATTCTCAAAGCATATAGGCATAATCATGCTATGAATATTTCTGAAGTTTTTTATGTAATCGTTACCATTTCCTCGATCATCGTCGTGTTTTTGTCGATATATGTGGTGGTGCGTTTTATAAAAACACTAGAAGAAATAGAGTTATTTCTTAAAGATATGCGGCATCTTACAACCGAGAGTCATAACTCTCCTAAGGTAGGGGCAGGCATCTTGGGGATAACCGCTAACATATTACAATTTATTGCAGGAAGGAGGTGAATACAATGGCAGATAAGAAGATAGTCGATGCTTTAAGCGCTGGTGTATTGGGTGCAGCGATCGGAGTAGCAGCTACGAAAATAATGTCCGATCCAGAAATGAAAAGTAAAGCTGTAGAAGCATTTCATAGGGTGAAAAAATATGCTCTTGATGGAGTAAGTGAAATGAAAAAAAACACACAAGAATTGCAGAGCACCTCACAGGAAGCAATGACTGAAACCAAAAACAAACTGGGAAAAGCCGCCTCTCAAAGCTTAAAAACAGTCTAACGTTTATTATACCCGGACTCATTTTGAGTCCGGGTAATGATACAATTATGTATGAAAGTTTTAAAAGGATCACATGGGGCCATTTATACTAATAAGAAAGTCAAAACAACGTCTCAAGAAAAAAAAATGAGTTCTGACGTTAACAGATATCTTACTTCTAAAAAAACTGACTCTCAGACTCCAGCTCAAGTTAAACCATCTGAGCGTAAGGCTACTCCTATTGTTATTATTCACACAAAAAATGAGTCACATCCTTTAGCGGCGTCACAGGTGTCACGCGAACTGCTAAGAATAAAAGGATCTTGGCCATTTGATCTGGCTCCGGATGAATTAATAATAGAAGAAAAAAGATTAATTATTAAAAGAAATAATTTTCCTTTTGGTGGTTCAGTCGTTACTTTACCTTTACAAAAACTAACCACATTTGAAGTTAATCAGGCTTATTTTTATTCAGCATTATATATAAAAGGCGAGGGAAATATACTCAATACAATTATTCAGTGGTTAAAGCCCGAAGATGCACTGAAAGCAAAAGAAGTTGTGGATGGTCTCCGTTTAAAAGAAAGCGAATCTATAGAAATAAAAACAGAGAATAAAGAAGAGATGGTTGAAGCCTTAAAAACTCTCGGGCAGACGTAAGCACAACTAAAATTACTTGCAGAATTCTTACTTCATTTTTCTTACATTTTGATGGGTAAATATTATTATAGGAATATGATTATTAGTTTATTAAGTTAAATTATATGAAAACAATCTTAGGAGTATTTTCAACACGGGAAGATGCCGATGATGCGTTAGATGAATTGGAAGAGAATGGTTATGGGGTCAAAGATATTTCAATAATGATGAAGGAAACTCAACATATCGGCCAGATAAAAGATGCAGGTATAGATGAGATAGGAGAGAATACGGTTACAGGCGTTACTACCGGGGCAGCAATAGGAGGTATTGCGGGACTTCTCGTCGGTATCGGTGCTGTTACAATACCAGGAATAGGCGCTTTTCTTATCGGCGGACCTATAGCTCTTGCTTTAGGTTTGACGGGTACTGCTGCAACTACTATAACCGGTGCAGTCACCGGCGGATTTACAGGTGGATTCCTGGGAATGCTTACGAGCTTAGGTTTCTCGGAAGAGGTAGCTAAAACGTATGAGTCATATATAAGTCGAGGCGCAATAATACTTGCTGTTCCCATCGATACGCGATTGGAAATCGATGAAGTCAAGAGTATCTTTGTTGATAACAAGGCTGAGCAAATAGAAATTATAAACGCCTATTCTCGAAATGGCTAGATGTGCCAGCCGGACAATATTCTTCATGTTTTCTTACTTTGTTTTAATTATCCCTTCATTAAGTAAAGGTAATATTAAGAAATGTTATTAAAACAAATTGAAAGAAAGGAGGTGAAAGAATATGAATATCTTAATGTGGATTCTGTTGGGAGCTTTAGCAGGATGGTTAGCATCTCTTATTATGAAGACAGACGCTAAACAAGGGACAGTAGCCGATATCGTTTTGGGAGTGTTAGGAGCAGTGGTTGGAGGATTTGCGATGAACATCTTTGGACAACCAGGTGTAACAGGCTTTAACCTCTATAGTATTCTGGTCGCCGTATTGGGTGCGATTATAGTAATATATTTAGGCCGTGCGATGCACAGAGCGTAATAATGATACAATTAATAAAACATAAGCAAGGGGACAATCACACCCTTGTTTATGTTTGTGAAGTTTATGAATAAAAATTTAAATAAACAAATTTTAACTGATGCATATCATGCTCTTAAATCACCTCTGGTGAGTATAAAATCTCTGCTTTTTGTGCTTAAAAAAACCTCTCATAATACAACTGCCTTTGAAGAAAAAATCAATCAGATCGAAAATAAAACAGATATATTACATTATAGATTGGAAACGTTTTTAAATTATTTGCAATATAAAGAAAAAACAGTTGATTTTTTATATTCTTTTTTCGACATAATTATTCTTATACAAAGAGTAATAGGCGATATAGAAGAAGTTTCTAAACGTAACAAGATACTTTTTAAGAATAATGAGAAACACATAGTTATGGGAGACGAAGGGCAGCTGTATGAAGCATTAAGAATATTGCTGGGACAGAGTGCTTCGATGTCGCAAACTATGCAGATTGAAGTGGTGTCAGAAAAAAAAGATATCGTTATTGCTGTTGGTCTTACAAAAATTGAGGCACAGCCAATGCCCGTCAACCGTGATGAAGAAAACATTCAAAAACAAAGATTATTTATTGGAGAGCAAATTATTTATTTACATGGAGGCAAAATAAGGTTTGATAGTCAGAATTCGATTACTAGTATAAGTATTCCCAAGAAAGCATATGCAAGGAAAAACAAGATTACTCTTTGATAGTATAACCAAAGCCACGAATTGAGTGAATAAGTTTCTTTTTAAAATCAGAGTCGATTTTTTTGCGCAGATATCCCATATATACATCTACGACACGGCTTTCTACTTCAAGGGAATAAGACCAGACGCGGTTTAATATCATCTCCCGAGTCAGCACAACCCCTTTATTCTGAAGTAAATACTCCAGAAGCTTAAATTCATGAGGTGTAAGGTTAATAACTTTTGTTCCCCGACGTACTTCAACTTTTTTTGTGTCCACAACCAGGTCACCGATCTTTAAGGTTTCATCCACTGTGACGCTCTGTCTGAGCCGTGCTTTGATACGGGCAAGAAATTCATCTGGTATAAATGGTTTGGTAATATAATCATCGGCCCCCACATTTAATCCCTGTACTTTTTCTGATATAGCTGCTTTCGAAGTAAGCATAATAATGGGTAATTTAGGATGAGCTTTTCGGATTTCTGCACATACACCTTCTCCTTGCATGTCAGGAAGATTGAGATCAAGTATAACCAAGTCCGGTTCTTGTTCATCTATGGTGTTTACGCCTTCAATTCCCTTGGAAACAGATTTGACGGTATAGCCGTTTTTTATAAGAAGATCCTTCAAATATTTTAGAAAATCTTTGTCGTCTTCGATAATAAGTACAGAAGGTGTCATTGATCTATTATAACACACGAACCGTGTCTTTATTGCTGTTTGGTTAGGAGATATTTTTCCATTTCCACCATTTAAGAAGCTTGGGATCAGGATTATTGTTGGAGGCAAAATATACTGCACAGCGAAATACATACAATAGGCAACGATCAATGCGTTGACCTTTTAACAAACAAAAATCGTGGTACATTTTTTCTGGATTTTGATTTTTTAAATCAGCAATGGAACGAAAGCCTAGTTCCCATAAATCAGCGGCAATGGATTTGCCGACACCAGGGATTTTTTGGAATTCTTTTAGGATGCTGATTTTTAAGCTGTTCATCTCTTATATTATAATTCAAAGGTTTTTTTTTATTTAGACCGATATAATACTACATATGCAAACTGTTTGGCAAAAATTACCGAAGCCATTTTTTGTTCTGGCTCCCATGGAGAATGTAACAGATACTGTTTTCCGACAGATAATCATCCGCTGTGGTCGACCAGACATTTTTTTTACCGAATTTACTAATGTGGATGGTATGGTATCAAAGGGAAGAGACAGAGTTATCCATCGTCTTCAATTCAGTGAAATTGAGCGACCTATTATTGCCCAGATCTGGGGAAATAATCCAGATCATTATTATGAAGCGGTAAAACTTATCAAACAGATGGGGTTTGATGGAGTAGATATAAATATGGGATGTCCAGCTAATAAAGTAGTAGCTAAAGGATTCTGTGCCGGACTGATACGTAACCCTGATTTGGCCCGTGAAATAATTGTGGCGACGAAAGAAGCGGCGGGAGATCTGCCCGTCAGTGTAAAGACACGTATTGGGTACGAGAAGATTCAAACAGAAGAGTGGGCTTCCTTTCTACTACAATTTAATTTGGCAGCGCTTACTATACATGGGAGAACAGCAGCTGAGATGTCTAAAGTACCCGCTCATTGGGAAGAGATTGGTAAGGTTGTAGCTTTACGTGACAAACTAAAGGTTAATTCCGTAATCATTGGAAATGGCGACATAAAAAGCCGGGAAGATGGTCTGACAAAGTTTGCAGCGCATCACGTAGACGGACTCATGGTAGGTAGAGGAATCTTTGATAATCTCTGGCTTTTTAATAAAGATCAATCCAGTGAATTAATATCACATAAAGACAAGTTGCAGCTCATGATTGAACATATAAAATTATTCACGAAAACATGGGGAAAAGGAAAGAACTATGAAATACTGAAAAAATTTTATAAGGTATATGTCTCGGGTGTGCCTGATGCTGCACAACTGCGGGCAGAACTCATGTCGTATAAAACAACGGATGAAACAATCGACTTTTTGCTAAAAAGGATAGATTCATTAGGGAATAAATCTTCGGCTTAACGTAATAAGATCCTCTATATCGAATGGTTTCTTAAGAAATCCATCAGCGTGAGCTTCATGAGCAATCGATTCTATATTCATATTCGCAGACAGCATAATTACAGGTACATCTTTAGTAACAGTATTGTGTTTTAATAGTTTAATCACATCGCGTCCATCAACTCCCGACATTAAGACGTCAAGATAGATAAGAGAAGGAGAAGGTGTTTTTGTAAAATAGCTATCAATATTTTGAGGGTTATTTATACTTTCAACTGTGTAGCCTTCGGCTACCAATACTGCCTCAGTTGCCTCAAGAATTGCCAGATCATCATCGATTATCCAGATATGTTTATTTTTTTGGTTTGACATGCTTTTTGTGAGTATACATCAACCGACAAATAAAATGTAGCCGCATCGTTATTAAACATATTACGATACGTAATAATACCGAAGAACGAGGTGTTGAAGCGATTTTATATAAGCTTTAATACATTCCACCAGTTTTTTATATATTCTGCACGGCGATTCTGATATTTTAAATAGTAGGCATGTTCCCAAACATCAATCCCAATTAATGGGATGTGCTTATTTATGTGAGGAGAATTTTGATTGGCTGTTGAATAGACCTCTAACTCTTTTTTGTCATTTTCAACTAACCATGCCCATCCGCTTCCGAAACAATTAAGAGCCGTATTAGTAAAAATTTCTTTAAATTCATCAACAGAGCCAAAAGTTTTTTCAATACGTGCAATCAGAGATTCATCACGCTCTTTTTTTGGTCCCATTATCGACCAGAAAAAAGTATGGTTAAGATGTCCGCCCCCGTGATTTTGAAATATGACCAAATCTTTTTTTTCCATGTCAAGAATTAAAATATCCTTCATGAGTCGATCAACAGGTTGTTCTGAGTATTGTGGATATTTTTCAAGTACGCCATTTAATTTATCGATATAGGCCTGGTGATGTTTGGAGTAATGAAGTTCCATTGTCTGAGCATCAATAAAGGGTTCAAGTGCATTATATTCGTATGACAGTTTTGGCAAGATATGTTTCATATGAATACGTTACCATATTCACCATCAAATGCAAGTAAAAAAAATGTTAGAGATTGGAAAGAAATATATCCTGATATAATTTTAAAACAATGAAAATTAAAGGCTATAAGCACATTCTACTATTTATAACCATGTTTGTGATTACGTCGTTTGCATATACATGGTTTATACAGACTTCTTATTTTCATTCCTTTATTGAATGGTCGCATTCACACAAAATATTACTAATAGGAATATTGGTTTCCATAAAGATTATCGGTATAATCTGGCCGCCGCTTCCGGGCGGCTATTTTACGCTCGCCTCTGTCCCGGCAATTGGTTGGTTAACAGCATATTTTGTGGATTTGACGGGGAGTATCATTGGTTCTTCAATAGCTTACTACTTAGGTAAAAAATATGGGTACAGTTTTTTGAAGAAAATTTTTGATGAAAGCATTTTAAAAAAACTACAGACGACCAAGGTAAAAAAACATCGCGAACTAGAAACTATGTTTGCCCTCCGTATTTTGGGAGGGGGAACGATTACAGAAGCCGTTTGTTATGCGGCCGGTTTACTTAATATTGGAGTCGTAAACTTTATGGCGGGCATTATTATTACCCATATCATGTTCGGAATCCCGGCGTTTTATTTTGCTGAAAATATATTTCAAACAAAAAATATTTTAACCAGTTATCTATTTCTGATTATCGCAATTCCCTTATGGATGAAACTTAAAAACCGATACTTTGAGTGAGTTAAGTTGAATAATGTTTTACGAG
>CAZQAU010000010.1:16745-42757 GCA_964591375.1 uncultured Gammaproteobacteria bacterium
AATTGTCTGTTATTTCGTCACGTATTATATATAATACTTGCAAATAGTTGGCTTGTGGCATATGCTCTTAAGAATGTTAGTTAATCGAATTAAGTAAATAGTTATATGACGTCTTTAAAATTAAAAAACTTTTCTTCCGCCTATAATAGTGGTACTTTGCAGGGACAAGCATATAAAACACTGCAACACTTTTTATCAAAGGCGTTACATGAATATAATCTTTCCATTCCGGAATGGAAAGTTTTGGGACAACTAAATGACCATGACGAACTACGAGTCGCAGATCTGGCTGCCTTACTTTCATATGATCCACCATTAGTAACTAAACTAATAGACAGACTTTATAAGAAACAGTTGATTGTACGAAAAGCACATAAATCAGATCGGCGGGTAACTTGGATAGTTATAGCTAAAAAAGCTAAAGACCTAATGCCCAAAATGGAAAATGATGTAAAAAAAACTATTAGTTTGTTAGTATCTGGAATCTCACGGGAGGAAATGAATATTTACATAAAGGTTTTACAACATATAGTTACACGCGGAAAAGAAAATTTTTAATTTGCAGTTGATAATATTTTTTTATTCATATATTATTAACTAAGTTAACTAATTTAGTTAAGCTTTCGACGTTGTTAAAAATTACCAAATAAAAGAAAAGGAGGTGAAATAAAAAATGAACAATGGAAATACAAGAATGATTTTAGTAATAGTAGCAATAGTTTTAGCTGTGTCTGCTGGATATTTAATTATGAATAAGAAACAAACACCTATGATGCCTAAACAAAACGATGTTCAAAATGAAGCACAAAATGATGCAATGATGAACAGCGAAGAAAAGGGCGTGATGGTTGGCGGTGCGCTTATGACACCAGATAAAGATATCGTTGACAATGCAGTCAACTCCAAAGATCATACGACAGTCGTTGCTGCTGTTAAAGCGGCCGGATTAGTTGATACTTTGAAGAGTGCTGGTCCATTTACTGTTTTTGCACCAACAAACGCAGCATTTGAAAAACTGCCAGCCGGAACCGTTGATACCTTGGTTAAACCAGAAAACAAAGAACAGTTAACCGGTATTCTGACATACCATGTTGTTCCCGGTCGATATACCTCAAAAGATATTACCGATGGAATGACATTAAAAACAGTGAACGGCCAGATGCTTACTTTCAGTATGAAAGATGGCAAATGGTGGATTAATGGCACTTCTATGATTGAAATAGCTGATGTTATCTCCAGTAATGGAGTAACTCATGTCATAGATACCGTACTGATGCCTCAGTAATCTCGGTTTCCGCTCCGCGGGCGGAATCGTGATTTGTAGAGACGCATTGCAATGCGTCTCTACTTAATGATAGATATATATATTAAAATAGATTATATGGAAGCCCTACTTTTATTTACATTTTTTTCCGGACTGATAACAATATTTGCGCCCTGCATTTGGCCTCTTTTACCTATCATATTATCTTCCTCTTCATCAGGTGGTAAAAGAAAGCCTCTTGGTATTACGCTTGGCATCATGCTCAGTTTCGCTTTTTTTACACTAACCATTTCTTATATCGTAAAAATTATTCCCTTTGATCCAAATATTCTCCGATACTTTGCAGTTGTTGTCATTGGCTTTTTAGGTTTAACTCTGATCATCCCACAACTCAATGTGATTGTAGAAGGCTTTGTCAGTAGATTAAGTAGTAAAACTGGGGTGATGGCTAAAAATGAAAATAATGGGTTTATGGGCGGATTGGTCACTGGCTTTTCATTGGGTATAGTCTGGTCGCCCTGTGCCGGGCCAATCTTGGCGACTATTGCGACTCTTGCTGCGACAAAAGCTGTTAATTTCCAGGTTATCTTAATAACAGTGGTATATGTGACGGGTGTCGGAATTCCGCTTTTTCTATTTGCTACCTTAGGTCAGCGCATATTCGCACAGACAAGAAAAGTCAATAAATATACCGCCAGTATTCAACGGGTCTTTGGAGTCATCATGATCCTGACAGCCGTTGCGATAGGCACCAATTACGATAAAGTGCTCCAGGTACAGCTATTAAATATATTTCCTTCCTACTCAAGCTTCATCAATAAAATAGAAAGCAACGATGCGGTGACAAAGCAGTTATCGCAGTTAAAAAATAAACCACTTATTTCGGTGAATGCCAGCAAAGCGCCGGAGTTTACCGGAATTACCAAATGGCTCAATACCCAAAAATCACTGACGATGAAAGATCTTCGGGGAAAAGTGGTGCTTGTCGATTTTTGGACCTACACCTGCATCAATTGTATCCGCACCTTGCCGTATATCACGCGTTGGTATGACAAATATAAAGACGACGGATTTGTAGTAATCGGTGTCCATACGCCCGAATTTGAGTTTGAAAAAAATACCGGTAATGTGGAGCAGGCGATTAAACAATATAACATTCATTATCCGGTAGCCCAGGACAACGATTATGCCACCTGGAACGCATATAGCAATCAATACTGGCCGGCTCATTATTTAATCGATGCTGAAGGTAATATCCGTGATACTCATTTCGGCGAAGGAAAATATGAAGAGACTGAAAAATTAATCCAGTCATTACTAGCGGAAAAGGGAAAGAAAATAAACAAAACTCTTTTAAATATCAATGGACAAAGTCCCTTGTCTCAAAGCACACCGGAAACATATTTGGGATTAAGTCGTTTAGACCGGTCAGCAAATCAAATTACGGATCTTGGTAATCAGTCATTTAATTTACAAAAGGACTTAGACCGGGATTATATATCTTATGGAGGTGTGTGGAATATACAAAGCGAATATGCAGAAAGTACCAAAGGGTCGGTGTTAGCATTGCGTTTTTATTCTGATAAAGTATTTTTAGTATTAACACCACAAGAAAAAAATCAGACCGTAAGAGTTATGCTGGATGGTAAAAACATAGCTGATACTCAGTCGGGTGAAGATGTGAAAAATAGTAAAATTATTTTAGATAATCCGCGTCTTTATACTATAGTTGATTTGAAAGGAAAGCCTGGAGAGCACACTCTTAACCTATATTTTGACACGGCCGGGATACAAGCATTTGCATTTACTTTCGGGCAATGATTCATAGACTGTAAGCTTACAATTCTTCCAAAAAAGTGTACAATAAACTACAAATAATTATTTTCTTCCCCTAATATGCATGAGTTTACGACTCCCATGATGAAGCAGTACATGGATATTAAAAAACAGTATCAGGACTGTTTACTTTTCTTCCGTATGGGAGATTTTTACGAACTTTTTCTTGAGGACGCATTAACGGGAGCAAAGGTTCTCAATATCACATTAACTAGTCGTCCCAAAGGCAAGGATGGTCGCATTCCCATGGCCGGAGTACCTTTTCATGCTGTCGATTCATATCTGGCAAAATTGGTTAAAGCTGGCTATAAAGTAGCTATTTGTGAACAAATAACTCTTCCAAATAAATACGGGATAATTGATCGGGAAGTAATCCGCGTCGTTACTCCAGGAACGATGCTCGATGAGAAAGCGTTGGAAAAAAAAGAAAATAATTACATTATCAGCCTGCTAGTCGAAAAGAAAAAAGTTAGTATTGCAGCAGCCGATATTTCAACAGGGTTTTTTTCTGTTTTTGAAATAGAGTTTGAAAATTTAAATCAAATTCTCCAAGATGAAATGTCTCGTTTGAAACCGGTCGAATGTATCTTGCCCCAGGCTTTATATGACAATCCAGAAATACTCGGTATTTTAAAAACAAATCCGTATATAAATATATATTGTTTCCACGAATGGCCAACATTTGCAACCGATGCCAAAGAATTTTTAAAGAAACACTTTGGAATAAAAACATTAGCCACTTTTGGTTTAGACAAAAAAAATTTAGCGCAAGAAGCTGCCGCGGCTTTACTGGGATATTTAAAACACACACAGAAATCAACTGTCTCACATATAAAAAAAATTATTCCATATGTTCATGATGAATATATGCAACTGGATCGATCTACCATGATTAATCTGGAACTCTTTTCAACTATTCGTGAACATGATACACGCGGCACACTCATTTCGATTCTGGATCATACCATCACTGCGATGGGCGGACGGTTATTAAAGTCCTGGATTTCCAAACCTCTCACTAGTAAGCCGGAAATACACGAACGACATATGGCGGTAGATGAATATGTATCGGATGCCCAAAAAAGAATAATGCTTCAGGAGGAATTAAAACGGATTCCCGATATAGAACGCATTACCTCCCGTCTTTCGGTTGGTATGGGGAACGCTCGTGATCTGATTAACCTAAAACATGCTTTAGAAACAATTCTTAATATTAAGCGGCTTGCTTTAGGGAGTAAATCCAAATTAATGGTGGATGTTGCCCGAAAAATATCACCGCTTACACATGAAATTATCACGTTGATTCAAAAAAACATTAAAGATGAACCACCGATTGAACTGCGTGAAGGAGGATTAATAAAAGCAGGGGTGAGTAAAGAACTCGATACGTTGAGGGCAACTGCAGGAAAGAGCAAAGACTGGGTACTAAAACTGGAGGCGGAAGAGCGAAAAAAAAGTGGGATAGGGTCTTTAAAGGTTCGATTTAACAAAGTTTTTGGGTTTTATATCGAAATCAGCAAAGCCAATCTGCATCTGGTTCCTAAAAATTATATGCGCAAACAAACTTTAGTAAACGGTGAACGATATATAACACCCGAATTAAAACACCATGAGGAGATAATTCTTTCGGCCGAAGAAAAAATAAAAACATTGGAATACAGTTTGTTTCAGGAGATTTTGGAAAAAATATTAACGCACATAGAGATTCTTCAGGAAGCTGCATATGGTGTGGCGGTTGTGGACTGTATTTTAAATTTTTCTAGTCTGGCGGAAAAAGAAAATTACTGTAAACCCGAAATGGTTGAGACCGGTGCAATCGCCATAAAATCTGGAAGGCATCCGGTGGTGGAAAAACTTTTGGATCACGCACAGTTTGTTGCCAATGATGTTTTCTTTGACTCAAAAAAAGAGAGAATGATGCTCATAACAGGCCCTAATATGGCCGGTAAGTCAGTATATATTCGTCAGGTGGCGTTGATAGTACTCATGGCTCAGATTGGCTGTTTTGTGCCGGCACAGGAAGCATCCATTAGTATCGTGGATCGGATATTCGTCCGCAGTGGTGCCTCAGATGCTATCGTTTCCGGACTGTCTACCTTTATGGTCGAGATGGTTGAGACAGCTCACATTTTACACAATGCTACTGATAACAGTTTAATTATTATGGACGAAATAGGAAGAGGAACGAGTACATATGATGGAATTAGTATAGCTTGGGCGATTGCAGAATATTTAGTAACGTATTTTAAAACTCCGCCAAAAACATTGTTTGCCACCCATTATCATGAACTTCAGGTTTTAGAAAAAGATTTTCCTGAAGATATTAAAAACTTTCATTTAATGATTCAGGAGCATGAAGGAAAACCGACATTTCTCTATGTAGTCAACTCAGGAGCGGCTTCTCACAGTTTTGGTGTGGCTGTCGCAGAGTTAGCAGGTATTCCTGATGCAGTTATAGTCCGTGCTCGAAAAATGCTGCATGAACTTGAAGCACGCAAACTCGACGAGTCTTCAACAGAAAAAAACATTATTCAGGCAATGCCTGGTATTGTAGATAAGATTATTTATCAAGAACTGGAACATCTGGATATTCATCAGATGACTCCACTTGACGCTCTTAACACGTTAGCTCAGCTAAAAGAAAAGTTGAAACTTATTACGCATACTAAGGATTTATCTATCGACATAGATTAAACAGGTCATGAAAAAAATTTATAAACTACCGGAACAGATAGTTTCACATATTGCCGCGGGGGAAGTTATCGAAAGACCGTGCTTTGTGGTAAAAGAGTTAGTAGAAAATGCAATCGATGCCAAAGCAGATTCTATTCATGTGGAAATAGAAAAAAGTGGTTTACAACGAATAGTGGTTAGTGACAATGGTGAAGGTATGGATCCGGAAGATTTAGAAATATGCTTTCAACCTCATACGACAAGTAAAATAAAAACACAGAAAGATTTAGCAGGTATCCGAACATTAGGTTTTCGAGGTGAAGCGCTGGGCAGTATTGCGGCTGTTTCCCAGTTGCAGATTAATAGCCGTGATAAATATCATACTGCGGGTACAAAAATTAGCGTTAAGAATGGATCGCAAACCGGCTCGGCTCCGGTGGGAATGTCGGTTGGTACCACTGTAATAGTGGACAATTTATTTGCGCAAGTGCCTGCTCGGCGGAAGTTTTTAAAAAGCGAACGTACTGAGCAGCGTCTTATAACCGAGATGATCTCGCGGTTTGCACTTTCGCATCCCAATATACATTTTTTTTTATCCCACAACGGGAGGATGATTTTCGACATACCTAAAAAAACATCATTAATTGAGAGAATTCGAATTGTTTTGGGAAATGATACGTTTACTCATCTTATTCCGGTTCATTTTCAGGATTCATATGTTTCAATTTCTGGATTTGTTTCCAAACCTCAGTTAGCAACAGCTTATACCAGAAAATATTTTCCGATTGTTAATGGTCGCTTTGTAACAGATACTATGATTACCAGAGCAGTGAAAACCGCGTATGGTAATTTACTGGATGCACTTTCCTTTCCTGTATTTATACTGCATCTTACAATTCCACCGGAAATCATCGATGTTAATATTCATCCACGCAAAGAACAAATTTCATATACGGATCAGGATTTAATTTCAGAATCAATTGCTCAATCAGTACGAGCGGCACTTTCTGATCATAATTTGTTATTCCAACAGGTAATACACGATCGCGATAAAAGATCTACCGAGACATTTACAGGAATAGTTTTGAAGGATGAAGTCATACCCTGGCAGGTACAAGATATTGGTGTTTCCGATAGCAATACCGTAATGCAGATTCATAATCTTTATATTATTGTACCGACCCGTCGCGGTTTAATGCTTATCGATCAACATGCGGCACACGAGAGGATTTTATATGAACAGTTTAAGGAAGAATTTGAACACCACAAAAAAGTATTGGAATTATATGAATTACCGGAAGCATTCTCATTTAATTTACCACCTGACGATACAGATTTATTATTGGAGTATGTAACCGTTTTTGAGAAGACAGGTTTTGAGCTTGAACATTTTAAAGGTACCACTTTTATACTACGAACAGTGCCCGCTTTATTTCAGGATCGCGACTATAAACAACTTATTGTTGAGATGGTAATAGAGTTTTCAGAACATGGTAAGCGGAGCGCGCCTGATATATTGACCGACAAAATTTTAAAATATTTAGCTTGTCGGGGAGCGATAAAAGCAGGTGATCAGTTGTCAGATGAAGAATGCCTCAGACTTTTAAAAAAATTGGAAGAAACAAAAAATAATTATACCTGTCCTCACGGCCGACCGACTAGGATAGAATTTGTTGTAAAAGAATTGGACAAATTATTTGGAAGAAAGTAGTTGGAAAAAAGATTTATTATTATTTAGCTTGTACCTTTAGGTTAAAATGTGGTAGTTCTATATAATCACCTTGATCGTTAGTGGCAGATATTGAAACTGTATAATTTCCATTAGCAAGCACCTGTGACACATTAATTCCATATCTTGAATCCGCATTCGTATCAGTGGTGTAGTTGTAAGTATCATTCCAGCTACCTTGAGGAGTGGTATTGTGTTTTATTAAAGTGAGTTTAATATGAGCGCCCACATTTGCTATGCCATAGAAGGTAGGTCGGGGTGTGTTTATAGTAAGCGAGGGAATAAGAAAATTTGGTGCATAGCTATTAATATTAAGTGTATTCAAATTTCCAATTTGTAAGACGGCTAACGGGAAGGCAATTGAAGTCTTGGAAAATATCGCACGATTGGTTTTGACACGAAGAATATAGTCTTTGCTATCCAAGGCGGTATCTATTTTGTTTATGGCGCGCACGTGCCATTTATATTCAGCTTCAGACAATTTGTCAGTAGATTTCTTAGATCGAACCGAAATAACTTTTTTGGTAGTATCATACTTTACAAACTTAGTATCGTCTTCAAAAATATCTGTATTATTTGCAGGAAGAATATTATCTATATATACCTTCTGATATCCTTCCCGATCTTTGATTAAAATTTGGTATTTATTTATACCATACGTATTATCTTGAGCTTGAGTGAATTGAAAAGTTGGAAGTTGATCATCGGTATAAACATTATCCCCGAGGGCTCCTCCAAATGTATATTCTGATCTGGCAGAGTCCTTCCAAATCTTATCGGGAGGATTAGTATCAATACGATAATTAAAATTTGTTCTTAATCCGGTATTATTGGATCCGGTTGGCGGATTACTAAAGTGGACTGTTTGATCTGTTTGTACTTTGAATTGAGCCGCTTCTATTGTACCTGAGTAAGTACCGTTTATTACGTTTTCACCCACCGTGTAGCTTCCTTTCCAGATAGAATTACCATTATCTGAAGAATCATAGGATAAAGTGACTGTGTCTGTATTGTTAAGGATGATTTGTACCAGGTTATTTTCTGTAGTTGTAGGATCATTCTTTAACATAGATGAAACTACCGTGAAATTGATAGTTTCACCTGGCTTAAAAGCCGTTTTATTCATGGAAACGCTTGTTGTCCAAGGAGTTATAGCATAGACTGCGCGTGTATCTGAATAATGCTGCATACAATATAAAATATTATCTTTTCCTATCGTGGGAAAGTCACAGTTTCCCATGGCATAATACTTCCATTTAGTTGAACCATCAGAAGTATTAAAAGCATAATTTCCATCAAATACAAGATTGTTGAATGTATCAATAGCCAAATCACCTACCCAGGTTGTCCCTGATGTAGTAATTGGTCCCCACTTATTAGAGCCGTCAGATGTGTTAAAAGCGTACAGATTACCTCCTGAGTGAGTAAAATATGTAGAATCATCAGTTGATAAGCCCCCAATGCTGGAGCCACCTCCCAGTGATGAGCTTATATGCCATTTAACAGTTCCATTGGCTAGAAAACCATAGACGCCATCCGCAGCATATCTTCCCGAAATATAACCGCTCCCGTCCGCAGCGATGGATAAGATATTATCAACAAATAATCCAGATTTATTGACCACTTTTCCATCTGGTGTTGCAACTCCTGCACCCCCTTCTCCCGCAAAGTATATATAGCCATTAGAAGAGCGGATTCCAATACTGGGTGCCATGCGAGAGTTTATAGAGGTAGAAGTCCATTTTAATGAACCATCGGAGTTAAATGCATATTGTTTATTGCGACCGAACACATACACAGTTCCATCTATTCCAAGAGAGATACCTGTATTATAAGGAGAGCTATCTGATATATTATATGTCCAGTTTATCTCACCAGTATTTTTATTATAAGAATATACATAGGTATCTCCTAGTGCATATAAAATATTATTTTTTGCTAAAGCTAAATAGTAGATATTTCCACCAGGAGCGGTCGATTTCCACCGTAAAGTACCACTGGATGATACTGAATAAGTTTTATTACCTCCGAAGTATATATTTCCTGAAGAATCCTGAACGATCGCCGTGTGGCTATCGGCATATTCGGAAGCATAAACCCATTTTATAGCAGGATACAGTGGACCTGCATTTTTTCCACGGGCAGTATTTTCATAGCCACCTTTAAGTTTGGGCCATGGTGCATCAGTGTCAAGCTCATCATTAATGTCTGTAACTGAAAAATTAGAGGAATTGGTGGGTCCGTCTAGCGTAGCATTACTGTTGTCTCTTGTTTCTATTATTGAGGTGTAAGTTGAGGCTGCCGTTATAATGTTTGTGATGTTGTTTAACACAATATATTTTGCTCCGGCAGAGGAGGATGAACCAGTATTGTCGCGGGTGATAGTTATAGTTTGTCCGCTAATGCTTATGCTTGTACCTCCGGTAAACCCATTCCAGGTATCAAATGTAGCGGAACTCACATTAAACCCTGATGGATACGTTATTACTATTTTTCCATTAGCCGGAATACTTGTAGCTGTAGTGAAATTAATCGTATGTTTGCCAGTAAATGAAATATCTGAAGACCAGGGAACAACGGTTAATGAAGTTAGTGCTGCTGCATGAATTTTAAAAGGAAAAAGCAATATAAAAAAAAAGATTGAGAAGATTATTTTCTTCATACTACTATTTTATTTATTTTTGTTTCGTTATTCAACGATAAACAGGGGGGCTGTAAGTTCATTCAATTAAGTCAACTACCTTCTGAAAAATATTGCTCAAATAAGGATATGAATCTGTAAGTCTTTTAGTTACTTCTTCAGGAAGTAACCATTCGTACTTAAGAAGTTCCTTACATAATATAATAGCTTCGTTTTTATTATATTCCGCTGTAAAAGCATGTAAAATTCCTATTTTTTTGTATCGTGGAGACGCAATATCTGTATGTAAAAATTTATGGGTTACCGGAGTTTCCGATAATGTGTAGGAAATAGGTGATAGTGAAATTTCTTCTTTAATTTCTCTCACTGCAGTTTCATGCAGATCCTTATCTTCAGTATCTTGTGCACCCCCAACAAATCCATATATATTCTCAGGTTCGAGTATCGTTAGAAACTTTCTTTCACCATTTTCGAACTTATACATAATAATCTTAACGGTGTGAATTGTATTTCGTACTACCTTGAGTGTGCCCATGATAGTAATAAAATTTTTAGTATAATCTACTATATCAGGCATTTTTTGTTTTTTGAAGATGTTTCTCACCCCAGGCGCACATCGATTCAAGTACAGGCTGGAGAGTTTTACCGTAGTTGGTGATCACATAATCTACATGAGGAGGAATTTCGGCATACACTTTCCGTTTTACCAAACCGTCTTTTTCCAGCTCACGTAACTGTTGGGTAAGCATTTTTTGAGTGATACCTGACATTGATCTCATCAACTCACCAAAGCGGACTGGTTTGTTTTTTACATGCCAGAGAATAAGTAGTTTCCATTTACCTCCAATTACTCTCAGGGTAACGCCGACAGGTGTGCTGGTACAAGTTTGGTTTGTCATGGTCTAATAGTATCAAAAAAGTATGTATAAGACTTTTAAGTGCGTACTTGTTAAAAAGTTAGTGTAAGTATACACTATACGTATTTAATAATTCAATTACAAATATATGAAACCAAAATTACAGATAATCGTCGGGAGTACGCGTCAGAATAGATTTAGTGAAAAACCAGCTCATTGGCTCTATGAACAGGCCAAAAAAATAACAGATATCGATGTAGAGATTGTTGACTTGCGAGATTATCCCATGCCTTATTTCGATGAACCAATGTCGCCTAAATATTCGAAGGGAAAGTATCCAAATAAGAACGTTGAAAAATGGGCTAAAAAAATTGCAGAAGCCGATGGGTATATTATTGTGACTGCTGAGTATAATCATGGGTATGCGGCAGTTCTTAAAAATGCTTTAGATTATGTCTATTATGAATGGAACAAGAAGCCGGTAGCATTTGTTAGTTATGGAACAGTTGGAGGAGCACGTGGGGTGGAGCAACTACGACAGGTTGTAATTGAACTGGAAATGGTGCCGGTTAAATATGCCATGCATATTCCAATGTCAACCTATATGTCTATTGTCCGACCTCAAGATGCCGATCCGGAAGGGGAAATAAAAAATCCATTGGATAGTATGACCGATCAGGCACAAATAATGTTGGAGCAGACTGTCTGGTGGGCAAAAGTTTTAAAATCAGCGAGATCAAATAAAGAATAATATCGTTATCAGGTTTTGACGATTGAAACTATCGAGCTATATGCTCGATAGTTTTTTTTGTATAAGGTTATAAATTTTCTTGTTTTTGGAACGCTTCCTGTAAAATTTTTACAGCATCTTCCGGACAAGAAACGAGATTAAAGTTAGTATTGACATCTTCACGTATAAACCCTTCTTTGACGATCTTTGAAAAAAGTGCGTCCAGATCTTTGTAATAATCATCAACAAGGATAAGAGGCTTATCGATAGGGAGTTCTTTTACGTTTTTTAACGTTAAAATTTCGATAGTTTCAAATAAAGTTCCCATTCCGCCTGGTAAAGTTATATAGGCATCAGCCATCTGTATCAGTTTATCCTGACGTGGTCCCAGTTTATTAAAAAGATATTTTTCAGTAAAGTAGGGAGAGTGTTGAATACCTTCAAGCTCGAGCATGATACCAATCGTTTCGCCGCCATTTTCAAAGGCACCGCGCAAGGTTTCGTTCATCATACCAGGTCCACCACCTGTTAAAACCACAAAACCGGCTTCCGCTAGGAGTTTACCTGTCTGATATGCAACATTGAAGTAATATGGTTCTTTTTCTTTCGCACACTGTGTGCCGCCGAAGACTGAAATTCTTTTTTTCATATCTGTATTATACTATATGTCTTAAATATGTAAAAAAAAAGTAGTCACTCAATAGTATGCAGATTAATTTCATAATATTTTTTTCTTTTTTCCATTAATTCAACCAATTTCTCTTTTCCCCAGGATGTGATAAATAAAGGTTGACGTTTAACTTCTACGCCGCGGATATATTTATCACTAGATTCTTTATCGGCAAACGGTTTGATAAAGTCCGTATCGAGTCCACCCAAAGTGTCAGCTTCCATTAGAATAAGTTCATCTGTTTCGGTTAACTGTTTTAGTTTATCATGTACGGCGACCAGGTGAATAGTCCGTAATTTCTGCTCAGGTGTTAAAAACGAAAAAAAAGGATTTTCGAGTAGTGCCGTGATTTTCTCCGCTCCAATTTCCATATGTAGTTGTTTCATGGCAATAATATCGTGCAGTTTAATTTCTTTACCTTTATGAAAGAGGCGGGCATACCCCCAGTCATGGGCGTATGCTGCAATTAAAAGTACTACAAAATCAGGTTTTAGATGAGGTGCATGGTGAATGATTTTTTTGAGGTAATACACCACAGCCTCTGTATGAGGTTTATCCCAGCCAGGCCGTCCTTCTTCAAGTTCAGGGAAAATAGTATCCTGAAGGTGTTTTTCGATTTCCGGAGTCGAATAATGATGCATGCAACAATTATACCGTATGCTTAAACAAACGTTAATGCATGTCCGATCTGATTAGCTCGTCCTGTACGTCCAATGCGATGGACATAGTCTTCGTAGCTTGAAGGCTGATCGTAGTTGATGACATGAGTAATGTTGGGAACATCAATACCGCGTGCAGCCACATCAGTTGCGACAAGAATATTGACGACACCTTCTTTAAAAAGTCTCAAGGCTTCCCGACGTTTAAATTGAGGTTTGTCTCCGTGAATGGAGGCCACTTTAAATCCGCGCTTAAACAACGACACCGAAAGTTTTTCGACACCGGCTTTTGTTCGACCGAAGATAATGACTTTTTTAAACTGTTCTTTCTTAAGAAGTTCTGTCAAAACATCGATTTTGAAAGCTCCATTTTGTACCCGAACAATGTCCTGATTAATGGTATCGGAAGTATCTTGTTTTTTTACAGAAACTGTTACTGGATCAACTACGAATGACTGCAAAATTTGTTTAACCTGTGGTGAAACAGTTGCCGAGAAGAATAATGACTGTCTTTTAGGTGGAAGTAGTGAGATAAGATACTTGATATCTTGGATGAAACCCATATCAACCATCCGGTCAACTTCATCAAGAATGATAGTATTAAATCTTTCCATAAAGAGTACTTTACGTTCAATTAAATCTTTAAGGCGACCCGGTGTTCCGATAATTATATGAGGGTTGCGTCTTACTTCATTGATTTGGTTGCGAATATATGAACCGCCGATACACAAGGTTGAATAAATGCGTATTCCTTGTGTGAAACCGCGCAACTCTGTTTGGATTTGTTGAGCTAATTCGCGTGTTGGGGCGATAATTAAAATATTTTCGTCGTCATTTTTGAGAATTTTTTCAATAATAGGAATCAAGAAAGCAGCTGTTTTTCCCGTACCTGTTTCGGCAATCCCAATGACGTCTTTACCTTCGATAATAGGTAAAATGGCTGAGTCTTGAATGGGAGTGGGTTTCGTATATCCACGTCTTATAATATTATCTTTTAATACCTGTTGGATTGGTAAATCAAGAAAGTTTAATTTTGGGGTATAGTCAGCAACGGATTGAATGGTAGCCTTTGCTTTACGGATATACTGCGATTCATGAATACCATTGGATGGCACTCTTTTTTTCTGAAAAAAGCGAGGCTTATTATTTGAAAAACGACTAGATCGTGAACGAAATGATTTTTTATACATAGAAAATTAGTGATTGCTAAACGAATTGCATAAATAGAGTCGGCAGTTGAATAACGTAGCAGAATCTATACAGACAATTACCTATAGTATACCATAAAGGCTTTCATTATTCAGCTTTAGAATGACGTTCTGCTCTCATAGCATCGGCTGCCGCACGCCGGTTTTGAGCTCGTTGTTCGCTTTTTAGCTTCATAGCCGCATGTCGGTCACGGGATTTTTTATTATCGGCCTCGACCATTTTCTGACATTCTTTATCGGGACAAACCGATTCAGTGTTCATTATAGTGGAACCTTCTATCTTTTCTTCCCAGGTTCGTACAACTTTACGTTCTTTACCACAACGAATGCATAGGTTATATGTTTTACTCATAGGTAGATGCTATTTAGCGTAACTGTGTAAATATGTTAACGGGTAGTTTTTAAGTGTATTCATCATGGGAAGTTGCTTATATATAAGCATAAATTCAGTATACCATGTTTTTAAAAAATGTGAGAATTAATTGATCAATTCAGGCAGTATTGAGGTATTTAAATAGTTCTAATCAACTCTTCTTTTTTTACTTTACTCAGTCGTTTAACCTGAAATTCACGTTTCATAGCGGCTTGTTTGGTTTCATGTTTTTCTGAATAAACCAGGGTGACAGGCTTCTTTGCTCGGGTGTATTTAGCAGACCGACTTGTTCCCGAATTATGTTCCTCAACGCGGCGGTTTAGGTCGGTGGTTATTCCGGAGTAAAGTGAGTTATCAGAACATCGAAGCATATAAAAATAATACGTCATAAATATTTATAACATACAAACACGTTTTGGTGGAGATATCCACATTTTGTGAATAACACAGTTATTAAGAAAATGGTTATAGGTAGCGTTTTTAACGCAGATAGTTATATCAACGTTTTATTGAATGACGAAAAAAAATTATGGCCAAATTATTTTGTGGATATCTTTTGCGAGTCTTTTTTGCCCAGATGGAGAATTTCTTGTATCATATATACACCGGCGATAACAGAAGCATTCCATATCGTACCTTTTTTAATAAGATCAATTACTTCTTCAATCGATAAAACCAGTGTTTCAATGTCTTCATTGGGATCAAAACTGGTAGTAGTCGTTTTTTCTGCCTGCGGTGCATAAAAAAAATAGAGTATCGAAGTGGCTTTGCTGGGATTAACGGTGAATCTGGATAGCTGGTGCAATTGGGGAGCGGTATAACCTGTTTCTTCCATAAGTTCACGGCGCGCTTCATTTTCAATGTTCTTTGTGTCTTCTATGTAGCCGGCGGGAAATTCGATGATAAAGTCGTCTACACCATGCTTATACTGTTTGACTAATACCAACTTTCCGTCAGGTGTCACAGGAGCAATCATCACGACGTCATAGCCAACCCATAAGTAAAAATCATCAAGAATTTTACCTGTCGGAAGTTCGACAGTATCTTTACGAATCTTCATCCACTTGTTATCAAGTGCCGTAACCGAACTGATTGTTTTCCATTTTTTCATATGAGAAGTATAGCAAATTAACTTTGTATCATTCGGATCAGGTTATTTATTGCGAATTTTGAGGTCGAAAGGTGGTAGCTCATTATAGTTATTATCTAATGAGACAAAGATATTGGCAGTGTAGTCTCGTCCGTAAATAAGAGACTGTAGCGGAAGATTGATTCCAAAACGTGATTCGGGATTAGTGGTCGTTATATATCTTTTTGTACAGTTACTTTCAGCTTTTTTTTCACATGTTTTATCTGTTAACTCAATTGATACTTGTGAGTTAGCATTGGCGATACCATAGAAAGTGGGGTTTGTGGACCAGGTGTTGTATGAAGATTTTATACCAGTAGGATTCTGAGTGGATAAATTCAAACCGCCGATACCGGTAATATGAAGGACCGAAAGAGGAAAGAGTGTGTTGGTACCTGTTATCGTCTGTCGGGTATTCACTCGTAAGATTCTAGTTTCAGTGATCTGTGAATGACCAATTTTATCTATCGCGACCACTCTCCACTGATAGCTTCCCGCAGATAACCGTCGTCCGTTTTGTTCCATATATTTGTTGCTTTCATTTCCATCAGCATCGACTGCTTTTGAATACACATTGATCACGCTATTATTATCGGAATAATGTACCCAGATTTTTTTATTTTCATATGTTCCATTGCCTTTGGTGTCCGGTGCAGGAGTATGTTTATTATCAGCGTTATTTTTTACAGACTCATAGGAAACGGGAATAGTGTCGATATAAGTCTGCCAGCCCGCACCATTTTTATTAATTTGTATCTGAAATTTAGTAACATTATTTTTCACATCCTGAAAGTGTCCTTTGTTTATTTTGAATCCGAAGGTAGGAAGTTCATTCGTAGTAAATTCGTTATGTTTGGGATTATTAAGCGAAAAAGGAGTAAAGTAAAAGGCATTATCTGTCCAAACATCATTCAAGTTTCTGGTGCGAGCTTTTACAGTGTAACCATCTTCAGAATAGTTGTTATCTGTCGTGAGGAAGTCGCAATAAAAGGCCTCATCTTTTGAATTGAATGAGCCATCGATAGCAGTTGCAACAAACCAGCCGCCTCCGTTTATGGCACACTGAGCTTCTGAGATGGGGTAATTATCATCATGAACCGTTCCCATAAATCGGGTTTTTCCGTTATTGCTGGTGGTTGTACCATTCTGTACAGAAAGAGACGGGATATTGGAAGTCATATAAAGCATGGTATCGGTGGGGATTGTAGAAAATTCGGAAGTTGAACCATTGCCATTTGTTGCTGTTGCAGTAATTTTCGAGGCAGAAGTCGGTGTATAGTCTGTAATCGGAATGGTGAAGGTAATGTTATTTCCAATCGTGGTGGTAGTTGTTGATCCGATGAAGTACTGTCCTTCTCCGTACCCCGTTCCATCCAGTGCATCGTTATCAAATAGTTCAATGGTAAAGGGGGCTTCTGCTGGATTAAAATCCAGATCAGCCGTTACGATTAAATTACTGCCATCTTTGACTATTTTGTTAAGAACAGGGTAGTTCATAAAGTCATTTGTACCAACGTCATTATCGAGGACATCATTTGGAGTTATTCCATCACTGAGCACATCGATACCAAGATTTGTATTATTCCAAATTTTATTTTGACTAATTTTATTGTTAGTCGCAGTTGGTGAGCTGTTATTAATTACAATACCAACACCATTATTGTTTGCTATGATATTTCCTTTAATAATATTATTACTTGATATACCTTCTCTTATAGAAATACCATTGATTGCAAAGGTGCTAAGTATGTCACCATAAGTATTTGTTCCCACATAGTTACCTTGTATATAATTTGCTGATGTGGCGGTAGAAAGTCTGAGTAAAGCCCTCGTATCGGTAGTTACACAGTTCACAATATTTGCTTCTTCAGCGTCGGAAATATTATCATAATTTGTTCCTACACGGCTACCACTACCTCCTTGAACAAAAATTATTGCTCTACTTCTACTCCCAGAACTGCAACTTCGTGTGGTTTTATCTGTTCCCATATAGTTTCCAGCTATTACACTTTTGCCCACTATACTCACCATCTGCAAGTTAGTAGATCCCATAAATAGATTCTTTTCACCTAAATCTCCATTGCCATCACCATTAGTGCCAATTATATTTCCTTCGCCTTCCGTAAATTCTATCCGTCCCCATCCACTACCCGCCATACCGGTGATATCACTGCCAAAAAAATTTCCTTCTATCCAGTGGTTGATAGAAGTATAGCCGTTACTTGTTGTTTGTATTACCATGCCATTAGTGATTGTACTCACTATATTAAGACCTGAGATATGGTTATTTGCAGACGATGTAGAAACAGAGTAAAACGTAAGAACCGGGTTAGAAGAGGAACTAACTCTTATTTTCAATATGGTATTTAGTGTTTTGCCAAATTCAGCTGTATTACGTTCAGCACCTGATTGAGAATAACCATTTATAAAAACACCTGCAATATCATTCAAATTTATTGTTGATGTTGTATTAATTGTAAAATATCCTTGTGTAGAGCCGGAAGGTGGAATGTATCCACCATCACTTGTTGGAATATTAAATTCGATGGTATCAAAACCGGTATTACTATTGGCCGCGGCGACTGCTTCCCGTAATGAGCAATCGACATTACAGCTTCCATCGTTTGTATCAGCCGTTTTGGTGACGGTAAAGGTAGCTGCATTAGAAGGAGGGGCAAATAGAATACAGAAGAAAAATAGGAACAGAAATCCACAAAAATATCTAGGAATAAACATACTCATTTATACCTAAAAAAACGTTGATGTTTCAAGCGAAAAAGATTCGTTGGTAAAAGTTACGCAATCGAATTAATTTTTTGAATTTCGGGGAGTATTTTTAAGAAAAATTCTTTATCTTTAGGGTGAGTTAAGCGGGTACTTACTTCGTCTGTATTCATCCATACGGCGGTTGGGTTTTGTGGGTCCAGAGGTTTTAAGGTAATTTCTTGGGTGGTAAACAGAAATAGGTGAATGGTTTTTTTACCTGCAACTCGTTCTCCATCTTCAGAATAGGTCATACCGCTGCGGTCATAGCTGCTAAAAGGTTTAATCAAAGATATTTTTTGAAGTCCGGTTTCTTCATAGATCTCTCTTTTTGCGGCGGTGAGAAAATCCTCGCCGGGATTGACGTGTCCTTTGGGAAATGACCAGCTATTATTCCCTTGTTGTGCAAGCGCGATTTGGCCGTGGATATTGAGGACAATCCCTCCAGCACTGTGTGCGTGTATCATGGGGAAAGTATAACAAAATATACTTTATAATGACGGAACACTATACTATCTATATGGGAGTTAATTTGAAACGAACAAGAAGCCTAAATAACAAACCGATTGAAAAAGGAGCGGTTGTATACTGGATGCAGCGAGAACACAGAGCGCATGATAACTGGGCACTCTTATATGCACAACAACTCGCCGAAAAAAACGCGCAACCACTGATTGTTGTTTTTTGTCTGCGCAAAGCGTTTGCAAATGCCACAGAACGGCTCATTTCGTTTATGTTTGATGGACTTGCAGAAGTGTCACAAACCTTACGGGAAAAAAATATTCCCTTTAATTTTTTACTCGGCAGTCCTGTCGAAATAATCCCCGAGTTTTTACAAACACATAAAGCAGGACTGCTCATAACAGATTTTCATTCCTTAAAAACCGAACGCAGATGGAGAAAAGAAATTGCTGAAATAATATCTGTTTCGATGATTGAAGTAGATGCCCGCAATAGTGTCCCTTGCTGGTTGGCTTCACCTAAACAGGAGTTTGGTGCGTATACTATACGTCCCAAAATTCACCGATTATTACCTGAGTTTTTGGATGAGTTTCCTCCATTAAAAAAACAGACAGTTACAATCGAAAATGCTCCCCCTATTAATTGGCCTGCTATGTATTCTCAAATAAAAGTAGATACATCGGTAAAAAAAGTTACCTGGATTAAAGCAGGGGAGAAGGCAGCACAGGCACGCCTTGAGGAATTCATTGAAAATAAGTTACCGCAATATGCCGAAGATCGGAACGATCCGAATAAAGAAGTTCAGTCGCAACTGTCTTCGTATCTGCATTTTGGACATATTTCTTCTCAGCGTATTGCTCTCATTTTAAAAAAACATACAGGAAACGTCGCGGCACGGGAAGCATTTTTGGAAGAATTGATTGTGCGGCGGGAACTGGCGGACAACTATTGTTACTATTGTTCCAGATATGATTCTTTTGCTGGTTTTCCGGTTTGGTCCCAACAGTCATTGACGTTACATTTGAATGATAAAAGAGAGTTTGTGTATTCCCGTGAAATCTTAGAACGGGCTGAAACTCATGATCCCCTTTGGAATGCTGCACAACAGGAAGCCATCAAACGAGGAATAATGCATGGATGGATGCGAATGTACTGGTGTAAAAAGATTTTGGAGTGGTCAGCTTCTCCGCAAGAAGCACAGGCAAACGCCATATATTTGATGGATAAATATTTCCTGGATGGGCGTGAGCCGAATGGATTTACCGGTATTGCCTGGTCGGTAGGCGGAGTACATGACCGTGCGTGGTTTGACAGAACTATATTTGGAAAAGTTAGATATATGAACTTCAATGGAGCACAACGAAAATTTGATGTTGAGGGATATATAAGAAAAATAAATGAGCTTTGATTCTTTACAAAACATAGACTCGAAGAGTGTTATTCCATGGGTCATTAAAAATAATTTGAGAACCCGTATCTTCAAACGGCACACCATCTTTTTGTAGTCTGTTTTTTAAATTTTCAAGGTCTTTTTTTTGCGGCAGCATACATTCGAAATTTTTGAGTCCTAATGAGTCTGTTCTTTTTCCGGCTCCCTGACTTTCCCATATGTTGAGACCAAAGTGATGATGGTATCCACCGACGGAAATAAACAGAGCGTGAGGCATGGATGCTGTAATGACAAAACCAACCGTATCAACATAGAATTTTTTTGCTTCCTCGATGTCTCCTACTTTAAGATGTATGTGTCCGATTTGTATCGTAGTATTTGTTTCTTCAACAGGAATATATTTTTGTAAATATTGGGCGGGATCAATGTATAATGCTGCCATTTTAATCTGGCCGTTTTCCCACTGCCATTCATTTCGCGGACGATCGAAATAGAGCTCAATACCATTTCCTTCCGGGTCAGTAAAATAAAAAGCTTCACTCACTAGATGATCTCCTGTACCGGCAAATGATTGGGGTGAAAGTTTTAAAATGGTGTAAATAGTTCGGGCCAGGTCGCCCCGTGAAGAATATACAATTGCAAAATGATATAAACCAGCATCACTTCGTTTGGAAGCGGGCAGGTCTTCCCGATGATTAAGGATAACTAAAGGATTATTATGTAAACCCAATACTATTTTTGTCGGTGTATGTTTTAACACATCCAGCCCCATGATAATACTGTAAAAATTTTCCATACTCTCTATATCCTGTACATTCAGCTCAACAGGACCAAATGTAAGAGAATCAGATAAAATTTTTTTAGACTCTTCTTTTCGCATGGTTTCTATTATAGATAGATTATCTTAGAATTGTTTAAGAAAACGTCTTATACTTAAACTATATGTCTGGTGTGCAGCAGAAAAAAGAAAAAATTCATTATTTAGTTATACTGGGATTAGTTTTTATACTCGTGGCGTTAATTTACGGGTATAAAACCGTTCATGAACTGCGGCGGCGTCCATTTCCTGTGCCACGGCAGGTTAATGTGGATCTGCTACAGGCTTGGATGAATATTCCATATATCTCACGCACATATGGTGTGCCTGAGGAAGTTTTATTACAGTCGCTAAATATTAGTACGAACAACAGCCGGAGTTTAACGGTAAATAAAATCGCACAGTTAAAAGGAAAACCAGTACCAGAAGTTATAGAGGAGGTAAAAACAATTATCCAAAACTTTCAAGAAACACACCGGACACCTTCTCAACCTCAGTCTTCGCCATGACACAACTTCTTAATTATTTATTGTCATACGTATTGATCTACGGGTATCCGACAGTTGGTATTATAGTATTTGTTGGAGCATTAGGCTTACCTCTTCCTGCATCGTCATTACTTGTGGCGGCCGGATCGTTTACTGTTGATGGAACATTGAATATACCTGTGCTAATCGTGCTGTCGACATTGACTGCACTGTGTGGCGATCTGGGTGGATATTATATTGGTAAACGTTTAGGTTATATAAAAAGTAGTCGTTTATCCTCGCACTTTGCAATCAGCCGTTCTTTAAAATCATTTTTTGTGAGTCATGGAGTATGGTCTATTTTTATTACTCGCTGGTTAATAACCCCATTGGCTGTTCCAATAAACGTATTAGCAGGAGTACAACGGTATTCTGTCATTAAATTTTCGTTGATAGTAGTTATTGGAGAGTTACTATGGTCGAGTTTGTATGTATGTCTTGGATATTGGTTTGGGGCTAACTGGCAATCGTTGATTGACTATATCAACAAAGCACCTCAGATTCTGGCTGTTGCCGCGATAGGAATAGGGTTTTTGTTTATGGCGATTAAACATAAGCATCAGAGCAAAAAATGAGATGTCTGACTTAAATGAACTATTATTTTGATTCAGAAGATTTTTGTAAACTGGAAAGTTTATCAAGCACAGAAGAGATAGTTTTGGTATAGGTTTCTGCCTCAGCTAAGATTTCTTCTGTATCACCGTACAGGTCCAGTTTTTTTGCTTCTTCAAATGTAAACCATCCTGAATCACTGGCTTCATAATTTAGTTTTACTTTTTGAGTTAAATCGGTTGGTCTTACGAGATAGGAAAAAATTTTTAAGTCATACATTTCTATCACGTAGGAAAGTGGTTGAACAAGAGTAACATCAAGATTAGTTTCCTCTTTGACTTCTCGGATTAATGCTTCATTGAGACTTTCATTCATATCACATGTTCCCAACATGCAACTCCACTTACCATGAGATTTCTTTTTCCCAGGAGAATAGATTTTAGTTAACAGATATTTATCTTCAGAACGAATGACAGCCAGGATTCCAATTTTAAATAACCGATACAGTTTGGAAATATATTCAAGAATGCGCAGTGTGTCGGGCATTAAATCCAGTTTGGCGGCTTCTTCGATGGTATACCATCCGTAATCATACGATTCATGATTAATCTTTATTTTTTGTTCAGGATCACGACGTTTACAAAGGAATGCCATGGCCAGTCCATGCCAGTTTTCTCCATTGGTAATTACCTCTGTTAAGGCGAGGGTGCGTTTAAGATCTACATCAATGCCGAGTTCTTCCTGAGCTTCGCGTTGAACCACCGATTTTATATGTTCACCAATTTCCAGTCCACCGCCCGGAATCTGCCATTTTTTATCATAAGAAGGATCATCTTCTTCATCGGCACGGCGTTTGGTAAGGAGGAATTTTCCCTGTTCGTATAAAACAATGTAAGCAATCGGATAAATATTACTAGGCATACATTCATTATAGCGAATTTAATAAACATATGTCATTTTTTTCAATAAAAAAGAGCGCCCGGAACACAGACGCTCTTTCTTGCACATACTATCAGCGGAAGCACCAGGCGGATAGTTTACGGTAGACCAACACAAAAGGATATGTTACCTGGTCAAGCCAGGAACGATGAACAATTTTTTCGATGGGCCAGTAGGAATCGCGAATCATACTGTAATGAGTTACATAGATTGCATCTGGTCGGTGATCCCAGATGATATGTGCAACCCATCGTTCCCGATCGATTTGCTGAACTGTTCCCCGATATCCGAAAAGAACGAACAAATCTTCGTGGGTCATTGTCTCTGTTGCCGCGACACGATCATGTACCTGAAGAGTTTCAGGCGTTACTGCTTGTGTTATGACAGACATGGAATTCTCCTCTGTGATATATTAGATCTTCGCTTTCATATCAGATTATTTCTGATAGTGAATACGCCGCCTACGATAGCTTTGTAAAAACGAAGATTACGACACACAAAATGATCGGCAGTAATCGTCTTGTGCTTCGTAATCTTCAAAGCTATGCGTCCGCGAATTATCAATGAGCAAGGCTTACTAAGATGATCTTAATTCAGACTAGACACAATCAAAACACAATTATTTTGGTGAATGTAGAATGAAAAAGAGCATCAGGATAAGCAATACGTTATTATAACAGATTAATTAATTAGGGAGCCAAATAGTTAATGAAATTTTTCTTTTTTTTCCAGCATGTCTATAATCGCGTTCATTCGTTTGCTACGCGTTTCCGGTTTTTTGGCAGTTTGAAGACGCCAAGCGATCGCATAGGTGTTTGTTTTGTTAAGAGTGGCAAAAAATTCTTTAGCAGTTTTGTGTTTGGCCAACTCCAGAAGAAAATCTTTAGGAAGGGTCATCTTACTTGGTGAGTCATATGCGGCGCTAAATCGACCATCTGCTTTAGCGATTTCGATTTCTTTTAATCCTGAAGGTTTCATTTTTCCTTCGGCAATGAGTTTTTCTACTTTTTCCGTATTTCTTTTGGACCATACACTTTTTGAACGCCGTGGGGTGAATTTTTGTATCCAGGATTTTTCATCATGTTTTTTAGCTTGTCCATCGATCCATCCATAACAGAGTGCGACATCCAGTGCCTCGGGATAGGTGAGAGACTGAACACCGGAATCTTTTTTGAAGAGTCGTAACCAAATACCCTCGGTTTTAGTGTGATTTTCTTCCAGCCATTTTTCGAAATCACGTATCGAACTGAAAGAAATTATGGAAGCAACAGGTATCATGGTTTCTTAATAATATATTTTACTAAGTAATCATATCCGGGCAACAAGGTAAAGTTGTAGTCGGTGATAATACATCCAGCTCCCGTTAATAGTTTTGTTCCGTTAGTACTACCAGTTGGTGTTTTATAAATTTCCCATGATTGACACACATAGCCTATGGGCAAGCTGATCCATAACTTTCGACGAGCTGGTGGTATGACTCCGGTTGTGGCATAAGGTGTCCCTAGAGATAAACTATCACAGTTGGTATAGTAGCGATAACTTATATTCCCAGGATTTTCTACAGAATCAATATTGAATGTGACAGGCGAGCCGTCGGAGAGTGTCGGATAACCGGTGCAGTTGGTCCCACTTTGAAAGTACTGACCAGTATTTGAGTTCAGTTGTACTTGTGAACGAATCTGAAATTTGGTCGTTGATGGAGGTGGGGTAGGGGTTGGCGTACGTACTTTAGTCGGAGTCGGCGTTTTTGATGGAGTTGGGGTTCGGGTGGGCGTGGGAGAAGAGGGGAGAATATTGGTATTTGAATGACTGATTCTGATGCTTGTTATTGCGGCTTCACCATAATTATTAGTATTACAGTCACCACTGGCTTCTTTGGAGCAGTTTGATTGTACATATGCACCAGCCTTGAAAAATGCTGTATCTAGCGGTCTGTTATAGGTATAAAGAGGTGATGAGGAGTTATTGAAATAAACATTAACTTTACTGTCCCGGGCCTCAAATTTTATCGAGAAGGGTGTGCCAAGCGTATAGTTTTCAGTTAATGTGTGAGTACCGTCACCTTCGGTGTTAACGAAGAGGCGAAATTTTTTGGTGGGATTTGGGTAATCGGCATAGGCCTTTTGATCGTACCGGATTACGACTGCATCATAGGCGGTGTTATGTACCTGAGCCACAACAATAGCTTTTTCTTTATTGGGAAGATGAGTAATAATGTGCGTGGTTTCCATATTATGTACTCCGGTACGGTTTGACCATTTAATTCTTACTGTTCCATTGTTGGATGTTTCGCGTAGCTCGCTGCGTGGGTGCGGGCTACCTGAACTGGTAACGCCGTTTACAGGTGCTCGAAAATATATAATATTGCAGTCGGAAGAGGGATAAAAATTGGCATCCTTATATCTGCTTAGTTGTGGCTGGAAAATTTCGGTCGGGTTTTCGGCATTTCCTGTGGGTAACATTAAGTTAAATTCGGCAAGATTAAGATTGGGGGTGTTGTAGGTGCAAGGTCCAACATCGGCTCGTGTATTGTATGTTTTGGGAGTGGTGGATAAGAAATTAATATAGAGAGATAAAATAATTACTACAACCGAACTGGCAAGAAACATTAAATTAAATTTTTTATGAATCATATATTTACTGTAGCACATGAGATTTTTTATTAGCAACAGTATTACCAACACTAAACATTCAAGTAGATTTTAATATAGGGAGTATTGGCTGCCCAGCAGGGATTTGAACCCCGATAAATAGATTCAGAGTCTATTGTCCTACCATTAGACGACCGGGCAA
>CAZQAU010000010.1:42857-46571 GCA_964591375.1 uncultured Gammaproteobacteria bacterium
TTAGACGACCGGGCAAGGCTTCCGGCTTATATTATACTTTATCTCCAACTTTCAGAGTAGAGGAAAATGACCGTACATTAGCTGGGGAATAACTTAAGTTCACGTAGACTGGCATAGGAATGCCGGGCGACGATAATATGATCAATCAGTTTTATTCCAAAAATTTCTCCCGCATCATAAATTTTTTTAGTTATCTCGATATCGGCATCGGATGGCTCCGGGTTGTGTGACGGATGATTATGAGCAATAATGATGGTTGCGGCATGACGCCGTATGGCCGTTTCAAAAACTTCCCGCGGATGAACAATACTGGCATTTAAAATACCTACTGAAATGGTGTCCAGTGCAATAATACCTTGTCTTGTATCACAGGAAATTACTAAAAAATGTTCCTTCACAAAATGGCCGATTTTTGGTCTGAGAAAATTGAAAATATCCCGCGCTGATCCGGCTTTTGTTCGACTAATCGAATCGGTTGTTTCCTGAGTGCGGCGGGCTATTTCAAAACAAGCAGTCAGTTGTGAGGCTTTAGCCAATCCCAGCCCATTAATTTTTTTTAAATCTTCCACAGAAGCATCCGCTATTTTTTTTAATGAGCCGAAGCGGGAAAGCAATTCCTGAGCTATTTTCAATACCGGTTCACCTCGTGTACCCCGGCCTAAAATAAGTGCCAGAAGTTCCACCGAGGAGAGTGCTGTGGCACCATGTTGAGCCAGGCGTTCACGTGGACGCTCGGAGACAGGTAAATCATTGAGAGTTAAAATGGACTTCATAGTCTGGTGATAAATTAAAGGGCGATTATATAGTTAGGAGTTTACACTTTGCGAAGAATTTTGACCATGGATTATAAGCCCCAAAATTACCGGAAAGAGTATCATATTCTGCTGTAATGTGAGCCAGTAATGATCAAAAAAACCAGTCAGGGCTACTGCTGAAACCACATAGACCAATACTTGATTTTGGAATAATCGTTGTGACCATTTATAGAGAAAAAATCCGGAATATGCTGAAATAAGCAGTCCGGCTTCACTCAGGAATAACAAAAAGATATTATGAACTGGCTGAAGAAAGAAATAGGGATATTTGATAGGAAATTCTGCTTCGGCGAATAAATAATTTCCCATTCCCACACCGACGATAGGATTGGAAATAAATATAGTCAGAGAATCATCTATTAGAGTAAGACGTTTTTCCAGCGAATCGGCATCACCTTGTGCTGTGAGAAAGATAGCAGCAACAATCAGAAAAATAACTAGTCGGCTGAAAACACAAAAATTACAACCGATTTTAGTACGTTCTTTAAGCAGGTAAAATATGTTGAGAAAAAGATAGGTAAGAATAACAATTTTTGAAAACGATAGAAAAATGATCATACTTGTGAGAATAAGCAAACCATTCTTCAGCAGAAAATATTTTTTTAATGAGGGATACGTAAGGGTGAAAATGTAAATCAGCAAATAGAAGCCACCCATTGAATTCGGATGAGAAAACGTTGCATACGGGCGTAGAATTTCGATCCCGTTGAGTGACGCTTTGGCGATTCCCGGAGTAGATAGCTGCATATATCGTTCTCCAAAATAATAAAAAACTCCTTGTAAAGAATGTTTATATATAAACTGCATGAGGGCGAGTGAAACTTCAAATAAGGCACCGGCGGTAAAACTTATGAGTACAAATTTAAGATTAAGTTGGAGATTTTTAAATACGAGGAATAAACAGATTATTTCCAGAATACGGGCGTTTTTATACAATGCCATCGGTTGGGAATGTGCAAATAATATATTGATTCCCAAAAGAACTAGAAAGCCGAGAAAAAATTTATTTTTAAATGTTTGAAGTAAAGATTTATAGTGCAAAGCAATAAGAATGATGGCCAAGATGTCGGTCATGTAAAGTGTAGGCAACAGGTAATCGATGGGTACGCCGGAGATGAAACTGAAACGGGGAAAAAAATGTAATCCGAGTTGTGTGGGCAGAAAAAAAAGAAAGATATAAGTTAATATACTTACAAGATTAAATCTGCCTGTATGTAAGGCAACTTTTTTCTTCATGGTTTTATTATACAAGTCCTATGCCTTCTAAGGAGCGTATGAAGAAGAACTCTCGTTTATAAATGGAGAACGTTCGCGATTAAGACGATATGTATTGTTTCGACTGTTCATAAATAATCGGGTGGTTGTCGAGATCAGAAAACCGACACTGAAGATAATGAGGACAAATCCCAATAAAGCGACCATAATATACAGAAATTTACTTCCGTTACTGGTATTAGTAGTGACAGTACCTTTGATAGATCGCAAATTTTCATAGATGACATAAAAGTATGCGATATAAAACGGTGTTATTAGCAGATTAAGAATAAAAACAATCAGAGAACGAATAAAGGTGTTATCAAACAGCTCTCCAATTAAAAACGTCAGGATAATAAAAGCAATTCCTAGTACTAAAGTAAACAAGATACGAAGTAAGACAGATGTTCCAAAACCGCGAATATATTCACGACTGGCAAGTAACGCATCCATACCGCGTCTATTTTCTGTGAGCATGATAAATGGAGCAGAAGTGAACCAGACCATAAATAAAATACCTGGAATGACTAACAACAGGTATCCGCCCGTAATGATAAATCCACTCAAAAAAAGTACCCAGCCAAAAGAGAGTAGTTTGGTAAATGATTTCTTCAAAACTGTTCCAAACGATAAGGGGGTATTATGGCTGGCAATCAGCATGTACATTGCCGCCTGAAACCAGGCATTAATCACGACAATCGCTAGCATAAGTAGTATAAATCCCCCTACCGCCAGCATTATGACTTGAGGGTTAAATCCAGTCCCTGGACGTGAAAAACTAAAAAAGCCTCCCACAACGATTACCGATATGACCATTGAAAGGAGAAAGGTGGCTATTCCTGGTATCACCGATAAAAATAAGATAGCTCCGATGTGTTTCATTAAAATAGAAAATGCTGTCTGAGCCATGGCGAGCGGGCCCATGAGAGACGAACCGGTGTAAGTCACAGGAGCGGTTGTGACAGGAGCAGGGCTTAAAACAGCAGCCATTCCCTGATTAATTACTTCAAGAGGCCAGCCTCGGGATAAGAGAATTTGAGTGATTTGATCATTGGGAACGCCTTCCTGTTGTTTTTTTTTGATGAAATCGATTAGTTCCGGTTGCATAGTTATCTGATATAACAGTAATAAATATTTTGATTCGTGTCAATATGATAGGCCATTTTCATGATAAAATAGTCTCATGAAAGTGTTTAATCGTAAATATCAGCGTGAGTATCAAAAGCTCGAGTCCTATGAGGCGGGTATCGCTTTGATTGGCTCCGAAGTCAAGACAGCCAAAGAGGGGCATATTAAGCTTGAGGATTCTTTTGTGAAACTCGTGGGCACAGATGTCATGCTTATTAATGCGGAAATCCAGATATATAAGTATTCGCGCCCTGCCGACTATGATCCGCGTCGGAGTCGTCGGTTGCTTTTGCATAAGAAGGAAATTGTGAGGCTGCGGACAAAGTTAGCTTCGGGTGACAGATTGACTCTAATCCCTATTTCCTGCTATAATAAAGGGCCGCTGATTAAGCTTGAGATCGCGCTTTCGCGTGGTCGACAAGATCTGGAGAAGCGCAAATTGGTTAAGCAACGGGATATTAAAATAGCTGAGAATCGAGAAGCTAAAGAATATATGAAGTATTAAACCCGCTTTCGT
>CAZQAU010000010.1:46671-47925 GCA_964591375.1 uncultured Gammaproteobacteria bacterium
ACTTCAGCGAGGTAAAAGGGGATGACAGGCATCGACGAGGAATTCGCACGTTTACAAACGGTCAAAGCGGATCTATCCGATAAATAGTAAAAACAATAACTGCTAAAAATCAAGCTGAAAACGCTATAGCAGATCTTAAAGCCTTTGTTATGGAACATATGGAAGGTGCAATCGCATCCAAATATGCCCAGAACTATGCTTTCGCAGCATAAGCTTTGAGTCACTCTTTTGAGGGTTTCCTCAGTTCAACCTCTTAAGAGATAAACCAACCGAGGTGAGGTTTTTCTTGCATTTCCAATTGGCGAGAAGGACCAATAAACTTATTAATTGGCTGTCTAGGATCGGTTTGTTTATTTTCCAACCTAGGCTTGAGTAAAAAATATACTATCTTTGGCTAAACGTTTATAAATGTGTTTCCCCGGACCCCGGTTCAATTCCGGGCATCTCCACACTTCGCTCCCTACTTTCAGCAGGGAGCTTCGCGTGGTAAACCACCCTTATTTACAGTTAGCGGTTGGAATGTGCAAGCGAAGGTTGTCCCTATCGAAGCGCGTTTGGCGGAGGGGGGCAGTTTATATAGTGTTTTGTTGTTTATAGTCTATTGTATTTTTTTGTATCTGCGTTATTATCTCTTTGTGTACTATACATATATTCTCCGGTTAGCGAATGGAACTTTTTATGTGGGATATTCTTCGGATTTAAAGAAGAGAATTTCATATCACAACGATGGTTTTGTATCTTCTACTAAAAATTTTAGACCGATACAGCTTGTTTATTATTCGGCTTTCGGTTCTAAAAAGAAAGCGCTGGATTTTGAGAAATATTTAAAGACTTCTTCTGGCTTTACTTTTAGAAACAAGAGGTTAGTATAAAAAAAGCATATGGAACAGGTTATTATTTGTTTTTTTCTGCTGCTTCGACAAAGTCATCAATGTATGTTTGTAGCAGCTGTGCTTTATGATTTACAATTGCTTCCATAAGGGACACATCGTTATCAGGTCCCGAGCCTTCTTCTCTTGCTATAAAAAGTCCTTTTAGAGATATAAGCACGTCATAGTTATTATTTTGCATAATTTCTTTTACATACTTTTCTAAGTAAACAAGTTTGTCACTATTTTTTTGAGATTTAATATTTTTTCGAACATAGTTAATTGCACCTAGAAGATCATTAGATGAATTATAAAGCTCTTGCATATTTTTAATTATAGAAGTAAATATTTTATAAATTAATTTTATTAAGCATATTAGAATTTG
>CAZQAU010000011.1:0-1601 GCA_964591375.1 uncultured Gammaproteobacteria bacterium
GAGCTGTTACGCACTCTTTAAAGGATGGCTGCTTCTGAGCCAACCTCCCTGCTGTGTTGGAAATATAACGACCTTTACCACTTAATAATCATTTAGGAACCTTAGACGAGAGTCCGGGTTGTTTCCCTTTTGACCATACCCGCTTATCCGGACAGGTCTGACTCCTCTTTAAAAAGTCGAGTATTCGGAGTTTAGTTGATCCTACTTGCTTGCGCTCGCAGGACCATCTAGTAGCTCTACCCCTCGACTGTATAAAAGAAGGCTATACCTAAATATATTTCGGGGAGAACCAGCTATCTCTTGGTTCGATAGGCATATTACCCCTAACCACAAGTCCTCCCATGTCATTTCACCGACAACGGGTTCGGCCCTTCCTCTTCCTTTCGGAAAAGTTCAGCCTGCTCATGGTTAGCTCACCAAGTTTCGGGTCTTTCCAAAAACGCAAAATCGCCCTATTAGGACTCGGTTTCCCTCTGCCTACTCCTTATTAAGGATTAAACAAAGCGTTTTATTGGAAAACTCGCTGACTCATTCTTCAATAGGCACGACATCATCCCTTACGGGACTCTGTCTGTTTGTTAGCCAATAGGTTCAGGTTCTATTTCACTCCCCTCACCGGGGGACTTTTCACCATTCCTTCACAGTACTCGTTCACTATCGGTCAGTTTAAGTATTTAGCCTTGGATCGTGACCGACCCGGTTTCCCACAAGGTGTGCGTGTCTCGTGGTACTTGGGTGCAGAATAGGGTTGAAATAAATTTAAAATACAAGGCTGTCACTTTCTATGGCCATCCTTTCCAGGATGTTTTTTTATCCATTTCAAATCCCATGTTATCTGTCCCGCAACACTCTGACTTGCGTCAAAGTTTAGGCTGATCCGCTTTCGCTCGCCGCTACTAACGGAATCTCATATGATTTCTCTTCCTCCAGGTACTGAGATGTTTCAGTTCCCTGGGTTCCCTTCCTCGACTTGCGTCGGGATCCTTACTATTACTAATAAGGGGATTACTCCATTCGGAAACCAGCGGGTTGTAGCGCCTGTTGGAGGGCTCTCCGCTGTTATCGCGCTCGTACACGCGTCCTTCTTCGGCTTAAACTACCTAGGCATCCTCTATTGGCATTCTTTCTCCCATCTCTTTCATGAGTTAATTACCTTACAATCAAAAAGATGTTATTTACAAAGTTACCTTACTTTACAACTAGTTGTTAATGTGCAGTGAATCCATGAGGATTTGAACCTCAAACCTTTCCGCAAAACGGAACGCTCTAGCCGCTTGAGCTATTAGATCCAAACGCTAATAAACGGTCAGGTGGACCTGACCGGATTCGAACCGGTGAGCTTCGCATTGCAAATGCGATGTTCTAGCCAACTGAACTACAGGCCCGGTCCGTACTATTAAAAGTGCTGATGAATTTATGGCATTAAAAAAACAGCCTTTATCCCTTACAATTTTCCGGCTTCAGACCGGATATCGGAACTACGGCTGTTAGGAGCGCATCTATGTGCGTCCAATGCTGCCTTACAAAAAAACTTAAATTCAACGGTAATCGTTATAATAACAAATGATATTTTGAATGTCAACGGGGAAATTCACTGATTC
>CAZQAU010000011.1:1701-9973 GCA_964591375.1 uncultured Gammaproteobacteria bacterium
GCGCCGATAAACATACGATTTTTGTGGATCTTAAATTTTTTCGCTGCTTTTTCCACTAATTCAGGCGTAAAAGCTTCCTCCATCTGTACCAGATTGATATTAAAGTGTGGGAAAACTCCCGCTTTCTTTAACTGAGGCACCAGAGCTTTAATTTCTTCATAATTTATCTCTGAATCAGTACCTGTTTTGCAGTGAACAAGAGTAATATTCCATCCTGTTTCGTTCTTATTAATATAATTCAGAATACTATGAAGTCTGTTTGGATGATGAATAAAGACAACAAATCTACCTTCAATCAAATCATTGAATTTAGTCATTAAGAATTTATTCAAAGGTGGAATTGTACGGGAAAATCTAATCAGAGATTTAAGCAACATGTCCTGATATACGATAAGGAATACTATAAATAAAGATGGGATAAAGTACACCGCGAAGAATCGAAGATTATTTGGATCAATTAGGATATTACCAATTATTCCAATAAACGTCGAACAAAATGCCAAGAGTACAAATAATAAAGGTGCACTATATGTTCTTTTTAATTCCGTACGTGTTTCTCTTAAGATAAGATTTCCAAAGGCAAATGATGTCATAACACCAAGGAAGGAGATAGTGTAGACACCGGCAAGTGACAGTAATTCACCCTTTGTAATCAGAAGAATGGAACTACAGAGGAAGAAGAATCCAATAATAATAATCGGATATGAACCCTTTTTATTTTTTTTCGTGAGAAACTCTGGCAAACAAGCATCACTGGCCATACGATACATCAGACCACTTACACCTACAAACGAAGTAAGTACCGCTCCGGCTAAGACTGCCGCTGCGTCGAAAACTACGATATATTGTAAAATCGGACCACCAATAATTTTTGCTGCATCGGCAAGCAAAAAGTCTTTTGCTGCAGCAATTTCTGTAAGATGCATGCTGTTTAAAGTTACCAAAGAGATTAAAGGATTAAAAATAGCTACCCCAATAAGCATATTACGGAGTGTTTTTCGAAACACTCCTTTTTCCTGTTCTTCTACAAAGTTAGCTGAGCTTTCAAATCCGGATACACCCAATAATGAAGTTGAAAATGCCAAAAATAAGGTATGTGCAATTCCACCATTCAGTTTAATAATGTTACCGGTACTTTTAAGATTTTCAAAAAATAAAGAGTTACCTTTTAAATAGTACATGGCGCCGATAATTACAACACCTATCAACGTGATGATATGGAAAACAAAAATACCTAAAGCAACTTTTGCTGAGTCCTGAATACCGGAAATAACCAAAATAGCAAAAGCAAATAACAAGGCAATAGTAACGGGAATAACAGGAATTGGCAGTACTGTATGGATATACTCAATTCCTACTTTAGCAGAAATAACTGCAGTGGCAATATATGACAATATAGTCATTACACCGGCTACAGCAGCAAATATCTTTGAACTTCCATTCAAAAGACAGTTATAAGCACCTCCGTTTATAGGTAACGCTTCTACTACCTCGGTATAAACAGATTTATATAAAAATAAAACCAGCACGATCATGAGCAAAACAATAGGAGCATATACACCCGCAAATATCGCGGCGATACCTGAAACATAGAGAGTCGAACTTAAAATATCATTACCGCAGATTGCGGTGGCAAGAAACTGGTTGAGTTTCTTATGAACGTGAGGCTTTTTTTCCATACAAGTTGTTTTAAACCGAATTAATAATTTTAAAAATAATATATCCGCACAATATGTATATAATATGCGGATTTTTATAGTATACAGTGGCTCAACTACGAGTCAATATGAATCAAGTATGTATTTTAGAGCCAAAAAACAACATACACTATATGATATATTGTCATTTCACGTCTGAATCAAACTACATTCATCGCGATATAGCTTATTACTATAATATACCTATACGAGTAACCCCATACAACCGTATTAGAATGTAATGCTCAATATCTGCTTTTTTTTCTCATATACCTCTTGCAATTTACAACAAAATTCATTTATGATGAATATATGAAAAACCATAAAAAAATTGTGTGGTTTAATGAGGTTGGTAAAGAAGATGTCGGGCTTGTAGGAGGCAAAGGGGCTAATTTAGGAGAAATGGCGAATGCTAATCTCCCTATCCCTTATGGATTTGTGGTTACTTCACATGCTTATTTCCACTTTATTGAAGAAGCAGCTCTAGCTCCAAAAATAAAAGCTTTTTTGAAAAATTTAAATTATGAGAATGGGCATGAACTTGAACAAGTTTCTTCCCATATACAGGAAATCATATTAAAGGCGGAAATGCCGACTGCTTTAGCTCATGAAATAATCAAATATTATAAGGAACTGCCAGTGAAACAGGAAAAATATTTCAAACATAATGTCTCATTTTTAGAACAAAGTCTAAAAACGTTATCTCATGCATATAAACCCGCTCTTGTAGCCGTTCGGTCTTCTGCCACAGCAGAAGATCTGCCAAACGCTTCATTTGCTGGTCAACAGGAGACATATTTGAATGTTAGCGGGGAAACTCATCTTTTATTAAAAGTACGCGAATGCTGGGCATCTCTTTTTACACCGCGCGCCATTTACTATCGTCATGAACAAGGTTTTGATCATTTCAAAGTAGGGTTAGCTGCTGTTGTGCAACGGATGGTCCAGTCAGAAAAATCTGGAATTGCCTTTAGTATAGATCCAGTAACAAATGATAAAACAAAAATTGTGATCGAAGCTATTTATGGTTTAGGAGAATACATCGTACAGGGAAAAGTAACACCAGATCATTACGAACTGGATAAAAGATCATTCGTCATCCTTAAAAAGGATAATAAGTATCAGAATTTAAAATTCATTAAAGATGGTAAAGAGAATGTCGAGGTTAAGCTCACTAAACAGGAAGGCAGCCTTCAAAAACTAACCGATGAAGAAATAATTAAAGTCGGACTTTTAGTAAAAGATATTGAAAATCACTATTACTTTCCCCAGGATATTGAATGGGCTATCGAAGGTGAACACGTTTATATTGTTCAATCAAGACCCATCACTACCATCAAAGATCAACAAAATAGTAAATCTTCAGATGCTTCTGTTAATAATACACCGCCAATTCTTTCGGGCTCACCGGCGTCACCAGGTATAGGAATTGGTCCAGTGCGCATTATACACTCACCTAAGGAAATAGATAAAGTTAAAAAGGGTGACATATTGGTAGCACCACAAACCAATCCAGATTATGTTCCGGCTATGAAGAAAGCTGCGGCTATAATCACAGAAAAAGGTGGTCGTACTTCTCATGCCGCGATTGTTTCCCGTGAACTCGGTATACCAGCAGTTGTAGGTACAGAACATGCAACTCATGTATTAAAAAATGACATGATTATTTCGGTAAACGGTGAGACAGGTGAAATTTTCAAAGGCAGTGTCTTTACTAAACCACATCACACTACACATGCCGCTCCGGAAGAACATAAACATGTTAAAACCTTAACGAAAGTATATGTAAATCTGGCCGAACCGGAACAAGCACACAAAGTGGCTGCTCTTGATGTAGACGGAATTGGGTTACTAAGAGCAGAATTTATGATTGCTGAAATTGGTACCCATCCACAGGAATTTATAAAACATGGCAAACAGGGAGAGTTTACCAAACGCTTAACCCATGATCTTCATAAATTTGTGAGTGCATTTTCGCCGCGCCCCGTTGTTTATCGAGCAACTGACTTCAAAACCAATGAGTATAAAAATTTAGTTGGTGGTAAAGCATATGAACCACATGAAGAAAATCCGATGATCGGATTCCGCGGTGCTTCCCGTTACATGGCTAATCCGGAAGTATTTGCACTAGAATTACAGGCAATTAAAAACATATGGGATCAGGGGTTTGATAATCTCCATTTAATGATTCCGTTTGTTCGCGCCCCTTGGGAGCTTATTCGTATCAAAGAAATCGTCGCATCACATGGTCTGTTAGCACTTCCAGGATTTAAGCTCTGGATTATGGCTGAAGTACCTGCATGCGCATTGCAAATTGAAGAATTTATTAAGGTTGGAATTGACGGTGTTTCCATAGGAACAAATGATTTAACAATGATGCTTTTGGGTGTCGACCGTGACAATAGTGTAGTTGCAAATATTTATGATGAAAGAAGTCCGGTGGTATTGTCGGTTTTGGAGTACATAGTGCAGACTTGTGCTCAGTACGGTGTTACATGTTCTATCTGCGGTCAGGCTGCTTCCGATTACCCGGATTTAGTAGAACGTTTGGTGAAAGCCGGAATAACAAGTGTTTCAATAAATCCTGATGCAGCTGAAAGAACAAGGAAGTTAATTTATGATATTGAAAAGAAACAATTTCAACAGCATCGAAAAAGATAACATATGGCATTTATAAAAAAAATACATGCATATGAAGTAATTGATTCGCGCGGATACCCAACCATCGAAGCACAACTTTTACTGGATAATGGCCATACTGTAACGACTTCTATCCCCTCAGGTACTTCGATCGGTAAGCATGAAGCACTTGAGTTAAGAGACGATGAAAAAATGCGCTTCAGCGGAATGGGTGTTACGCAGGCGGTATCATATATTAATGAACTAATAGCTCCAAAACTAGTCGGTGTTTCTCCGCTAAAACTTCGCGATATCGATATGTGGTTAATTAAAGCAGACGGCACACATAATAAAAGTAAGATCGGTGCTAATACGCTTCTTGCTGTATCACAGTTAGTAGCTAAAGCCGGTGCCGTAGATCAAGGTATACCTTTATTCAGATATCTTAATCAACTGTATACCTCAATGTATAATGATCGTATAGTGATTAGTAAAATCCCCTCCCCTATATTCAGTATGATCAGTGGGGGAAAACATGCCAATAACAATCTGGAATTTCAGGAGTTTCATATTATTCCCTCTTCATCCAATAATTTTTCCAAAGCATATCAAACCGGTGTGGAGTTATACCATGAGCTGAATAAAGTATTGATTTATCGCAATGCCAATACCTCCGTAGGAGAAGATGGTGGATATAGTCCTAACTTTAATACAAATTTGGATGCGTTGGAAGTATTAAATGAGACGGTTATACAACTGGGCTTAAAACCAGGTATTGATGTTTTCTATGGTATGGATGTAGCTGCATCAGATTTTTATAAAGATTCACATTATATTGTAAAAGACAAACCGCATCCATTAAAATCCGATGAATATATCGAGTTTATAAAAACTATTATTACCCGATATTCGCTGTTAATTTTAGAAGATCCTCTTCACGAAGATGATACTGCCACCTGGCAAAAATTAAATGCTTCGATTCCGGAACAAATCTATTTGGTTGGTGACGATTTGATCACGACTAATAAAGATAGGTTAACCAAAGCAATAAAAGAGAAGTTATGCTCCACAGTTTCTATCAAACCAAATCAAATAGGAACAATTACGGAAACATTGGATGTAATCAATATGGCTCGCAAAAATGACTGTAATTATGTGGTTTCTCACCGCTCCGGTGAAACAAATGATTCTTTTATTGCCGATTTTGCCGTGGCTGTTCAGGCGGACTTTGTAAAGTTCGGTGCACCGACACGAGGTGAACGCGTAGCTAAATATAATCGACTCTGGCAAATCGAACGGGAAGAACTTGTCTCCGAATCAAAATAATAAATATAGTAATCAATCTTTCATCTTATTTTTTAATATCTTTCTCAACCCATAGTATTGACCTTACTACATATATATGATATACTTCATTTTTGTTTTTGCACCTTCATAATTAATGAGATGTGGGGAGTATTTTGAAAGTAAGGCAAAACTCTCTTTAGTCTGTTCGCAGTACTACTGAAGGCTAGCTTTGCTCTCAATACCCCTCCCAACATCTTTTTGTTATATTCATATGCATAAGGAGCATCTATGAACACGTCACAATTTGATTTTAGCTACCTTTTTGATGAAACGCGGGAAGAAAAGGCGACGGTCGCCTATCTGCATGATCTTCGTCGAGCCGCTGTTCGCACGAGCAAGTCTCAAGCCGCGGCCAACAATGCCATGGCGGATTATTTACGGAGAAAAGCCGAAATTGCTGAGATTGATTCGCAACAGCGAGGACTACATGCAGATCAGATCCAAGAAAAAACGATTGCTTTGCTGAATGCCCAAATTGCCGCAGTCAATGGCGCCGCTCGCGACGCCCTGCTAGCAAGCATTCATCATGATCAGCGACTCGCCGAACTTCACCAGGCGACCTTGGGTCTGCTGCGTGCACAAACTGCACATATTCAGGCCAAAACCCGGAAGGAAGAAGCTATCACAACGATGATTCACTCCGTGATGGAGCTGATTAAAAGTGGCGCCGGTGTCTTTAGCCGGCTGGTCTCTTTCAGTATGACCTTTAAATAAAGGCACCTAGCGCCTAATAAGGGAGGGGTTTACGTACCGAGCCAGTTTGGCTCACACGCTTTACTGCGCTCGGTACCACCCCGAAAAATTAAAATAATTTTTAGTTTTTCGGAGTGGTAGTATTCTTCATAAACATTGCTATAATAATTGCATGATCGGGAAAATAAAAGGCAATCTTACCGAAATTGATGGCACAACCGGACTTATAGAAACAACCGGTGGAGTATTTTATAAAGTATTTTTGCCAACATCGCTGCTTATGGTACCCACCCCTCATGCGGTGGAACTTTACACATATTTACAGGTACGGGAAGATGCATTAGTGCTGTATGGCTTCAACTATAAAAAAGATCATGATTTATTTATCATGCTGCTTTCTGTTTCTGGAGTCGGACCTAAAACAGCTTATACCGTAAGTTCCTATGTTCGCCCGGAAGAACTGGTTGTAGCTGTACGGCAAAATAATATCGATTATTTCACCAAAATTCCTGGACTCGGTAAAAAAACTGCCATGAAAATACTGCTGGAACTTTCACAGAAAATGAAAGAAGATTTTCAGATTGAAAAAATGAATATTTCCGAAGAAGACAATACCGTCATTGAAGCTCTTGTTTCACTCGGATTTAAAACTCAGGATGCCCGTAATATTCTTACTAAAATTCCGAAAGAATTGTCACTGGAAGATAAGATAAAAGAAGGTATAAAAATTGCGACTAAACATAGAAAATAATAAGCAGTGAACCTTTGTTCATTACATTCTAAAAACTGTGCGGTATAATGGTATTTATGAGTGAAAATTCTTCAATCGATATTGGAAACCTGCGACCACAAACTCTTGATGATTATATCGGACAAGCGAACATCGTCAAAACACTAAAACTCTTTATCGATGCCGTAAATAAACGCGGAATAGCATCTGAGCATCTACTTTTTTATGGGCCTCCCGGTTTGGGAAAAACAACCTTAGCATATATTATGGCGAATGAACTCAAAGGTGATTTGAAAATCACCTCAGGCGCAGCCATTACAAAAGGAGGCGATCTTGCAGCCACTCTCACCAATTTAAAGGATAATGATGTCTTATTTATCGATGAAATCCATCGTTTGCCCAAACCAGTTGAAGAAATGTTGTATCCTGTCATGGAAGAATATGCTCTGGATATTATTATAGGCAAAGGGCCGGCAGCACGCACCGTTCGACTTACGGTACCCCGTATTACCATCGTCGGTGCTACTACTAAATTAGCTTTACTATCTGCTCCCCTTCGCGATCGATTCGGACTTCTTATGCGTCTCGATTATTACACGGTCGATGAAATGGAAGAAATTATTATCCGTTCCAGTGAAATATTAAAACTGCCCATTACCAAAGGAGCGGCTAAGCAAATAGCAAAACGGGCTCGCAAGACTCCTCGTATCGCCAATCGCATCCTGAAACGAGCACGCGATATTCTTGAGGTTGATAAGCATAAAACTGTTGACGAAAAATTGATAGAAAAACTATTTTCTATGCTGGAAATCGATGAAATGGGACTGAGCGATATGGATATGCAGTATTTGAATCTGATTGGTGTAAAATTTCAGAATCATCCGGCGGGAGTAGAAACCATTGCCTCCTCGCTCGCAGAAGATCGTCAGACTATCGAAGAATTCATCGAACCATACTTATTACAGCTGGGATTTATAAAAAAGACTCCCCGAGGCCGTGTTTTGACGGAGATCGCCTTTCGGCATCTGAAGCTGCCAACTATTTCCGGAGTAGACCAAAGGAAACTGGTTTGATATAATCTAGCAATAAGTATATCGTTAGTGAAGCAATACCGGGATTATGTCCGCCTTCACTACGTTTTGGCAAGGCAAGCATGCTGGTGTTAAAAACATGGTAAGGCAAAGCC
>CAZQAU010000011.1:10073-19755 GCA_964591375.1 uncultured Gammaproteobacteria bacterium
CATTTTTCTTGTGATACTTCGTTTTAATCGATCCACCAAATCTTGCACGTCTGTGGCCAGATCGAAATCACGCTCATTATAGCATGGCTCTTCACGTTCCACGCGCAGATGTTTTTGTGAAATATCTGCTGTGGGACTTAAAGACTGCAATACACGATAATCAATCCTAGTATCGTCTTCCGTTCTTGGCACTCTTTTTCTCTTACTCATGTTTTTTCTCCTTTGCAATCGCTGTGTGTGATTCAAAGCAAAATCATAAACTAACCATGAATATACCTCTACTCTGGTTTGTACTCTGATTTTATTTTGATGGAGAAATTATACTATAGGTTTAATAATAATGAAAGTAGTATCAATTTGAAGTCGAGTCAGCTGGCTAATGATTAGCAAAACTGACTCGACCTCCCTCCTCTTTATCTGGTAACTTGTACCAGAAAAAACGTAATTCTTATATAACTACTGATTCACTCTATTCAGCATTATCCTCGGGTGGCGGAAGCACTCTTTCAACATAATTCTCACTGACTGCTATATGCTGTTGTACTTCCCTTAATCCTATGGTTTCCAGGAAATACGTCCACCAATACTGTATCCATTGAATAAACATAGATTCTCCTATTCACTATATTCACGTAACTATAAGAATTCTGCTTCTTTTAAAGAGGAGTTCTTGGGATAAACTATCAAAATGAGTAACTTTACAATACCTGTTACCAGGGGGCAAAGTTAACCATTCGAAAAATTTATTCCAATAATATTCTTTAAAAAACTATAGGAACTGGATATGCCGACAGAATTATAAAATGTTAGATGTAGTAAATCAAATATTGGTTTTATTAATCTAATAATGGTAGAATAGTAATTCGCAAAAATAAATATGTCAAAACACAACTTTATTCAACCAGTTATTATCGCCAGTATTCATAAAGAGGGAAAATATTTACTAACAAAACGTGCCGATGGTAACGATGCGCGATTCTTAGGTAAATGGCAACAGCCTGGGGGTGGGATGGAATTTGGTGAAACTCCGGAAGAGACACTTCGCCGCGAAATGCGCGAAGAAGTCGGTATCGAAATTACCAATATTCGTTTATTACCTCAAATATTTACAGAAGTTCGTGACTCATGGCATGGAGTATTCATGATTTTCGTATGCGAGATGCAGAATCCCGATGCTCCGGTCATTATCAACAATGAAGCCAGTGATTACGGATGGTTCACACTGGAAGAAATATTGGAGATGGAAACATTGCCAAAACTACGTGAATCTATTATGCTCGTTCACCAGTTTATCGCAAAAGAGGTATCAGAACAAGTGTCAGACTAAAAGAAACTAAAAAATAAATAATAAATGATTTTAGTGTAATCCTATACCCTACTGCTCCTCCAAATAAAGAAATAATAACGACATTTATAATTGGTGAAACAGTCAAAAAAATGAAAACTCCGATACTCGACATTCCCAAATCCATAAATGCTTTTGCAACAGGATAATTGGCTATAATCGGTCCTAAATATAGTAGGAAACCACTTGAAAGTCCGCCAATAATACCTCCGATAGTCGTTCCCATCGATTCTTTAAAACTGGCACTGGGAATAATGGTTCGAAAAACAGCACTTAAAAATATACCGGCGATGACTATAAGCAGGAGACGCAGTTGCCGCTGCCAAAAATGATTATGCTGCTTTTTTCTATCAAAATTAAACTGTATTTTTTCAAATTTCAACACACTAATGGAAACATATAAGGATACGAAGATTACCATTGCATTCAATACAGCAAATTTTATACCGAATAAGCTTGATAGAATAAAGAACGATTGCAGATCATACGCGCGCTCCGCGATTAGAAAACCAAAAAGAATACCAGGGTGAGCCCCTAAAGAAATAAATTCATTCGCAACGGGTAAAAATGACATAATACTTAAAGGTGAAATCATTCCCAGAATAATGGAAGTTACCATAGAGCTACCTCTAAAAGAACCGAGATATTTATGAATAGTTTTAGGTTTTATATGGTTTTCAAGATAGTATGCCAATACAATTCCAAGAACTACCCACGGTAAGATAGAAATAGCATACTGTAACGTAGTCTGAATAAAGAGATCATACATATATATTTAGTCATTATACACTTTGACACGTACGTACAAAATCAATTTAATGAAAGATATACAATAAAAATATTGTTGGGGACCTGAAGTACTGTGTAAAAAACACAGTACCTCAGGCTGCAAATATTCGCTACCGATTATGCTGCGGCGGCAAGGACAGCTTTTTGATCCCGCGCCACATCCCTTAGCGGCACACCTTCGAATACCACATCGTGGTACTCTACAATGATGGCGCCGTTATCAGGTCGACCAAATTTTTTCCTGACAATGGTTCCGTCAGGGAGAATAATTTTGGTCCAACTTAAGACCTGCCAAAGGTTTTCCAGCACTACGGTGTAGCGACGATTCGCATACACAAACTGCACTGTTTGGGCTGCCATATAAACCTCCTTGTTTATCTAGCCCGTACGAAAAAACAGAGTTTTATTATATAAATACTTATAATTTACGTATATGATATTAATCACACTGTGTATAACCTATAGAAGATAGATATTAAATTATTGAAGAACTTATTCTTAAAAAACACTGAAGGTACTGAGTTAATTGTGTCGAGCCGCATCATGCACCTGCATGAGCGGCCCGACGATACCCTTCCCACGATAAAATCTACTATTAAATCCGCGTGACGACGATATTCAAATTGTTGTTTTTGTCATTGGCTGAGATATTCCAATCCCCTTCTGCCACCTGACTTACACCAAGCTGCACTAACACCTGACGAACTTGTGTGGGCAGTGAAACACCCCGGGCAAGTCCTTCATTAGTGTATTGAATGACTGCCGCAATAACTTGATTCATTTGATCTGCACTCAGTTTGACCCGAGTTTTGTTCACCCACAGTTTGTCGACTGCAGTGATTTTCTGCGATGTGCGTTTAGCTCTCTTAGGTCTCTGTTTTCTTTCTCGCATCATGTTCTCCGTTTTCATTACATGGAAGGGTTCTCAGAACATATTCTATGTTCTCATGTCAAGCTACTTGACCGATAAAATAGGAGTATATTCTGAAAATATTCCTTATAAGTGAGAAATAAGCTGCTAGAACACGTAATTAAAGCCCTCAAAGTAGTGTATTATACTAAAGAAGAATATCGCAGTCAAATATTATAGGTTTATTTTACTAGTGCCCGGGAGAGGACTTGAACCTCCATACCTTTTGGGTACAGCCTCCTCAAGACTGCGCGTCTGCCAATTTCGCCACCCGGGCAAATTAGCTTATGGCCAATGGCGTATAGCTAATAGTTCTTAGATTATATCAAACCATACCTTAATCTACTAGATCCTTTTTATAGTATATGAATATGGATAATAGAGAAAGAATGCCGGCATATCATCCACGATTACCCGTTGAAACTGATCATAAATATCTTTACGTTCATTAACATTGAAGGTATTACGTCCTCGTTCCAATAATAAATCAATTTTTACATTATTATAGTTAGTGATATTTCCCTGTGTTTGAGTGGAATGCCAGAAATAGTACTGATCCGGATCAAGCGGAACTTTCCAGTATGCGAGTAAAATGTCATAACCACCTGGTTGTGCAAAAGAAATGGTATTTACTTTCACTTTTAATCCGGCGGCACCTAAATCAGCCTGAATCTGTTCGGCTACATCGGTATATTCATATGACGTACTTAATTGCAATGATGCAGCTTCGGAAGCCTCCGAAGCTCGTTTGAGTATCCGCCGTGCCAGTTCCTGATCATACTGAATTTTTTTACCATCAGGATAATAAGCCCAAGATATCGGTGGAATAGGGCTGTCGGCTTGTTCACCATTTTCCTGAAACTGATTACGATTAATAGCTGCTGCAATCGCCTGTCGCACATCCTTTTCCTCTTTCAAAAAAGGATTTTTCATGTTGAAAAACATCGTTAAAAGCATGCCATAATTTACTGTTTTCGTAATCTGAGTATTTTTCCAGGTTTTAAAAATATCGGCAATTGATTTCTTTGTAATAGTCATTTGGTTAATTTCGCTCAGTTTATATGCATTAACCAGTTTTGCCTCGTCCTGATAAAATTTATAAATAAAGGCCGGTAAACCTTCTTTATTGGGAGATAAGTATATTTCAGATATGCTATCGTAGCGGGTTTTAAGTCGGTCAACTTTATATAATCCGGCCACACCGACCATCGGATACTTAATAATCGGTGCTGTTAGATATGTGGGAAAGATAGGTAATGCTTTTTTCAGTTTAAATACTATCAAATAGTCGTTCACGATTTCTGTTTCTACATCTTTAAACCGATACTGTACATCACGGGCCGTAAACTTACTACCATCGTTCCAGTAAAGATCTTTTTTTATATGAAAACGATATTCCTTACCTTTGTCGGCAATTTCCCAGTTTTCAATCAGTACTGGTATGACAGTCCCCTTTTCGTTAATAAAGATAAGACCATTGGAAACTTTAGAAACTATTTCTTCAGGCAGATTTGTATAGTCGTAATTTCCGACCAATCCAACCACTTCCTTCTTGGTCGTAGTATAGCTTATCAGATATGGAGCTATCGAAACGATACTGATAATGGTAATAATACTTAAAAGAAAGCTCAAGAGAATGAGTTTTAGATTTTTTCGCGTAAATGCGATTACTATCCAGTAATAATACCGGAGTTGTTTATTGCTCAAAGCCATGAATCAGACAACAAAAAAATTAATGACGGAGATTATCAGGAAAACCACAATCAGGAAGACTGTTGCTTGCATTGTTAATTTTTCAATTCCCCGGCGAGTTTGAAAAAATTCGCCTCCACCGCCCCATGCACTACCTAAACCAGCGCCGCGGCCTTGCATAAGAATAAATGCAACGATAAGAATTGATGTAATAATATTGGCAATAAGCAGTATGTTCTTCATGTTTGTATTATACCGGAAATTTCCCCGATGAATTATTATACCATAAATGATTACTTCATCCTGACAAAACTCATCAGAGTATGATTAGTTAAATCATGTTTAATTTCTTATTTCGTAATAACAGATGATATTTTTTAGCGAAACGGTGTGACTCATCGCGTAGTGCCCGAATCATCCCAAATCCCAAACTACGCACCGGTGGTCGTATAGTCGGCAAAGCATCTATCCCGATAATAAGACGGTCCGGATTTTTAGCGATACCAATTAATGGAATAGTAATATTCAAACTCTCAAGTACTTCTTTTACCCGACGGATCTGAGGTTTACCACCATCGATAGTAATTAAATCTGGTTGTATCCAGTCCTGATTAAACCGACGACGGATAACTTCATCGAGCATATCAAAATCCGATTGTAGCGCTTTGTTTTTAATGCGAAATCTTCGATACTGGCTTTTATCGGATAATCCATCGGTAAAAACCACCATCGAAGCCGTGGCATCTTTTTGCGAAAAATTACTGATATCATAGCATTCTATTCTGTTTAATTTACTCAAACTGGGAAAATATGGCTGCAAAATTTCCAGGAGATTTTTTGTTCTCCCTTCTGACTGATTATAATTTTCCGTAATATGTGTGGAAGAAAAAATCCGGTCATGAATAAGATGTTCAAAACGGAAAATTTTATTGCGCAAAATTAATGCATCTTCATACTTTTCCGTCTCGGTTAAATCTTTTAAATCCTGATATAACCCTTTTAAAACGACATCTGTTTTACCTTCAAGAATCTTAATAATCTGTCTGATATTATTACGATATATACGCTTTTGACGTGCTTTTTCCTCTTCATCTTTAATCAGATCAATCGTATTCGGACAAGGGTTACAGAGATGAATTTTTGAATAGAAACAGGGACGTTTTGATAACTTCTTCTGAGTACAATACGGAAAAATCTTACGGATTTCTTTCAATATTTCCTCAATACTGTACATAGATGGGAATGGACCAAAATAACGGGAAACTTCATCAAACTCCCTTCTAACGGCAAATATTTTAGGATAATCATCCTTCATTGTTATTTTTATATATAAGTAGCTTTTATCATCACGCCACCGTGAATTATACTTGGGTTTATGCTTGCGAATCAGATCTGACTCCAGCAGTAGTGCTTTAAACTCTGAATCAGCAATCACATACTCGATTACATCTGAATTACCTATAATGGCGGCCTCTTTATTGTCGAGTTTGGCATTTTCAATGTGGGAAAGCAATCTGGCCTTAAGATTTACTGATTTTCCAATATATATTATTTCATCACCCTTTTTAAAAAAATAGACACCACATGAGGGTGGAACATTTTCAGCGATCTTTTCCCGCGAATTAATGACTGACTGAATATCTGTATCGGACATAAACAAGGATAGAATTTATTTTATACACCTATAATCAAAAGAATATTCGCCTTAGATATCTCAAAAAAAAGTATATAAAGGTGATCGCAATTACAATAACAGAAATATATAAAGCGATTTTGTAATAGTACGGAACTATTATAACAGCCCCCTGATAAATGACATTGTCAAAAACCGTTAACTGCAATGAGGCGTTTAACTGTTTTTTTACTTGATCCGAATAAATGGGAACTGAAAATTCTTTGGTACCATACGGTGGCAGTGAATCTATAATAACTGAAGTTGTACCTACCTTTATATTTTTATGCGAGATTGTAATGGGTGTATTCCAGATATATACATTACTTTTATTTTGAATACTAAATTTCAGATTACTTTTTTCCCGGTCAGTAATATGTGAAGGTAAATTAGCTTTCAGAATAGTCAGAGAAATTTTTTCCGCGGGTTTTTCGGAAATAACATCAACAGAGATATCTTTAGAATCTTCTAGTTTATATGAACCGGCGGGATACGGATATTCGTCATCTTTACCATGAATGGCAAAGACAATATGATTAAGATCAAAAGAAGTGAAATAATCAATTCCCGATGTGTTTTCCCAGGTAGGATCAACCGGTTTCCATAAATCTGTCTCAGTATCATAATACTCTGGCCAGGCATGCAACACATCAGATACCAATGATAGTGGCCTGAGTCGTTGATCCTGTGTAAATCCATAGCCTTCAATTTCTCTTGCATACAATCCTTTATTACGAGCCAGAGATACAAATGTATCAGTAAATTCCGTACAAACTGCCAGATCAGGTTTAACCAGTGCTTCCTTTGCGCCCAGTCGTGTTAATGAGCTTTCTAGTCGTTCATAGTTATAACGAAAACTCTTAACGAGATGTGCATAAATCTCTGCTGCAGTTGATAAATCTGCTGTTGCTCCGGAACTATTCGCATTCCAATATTTAGTAGATGCGTCTAAATATGATTTTTGCTTTTTTAATAACTCCCGTGTTACCGGCACTACTTCTTCGCGTGGGGCAACATGAAGTTCAGCATCACCTTTATAAAAGATGTCGATCTTTTGTTTCGGTTTAAGGTAATACCGTCCCAGCAGATTACCATCTTCGTCTATCTTCACTTCAGCAGGGGTAGGCTCAATCGAGTTGAGGTACATTTTCTGATATAAAGTATCGGGAGGAAACGCAACATCTTCATATACGGGTACCAGTTTCGGATTTTCAAGATGATACTGTAAGTTCAGACTATAATATTGTGTACCGCCAAAAAGTGCATAGATGGTTTTAGATTGTGGATTGAGCCAAGTGATCTGGTTGCCATCAATAGTGTCGGGTTTTGGTTTAGCGATGGAAATTTTTTTATTGGTTGAAGGTGGCAGGTGAACAACGACTTTATACGAAGTAGTATTACTGATAGTAGGTAAAATAACCTCCCAAACATTTCCAAAACGGCGAAATAAATTATCCTGCGTAAACTCCAGTGCAAAAGCATTCTTGGAATTCTGACCAAACTCCGGGTCATTAAAAGCGACGGTTATATTTATCTTTCCTTCTTTTGTTACTATATCCGGCTTAATATTTCCTTTCTGATCTGCCGCTGCGACATCGCTTATTTTAAACGTATCAGGAAACGTGAGACCAACTTTATCGACAAACTCTGTGGTTCGAAGATTAGTAATCAGTACTGTAAATTTTACGCGTGTTTTTAAAGTATCGTTATGTTCTGTGACAAAATATTCAACTTTATAGTCATTTTTATATCCTTGGTCTTCAGCATGAACAGCGGGCACTATGAAAAACAAAAAAATAATACAAATTAATATTTTTTTCCAAGTCATACTTTATTATAAACGTATATTTAAAGATAAAAGTAAGGTTTATATTCTTCTTTAACGCAAAATATTATTGATACTTGCGACAATAGTAGAATAAGCATAGTAGATAAATCCATAATTATTTCGACCAGTCTTGGCAATCATTTCACGACTCCAGTCTCCAGGCATACAACCATTGCTGGCACGAACTTTAAAAAAATAAGCAGTATTAGGAGATAATGAATTAATAGTGTACGTTTGTACGCCATCATTACCTGTAGGACTGAATGATGTACCAAATCTTTCCACTTTGTCATCATACCCATAACTTATTTGGTAAGCGGAAACAGGCTTACTTACCGGTGTAAAATACAAGGTTGCGGTATCTTTAGTTGTATTAATTTGAAATAAGTCGGGCTTTGACACAGGTTTTGTTTGCGTACATTCTAATGATTTATTTGTAGAAGTATTACCCGAGGAAGATGAAGATGAACTCGGTCTATTAATCTGTTCGCTGCCAAAATTGATAAAGGAATTACTCTGTGTTTTATATTCGGCAGCAATCCATGCTGCTGAACGTGCTGTGTCCGCAACTCGAACTTCGTCAATAATACCATTGTATCCAAAATAATTATTGGGATCTTTACCTATGTAAAATTCATGTGAAGCAGCTAGCGTAACATTCACACCTGAATTACGTGTCCCTTCTAAATTACCATCAATATACATATATGCGACCGATCCCTCTCTTACCCCATACAAGAAATGCCACTGACTATCATCTATTCTGGTACTACCGTATGCACCCGGACAACAGGTATTACCTACTGCAAAAAAACCCCGAGCGTTGGCAAACGGGTCACTAACCATCAAATACCATCCCACCCGGTTATTGGCACTTTGATTACCAACTACCTGCCACCAATAATTATTAGGGGTGGCAGTCTTAATCCAGGCGGAAACTGAAAAATTCTGATTTACCGCAAATTTATATATGTCCGATTGAGGTGTAAGCACGCGCAGTCTATCATCAGTATTATCAAAATAATAGGCATCACCAATTTTACCGGTAACCTTATTCAGTATCGACATGCCTCCTTCGGATGTAGCATGATTTGCTGTCGCACTACTATCTTTAGCTTGTGGTGCCGTGCCAGCCGGATTTTCTTTCAAGTGCCATACTCCTTTATAGCTCGAATCCCAAACATTAATGGTTGACTGACCATTAAGAGCTCTCGGATTACCATAATATAAATACATATAGTCTGAACTGGAGTTTGCATCAATCTGTGGAACTTTTACCCAGATAGATGCTTCCTGAAGCGATGTATCCCACTTCTCTATTTCAAAAGGGAGCATCGTTTGAGTGTCTGTATCAATAAAACGGATATCTTCTCCCTGCGACTGTGCTTTATTAAAATCAAAATTGTTGGAAGTTAGTGTAACAAGAACAGGAAAATTCTGTAAATT
>CAZQAU010000011.1:19855-24881 GCA_964591375.1 uncultured Gammaproteobacteria bacterium
ATCACAGTATTACCTTTTTCGACCAGTTGGTGAAGAGTGTTTAATAGCTTTTGTACATCATAAAAATGGAGACCGGTAGTCGGTTCATCCAGAATATATACCGTCTTACCCGTATCTCGTCGGGAAAGTTCATTGGCGAGTTTAATACGCTGTGCTTCTCCACCAGAAAAAGTGGGAGCGGCCTGACCAAGTTCGATATACCCCAGGCCTACCTGTTGCAAAAATACTAGTTTTTGATAAATTTTCGGATGATTTTTGAAAAATTCCATCGCTTCATCGATAGTCATTTTCAAAACTTCATAAATATTTTTACCTTTATAAGTAACTTCAATTGTTTCTCGATTATAGCGTTTACCTTCACAAACATCACAGGTTACATATACATCAGGCAAAAACTGCATTTCAATTTTAATCAACCCGGCACCCTGACATTTTTCACACCGACCACCTTTAACATTAAATGAAAATCTACCTTTTTGAAAGCCTTTTGTTTTCGCATCAACGGTAGCGGCAAATATTTCCCGAATTTCGTCAAAGAATCCGATATATGTAGCCGGATTTGATCGCGGTGTACGTCCAATTGGTGACTGATCGACTAAATATACCCGGTCCACATACTGAAAGCCTTCCAGGCGCTGAAACTGTCCCATATTTTCGTTGTAATACCCGTCTATATGATATCGAAGAGCAGGATACAACGTATCAACAACTAGAGTTGATTTTCCAGAGCCTGAAACTCCTGTTACCGCAATAAGATTGCCCAGCGGAATATCGACATCTACATTTTTTAAATTATGTTCATTGGCATTTTTCAAAATTAAAGAGCCTTGTTTTTTGTTAATTGGCAGTTCCCGAGCGGAAATCTTACGCTTACCGGACAGGTATTGCCCCGTAAGAGAATCCTTTGATTTTCTCATTTCATCAATGGTACCGTGAAATATAACCTTACCACCATGCTTGCCGGCCTTTGGACCCAATTCCACCGCATAGTCTCCGGCTTCAATTGTTTCCTGATCATGCTCTACAATGATGAGAGTATTTCCCAGGTCCTTCAGGTTTTTTAGAGTCTGGATCAACGCAGAAACGTCTTTTGGATGGAGTCCGATTGATGGTTCATCAAGGACATACAGAACTCCGGTTAAGCCTGTCCCGATCTGTGATGCCAGACGAATACGCTGTAACTCACCACCGGAAAGTGTTTTGGCCGCACGTGAAATTGTTAAGTATGATAAACCGACATTATTCAAAAAAGATAAACGGGTAATGATTTCTTTTGTAATTGGTTTGGCCACCTGCATCTCGTAATTATTCATTATGTCCGGCAATTTATTTTGTAGATACTCGATGGTCTCATGCACGGGTTTTTCAGAAAACTGTGCGATGTTTTGTTTGTCTATTGTAATAGCCAAAACTTCCGGCTTTAATTTTGCTCCTTTACATTTGTCACACAGTTCTTCACGCATGTATTTTTGAATATCATATGCTCCATAGTCACTGGTATTTTCAAAATATCTGCGTTCCAGTTCTTTGACGATGCCATCAAACTTTTCTACAATTGCCGTAGGTTTACCCATCCGGTTGGTACCACGAACCCGATAGGTATTATCCGTACCAAATAAAATTGCTTTTCTTTGTTCATCGGTTAATTTTTGTATGGCGATATCAAGACTTATCCCCTCTTCCTGAGCCATCGTTTTAAGTAGACGTGTGTACCAGGTGTCTATAAAAAAGAATTTTGTAAATGGGAGAATTCCGCCTTCATTAATACTGAGTTTAGGATTCAAAACCAGATCCGGATCAACCTTATGAATCGTACCGATTCCCTTACATGTTTCACAGGCTCCAATAGGTGAATTAAAAGAAAACATGCGTGGTTCAATTTCCGGAAGCGACAAATTACAGTTGGGACAGGAAAATTTTTCTGAATATAAATGCTCCCCTGAGTGTGCAAAGTCGTTTTTTCTATTTCCTTTAGCTTTCTCTTTTTCCTGTTGATATGTGCTGAGTTGCAATATGACCAAACCATCAGATAGATTAACTCCTTGTTCAACATCGTTATTCAAACGGGAACGGAGATTGGCCAGATATACTTCATCTTTTAAATCTTTATTGGTAGCAAAGACTGTATCTATAATAACCTCGATATCGTGTTTATTTGTTTTAATGAGATCAATATCATCATTTACATCAAACTCTCTTTTATCAACACGCACTTTGTTGAAACCTTTACTGCGAACATTATCAAAGAGATCTTTAAATTCTCCTTTTCGCTGACGCACTATCGGAGACATAATCCGGAATTCATGGGGCTTAATTTTATCTGTTTCAGTCTGCCGCACCATTTCATTTAATATTTTGCTGACAATTTCATCAACGGAAAGTTTAGTGATTTCAATGCCACAATTGGGACAATGGGGATGTCCAATACGAGCAAACAATAAACGGAAAAAATCATAGACTTCAGTAATGGTTCCCACTGTTGAACGGGGGTTATGAGATACAGTTTTCTGATCAATAGAAATCGAGGGTGATAACCCTTCAATCAGATCAACATCTGGTTTATCCATGATGCCGAGAAACTGGCGTGCGTATGCGGAAAGTGATTCAACATATCGGCGCTGGCCTTCGGCATAAATAGTATCAAAAGCCAGTGATGATTTGCCTGAGCCGGAGACACCTGTTATTACAACAAACTGATTCTTCGGTATATCGGCATCGACGTTTTGTAAATTATGCTGTCTTGCACCACGGACTTTGATTATATTCAACATAGTTTTTAAATGAATGTGTGTAATTATTCTTTTAATGCTCTAACCTTATCACGAATCTGAATCGCTAACTCAAAATTAAGTTCTTCTGCCTGTTTTTTCATTTCTCTTTCTAATTTTTTAGCGACTTTCTTTTTGTCATACGGGGTCATTGTATCGGGCTTTAGATCTTGAAGAAAATCAGCGGTAACATCCGATCTTGGTCTATCAAACACCATGGCTTCTTCTTCGGTCTCGGCTATTTTTTCTCGCACAGGTTTCGAAATATTTTTTGGAGTTATATTGTGCTTTTTATTGTATTCTGTTTGATACTCACGACGTCGTCTGATTTCATCAACAGCTGCTTTGATAGATTTAGTTTCCACATCGGCATACATGATTACTTCTCCGGTTATATTACGTGCAGCTCTCCCCATCGTTTGAATGAGTGAAGTTCTTGAGCGCAAAAAACCTTCTTTGTCAGCGTCAAGTATAGCAACCAATGTCACTTCCGGCAAATCCAAACCTTCACGGAGTAAGTTAACACCGATGAGTACATCAAATTCATTTTTACGCAAATTATCCAGCACATCCGATCGTTCCAGAGTATGAATATCGGAATGTAGATAAGATGCCCGGACATTCTTCTCTTTTAAATATTCTGTTAAATCTTCTGCGGTCTTTTTCGTTAAGGTCGTGACTAATACCTTTTGTCCCCCAGGAACCCGTTTCTCAATTTCGGAAATTAGATCAGGAATTTCATTGGTTGATGGACGAATAGTAATTTCCGGATCGATTATACCCGTCGGTCTGATTAACTGTTCTACTATCCCGTTATACGATTTTTGAGTTGCCGGTGGTGAGTTCTGTGCTTCAGTTTTAGTCATCTCCATTTCCCAGTCGTTTGGTGTGGCTGATACATATATAAGACGAGGCGGAATTTTATAAAACTCATCAAACTTTAGAGGTCGGTTATCATAGGCTGCTTTTAAGCGAAATCCGAAGTCAATCAAAGTACGTTTTCTGGCAAAATCACCATTAAACATACCGCGCAGCTGGGGAACCGTCATATGAGACTCGTCAATAAATACCAAAAAATCGTCACCGTATGCCTGTTTAAAGTAATCCAATAAGCTGTAAGGCGGATCACCCGGACGCCGGCCATCAAAATAACGGGAATAATTTTCGATGCCATTAACATATCCAACTTCCTTCATCATTTCCAAATCATAATTCACCTTTCTTACCAATCGCTGTGCTTCAACCAGTTTATCCATTCTTTTTAATTCATCGGCTTCTTTCGCCAGATCTTCTCGTATCCGTTGTTCGGCCGGTTTAAATACATTAGGATCCATCATGTAATGTTTTGCCGGGTATACTACTATAGCACGCATTTCCTGTGCTGTTTCAGTGCCTGTTAGCGGATCAAAACGTGTAATTTTAGAAATTTTACCTGCATCCGAATATACTCGGAAACCAACATCATCATAGGCGGGATAAATATCCATATGAGCTCCTCGGATACGAAATGTTCCCCGCTTAAATTCAAATTCCGATCGTTCATACTGAAGTTCTATTAACCGTCTTGACATCGTCATCCAGTCTGCAGGGCTCCCAACCGTAACATCCAGAATAAATTTTCCGTATTCAACTGGCGATCCTATGTTGTAAATACACGAAACCGAGGCTACAACAACAGTATCTCTTCTTGTAAGAATATTCGTAGTAGATTGTAATCGCAGTTTATCGATTACTTCATTAATCTGTGCTTCTTTTTCGATATATGTATCTGTTGTCGGAATATAAGCTTCCGGTTGGTAATAATCGTAGTAAGACACAAAGTAAGAGACACCATTTTCAGGAAAAAAGTCCCTAAATTCCTGATATAGTTGTCCGGCGAGTGTTTTATTATGAGATATAATCAAAGCTGGCATATTGAGATTCTTGATCAGATTGGCCATGGTAAATGTTTTTCCCGATCCGGTAACGCCGAGCAGCACCTGATTTTTTAAGCCATATGAAATACCCTGCGATAACTTTTCTATCGCCTGCGGCTGATCCCCAGTTGGTTTAAACGAAGAGTTTAATTTAAACATACGATACTATAACGAAGTGATATTAAACTATACATTGTAACAATTATTCGGACGAATTACTAGACAGAAATGGCTATAGCAGTGCATAGACTATCAGTCAGTCTCTTAATAGGACTCCGTACGATTGAGTACTTTTTTTAAAGAATCCATCAAGCTCTGACGAGTTTTTTTGTCCTTTAAAAT
>CAZQAU010000011.1:24981-47486 GCA_964591375.1 uncultured Gammaproteobacteria bacterium
CCTGTTTTAGTAAAGGAGTTTATCGTGGAAAATGGATGTTTCCTTACAATGTTGGCTTTTGCGTTGATAGTGGGATTTTTTTTTACCCGACTCGGATTTAGAGATGAAAAGCCATCTCAAAAAATTCAGCCGCCTAAAAATAAATCACGTACCAGAGGCTAAGATCAATTGCCGATCCTCCACCTCTTACCTATGTTTTTTTCACCGGTTTACAATTTGTAGACCGGTGAATACTCTACTTTTTAATACCAAAATATACGATATCACTAATAGTACCAGTGTGATAATCATTACATACTTTAGGTTGATATAACAGTACAATATTCTCACATATGAATGCGCATTTATATTATCTTTTTTTTATATTACTATGCTGTTTATTTCCGGTCATTTACCTGGTCATCCACAGCAATTTTCGAAAAAAAAATAACATTAACATTATTGCACCAACTGTGATATGGGCATCTGTACCATACTTAATATGGGATATGGTGGCAAAAAGTGATGGTCAGTGGCAGTTTAATCCCCGGTATATAAGCGGAGTATATTTTTTTAATATCCCGATGGAAGAGGTTCTGTTTTTTATATTCATTCCACAAAGTTGCTTATTTATCTGGGTTATATTAAATAAATACCCCTCATGGAACGATTTTAGAAATTTTATTTTCCATCATCTAAAAAAAAATGATCCCCGCATATACTTATAATTCTATTAATGCGATCTTACTATCTATCTTGCTCGATAGGTGTCTGGAAACTCATATTATGCAAAAAAAGAAATTCTGGTTCCTTATGACCATAGTAATGATAATGACGTATATATTTGATAATACACTCATACGTATTGGTGTTTATAGTTTTAATTCAAAAGCGATTCTAAATATTTTTATTCCTTTTGCGCCGATTGAAAATTATTTTATGAGCTTTAGTCTAATTAGTGGGAATGTAATTCTATACGAATGGAGATTGAAAAATAGAATACTAAATAATAAATAGAAAGAAACGCTGAAGAACTACTCGAAAGCCGAAGTAATTTTTATCTGAGCTTGATCAAATAAATCTACAGCATTTCTTTCCTTCTTCAGCGGTTTAAGACTGGGGGCGAGTTATCTTGTCGGAAATTATTCGAATATCGTTTATCAGCGTCTCAACTGATTGCTCCGAATATTCGCGATTGACGAACTGATAGAATTTTTCTGAAAATATGTCTATCAGCTCACGTATACGCTTACTCCAATCTTGAGGTACCGTTGGAGCATTCGGGTTTACATTTTGTCGGTAGGCTTCGTTTCCACCATACAGCCAGTTGGAAACAGAAATTAATTCTCTCCGCACATCGGAAAGATTACTTCTCTTCCGTTGATTTAGCGCACATTCATACGCTTTTTGGATCAACATTAGCTGAATGTCCTGCAAAGTGACGGCTCCATCCGACCAGACTATCCCCCATAATATATACTTACGAATCTGGATTGAATTTCCTGACATGATCATATCCTTCCGTTAGATAGCACTGACAGTGTTAATCCCTATAATTAACGAATCCAATTATATCAGAAGGTATATTCACGGAATCATAGCTATAAGAAGTTGTTTATGCATATTAATGATCAGATGCTTGATCATCATGAAGTACTTCCTCTTTAGGAGGGTGTTCATCAGTATTTTCATCATCATTATCATATTCGCCGTGGGTACTTCCCAAAGCTTCATTATCGTCTTTTCTTTGTTCAGCAAATTTTGCATTTTCTGTATCACCCATCTGATTAAAATATCGATCTTGTTCTTCCACCTGTTCTCGCGGCGGCACCGGATCGATATGGCTAATAGCATCTTTTGTAGAAGTATCAATATCTTCCGACGGTGTATGAAATTTAGAATTAGATTTTGTATTTGTCATAACACATTATATAGAATCATACTTTAAAAAGTATAAATATACGGTAAGAAATGAGATAAAAACAATTATGTCATGGCTGATATGTGTTGGAATTATCTTTGTATATGTCAGCTGCACTATTTTGGGCAACCTCAGCTTTTTTCACCTCATCATTCGTCTGACTAGTAAACTGATTAAAAATATCAACTTTATTTTTATCAAATGACATTAAAAAATCATTCATACCAGATACAATATAATTCGGATCACTTTTTGAGATTGAATTTACATAAGGATAAAATTTATTCTTCAACACATCCTGACGACAAGAAACCCATTTCAGAATTACCGCACCAGAACAAGCAATAACATTGGCTGTCTCCTTTTGCGCAACTTTAAATGTTTCATACATTTTTTGTTTTAACTGCTCTTCATCCTGTACTGCCAAAAATACACCACCACCTGCTTTTGCAATTGGCTCCAATTTAACATTTGTGGCAGCATCAGTCCCAAGAGCCACAACATCAACCACCACTTGCATACCACTTTCACGTATAGACTTTGCGGTTACAACAGGATCTCCTCCACATGTTTCTTCACCATCGGTAACGAGCAGGATTGCACTATTCTCTCTACTAGAACTAGGTATTTTTTCTAGTTCTGCTTTGGCAACTGCTAAACTCGATGCAATGGGGGTCCAGCCGGTAGGGTGAAAACTTTGTAATGCCGTCTGAAATGTACTACTAGTAAATTTATTTGGTTGATATATAGTTTCAATACTAGTGCATGAAGTTTGTTTACCTGCTTCAGTATTATTACCTTTATGACCATATACAATTAATCCCACATTTACAGTAGTTCCCTGAAACTGCGTCACGTATTGGAGAACTGCTTCTTTGGCTATATCAAGACGTGTTTTACCATTATTGGTCGCTCCCATAGAACCAGATGAATCAAGAACAATAATTACATTTTGACGATCAAACTTTTTGCCCGTGACACCAATGCCATTTCCACATCCTGTTAAATGCTCTGAACATTCAAATACTTGAGAATTAGTTCCCATTTCTTTTTCAAGCCAGTCAGGTAAACTATCACCATCTGTATCTGTCGTAACAAATGTACCATCTTTCATTTTTCCTGATTCTTCGTATGATGAAAATTTTGCTTGAGAAAGAGTATTTGTAGGCTGAATCTGTGAATTAATATTATTAATAAATTTTGATGGGGTAACCATTAAATTCGTAGAAGATTGTGTTGAACTACGCTCTTTATTGAAACTATTCACTAGAAAAATGACGAGAACTACAATGAAAACTATTGATATGACTACTAAAAATTTCTTACTCGTATAGAAAGATTTTGATTTAATTGGTATATTTATCTGATTATTATTGGATGTATTCTGTGTATTTTCCATATTTTTAATATACTAAAAAAAGAATTAACTTATTTCTCTAATATAAATAGTACTATTAAAGTATGAAAAAAAATATTGGGAATGTAGACAGAATTATACGGGCTCTTATCGGAGTGATACTCATTGCGGCTGATTTATATCTTAGAAGCGGCATATTATTCATAGCCGGAATATTTTCTATATATGAAGCGCTTTCTTCCTGGTGTTTTTTTTACCAGATTATTGGAAAAAATACCTGCCCGATTTCTTCAAAAAAATAATTTCTACTTACTTTTACGAATATACGTGTAAATAAAAAATGAAATACTGGATAATCCAAAACAGATAATTCCAAATGTGTCTTCACGGGGCCATGGTAGTAAATGTGTAAGTGGCCAGGCTAATGATTGTGGATGCACCACAGCATTGGCCGCTATGTAAACCCATCCTGCAAATCCATATACCACCATTGTAAGAAGTGCCGATTCAATTAATTTCATATACACAATTGTAACAAAAAATATACATACTTTAATACATATAGTTATACATATGTTATAGTAATAATATACACAATATTTATATAAATATTCCTTGAATAATTAACTCGTATTTGTTACTCTATATTCTTAATAAGAATCTTAAATCAAATCTAAATTAAAGAAATTATTTGCGTACTTCTTAGTTGTCTTATTTACATTGATTATTAATGAATAAATTACTAGCACTATTAACACTTATTGTTATTGCGTGGAATATATTTCTGAACTATCAGTCCAAACAGAAAAATAAATATCACCATACAATCAAAAAGACAACTGAACAAAATAATCTACCACCTGTTCCAGCGCCAACTACCGTATCTGAGGAAACTAAATCCGATAGCCGTGTACTGGGAACTGAATCAGATAAGAATAATAATCTACCATTAAATTTATCTCAAAATTTACCCCTGACGACAACTAACACCACCACTACTCAAGAAAAACCAACCAGTATTACTATCGTAAATGGAGTTACATCGCTTCAAAATCAGACAGGTAATCTTAGTTTAGTTGCAGGATCAGGCATCGGTATTGATGGTTTAACCATCGTCAATACTGATAAAGGATCTACCCAATATATGTTCAAGTCTATCCTCGTTCCAGATAATTCTTCTATAACAGCCGATGCCAACAATGATTCTCTAACTATAAATGCAAGCAATGGAATCAAAATTGTCACGGATTCTGTTACAAAAAAAATAACCATAGCTCAAACTAATAGTTTCTTACTACAACCCAACGGACTGACATACGCTAAAAATAATACTAGTGTAGAAACTCTAACCACCGGAGTTTCCGGCCAAATTCTCAAATCCAATGGCGCAGCTGCTCCACCATCATGGATTGATCTTCCCACAGTAAACACTCCAAGTACGGGTGTGTTTTCTACACTCGCAGTATCCGGCTCAATAGCATTTACTTCTTTACCCACAGGAATTTTGCGCATTAATGCATCGGGAGTAGTCAGCTCATCCAGTGTTAATTTGCAAACAGATGTAAACAGTATTCTGCCAATTTCCTCCGGAGGAACAGGCTTACAACAACTCACAGCCGGAGATTTACTCTATTACACCGCGGGTTCCAGTCTCACACCACTGGGAATTGGTGCAACTTCAACTGTTCTTGTTTCATCAGGCTCAAAACCTGTATGGTCAAGTTCGCTTTCTTTACCCGGATCCCTCTCAGTACAGGGTGTTTCGACATTCAAAGGTAATGTTGGGATTGGCACCACTGCACTAAGTCAGTTTCATGTATACATGGGATCAGCACGGGCTCTTATCCAGACACAATCTAATGGCGCACTTTCACCGCTTAATTTGTGGAACTCAGATACAGGACCCATAGCAGGAGCAGGCATGTTATTTACTGCTGGTAGCAGTCCGACGGCGGGATTCATCGGTGGAATGCTTTCACAACGCATCGATGCGGCTTTAAACTCACGTACCGTATTACGAGTACTTTCCAACGGCGGGCTTTCCGCTGGTGATGCAACCGCGCCGTTTTATCTGGAAGGTAGCACAACCGGACCCAAAATTATCGCCAATGCTAAACTGGGTATCGGTACAACCAATCCGGCAGAAAAAATCCATGTCGCCAACGGAAGTATCCGTATTGACGGTGGTGCTTTATGTGTCGGGGGAACTAGCGCCGGCTGCCAAGGAATGGCGCCTGGTCGGATATATGCTTCCAATACGACTGTTCAGGCAGCGGATCTGGCGGAAAACTATATTTCTTCACAAAAACTTGAACCGGGTGACGTGATCATGCCTGAAGGTAGCGATACCCTACAGGCAGTAATAAAAACAACCAAAAAAAATGAACCGGCTGTACTGGGCGTTGTTTCTACTAAACCAGGAGTCACTCTCAATTCGGATGCAGAAGTTGATCAGAAACACCCTTATATAGTAGCTATCGCACTCAGTGGCCGGGTACCTGTTAAAGTATCGCTGGAAAACGGTGACATCACCATCGGTGATTCGCTGACCACCTCGTCAAAGGCAGGCATTGCCATGAAGGCGAATGGTTCTTCAGCATCTGTAATTGGAAAATCTCTGGAAAATTATTCTTCCAAAAATCCCGATGAAATAAAGTTGATTATGGTCTATGTTAATCTATCGTGGAAATCCAATGAAATAGCAGAAATAATTACTCCTACACCGACGATCTTAGTTACAAAACCGACAGAAAATACAGAATATAAAAATATATCTGTTAGTGATAAAACAACTGTTAACATCCTCGATATCAATGGCACACTTTCGCTGGGCTCTCTGCAACTCAATAAACAGGATAACAGTGCCAATATCTTCAGCACCGACGGACCCCTGCAAATTCAAAGTAATGCTTTAAACGCAGTTCACTTTTTCGGAGATAAAATTATTCTCGATACCAATGGAAAAATCTATACAAAAAATACCGTTACTGTCAAAAAATTAGATATTGACGATCAGGAAAGTTCATCTTCTGCGATCGGTACGGCGGAAATTCCCGATGGACAAAGAGAGGTCACTGTCAAAACAGATGTTGTTACTGCCAAATCGAAGATATTCGTTACACCGAACACACCGGTCTTAATTGGAGTAACACAAAAAAAACCCGGCGAATCGTTCACTATCCAACTTGATAAAGAAGCAAGCGGCAGCGCAAAAATCGACTGGTGGGTGATTAATTAACTACAGTAACTGAGGTGTTATATTCTTGCAAATTACACTGAGTATCGGCACACGTTTTTTTCTCCAATTTTAATACTCCCTCACCCTCGTTAGTAAAATGAAATACGGCAGAATAACGATTGTTTTTTTCATCATAGAACAAACCTTCACTGAAATAACCAATATCTGAAGGAGTTACGGTTAAAGTATAACTACTTTTTTCCTCAGGTGTAAAATGGTAGGCAAGGATATCGTATCGCTTAAGATTGAAAGAATGATTTTGATTGCTATCGGTAATCAGATAATTTTCCGGAACTGGTGAAATGGGAAGTTTTAATGAACTATTCTCTCGACCGGTAGCATACTGTTGCAATACATATGCCGCCGTGTACATATAATTACCATTATCACGCAGTAGTGACCACGCTTCCGGTTTTTTATTACGTGACATAAAGACATAGCTTACTGCACCGATAACGTTATTTTCGTGTTCCTCAGATACTGCTTTCAAAACTCCATGATAAATGTTCGCCTGTAACTGCTCGCTCCCCACCGTTTCACCGTCACTGACGGCATCTCCATTCGCGCCTCCAAATTCCTGAATAAGTATCGGTTTACCCTCTACTGCTTCCGACAGTTCCTTTAAATATTCAGTCGTATATATGTACGGATCAGGATAAACACCATTCTTTTTTTTATCCATGTTATATACGTGTGCCGAATAAACATCGACAATATCAGCGACAAGATATGCGTCTTTCGGTAGGTTCCAATCCCAAATTTCCCGTCCTTTTTCATCCCACGTATGGGTTTCTGTTCTCCAGCCACCGATCGTAATATGCATAGCCGGATATTTCGTTTTTATCATTTCAGCGGCCATTTTGAGATATCCAATATTCTTCGTACTGAGTACCGGTTCGTTCTTTAAATCCATTGCATATACTGCCGGATGCATTCCCAAATTTGATTGAATGACATATTCATGTACGAAATCCAGATAATCCTGAGATAAATTATCAGTATTCAGAGCGGGGTTTTTACTATTTGTCTCAATCATGATAACCGCACGTATATTGTGTGCCGCCATTTTGTTTAAGACAGTGTTCCACTGATTTTCACTATAAATCATATTTACATCATCAGACTTCTGCGCTCTTGTCACATTGGTAACACGGAACATAGTTAATCCCAGCTTACTCGCTATATCAATCAGATCTTCTCCTTTACTATTTTTAACATAATGGTCCGATGTAGGTAAAAGCTGGCTCATATCAACATTTACACCATAAAATTTTTTCGGTGCATTGGGTAAGTTTTTATATGGAGTAACGACCAATTCTCCGGTAAATGGAGTTAACGCCGCCGGTGTTTGTTTCACCGGTTTCAGGAGATAAAAAAAAGCCAAAAAAATTAACGTTCCCAATAAAATACCGATAAAAATGAGCACGTTTTTATCGAGCTTATTTTTTAAATATTTATCCTGAGATTCTTGATATAATGCATCATCGTCTCTATTATTCATAAAAGTATGATGTTTCCATTGTATACTACTGTAACCGCAAATTGGAGTAACTTAAGCTCGGTTTTACTTGTCGCGATTTTGATTATCTTCCTAATTATATATGAATTTCTTGAAACGGAAAAATCGAGTAAAGTGGAACGATCACATCTTTTTCCGATCCTGTTTTTTTTGATCTTATATACAATCATTGTCTATTTATTTAAATACATATAATATGGTTCAGACCATTATTTTATATTCATCTCTACTTCTCCTACTTACCGCACAAATCATTTATTTGGCTTCGCCGGTACTGGCTATTGTCAGTAATGGTATCCTCCTTGTCTTTTTTGTATTACTCTCTATTTATGATAGATATGATTTATATGCAGAGGATGTTTTTGCCCTTCTTGCTGCAATCCCCGCATTATTTTTAATCCTTTTTACCAATCAGTTTGCCGCTACTGCATATCCACATGCGGTACTGGATGTGTGTTTATTTATACTCAGCATGCTATATATATGGTCTTATAAAAAGAAATTCAGTTTTTCACTTTCTCATGTAGGTTACTTTGTCCTGGCTTTGCCCCTTGGAATTCTACTTGCTTATATACTAAAAACTGTCGGAGGAAAACCACTACCCGTACCTTTTGATCGAACTACGATAGGAGTATTACTTTATTTAATGGCGGCTCTTGGGAGCGAACTATATTTCCGTTTGTTAGTTCAGGACGCTGCTATAAAAATGACCACTCAACTAACGGGAATCATATTTGTCACACTCCTATTTTTGCTTACTCATTACCACACAAATACGTTGATGATGATATATTATTTTTTCGTCAGTCTGATTTCGTCGTTACTCTATATGAAAAGTCGCTCGATAATTCCTTCGATACTTTTATATGCTATCAGTAGTATCTGCTTCTTTATCATTTTTTAATAGTAACTATTCTTCTTTTTCGTCTGACAAGATACAAACTTACAATCGAAGTTATACCATAGCCAGACAACCAGGCAATCCCGATGCCGATAAGTTTTAAATCGAGAAAATACACGCTTAAGGAAATAACGGTTATAGCGGACAGTAGATTCAATGCCGTTAAGAGCATTACCCTATCCTGAAATTTAAATACTGTACCGGTAATATTATTAATAGCGATAAATATTCCGGAGACAGCCAACATTTGCAATAATAGTAATCCTTCCGATGAATAAACTTTGCCAAAAATTCGCAGTATGTATCCTCCACCCAAGGTTATTACCAGGATCGCTGGAATAATGAGAATGGCAGTAATTTTTATCGATGACTTAATATAGTGAGATATGGAATTTTTGTCATTGATACCCTCTGCAAACAATGCCTGAGTAACACTGGTCGGGACTATATAAATAATACTGGCAATCATCATATCGATATAATAAAATGCTGACGATTTTGCACCAATAGTATTTGTCAGAACGATCGGTAATACCATCGAAGGAAGTATTCCTAAAAAATTTGCGGCGTAAGAAGCCAAAGAAAAACGAGATAGTTTTTTAAGAATACCCAGATGGGGCGCCAAACCAATCCGATAATCAAACCGGTAAAACATAAAAATAAAACTCATTATCATAGCGACTGATATTGCTATTGCATACGAAAAAAAGATGCCATATAAACCAAACTCTAACAATATAAAAGGTAAAATCATTTTTGTCACACTATAAATTATGTTTACAATAAAAATATATTTTGCAGAGCGATATGCCACAAAAATACTATCTGTAATGAGATTTAAAGAAGTGATTGCTAAAAATAAAATAAAACCAGTAGTAAAGAAAGGGTTATTAAATATGAACTCAAGTTTAGGAGAAAAATATCGAATGAAAATCACATACACAATAGTCAGTAGTATGCTCATCGTAAGCACTACATGTAAGATCGTATTAACAACCTGATTTTTATCTTTTGCCTTCGGTAAATACCGGATAACTCCCTGATTAAGCCCGGCTAAACTGAAGTTGGATATTAATACAGTTATCGAAATAAGTGTTGTCGCGGTGCCAATATTACTTGGAGTGTAGATGCGCGCACAGATTATCCAAAAAATAAATCCAAACACAGATAATACCACCGAGCTTGCCATCATGTATATGGAATTGCGAAATAATGAATTATGTAAAAAATGATTATAAAAATAGCCAATCTGTTTATGTATGATTCTCATAATATGAACTTTGGAAAATATCTACCATTTTACTTACATTATTTATATATTCAGTTATAACTATTTGTAAATTTTTTTTATATTCTTTTTCGCTATTTATTAACGCATTAAATTTTTCAATTAATATCTCAACTGTGATATCTTCGATTTTGATTACCCAGTCTGATAACAGTAAATCTTTTAATATACCTCCCGTTTTATATTCGTATTGAATAGCGATTGCCGGAACACCGCTGGTAATAGAAAATATTACTGAATGTAATCTCGTCCCTACCAGAAAATCAAGCTGCGAATATAGGGCTTTTAACTCATGATGTGAGTATGGCTGTGTAACATTTGTAACATGAACATCGTTTGGAAGTATTTGAATGATATCGGCAGCTGCCTTTGTGTCATCATCACTATATACAGATGTTGTAACCTGGGGAATAAATACCACATCCATCTTTTTTTCTCTTACAACGTATGTTACAAATGCAGCAATCGCCTTTTCATATTGTAGTTGCCTTTTTTCATCCAGCCACTTGCGAACCGTTAGGCCTAAAACTTTATTTGCTTTTCTCTCTATCGCCTTCTTTACTGAAACTTCGTCAACATGGCCGGCAGAAAAAAGAAATGCCGCATCACCGGTACGAATTATTTTTGCTGGCGGTATACCCATTTTGAGCGCATTTTTTAAAGAAAAATCTTCCCGAACGAGTATGAGATCCATATGTTTTAAAACGAATCCTGTCGACATCTCCTGAAATGTATTTCCAAAAGCTCCAATCGACTGTGCATGCAAGATCACCTTTTTACGGAGAATTTTACTTACTATCAAAGGAAGCAACAGATACAGAAGATTAATACTCTCTTCTACATTATTTTTCCCTCGCAAATAACCTCCACCCACTGCAACGATTAAGTCTGAAGTATTAAATACATGTAGCAATTCTTTTAATTGCGCGGGTAATACACTGTCGATTTTACGACTCGTGATCCGTACTATGTATGACCAAAAAATACTGATGCAAAAATAATAGAAAATTTTGCTATATTTTTTTATAATCGACTCATTTTCATATATAACGAATGAAAGAAACGCATTAACCAACGGTATGTTTTCAAATGTTGTTTCGTTATCTTTTTCCAGGATAGATATCTGTAAAAAAGCCTCCGGAAATGCTTTCTGTAACTGTTCAATCAGTACAGAGAGAATCGCCGCATCTCCTTTATTTTTTTTAGAATAAACATTCGCTATTAGTATCTTCATATATAAGCAGTCACAGCTTTTTGATAACAATTCAGAATCTTTTCGATGTGAACTTCCATTGTATAATCCGCAGATTTTGCTCGGGCATTTTTACTCATGGATTCCATGATATTTTTTTGAGACAGTAGTTCTACAACTTTTCGTGCTAAATCATCCGCGCTGCCCATTTCAGATAAATATCCCGTTTTCCCCTCATCAATGAGTTCGGGTATTCCACCAGCACGACTCCCCACAATTGGTCGTCCGACAGAAAGAGCTTCGATACAAACTGTAGGTAAATTATCAGCATATATAGAAGGCACTACCACAACCGAAGCATGATTATAATACAAGGCTATCTCCCCATGTTCAACCGCTGTTTTAATCTGTACATAATTTTTTAAGTTCTGAGTATGTATATATTCAAGCACTCTCTCCTTTTCCGGACCATCTCCCACTATAGTCAACTGAATGTCCTTAATCTGAGAGATGATACGTTTTAATGAGTGTAATAAAATATATACTCCTTTTTCTTTTGTTAGTCTGCCAACAAATAATATTTGATTCTGCGACGTAATCGGTGCATACGGCAATCGGTCAAATCCATTTTTTATGGTAATACTATTGTTCTTACCCATGAGTCTCAGTATATGTGCCATAAATTCACTTGGTGTGATAAATAAAAGTATCCGTGCCAGCGCCAACTTATATATGTGTTGTTTTATTTTCTGATACAAAAATCCTTTTATACCAAGACAGTTAGTACACCCCGTACACAACGGCTTCGCACATTGTTTTCCCATTCTTTCTGTTTGGATCGAAACAGGAATAGCGATCTGTGCGTCATGAACCGTCATTATGACGGGTATACCGGAAATAGCAAAAAGCACGGAAGGAGAAAGTTCATTATAAAAACTATGCACATGTACTATGTCCGGATGAAACGTGCGACATATGTTCTTAACGTTCTGATAATGATACGGATGAAAAAGTTTTTTTATTAAATATGTGAATGATCGATCGGACATTTTTTTTATATAATCCGATTTTTTTATATCAGAGCTATATAAGTTTACTAGGTGTCCTTTTTTTTCCAGAGATTTTATCAATAACTCTAGATATATTTCCGTACCACCAATTTTTTCTGAGTAATCATTGAGCATTAATATTCTCATACAGTTGTATTAAACATTCAGTAATACCATTCCACTCATAATTTTTCCGCACAAAATTGCCTGCCTTATTTCCAATTGTCTGTGCATACGTGATATCAGAAAAAAGATCAATTATAGCTTTAGTAAATTCACTATCTGTATCGGCAATTAAAATATTATCTTTATCAGTCACCTGAATACCCATTGCTCCGATGGCTGTTGAAACCACCGGTTTCCCCATGGCCATATACTCAAGTACTTTTAATCGTGTTCCTGATCCATCACCAACTGGGCATATACAAACAGCAGTATTTTGTATAAACGGGCGCACATCGGCGACAAAATCCGTCACAATAATAGATTTTTGATCTGCTATGTCTTGCAACCATACAGGCGGATTTTTTCCAATGACAGTTAAGGTTGTATCAGGAAACTGTTGGCGGATAGCCGGAAATGAATTTTCTATAAAATGCTTTAATCCTGTTTCGTTAGGCTTGTAGGAAAGTAATCCCATAAACAAAATTGAATGGGTATTAGAAGATATTGACGTATTAAAATAAGAACCATCAACACCGTTAGGAATCACGCTAATTTTTTCGACTGGTTTATACTGTGCGAAAAAATTTCTATCCAGAGAGGAACATGTTAATACATAGTCAACTTTTTGTATTGCTTCTTTTTCATAGTTTTCAAATGTGGGGATTAAATATAAACCCAATAATCTCTCAAAAACGGACTTCTCCTTTATTTCAAATTTAAAACGATGTGCGTCAACATTATGTGCATCAAGCACGATAGTTGCCTTTGTTTGGCTTAAATATTTTTGAACAAGAAAATAACCATCCAGTTCTTCGATATGAATAATATCTGCATTTCTTATAATCGCCTGCTCTTCATCTGTCATGATCGTTTCTTTAATATTTTTTACATATGGGACATGACCTTTTAGTAACGATACTAAACGCTGGGCTGGAGTCTGAAGGGACATTGCCCGAACGGAGATAAAGCCAAACTGCATAGAAGTCAGATTCTGTACATTCTGAGTCTGCAGTTCAGGCGTTATGCATATGAGTGAAACATCCCGACCATATCTTTGTAGTAACGCTTTGGCAAGATAATAGTTGCGCACTTGTGAACCGCTTTCCAAAACAGGCATTTTTGTTGTAATTATGACAATTTTCATTTATATATCTGAAAACTTCCGTTGTTGTAAATAAGATTTTTTTCTTTCTGCAAAAACTCAAGCGGAAAGTTATATTGAAAGTATTTACCTTCAAAATTGATATCTCCCCGTAATCTTTGAATATTTGCAGTACGGGCGGCCACATATGAATTTTTATATAAAACCGACGGCAAAACGACTTGAATAGAATCAATATCGTCAGTGTATGCAACAAAACGGAGATTTGTTACTACATCGGTAAATAAAGGAGTCTTCCTGTTGATGTTATTTTTATACCATTCGACACCTTTTTTCTCAGCATCGGGTATGTGAAATTTATCGTAATCATCACCATAATTGTGGAGTTGAATCAACGCTTCGCCTCCAATTACTTCAGTCACGACTCCTGAAAAATATAAAAACAGTACTGAGAGAAAAAAACATACCACGAATAGTCGGGCTTTCTCCGCTATCGGTTTAAAAAGCAGTATCAATCCGTATATTGCCATTGGTGAAAGAAACAATAATGTTTGCAGATAGATACGCGGAAGATTATAGTAAGCACCGAGAGTAGGATGTATCAGCAGTAACATAATAAACGAAGTACCCGTTAACGAAATAAGTACATATTCTGTACTAAATTTTTTCTTCTTTATATGCAAAAACAATAAATAGATTGCTCCCAAAATAAGGGCGATTTTACTAATCAGTTTTAACAGATTAAACCCGGTAATGATGTGTGTGTTAAATGGTGTCCGAATCAACGGCGGTACAGATTTATTAAAAGCCGGCTTAATCTGATAATCTTTATATAATTCTTTACCGTACTTTAAGGGATACGGCTTATTAAACTGGGTATTTTTTCGTTGAAGAAAGAGAAGTAACTGTAACTGATCGTTTTGTGAATTATTAGCATCTATACTGAGTGCTTTGGATACTTCCTCACTTTTTGACTGCACCACAAATAATTTATTAATACTTCTTAAGGAATCTTTCGCAATGCCGACGATATTACTGGAAGTGTGGGTTAACTGTGAATACCAGAAAAATGTGCCAAAAAATAAAATCAGTATATAAGTTCCTTTGACTCGAGTCTTATACAGAGCGATGGTATTTGTATAGAGGCTTATTTTGTCGAGTATTTTTTCTATAAAAGGTTGTACACCAATATACAGTAAGACTCTCATCATAAGATAGGTAACAGTGAAAAGTAAAATAGCAAAATATGAAGTTGAGTAGTGAGAAACTACCATTGAGAGTCCAAAAATAGTGGATAGTATCGTTCGATATTTTGCCGAAATAGTATTTGAAAATAGAGAGAGCAAAACCAAACTAAAAAATAAAAATGCTGTTTCCTGACGTATTAATCCGGTTGTCGGCTGAGTAAAGAATGGTTGAATGACAAAATAAAAAACGGCCAGAAAACTAATAATTCTCGAAACAAAAGAGCGAAATAAAATAAAAATAATTATCGGCACAAGTGAAAAGACTATCTGAAAAATTAGCTTATAAATATATTCTCCTCTAAGACCGGTAAGATGCGACAAAATAGTCGGTAATATAGTGATACTTAAGCATGCTTCATAAGGATCATATTTTCTAATTGTCCATAGATTTGCATTAAAAGTGCGCTGGAATAAACGATACTCGTTAGCGATGTCCCACCCCACAATATGATTACTTCGTAAAGATGACATCAGTAGTAACGATATACTTATAAATAGTAGAGAAAACGGCAAAAAATATTCAGGTATTTTTTTGTAAACCAACACAAGCACAGGCACATACACTGCCATCATACAGAAGGTAATAATAATAAGGTTATTGGAACCGCCATTATTAAGGAGAAAGATTCCAAAAATACTAACGATGAGAATAACTGGTGGGACAACGAATAGTATAGTGTGCCTCCACTTGAAGGTGGAATAGCTCAAAAGATGATTAAGAGATTGTTTCTTCCAAAAAATAATCAGAACTAATACTATATTTGTGATGGTGAAAAATAAAAGTACATTGAAAGAAGTTAACGGGTTTTGCTGGCCTAACAAAGGCATAACCCAGTTTATTATAAGTCCTATGCCCATCAGATAGCTGATACTCAAACCCACACTATATACAATCAGCTCCCATATGCTTACTACATAGAGTTTACTAATCGTCAGAATGAGTAATCCGGGTAGAAAAAGGACAACAGGAATCGATATCCACTGCAAGATAACACTGTTACTCTGATGCAACCACGGTATAAATGAAAGTATTGCCAAAACAATACTAAAAAGAATTCTTTTTAATGAATTTAAATAATGGTTATGCATGAACAAGCTTTTTAATCTTTGATGAAATAATATTCACCGTATAATAATTTTGAAATGTGTTGTATGCCCTCCCGCCCATGGCGGCCGTTTGATCGCGATTTTGATACAAATATATGAGTGACTCATAGAAATGATCAATGGATTCATAAAGTATGCCATTGATTCTGTTTTGAATAACTCGAGAGAATTCGCCATAATTAGGTGCAATAACCGGAAGAGCATTCACCATGTAGCTAAATAGTTTCGTCGGTAACATTGTTTCAGTCATATCATTTCTTTCCCAGGGAACTATACCTGCATTACACAGTGACAAAATTGCGTCCGATAATTTCGTCTGGCCTGTAAAACACACTTTATCGGTGATTTGTAGCTCAGCCACTCTTTTTTTGACATCAGCCAATGCTTCGCCGTCGCCAATAATAACGAACTTAAGATCAGGCATTCTCTCTGCATATCGTGATAGCTGACTCAGGATATTGAGTAATTCACCATATGTATATTCATAGGTAAATACACTCGTATAAGCTACTAAAAAATCCGAATCCATCAGATTAAGTTCTGTCTTTAAACTCCTGACGTCGACTTTTTTATCTACCGCTTCTACAGTGTTGGGAATAACAATCACTTTTTGTGGTGAAATTTTGCAGCGTTTAGTGATTCGTTCTGCCTGAGTTTGAGTAGTCACCACTACTGTTTCAAATAATCGACAGAGCATTTTTTCCAGGAAAAGTTCTATTTTTACAACGATATTTTGAGGTGATATTTTTTTAATATGCATCGCGAGCTCGGGTTCGAGATCATGAAACTCTATTACTTCTGGTTTTGCCCCAAATATTTTTCCAATGAAATATGCAATCAAAGGTACGGTCAGAGGTGAAGAAACAGCGAATAATTTTAATTTTTTTTCTGATTCGTCCTTCTTGAGTTTGCGAATTAAGCCTATGAGAGATATTGCCACATGAATCAGAAGAAATATATTTCGGTATATTTCATATAACCCAGATTTGTATGATTTTGGTTTCTCAATAAGCGGTACGTTAAAACCAAACCGATTTATAGGAATATTTTTTTTACCCGGATAAAAGGCGGGTTCCTCCGCATCTTTACGCCGGCAAAGGATAGTTACGTCTTCGACATCTGATAATGAATCTATCTCTTTTTTACAGCGAATTCCAAATCCGGTTTCATCAGGAAAGTAGCTGTTGAATATATATATGATCATAATAATTGCAAAAAAAGCTCGTGTGTTTTTTCCACCTGACTTTTAAGTGAAAATTCTTTTTTCACATAATTATATGCGGCAGCTCCCATGCTATTGGCAAATTCGGTATTGTTCCATACGTTCTCTATTGCCTCGGCCAATTCCTGAATCTTCTTTGGCGCTACCAGCAAACCCGTTACTTCATGCTGTACAACATAGGGAATTCCTCCCACTTTGGAAGCGATTACCGGCAGACTGTTTGCTCCAGCTTCCAGTAATACTATGCCAAAACCTTCTGAGTTATCTGTAGATGGCAGTACAAGCAAATATGCCTGCTGGTACATTGCGCGCAGTTCCGTATCCGATAATTTGCCGCAAAAATGAATCTGTGATTCAGCATTCATTTTTTTTACCACAGACTGATAATATTCCAGATAATCACCGCTACCAACAATCTTTAAACAAATGTCAGGAATTTTTGGTTTTAATATCTCCATTGCACTGAGCAAATAATTAAGTCCTTTATACTGGTAATTTTTATTGAGATTCCCCACAAAGAGTAAATATTTTTTTTCTGCGGAACTGGGACGATCTGTATCTTTTTCACTGAATTTTTCGATATCAATTCCCGGGGATATTACTTCTATCTTTTTTTTAAATAGCCTCAGCAGTTTTGACTTACTGGAATAAATAGGTGTATCAATAATAATTTTGCGTGCCCGTCTTAATGTATGTTGAATGACGAAAGTATTTATACACCAGCTTAAAACAGACTGTATGAAACTATCTTTTTGAATATCATTATGATAAGTTACCACCAACTTTTTACGATCGACCACACGCGCGGCAATATCGGCTATCACCGGCACAGGAGTATGCACATTAATTATGTGCGGGTTTTCTTTTTCAATAATTGATTTAATGGAAAAAAACCAGGATATGTGAATGGGTGTATTAAAAAGCTTAAATAAGTACGGAAGTTTGTATATACTCAGCAGTCCACGCCTTTCTTTTCTCATAGTGGTACCATTGTGTGTGGTGATTACGATCACTTCCCACCCTCGTTCTGCAAGTCCGACTGCAACATTATTCACATAGCGTTCTACACCGCCAATATGAGGAGGAAAGAATGGTGTTATAAATACAACTTTCATAGTACTTCTCTATAAACTGAAATTAATTGAGATATATGACTATTCCATGTAGAGTTTCTGGCTGCAGATTTTTTTGAATATTCGGCCATTTTCTGTGCTAATGAATGATTGTCAATAATTTCCAGTATGCTTTTTTTTATAGTTTCTGCGGAAGGCTTAATAAAAGAAACCAAATGATGATCTAGCTCTAGATCACGATAACACTGCAGATCCGAAACGATAATGGGAAGTCCGGTAGCCATCGCTTCCTGCACTGAAAGCGGATACCCTTCACTATGTGAGGGCAAAATAAAAACATCACTTAGTTGATACAACTTACTAAGTTCTTGCTGATTTACCGGTCCGATATGTCGAATGTGACTATGTTCGTATTGAGTATCCAGATTTCCTTCCCCGACAAGTACAATAAAGTATTGATCTGAAGCTGCCTGACACAAATACCGGTAACCTTTTTTCGGTACTAATCTTCCCACGAATATTACGATAGGAATAGTAACGGGAAGATTATGTAGTTTACGAAGACGATTTTTTTCCGATGTTGTAACCGGATGGAACATGGTGTGATCTACTCCATTGGGAAGATAAAAAAGTTTGTTTTTATAAGACGAAAGAAATTGTTTTACTTCCGAATTAAAATATATTATTTTTTTTGCATATCGTAATATGATATAACCGGAAGATAGAGAGACGATCTGTTGAATAAAATTCAAAAATGGATTTTTGTAATGAACAAACGGTATGTGCTGGGTAAGTACGACCGGCTTTTTATACCACATGGCATATAGGACAGCCAACAATGAAGATGGATATAAAATATCATGCACATGAACAACATCAGCTTTTTTTATAAGTTCGATACTCTGCCTGTTGAAAAAGAATAGTGGCACCGGAACATGAATTTTGTAGAGAAAATTTAAAGCTGCCAGTTTAATAAATCGAATATTCTTATATACAAAATCTGATTTAGTGTGAGGAAAATTACTACTGATTATTGTCACCGTATGACCTTCTTTGGCCAAACTCTCTGCCTGATTACAGGCAACATTGCCAATACCGCTCCCGATAAACGGGTATGAATACGAGATGACAATAACAATATGTAATGCATTTTTTTCCATAAAATATTATGAAACTCGGGGTTTCCAGACTATATTTATTACCAACATTCCCAGTATGCGGGTACCATCTTTTAAGCTTTCTATTTTTGAGTCACCGTCGCGTACGTCATAGGTTATGGGAACGGAATATATGCTATAACCAAGTAACACCATCTTTGTAATCATTTCCATCTCGATTGCAAATCCTTTTGATTTTATAAAGGGCAATATGGCATCAATTACCTCTTTCTTCCAAGCAAAATAACCACTCAGTACATCAGTGACATTCGCGCCGTATATATGACGAACTAAAAATGTATAAAACCAGTTGGCTATTCTGTTTTGCAGTTTAAAAGCTCCCCGAATTACTTTGCCACCGAGGCGAGACCCTACAACTACATCACAAAAATTATTTTCCAGAGGTTCGATCAGGCGTAATATCTCATTTCCTTTGTATGTATTGTCACCATCAAGCATGACAACAAAAGCGGTATCCTTAGTAACCGCTTCAAATCCTGTGCGGATTGCATACCCTTTTCCTTTTCTATTTTCTGTTATGAGACGCGCTTTTTTTTCCAGAGCAATGTGAGCTGTACGATCAGTTGAATTATTGTTTATGACAATAATATCCGGAATATATCCATGCGCAGTAAGTTTTTGCATTGGAATGCCATCGATGACTTTGGCAATGCCATGTTCTTCGTTATAACACGGTATTAATATAGCTATTTTTTTCATTTTTATTTTTCAGCTACTAAAAAGGTAATCTGTTGTTTTTTTTCGATCAGGTTTACTACAATTTTCGCTTTGGCAAAAGCAGGTGGAAGCACATATTTTTCTGTAATTGATTTATACTCGTTATGAAGTAAACCAATAATACCCCGATCAATTGTTATTGATGCTCCTTTTATCTGTGCATATACTTCATAGGAATACGACATATTTTTGTTTTCCAGATTATGAATGGTAAAACGAAAATTTAGTGGAGTTGCTGCTCGTACAGTCGCCGGTAATGTAAGATGATCTTCCATGTACAACTCTGTATAAGATTGTGTTTGAGATTGCATTACAGAAGCGATATTTTTTTTAATGTCTGAAAGGTTAGCAAGAAATAAAAAAGATAAAAATAGAATCGTGAATAATATGGAAAAAATAAGTATCAAATTGTATGAAAATATTTTCATTTTTTTACTACAAAAAAACCACACTAATATAAATATCTCTATTCAAATCAGATCTATATGAACGCAAAAACCCGAAACTTTATAAGCAGTTATATACTAAGATTTTTGATAGATGGAAGATCTCATATTAGTGCTATATATATATTAAATTTTGTGTGCAAAACTTAAACAGCTTACACTATAAAGTATAAATTTTTGTTTGTCAATTGATGAATAATTTATACATATTTTTCAGATGAGAAATGCATGCCAGACGAAGGTTTGTCTATCAACCACTTGTTATAATATGACATGACAACAACAAACGGTATTCATCATATAACAGCCATTGCCTCGGATAGTGTATATACATTGAATTTTTATACTAAAATATTGGGTCTGCGTTTGGTTAAAAAAACTGTCAATCAGGATGATGTATCGACATATCATTTATTTTTTGGAGACAAACTCGGGCATCCCGGTATGGACTTAACTTTTTTTATTTTTCTTCCGTCAATGCAGGGAAAACGGGGCAACGGTCTGGTCACTTCAATTGCACTGGCTGTTCCCGAAATGTCACTGGATTTTTGGTTACAACGTTTAAAGGAAAATAAGGTGAGAAATAATGGAATTTCCGAAAGATTTGATCGAAAAAGAATAACATTTTTTGACAAGGATAATCAGCAGTTGGAGCTAGTTGGTGTGCCCGCTTCAGAAATAGAAGACTCAGCCGATATATGGACTACCAAAGATATTTCTAAAGACTATGCTATTCGAAGCTTTTATGCTGCCACCTTACGCGTTCAGGATATAAGGTTAGTGGAACCAGTCCTTACCTCCGTATTTGGATATGAAAAAATCGCCCAGTATGCAATTTCGACCTTGTATAAGGTGCCCAATTCCAAACGCGCGGCTTTTCTTGAAGTGCAGGAAGACAGAGCCAGTGCTTTTGGTTTTAACGCTGCCGGAACAGTACATCACATTGCTTTTAGAGCGAAAGATGAAGCCCATCAAATGGAGCTAAAAAATAAGCTTGATGAAATGGGAATTCAGCATACAACGGTTATTGATCGTTTTTATTTTAAATCTGTCTATTTCCGCGTACCAGCCGGTATTTTGTTTGAGATTGCCACCGATGGTCCCGGCTTTACTGCTGATGAAAAAGAGTCTGAGCTGGGCAAACATTTAGCGTTACCGCCATTTTTGGAGAGCGAACGAAAGATGATCGAATCACAGTTAATTCCTTTGACTACCGATTAATATGAATACTGCAGATACTCTTTTTTTTAATAGATATATTCAGGGAACATCGGACAGGATATTTGTGCTATTGCATGGCACTGGTGGCAATGAAAATGACTTAATTCCACTCACTGAATTAGTAGCACCTACAGCTTCAATTCTCAGTCTACGGGGAAATGTTCAGGAAAACGGGATGAATCGTTTTTTTGAACGATTTGGTGATGGTAGTTTTAATTTAAAAAGTATTACTACCGAAACTGCGAAACTGAAAAAATTTTTATCTCACTGGTTAAAAAAACAAAACAAAACATATGATGATCTTTGTTTTTTAGGCTATTCCAATGGTGCAAACTTTGCGCTTAGTTTTATGCTGTTGTATCCTAATCTGATTAATAGCGCAATATTATTGCATCCAATGTTACCGTTTAAACCCGATTCCAGTCTTCATTTTAAAAAAACTAAAGTATTAATAACCTATGGTACACATGATCCGTATTCTACCGAAGCACAGATGAGTATGATGGAAGAAATTTTACGCAAAGCCAATGCAGTGGTAAATACTTATCGACATGAAGGTGGGCATGAACTACAAGAAGGCGAA
>CAZQAU010000012.1:0-47248 GCA_964591375.1 uncultured Gammaproteobacteria bacterium
ACCATGTCGGCTTTATGAACACGGGCCACCTCAAGACAGTTTAATGTACCAACAAGATTGGTATTCACAACATATTCCGGAGAATCATAAACACCGGCCAAGACTGATGGTTCAGCGGAACATTCAATGACAAGGTCAATGTCATTGTGGAATTTTAAATCTTCTTTATTACGAATATCACCGTGAATGAATTCAATACTGTGTTCTTTAAGGCGAGGTACATTAAGTTCTGAACCTCGTCGTTTGAGGTTATCCAGCACAAAAACATTAATATTCTCGTAATGTTCTTTCAATTTAAGCGCCGTATTAGACCCAACAAACCCAGCCCCGCCGGTAATTAAGATGTTTTTATAGTTCATATATACTTTACGTCATTCTGGTAAGCGATGAGTGCAAGAGCGCATCCAGAATCAAAAAACTCCAAATGTTAACTAGCGCTGAATTGTTGATTTACTCCAATGTATCATATAAGTCTTTAAAACCAGGATTAAATCTATTAATCATAATAAGTTTATCAACTCTATTCATATCTTTGATTTGTTTTTCTCTGATGATTGCTTCTTCTATTGAATTTAGAAATTCAAAATATACTAGTTTATGAACTTGATATTGAGATGTAAAGCTTTTAGGAACTAAGTTATTCTTGTGTTCAAACACTCTTCTTAATAAATTATTAGTCACTCCAACATATAAAGTTGGTCTTTCGTTTGCCATAATATAAACAAAGCCACCTTTATTCATAGTATTATTTGTCATTCTGGCAACCCGCCAATCCGGCGGGGCGTCCAGAATCAACAAAGCTTATGATTGTTACTCAAGCTGGAGTAAATATACCTATCGTTTAGGATTCTGGATAAGATTTCGCAGCACTCGCGAATCTTACCAGAATGACGTTATGTCTTATTTAAAATGTCCACTCGCACAGATTTCCTTTATAATGCCATCAATATCGTACGTATAATTCCATCCCGGATAATGTTTTTTAAATTTAGAAACATCGGAAATGTACCATATATGATCACCTATTCTATTTGATTCTTTGTATTCGTAGATAGCTTTTTTATTAAGAATTTTTTCTGTTTTTTCGATTGCTTCTAGCATCGAGATATTAGAATGTCTTCCTCCACCGGCATTATAAACTTCGCCAGTACCCGGCTTCTGATGATAATGCCAGAACATATTTACCAGATCAAAGGAATGAATATTATCACGCACTTGTTTACCTTTGTATCCGAAAATTGTATATTTTTTTCCCGTGGCAATGCATTTTATCAGATATGCTAAAAATCCATGAAGCTGTGTACCCGAGTGGTTAGGTCCCGTTAAACAGCCACCCCTGAATACACCCGTATGCAACTGAAAATATCTTCCATATTCCTGCACCATGACATCGGCTGCAACTTTGGATGCCCCAAAAATGCTATGTTTTGTTTGATCAATACTCATCGATTCATCTATACCTTTATAAAATATATGATCCGGAGGAAGTTCAAATCTTTTCTCTGCTTCTATGAGAGGTAAAGAATTCGGTGTATCGCCATATACTTTATTTGTTGATGTAAAAATAAAGGTGGCTTCCGGAGAGTATTTACGAAAATTTTCTAGCATGATAAGTGTACCTGTCGCATTCACTCCAAAATCAGTCAAAGGTTCTTTAACAGCCCAGTCATGTGAAGGTTGAGCCGCAGTATGGATAATAATATCAAATTTATTTTTTTTAAAAACTTTTTCTATAGCTTCGTTATCTCGAATATCAGCTACTACATGGTGATATGATTTAATATTTTTTTCTAGTTCTCTTCGATTCCATTCGGTACTGGCTTCTGTACCAAAAAAATATTCTCTCATGTTATTATCGATACCTACAATTTCATACCCTTTCTTTGAAAAAAATTTCACTGATTCTGATCCGATTAAACCGGCAGATCCGGTTATGAGTGCACGCTTCATATTTTAGTTAATTCTAAAAATTTTCTAACAGGAATGAGAGCCATCTCTTCATCTGATTCTTCTGTATATCCGGCTATATGCGGTGTTAAAACGATATTTTCCAGATCAAGCATGGCATTTTTTATTTGTGGTTCATTTTCAAATACATCAAGTGCGGCCGCTTTAATAAGTTTTTCACTCAGTGCTTTTATGAGGTCATCTTCATTGACGATGCCACCACGGGCTGCATTGATGAGAACGGCATTACGTTTCATGGTTTTAAAGGTATTATAAGTAACCAGATTCTTTGTTTGTTCAGTAAGAGGTAGATGGAGAGTAATGATATCTGCATTTCTAAATAAATTATCTAGTTCCGATTTTTCGATAGTATGTTCCTTCATTTGTTCGAGTGTAAGAAATGGATCATATCCCAAGACATTTTTTATTTCAAAACTTTGAAGTTTTTTAGCAATTAATTTCCCAATTGCACCACATCCAACTATGCCAATTGTTTTATTTTTAATTTCTGATCCGATCCATTTTTTTTGTCTCCAGCCTTTATTTTGTAATTCATCTGACTGGGCGATAATATATCTTAATCCCATAATCATAACTCCGATAACATATTCTGCTACCGCATTGGAGTTTGATCCTGGTGCATTGATTACAGTTATATTTCTCATTTTGCATTCTTCAAGATCGATGTTATCCATGCCTACACCTATTCGCAGTAAGTACCGTATGTTGGGAAATTGGTGCAGATAATCTTTATTGGCATTCGTGTACGTTCTTATAAGGAGAACATCAATCGTAGATTTTTCTGGATTATCAGTAATAATTGTATGACCGGCATTTTTTAGTAATTCAATCGCGGTAAGACTGGTTTCATTAGGTTCTGTCACATATATATTCATATTATTTGATTGTTTCTAATAAGTCATCAATGATTTGTTGCCAGGTTCTCAGTTGTATGCCGAGTTTTTTTTCGGTATTTTTAACTTCGAGGCCTCCATATTGAAGATACCTCGCTGAGTTACCCGGCTGTTTTAAAAAATCTTTTATTAAACTGGGTTCCACTACGTTTTCAGCCTTACGTCCTTTTTGTAATAAGTACACTCCCAGTGTAAATGGGGTAAAGAGATTAGAACTTGATACATGAAAAATTCCCGCTTTTTTTTTCTTGATTATTTTGAGGATTGCTTCTGAAACGTCATTTACATATGTCAATGTCAGAAACTGATCTTCAAATAGTTTTATTGGTTTACCAGCATCATACGCCGATATTATTTTTCGTACATAATCAAGTTTTCGAACATATTTTGCCCTGGTGGGATTTGAAATTCGTACAATGGCAGAATTATTGGTATCTGAAATAAGTCGTTCCGCCTCTGCTTTAGTCCAGCCATACCAGGAAAGTCGGCTGGAATTTGTTTCGATCGGATGTTCTTCGATATAAGGTCCGGCATCGTCTTTTTTTCCGGAAAAAACCATATCGGTGGAAATATATATGAAAAAACATGCATGGTTTTTACTAGCGTTCCGAATATTAGTGGTGCCCTCCACATTAATCTTCCATGCAGGACCGTTGCTATTATCCCTCTGTTGTTCGGCTGCAGTTACATCGGTAAAAGCGGCGGAGTGTATAACGAAATCAATTTTATTGCTGTTAAAGAAATCATCAACAGATTGCTTATTAGTTATATTGAATTCTGAACTTGATGGAGTAAATATTGTTGCGTCGAGATTTGATTTTAAATATTCTGAAACATGTGAGCCTATTAAACCAGAAGCACCAGTTATAAGAATATTCATACGTGCAATTGTAACATTTTATATTAGAATAAGTCCATGCAATTCGTGAGTTATCACATCAAAGGGAAGGGAAGAGGCAAAGGAATAGGCTTTCCTACTATTAATCTACAGATTCCGCAGAACTTTCAACTTAAAGACGGAGTATATGGTGTTTTAGTGCAAATAGAGAAGGCATTTTTCATAGGCGCGATGCATTATGGTCCCATTCCTGTTTTCGGTGAGACTGTTAAGAGTCTTGAAATATATTTAATCGATGTCTTACCAGAAAACTTTCCTAAAATTGAAGATATAAAGATACGGATTGAGGTTAAAAAATATATTCGGGAAATACGAAATTTTCCTGATCCCAATGCTTTGAGTCTCCAAATTGAAAAAGATGTTAACGAAATTAGAAAAGTTATATCATCTCATTGAAATCCCGATTATGTCGAGGATTCAAGAGAATCGAAATGTGTTATAAATATGAAAAACATTATAAAAATCGGACCTGTATTTGTTATTATCGCCGCACTTTTATGGAGTTTTGATGGATTACTCCGTGGGAGTCTGTATAGTCTGCCTCCTGCTATTGTAGTATTTTATGAACATTTATTTGGTGCAATCCTATTGCTTTTTTTTATACCCAAATGGTATTTGGATATCAAAAAATTAACGAAAAAAGAATGGCTGTTTGTCGGGTTAGTTTCATTATTCTCAGGTGCATTAGGCACGATTTTTTATACGGCTGCATTAGGTAAAATTAATTATATTCAATTCTCTGTAGTAGTTTTACTTCAGCAACTGCAACCTATTTGGGCTATTGCTGCCGCGGCAATAATATTAAAAGAAAAAGTGACAAAAAACTTTTTAGTATGGGCATTTTTAGGATTAGTCGCTGCTTATTTAATTACTTTCAAAGACCTTCACGTCAATCTTTCAACAGGCAGTGGCACCGTTACTGCCGCATTGTTGGCAGTAGGTGCTGGTTTAATGTGGGGCACTTCTACTGCATTTAGTAAATATTTTTTAAATAAGGTATCATTTCTTACCGGTACGGCATTACGTTTTTTTGTGACTCCAATATTTGCGTTTCTAATAATTATTCTAAACAGGCAAACATCTATGCTGTTTACCATCTCCCAGGCACAATGGACGACCCTTAGTACCATTACTATCTCAACCGGTATGGTTGCTTTACTTATCTATTATTATGGACTTAAAAGAACACCTGCTCGGGTAACCACGGTATGTGAGCTTGTTTGGCCTGCATCTGCGTTATTTATTGATTATTTCTATAACCATAATGGTCTGTCGCCTACGCAAATCGCGGGAGTACTGTTACTCGGAGTAGTTATTTATAAAGTGAGCTTAGTGAAAAGATAATATCTATTGCAACCATAGAAAACTGATTTTATACTTTTACCATGGCTCTTAACCATGATCAGAAGCGTTATATAAAAAAACATGCCCGTGAATCTACTTTAACGCAAATAGCTAATGATTTAAATTTGACAGAAAAAGAAGTGGGAGCTTACTTGAAAGATCAGTGGAAGCCAGATAAATATGAAAAATTTCTCCAGCGAAAACTACAAAAAAAAGAACAGCTTATTATCAATACATCTGCGATTAGATTTAGAGATTTAGTAAGAAATAACTGGATGAATATTGGATTTTTAATACTTCTTATAGCGGTTGTTTATGCTAATTCATTATTAGGACAGTTCGTCTCCGACGATATTGCCGTTATACGTGATGGTAATAGTTTAGGAACTATTTCATATATATGGAGTGATCCATTCGTATTTATGCGTCAATTTTTTATGTTTTTGATCTATTCACTATTTGGAAAAAATCCGTTGCCCTACCATCTACTCAGTATTATGTTCCATATGGGAACGACGACCTTACTGTTTTTAATAATCGCTGTCAGTCTAAATTCTTCGATTGCCTTTTTAACAGCATCTTTATTTGCAGTCCATCCATTATTATCTGAACCTATCAGCTGGATTTCAGGCGGGCCATATCCGCAATATTCATTTTTTATTTTATCTTCGCTTCTATCATTAATTTTATTTATCCGTTCCAACGATAGGAAGAAATACTACGTATCAATATTTTTATCTCTACTCGCATTAGGTTCCGCAGATAAAGCTATGGTACTACCATTACTTTTCAGCTTATATCTGTATGTGTTTACAGATTTTAAAAAAACATGGAAGCTCCTTATTCCTTATTTCGGATTAACATTTGTTTGGGGAGCACATTACGTTTTGCGTCTGCCTGGCCGTATTGCCAGTGTGCAGCATGAACAGTTTCGGGAGGAGATAACATTCAATCCTTTTATGCAAATACCGGTGGCAATTAGTTCTTATATTGAACTTCTTATATGGCCGGATAAACTTTCTATTTATCATTCCGACTTTGTAATGTCTACTCTGGCATTCATACTGCGAATTGGGGTTTTTATCCTTTATTTAGCTGGTTTACTATATTCTTTTTTCAAAAAAAAGATTATTTTTTTTGGAATGGCTTTTTTTCTTTTAGCTTTATCTCCAACCCTCAGTCCGCTGGGTATTTCGTCGTTACTCGCAGAAAGATATGCATATATAGGTTCCGCGGGGCTTTTTTTTACCATTGCTTATGGATTCTGGACTATAACAAAGAATAAAAAATATGAAACTCTAACGTATTTAGTATTTATGCTTCTTATCGGGATGCTAAGTCTTCGGACTATTATGCGGAATTTTGACTGGAGTAATGAAGATACTCTCTGGATTGCTACTGGTAAAACAGCTATCTATGACCCGGTTTCACATATGAATTTAGGTGATATGCATCGACGGCATCGGAATTTTACCGAAGCGGAAAAAGAATTTAAAATAGCATTAGAGTTAAGTCCTAATAATGCATACGCTTTTTATAATTTAGGGCTAGTTTATACGGAAGCTGGAGCAAATCAACCAGCGCTGGACATGTATCAAAAAGCCTTAAGTATTGAACCAAATCTGTGGCAGGCTTATCAGAATATGAGTGTGGTGTACTCGAATATGGGGGATGATAAAAAGTCTTTAGAACAGATTAAAAAAGCAGCTGTTCTTTCGCCTAATAATCCGTCGCTTTTAACTAATATGGGGTTGATTTATTTACGGTTAGGTCAGAAAAGTGAAGCACAAAAAGTTCTCAGCGAGTCCCTTCGTATCAATCCGACAGATCAAAAAGCTCGATCTGCGTTCAATCAAGCAATGCAGTAATTACGGAGTTAATTTTTTGATATCAAATGCATGAAAGAGCCGGAACAAGATTGAGTATGTTTGAGGTAATACATTATTGATTTTCACATCTGCGATAAGGTGAAAAAGTGATGATAAGGCAAATGTAAAGATATAGGCTTGCAGTTGACCCTCTGTTAAAAATGTGGCTACACCGATAAAAATAATTACATATTCATATCCATGAAATAACACATAGATCTTTTTATTTATATCAAACTCTTTACCCTTTAGAAATTTTTTAATATCAAATTTTAATCCATAGGCAAAAAAGTAATCAATTAAGTGATCAACATCGATAAAAAATCCGCTCAGTAATGCTACAATCGACAGGTTTAAGAGTGATATATTTGTATCTTTATATAAAAATGAAAAAATTAATGCAGCTAAGATACTTAAACTAAAATGAATTAGTTCGTGAAGAATGAGTGGCATATTACAAGTTTACAGCGCTATCGGCCAGTTTAATGGCATCTTTTTCATAATCGACAGATGTTTTTGGCGTGACAAAATGTTTACTTAGTTTTACGAAAGCATTTTTCCAAAATTTGGGAGAAAAATGGCTCACTTTTTCCTGATTAGGATCAAAGTCCAGTAAATGTCCAATTAATTTTTTACCCATATAAAAGAGATACATAAAATCATGGAGACTTCTAATACTTAATACTTTTCGTGTAATATACTGAGGTGTCATAAATGAAGAATAGAGCTCTTGTTCTAGTTCCAATAGTTTTTCATGCGGAAAGGGAGTTTTCATAACCGGCTGTCGCATATCAAAATCATCATAATTATCAGTTAACAGCCAGCCCTTTTCTTTACATTCTTTATATAAAGGAGTTCCTGGATATGGGATAACGATGGTTGCCTGCATGGTTTCGTAATACCCTTTTTTAAACGCATATTTAGCTATAGCTATGGTTCGTTTGGCATCTTCATACGATTCCCATGGATATCCTAACATGATAGTAATATGGGGGTCGAGCCCTGCTTTACGTGCCATTCTGGGACCATTAATTGCATCTGCTTCTTTTGTACCCTTATCAAGCTTATCCAGAGTTTTTTGATTACCCGACTCCATTCCGTATAAAATAAACCGAAAGCCTGCTTTCCCAAGAAGATCATAATATTCCTGATTTAAAGCATTAAAGCGCATATTACAGCCGTACTTAACTTTTTTGTTATATCCGCTTTCGATTAATAAGTTACAAAATTTTTTCAACTTTGGTCCAATAAACATTGTACCGGCATCGTCAAATATTTCTTTAACTCCGTAGGTATCTACAACATGCTTTACTTCAGCAAATAGCCTTTCCGGCGAAAAACTACGATATGATCCCAGTGGATTAATGGTATGATCCCACACACAGAAAGTACATCTATTCCACCAACAGTCCCGTCCTGAATACATGTACGTTGCTGGCGTGTATTTGTAATTACCATTTTCATACGCATATAACTTCCATTTAGTAAGATCACGATCAACAAAGGGTAAATCATCAAGACGATGCTTCAATGAGGCGACTCCCGTATCGAAAATTTTTTCACCTGATGTAAGCGAAGTTGTTCTTTTGGGTGTAGCCTTGATGTCACGATTATTTTCTCGCCAATATACTCCCCCTTCGAGTTCTTCACCTTTATAAATGTGATTGAGCAAATTTACTACTACAAAGTCGTAGTCGCCGCCGGTAATAGCATAATCAAGCGGACTATTTTCAAATACTTCAATCGGCAGATAGCTGATATGATCTCCTACCCAGATTAATTTTAGATGTGGAAGGCGTTTTTTTAGTTCCGCTATTTGTTTCCAATGAGTTTTAACTATTGGAGATTTAGTTTCAACCATCAGGTAGTCCGGAGCAGTCGCTGAAAGTTCATCAAACCATGCTTCAAATGATTTTCTCTCTGAAATGCCATCCATCCAGTACACTTTATATCCATGATGCTGAAGATTAGATGCAGCATACGCAGGCACCATAGGATAAATGTAAGTGGGAGCATTAAAATACTGAAATTGTCTGTTCTGTGAAAGTAATGCTACGCCTTTTTTTGATTCGATGGGAGGATAACCTACTACAACAACAATATCTTTTAAACTTTTGATTTTTACTCCGCGAGTATTAGTGTCTTTTATAAAATCTGTATGTTTCGGCGTGTGAAGATTTGCCATAAATATAAAATATAGTATGTCATACAACAGAATTCAAGTCAACCGTTATACTTAGAAAAAGAAGTTTATTGCAATATATCGGGCAATTAAAAAGAGAAAAAGAAAGCCAAAAAATACCATAGCCTGAAAATAAAGGAGAGAAAAGGCGGGAAACACTCCATATTTTTTAAGAAGATAAAAATTAGGTAAAAAAAAGATGCAGGCAGAAAGAGTATTTCTTAATATAATTATATTTGCCGGTATGGTGTCGTTACCAATGTTTATACCAATAACGCTGATAATTACCCAGGAAACAACTGACATAACAAAGGCAACCGCAACTAACTTGGTGATTTCCATATAATTAATTTTTTGGGTAGATTTTATCGCCGTTTTGATAAATCTCAATTGCCAGTACTGGGCAAGATTGAGCAGCGGCAATAATTTTTTCCAGTTTGTCCCATTCCCCTTCCTTAATAATAGCAATATTATCGGCATCTAAGTCAAATGTATTTTCCGCATATACAACACATGTCGCGGCACTTATACATTTTGGGCGGAGGATTCTAATTTCCAGATCTCCCCGTTTGACTATTTGTACCTCTGAATTTTCATTTGTCATAGTGTTTTAAATCAATTATATATTTTTTCATGTTTGGTTTTACCCGTAATATATCCTTTGATAAATACTATACCATATATCAAATGGGTTAAAAATAAAACCAGTACTGCTGCAGATGCGATTTTTATATTGCGGCTGGTAGTAAAAATTTTAAGAAATAAATATGTTTCGGCGGCTATATATAGGAAAAGTGGGATAACAAGAATGATATTTTTAACCGGCGAGACTAGGGTAATTATCAATAAAATCAAATATATACAAAAAAAAGAAGGGATTAGATAACTTAAACGACGAGAGTTTTTATCTCCATGCGCAAAAAATGCGCCTCGGTGAAATCCGTAATTTGCATGTTGTTTTAAATATGCAATGAGGCTATTTCTTCGATGGTGGTACACCAGCACATTAGGTGAATAATATATTTTCTTTTTTTCCTTATATACGATATCTTCGCATAATTTACTGTCTTCACCCGGCCAGTACTGGCTATTAAAACCACCTAGCTTTTTAAAAACTTTTTTTTTGATAAGAAAGTTCATTGAAGGGTAATCATCTACAAATTTTGCTGTTCCGGGAATAAAGCGATAACTAAATCCACCTGCCCCTATCCAGGTTCGTAAAATGGCATCAAATACTTTTTCCCAAAACTTGGCATTTTTAGGTACAACTCCAGGTCCGCAAACAGCGGCTATTTCATCTGAATGATTTTTAAATTCAGTTATCGCTTTCTCGAGCCAGTTATAAGATGCAAATGCGTCATCATCAATAAAAGCGATGATTTCACCATTTGCGTGCTGTACTCCTATATCTCTTTTTTCTGCGGGTCGGGTAATAGGGTTTGTAGGGATAATTTTAAGCCAGGTGTATTTTTTAAGGAGAGCGTCATCTAGATTACTTTTTTCATTGGGAAGAATGATTACTTCAAAATTTTTATAAGTTTGATTGGTATATGAAGGAAGATTTTCTTGAGTTATATAGTCATTGATGCTTCGGGTTGGAATAATAACAGAAATCTTCATAGAATAAATTCAAGATCTTTAATAGTTTATGTTTTTGTGGCGATTTTAATAATAGAAATTGATCCGGGAAACTTGTGTCTTTTTTTATGTGATTTGTAGTAATGCAGAATATTTTTTCGATAAAAAATAGCCAATGTGTCGACCATGATGCGGAAAATTGATCTCATAGTAGCCGCAGATGTAATCTTACTGAGCGTATAATCAAGCTTAATAGGAGCTTCGAAAATTCTTTTATATCCAATCGTATAAGCTACAACCAACATTTCCAGATCACCAGCAAATTTTTTTTCCAGTAGACGTGGTAGTATTTTTTCCAAAACATGTTTTTTAAATACTTTAATACCCGCTTGTGTGTCATGAACCTTTATTCCAAAAAGAATTTTTACAAGCATATAATACCCCACACTGAGTATTCTGCGCAAAATCGGATAATTGACCATTGATGCAGGATGTCGTTTTGAACCTACAATGATATCAGCGTTATACCACTCCATATGTTCCAACAACATAGAAATTCCGTTGGGATCTATTTCCATGCCGGCATCGAGAAACATAACATAATCACCTTTTGCTTCATTCATACCGATTCGAATGGCAAAGCTTTTTCCTTGATTTTCTTTATATGTCAGGCAAGTAACTTTGGGTATTTGAGCTTTTTTTATTTTTTCAAATGATTTATCAGTCATCCCATCAACCACAGCGATGATCTCGTAATCATATCTGATTTTATCGAGAACTTCTTTAATTTGTTTCAAATTATGTACGATCGTTTTATCCTGCTTGTAAACAGGAATGATTAAGCTAATGTAATGTGAGGGATGTTTCTGGTCCATTTTAAAGTAGATATATTGTAATGGACAGTATATGGATTATTCAATTACTTCTTCACCGTCCGATACTACATCACTGGATTGTGTCTGTACTGGGGCTGATTCCTGAACGCTTGAACCCTCTGGTGCATAGAAAGAGAAATTACTTAGAATAGTGTCATATGCTGTACGAAGACTAGTATTATTGGGAGCTGTGATTAAAAATGTAAATAAGGCACCTTGATCAAAGCCAGCTGTGATAACCTGATTTTGGATAGGAACCTGGTAGGCGTCCACTCCTGCAAAAGTCATTCTTTTGATACTTAAAGATGCCGGTGATATCTTATTTGCTCGAAGCCAATCATCAAGTTTAGTGAAATTTGTTTGTGTTACTTTAATGGAAATATACTCACTGGTTAATGAAGTTTTTAACTTAATAGAAGAATAAATCTCTTCGTCTTGGCTCTGTTCAACCACTAAATTTAAATCGGATGGATACAAAAATCTGAATCCAGCCGGGTCACTATATTCTTTTAAAGCTGCTTGACTTTTAGTTGGCTGAAGCTGAGTCTGAATAATACGTGTTGAATCAGAAGTTTCTGCTCTGGGTACTGCACTTATAGGCGTCTGACCGTTTTGACGAAGCGCCAAAATACTCGCTCCGCTTACCACAGTGAGTGCAAGTGCAATAAATCCAAGAAGATATTTTTTATTCATACTTAATTATGATTATAACATTAATAATCACTTGTCAAACGATTATATTTTTGATAGCCTGTGTATAAGGTAATATATGAAAAATATACGATCAATTTTATTATTAATCACCACGTTTTTATTTATTTCGACGGTTGTGGATGCTAAGGTGCTCCCCCGTTATTCATCTGCTCCCAAAAAAGCTCCTGTAGTTACGAAATCTGCAACCAGCTATGTCTCTGCAAAGCTGCGTTCTGATAGAAAAGCATTGATGGTAAGCTTTTTGAATTTAGGCAGTGTGCGAAGTATTGATTACACACTTACCTATGATTCAACTTCGGGTGCTCAGGGAGTAAATGGGTCCGTTGAAATTTCCGGTTCCAGCATTGAACGTGAACTTGTGTTTGGAACTGCTTCAAAAGGTGTATATACCTACCACACCAATATAAAAAACATGAAATTTGTTGTTACAATTGTACTAAAAACAGGAAAAACAGTTGTAAAAAAATATACAGTTAAACCGTAAGGCTTGTTTTTTTATAGTTATTTGCTAATATATATTCATTATGTATAAAGTTACCTCCTCAATGCGAATGATAATGCGACGCCAATTTTGGCGGGAGGTTGTATTGTAAGTAATATAGAATAAACAACGACCCGCCGAAAGGCGGTTTTTTTTTGACTAAATCGTAGTTGATTTTATATGCAAACACTTTATAATACTTTAACAATCAGGCATGCAGAGTGATGGCGAGGGATCTGGCCCTATAACCCATCCAGCAACCGGAAAAGACACGGTGCTAAACCCAGCCCCAACACGGGAAGAATGTGGTCTACAAGACAATACTTTTGACCTCTCCGTTGGAGAGGTTTTTTATAAATTATTTTATACCATGTCGAAACTAAAGCAAGACAAAGTATTAAGTGCAATAGTTGGTAGTTATCCTAAACCTAAATATATTTTGCCTGATGAAAACAATCGTGAATTAATCAATGATTCTGGCAGGGCATTTTATAATCTTGAAAAAGAAGTCGGTCGAACACAATTTAAAGATTTACTAGACAAGGCAACTATTGAAGCTATAGAAGATCAGAATAAGTCAGGAATTGACATTGTAACCGATGGCGAAGAACGACGTGAACATTATGTGTTGTACAATCTTCGACATTTAAGTGGTATAGATTTTAATGACTGGGTCGAAATATCTATTCGTGAAGGCGCATACAAACGAATGGCTCCTCAGGTAAAATCACAGATTAAATTTCATTCATCTTGGCTTGTTTCTGATTATAATTTCACGAAAAAATATACAGAAAAAACTGTAAAGGTAACATTACCTGGTCCGACCACCGCAATCGATATTATTCATGATGTTTATTATAAAGGTGATAAGGAACAAATGGCGTTTGATTATGCTAAAGCCATTCGACAGGAAGTTGAAAACCTAATAAACGCCGGATGTACTACTATTCAGTTTGATGATCCGGCTCTTCTTCGCAATCCGGAACGAGCAAAAAAATGGGGGCTCAGAGCATTGGAAAGTTGTTTTTCCGGACTGGAAGATAAAGCGACTTACGCCGTACACATATGTCGTGGTTATCCTAACAAACCCTTAGAAAAAAAAGGAATAGTTTATAAAGGGAATGCAGAATATTACGAGCAAATATTAAGTTTTTTTAGTAGTTCTAAAATTGATCAGGTTTCTATTGAAGGAGCGCAGTCACAACTAGACTTACGTGTCCTACCTGCTATCGGTAAAAAAACTGTCATTCTAGGTGTGGTTGATGTTGGTATTGAACAGGTAGAGTCGGCGGAAGAATTAGTCAAAAGAGGTGCCGAGGCATTGAGATATATAAAACCATCTCAGTTAATTTTAGCTCCTGACTGTGGATTGATAATGATTTCTCGAAAATCTGCATTCGAAAAACTTACTAATTTAGCAGAAGCTGCAAAAATTTTAAACAGCTAACATAACGAATTTCTTATGATAGAGAACGGTAATGGTAACGGTGTACGAAAAAATGTTAAAGCCGATGAGGCGGCGGCCCAGCATTGGGGTTTAACAACACATTTTGATGGTGAGCGATTTGCACAGTCAGCTCTTCCTCATTTTGTGGAAAATGTTAAGCAAATATACCCTCCGGGTGAGATACAACTGGTAGGTATATGTGCCGGCGATGGTTATTACGAGAGGACAGTGGCAAAAGCCTTACAGGAGAGAAATTTTAAACCCCATCTTGTGGTGACGGATTTGCAGGAAGCTTCGCTGCAATCAGCTCCGCGCAGCGGTCAAGTAGCTCCAGTTCTCGCCGATGCCCGGCACTTACCATTAGTAGACGCACAGTATGCTTCTATACCCCGTTTACCCTTATCGAGAGCTATGGAACATTACCTACCTGATAAAGCACTAGAACAAGTAATCACTGAAGCGGCACGTATTGTAAGACCCAATGAATTATATGTAGCTCAAATCAGTTCAGGCGATCCGGTTATGTTAGCGGGATTTGCTAATGTTTTAAAAACAGTAGCGGGCAAGCATATGCGCTATTTTCCTCCGGAAGAATATGCAGCATTTGTGCGTTCGGTTGGAGATGGTAACCAACCATATTTTGAACCGCAGTTGGCCGGCTATGCAGACTCTCAACCCCGAGGTGCGGTGGAACTGGCACGTAGATATTTGAACAGCCAATTCTGGCAGCTCAATGAAGATCCCCTTAGAAAACGTGGTCTGCAAGCTGAACAGTTTGATGCAGAGGTATCGCATATTAAAGATACAGAAAAAAGATTAGCCATGGCAGCAGAAACTGGTGAGATTAGGCGAGAGCAGGCAGTCACATTACTCGATGAGACCATAATGGACACTCATGGGTTTGATGGGTTTCGCGGTATTGTGGTAGATACAGTTGAACAACATCTGCAAAGAATAACCGCTGGTCAGGATACCGAACATTTGAAACTGATTAAAAGAGAAGGCAAAGAAGATGTTCTGATTGATGTACAATATCCCGTATTTCAACTGCATAGAAATGCGAATGCAGTTGTACGTCAATAATTCTGATTTGGAATGATAAGCACGTTGTAGTATATTTATTCCATGAAAAATACAAAAGCATATTCTTCAGTAATCGTGACAGGCTCTATTGCCTTCGATGAGATTATGGATTTTCCGGGAAAATTTGTAGAGTATTTTCATCCGGAAAAACTCCATCAAATCAATGTATCTTTTGTGGTTAATAAATTAGAAAAACAACTTGGTGGTATCGCTAATAATGTCGCCTATAATGTTAGTTTGGTAACGAAAAAACCAGTTACATTACTTTCTGCCGTGGGTAAAGACGGATCTCCTTTTATAGAGTTTTATAAAAAACATAGTATCGATACCACTCACGTTATACAAGATTCGGAGCTTTTTACTTCAACCGGAAAAGTGATTACTGATCTGAATGATAATCAAATCTGGGGGTTCTATTATGGAGCTTTGGAAAAATCAGAGAAACTGGATCTACATACAGTGGCTGACAAAAATACATTAGTGATTATCTCCCCTACTCATGTCAAAGGCTTTCTTAAAATGCAGAATCAATCTATTAAAATGAAATTAGATTATATTTATGATCCAGGGATGGCTATAACCTGGATTGACGAAAAAGATTTAAAAGAAGGAATTATGAATGCAAAATATCTTATTGCAAACGACTATGAAGTGGCTCAGATTTGTCGTCGTTTAAAAATGGATGTTATAGATTTCATTAATCACGATGTCACCGTTATAACTACATTAGGTGAAAAAGGGGTACAGTTTCATAACAAAGAGATTAATTTGCAGATACCTGCTTTTACATTAAAAAAAATTGTCGACCCTACCGGTGCCGGTGATGCATTCCGAGGAGGATTTATAGGAGGTTTACTTGATGGAAAAAATGTAGAAGATTGTTTGAAACAAGGCAGTGCTTTAGCCAGTTTTGCAATTGAAAAGTATGGGACCGTAAATCATACGCCATCAAATAAAGAGTTAAAAGAAAGAATTAGATCAATATAAATACCAATTACAATTTATTTTATTTTTATGAAACATGATGTCAAAGATCTAAACCTTGCTTCAGAAGGGAAAAAACTGATCGAGTGGGCAGAGAGGGATATGCCTGTTTTAAGACTTATTAAAAATCGTTTTGCAAAACAGAAACCATTGAAAGGTGTAGTTTTAGCAGCGTGTTTACATGTAACATCAGAAACAGCCAATTTGGCAATCACTTTAAAAGCCGGTGGTGCTGATGTGTATCTTTCTGCAAGTAATCCGCTTTCTACCAACGATGCCGTCGCCGCTTCTTTGGTTAAGGATTACGATATTCCGACATTTGCTATAAAAGGAGAAGATAATAAAACGTATTATTCTCACTTAAATGCTATCTTAGATAAGAAACCAAATCAGACAATGGATGATGGTGCTGACTTAGTCAGTATTATGCACAGTACCCGAACTGATTTATTGAAAAATGTGGTAGGTTCAACTGAAGAAACTACTACCGGTGTTATTAGACTAAAAGCTATGGAGCAGGATGGAGCTCTGAAAATTCCGGTTTTGGCCGTCAATGACAACATGACTAAACACATGTTCGATAATCGCTATGGCACCGGTCAATCCACTCTTGATGGAATAATTCGGGCCACCAATATTTTATTAGCTGGTCGTACATTTGTAGTCGCCGGTTATGGTTGGTGTGGTCGCGGTGTTGCGATGCGTGCGGCTGGTATGGGTGCTCACGTGATAGTTTGTGAGGTTGATCCGATTAAAGCTCTTGAGGCTCAGATGGATGGATATCGTGTTATGAAACTAAAAGATGCTGTTAAAATCGCAGATATTATTTTATCGGTTACAGGAAATAAACATGTTATCGACACAGAACATTTAAAAGCTGCTAAAGATGGTGCGATATTGGCACAGTCAGGTCATTTTGACGTAGAGATTAACAAAGAAGCACTGAAAAAGTTAGGGAAAAGTGTGCGTAAAGTTCGTCCATTTGTCGAGGAATATGTAATTGGAACGAAGAAATTATATCTTTTAGCAGAGGGTAGACTTGTTAATTTAGCTGCTGCTGAAGGACATCCTGCTTCAGTGATGGATATGAGTTTTGCTGGCCAGGCTTTAGCATCGGAATTTATGTGGCAAAATCGTGGCAAATTAGGACCAAAAGTCTATCAGTTGCCAGTTGATCTGGATCGAGAAATTGCCGCTCTTAAGCTAAAGAGCGAGGGAATTGAAATAGATACTTTATCTTCGGTTCAAACGAAATATCTTTCTTCCTGGCAGGAAGGAACATAATTTCAGTAAATGTTTTTTTTCTTATGTAGAGACGTGCCGCCGGCACGTCTCTATTTTTTTAATGAGATCTGATATCTTCCTGAATTCTTACCTTATTTTAATAATCTGTTGTAGCATTTCAGAGATACTTGCACCATGGACAATAAATATATTCAACCAAAAGCACGTAGTTTTTATAAAGAAGTACTGACATATCTTACCGAGACAGAAATTCCTTATCTTGTAGCAGGAACCTTTGCTCTCACCCAATATACAGAAATTCAGAGACCTACTAAAGATTTAGATTTATTTTGTAAGGCTGGTGACTATCCCCGATTATTAAAAGCCTTAGCTGATAAAGGATTTAAGACCGAGGTCACTGATGAGCGTTGGATTGCAAAAGCATTATTAGGAAAACATTTTGTAGATTTTATATTTGCTGTAGTAAACGGCATATGGGCAGTCGATGACACCTGGTTTGAGAATGCACCAACAGCCAAAGTATTTGATGTAACCGTAAAACTGGTTCCCCCGGAAGAAATGATCTGGTCTAAAATTTATCGTACGAGTCGGGGACGCTCCGACATTGCAGATGTTAATCATATGATTCTTAAACAAGGAAAAAATATGGATTGGAAACGTTTATTAACACGAATGGAGCAACACTGGGAAGTTCTGTTTTCAACGTTACTTATATTTCGATTTGTGTACCCATCAGAACGAAATTTAATTCCAGAATGGCTTATCAAAGAATTACTCTCACGTGTAGAGAATCAGTTAGTAATCCCAACTCCAAAAGATAAAGCTTGTCGGGGGCATGTTTTCTCGGATACAGATTATGATATTGATTTTAAAAAATGGGGGTTTTTAAATATTAATCATTAAAATTATGGAACATAAAAAAATAAAAATAGCTGCTTTGGCTGATATTCATGTAGGACAAAACTCTAAAGGATCATTTGTTGATATTTTTTCACAAATATCGAATGAAGCCGATGTTCTTTTATTGTGTGGTGATCTGACAACACGGGGATTGCCAGAAGAAATAGAAATTTTAGCACAAGACTTAACAGCGTGTAAAATCCCGGTTTTAGCAGTAATGGGTAACCATGATCACGAATCAGGCAAACAGGATGAATTAAAGCAAATATTAATTCGTAGTCGGGTAAATGTTCTGGATGGTACGGCAGATGTAATAAATGATGTTGGTTTTGCAGGCACAAAAGGTTTCTGTGGAGGGTTTGATAAATATATGCTTTCATCTTTTGGAGAGGAACCGATTAAAAAATTTGTTGATAGTGGTGTGCAGGAAAGTCTAAAATTGGAAAAAGCAATTTCAAGTTTGCAGAATGAGCACAAGATTGTTTTGCTGCATTACTCCCCTATTCTGGAAACAGTTAAAGGAGAACCAGAAGCAATTTTTTCTTTTTTAGGTAGTTCACGTTTAGCTGAACCGATTGATAGATATAACGTTTCAGCGGTTTTTCATGGACATGCCCATCATGGCAGTCCAGAAGGTAAGACTATCAAAGGTATCCCTGTTTACAATGTGGCGTATCCACTTCTGAAAAAAGTATCTCCTAAGAAACCATATAAAATAATCGAAATTTAAACACCACGAAATATAACTGACAAAATTGCCAGTATCAATAAAAATATCGTTAGTAATATAATTACAAGATTATTAAAGGATTTGAGAAGAATTTTTGTTATTAGTCCAAGGTAATAATAAAGTTTTTCCATTATTTGCCTTTTCTTTCTACAACAATAGTAAAGTTAGCTACTAATGCTGCCAGTGCCCCAATTGCGGCCCATACTGGTAACAGAATTGCGCCTACAACTCCTACTGTTAACGGAATTTCTATAAACGTATGACCTTTTTCGTCTTTTATAATTATTCGGTGAATGTTCCCCTGTCTGACTAATTCTTTTAATTTGTCAATTAATTCTCCACTTTTGACTTTAAATGTTTCTGAAGTAAATACTTCTTCTTTATTCGTTTGTTTTTTAGTTGCCATAGTCATCACCTGCCTTTTTTTAGCAATCCCCTCTCGGGATCGAAATAGTAATTTCTGTAAATTTTAATGCAGAAAATAACGCTGCTAACTGTTTTTTTCCATTTTCAGAGGCTATTTCAAGAATGTTTTCATTACAGGCGGCTTCTCTCAATGTCATTTCCGCTGTCTTTCTAGCTTCCGATTCCAGATCTTTATTTCCTTTTGTTAGAAACCCCTGAGTTCTGTCATACACACGCGTTTGATCGTTATCCAGTTTGCTGTTAAGAATTTGGGGTGCTGGTAAGCGTATTTCTACAGAGCTACCTTCGACTGTAATATCATCTTCATTTAATCCAGATAAGTCAAATCCAGCAGTAACTGTACCGTGTGCAATTAAAAGTATTTTATCGCCGAAAAGTATTTGATTAAAAGCATTACCTTTCGTACCCGCATCAATAACTTTTTCGATAGTATATGATGCAGTTTCCAATCTATTTAATTTTTGTATTTCCTTGATAACGGCGGCCCCATTTGTATTAATAGTGAAGCGCGATGTGTTAAAAAAATTAGTTGCGCCGACTATGGCTGCAATAATTCCAATGAGAATAGTTACTAAAATTAATGTTCTTGCCATATAATAATTATACTCTATGTCAAATAATCGATACGGCGGAGTGATTTGGACAAATCATGCACTGGAACGTTTAGGACAACGTGGATTGTCACAACATATGGCGCTTGAGACATTCAAATCACCCGATAAAAAGATGGCGGGAAAAAAATCTGGTTCAATTGAACTACAAAAGAAGTTTAACACGTCTACTGTGACAGTTATCGCTGCTCAATCTGAAAAAAAAGAATGGCTAATACTTTCTTGCTGGATTGATCCGCCTTATTATGGCACTCGTGATTGGAAAGACAGACAATATTATAGAGAATATCAAAAAGCAGGCTTCTGGGGAAAACTGTGGATAATATTCAAAAAACAAGTAGGAATTTAGCTTTTGTAATACTTTTATTTCCTGTGTTATATTAAATACATGAAACTGCTTGGATATCTTAGTTTACTTATGGGAGTTTTTCTTATCCTGATGTCATTTGTTGTTTTATCTACGGGCGAATCTGGGATTTATAGTTTACTTTCACGTCAAGGAAAAATCAATCCTACACATCTTACAGGTGTATATGATTTTTCCAGTTCGCAGGCAATCTATGATAACAAAGTGTTGCCTGTACCTCGCTACATAGCTCAAACATTTCCCGACACTCAAATTTTAGGTGAAACGAATGTGGCTAAACGAATTGAAGTCGATTTGAGTAATCAACGGTTATATGCATTTGAAGGTGAAAATAAAATTTTTGATTTTGCGGTGTCGACAGGAAAGTGGAACAAAACTCCCCAAGGCGTGTTTAGGATATGGATTAAACTCAAATATACTTTGATGAAAGGCGGTTCGGAAGCGCTGGGAACAAATTACTATCTCCCAAATGTACCATACACAATGTTTTTTTATAACGAAAAAGTACCGAAAACAGAAGGATACGGAATTCATGGTGCTTACTGGCATAATAATTTTGGACGTCCTATGTCTCATGGATGTATAAATATGCGCGAAGACGATGTTAAGCAAATTTACTATTGGGCAAACCCCGAACTTAAGGGCCAACAAGGAATAAAAGCTTCTTCCGATAATCCGGGAACGGAAGTTATCATATACGGTGAAACACCGACAAGTTAAGAAAAATTATCCTCCACCAGGATGTTTTTTCCACTCATCATCCTGTAACACCTCAGCTGTTTTATTCTTCGGGTGATGATGACTATTCTTTTGATGAATATCTTTTTGTTCGTCAGTAATAGGAATAGATTCATTTTTAGGTAAATTATCTGTATCCATATGTATATCACCTCCCAACTTAATCCATTATAGAACTATATCCTTTATATATAAAGTAGTTTACAACTAATTATTCAGTTGTTATCAGAATGACGAAAGTTTCTATGTACTGTATCAACTGAACAGGTACGCTTACACAATCGAGTAAGATTATTTGAGATAAATATCTATATTTGATTTTTTTCTTGTATCTGTAATTAGTTGTTCAATTTTCTGACTCATTTTTTGTTGTTTTATTTGTTCCTTAATTTGATTTTTTATTTCTTTTGTTACCGGAGTGTTTTCAAATATACCTGGATTAGACGAAATATATTCCTCTACTTCTTTATCACTTACGGTTACAGATTTTTCCACTAATTTCTGTGAAAGTCTATTAAGTTTTACCCGGTCATTTAAATCTGATTTAGTCATGTTCTGTGATTGCAATACCTGTTCCAGTGTACTTTTTTGTTCCTTTAGGCTAATTTCTATTTTTTTTATTTCTTCCTCTACTTCTTTATCACTGACTGTAATTTTTTTATTTTTAGCTATCTGATAAACCAAAGTTCTCGTAATCATACCATCAAGGACACGTTTGCCTGCCTGTTTTTCTAATTCGTCCATGTATGTTTTTTTGGCGATACTCTCACCATTAACTTTTGCAATAGGCTCAAGAAGCTTTATATAAGTCAGTAATCCTATGAGGAATAAAATTAGTATAAGGAATGTACTAATAAAGAGGCGGTTTTTAAATTTTTTGAGTATATTTTGAGTCATAAACCATTATATCAGATTTTTAAATATAAGCGTAAAATGGCTGGATTATGATATAATATGATATATTATGGGTGAAACCCTTGATAAGCCTCTTAAGCTATACATTTACGACGATATAGATGACCTTTTACCGGTACTTTCTTCACCGGAATACTCCCAGATAATGCGTGGATTAGTTACTATGCTTAGAAAGGCAATCCAGGCCAATGAAAATACTCTTTTAATAGGCAGAGATTACGCGGTAGATAAAATTAAGGCTTCATATAGCCACAAACCTTTTGATATTGCCTTTGCTATCGGGTCTTCAGGCTATTTAGTTGCAAAAAGACTGCATTTTGAAACTAACTGGTTCCCAAATATTTCGTTACTTCCCATAAAAAGAAATGAAGTTCAGGAAAATGAGTATGTAATATACAGTAGGTTCAAAAACAAAATTAGTCATGCAATACGTAAAAAAGTATCCTCCATTGCCATAATAGATGACACACTATATTCTGGATTAACAGTTCGAACTGTTCTTGAAAATATTCCTGACAGATTCGTTCCACAAATAAATTTATTTTTTCTCCATGCTTTAGAAGATGGATTGGCTAGCATTGCCAATATACAGAGCGTAAATGCAGGTTTATTTATCCCAGGCAAGAGAGAAATAGATGTAAGTATTATCCGTGCATCAGGTTTGTTCTATAAAGGTGCCATACGAAGACTGAAAAAATCTTCTCAGGCGTTCTATCAACGCCCACAGTGGATGCAGCGTTGGTTTCCTGTGAATTTTCAGGAAATAATTAGCATCTCTCGTAAAATCAGTTTTTTATTGGAGCTGCATAAACGCTCTGTAAACACACCAGGTTTTGATTATTCCCGGTTTTTAGGAGTATACAAACCTTTTATTGAACTTGAAAACTGATATGTACAAAAAACTTTTGATTTTTGATTTGGATGGCACAGTAATTGATTCATCAGACGCTATCACATCAACATTTCAGGATACATTAAAACAATATGGTGTTGAAGAACCTAATAAGAAAATTTTACAGTCTTTTATCGGACCCACATTAATTTCTACATATAGCACTCATTACGGATTTTCCGGTAACATATTAGAAAAAGTTCTCGCAACGCATAAACAGATATTCAAAAAAAATGGAATAAAAAAAAACTATGTTTACCCAGGTATGCATAATTTCTTATCTCAGATGCATACAAATGTGAAATTTGCAGTTGCTACTACAAAATATACTGAAGACGCATTGGCCATTCTTCGATCGACTAACCTATCAATGTTTGATTATGTTCAGGGAGCAGATGACACTATGATCGATAATGACAAAACTAATTTGATACAAAAAGTAATCTCTCATTATTCACCTATTAATAAAGAGAATATTGTAATGGGATCGTAAATTTGACATAATGGCTGCTCAGAATTGTGAAATAGATTCAATTGGCGTAACCTGGGGATTCGGTAGTAAAACCGAACTGATTCAGGCTCATCCTACCCATATCATTAATGAAATATCAGAGCTTATTCAATATATATGACTAAAGCAATTATTTATCTTACATATAATGGTGTATTTAATAATACAAATGGGATAGGTACACAGACCCAGATATTTTTATCAGGAATTGATGAGTATTATGAACAATTATCTAAAGATTTTGGTGCATTTGATATACATTTAATAACACAAATATATGATAGAAGTTGGTGGGGGTACTCAGAAAATCAACTAGCATATTCGCAGAGAATAGTTAAAAAATATAGTGGAAGCGTGCATTTTTGCAGTTATGGTAACTCAGAGAAGGATTTTTGGACGCCAAAAAGCTGGGATAATTTATCTCAAAATGCGGCTAATAAGTCGATCCAAATTGCCCGACGATATAATCAGACATTAATACTATCCAATGATATTCCTTTTCTTCATGTTCCCTTATATGTTGAAAGAGATAAACATAATGTGAATGTAAAGTCTTTAATTGCTTTGTATGGTTCATCTTATATTCATTTAAAAGAAAAAATGAATATAGATAGATTAAAATGGGAAGAAAAAGCTCTTGCACTTCCCCAAAAATATCCTGATATTAAAATAGCTAATTTTGGCAAATTTATGCAGGAGCATTTTATAAGTAAATATCAAGTTCGGTTAGATGACTTTGTCCCCTATCACTCCAGTCTTAATTTAAATAATCAGGAGTTTCAGCTATTTTCTGAACAGGAGATAACAGATATTTTAAAAAAATATAAAATTCCGTTGAATAGGAAATTAATATTTGCATTTGGGAGAGCCGACTGGATAAAGGGATTCGATATATTGCTTAAAGCAGTTACTACTATCCCCCAAGATATCGTTATAGTTCTTAATGTGGTTCCATATTCAGAAAACGATCCTATATTAGATGAATACAAGAGTTTAATTGGATCAAATAAAAATATTATTTTATTGACAGGTCATAAACGAGATTTACCTAAAGCCTTATCGCAGTGGAAGAATAGTAAGATTCTTGTATGTCCTTCCCGAGGCGAGCCTTTATCTAACATTCCTTTTGAAGCGAGCGTCTGGGCAAGAGAGAATGGGCCGATTTTATTGTGTGCTAATTTGGATGGTTACCAGGAACAGATAATAGATGAATGGAATGGATTTTTATTTGATGGCTCTGTAGAAATGCTGTCAAAAAAAATAGTCTATATCCTGGATATCCCGGATGAAAAAGCAAAAAAAATACGAAAACATGCATATGCTAAAGTTCTGAAAGAACGGAATTTTTATAAAAATTTTAAAGAGATGCTCAGCCGATTCTGGCTGCCTTAATTATGAAAATCGCAATGATTTCAGGAGGTTTATACCCTATCCCGGCCGAAAACTGGGGTGCAATCGAAATTTTAATTTGGAACTATAAAATATACCTTGAACGGGCCGGTCATACAGTGGACATTTATAATACTGTTTGGTTTCAGGATGCAGTACATGAAATTAATAGTAAAAAATATGATTTTATTCATTTACAGTTTGATATACATAGTGCTCTCTATAATAAACATTTGAAACAAAAGTTTTGTGTTACAAGTCACTATGGTGGTTTTGGTAGTTACATCCCTTATAAAAATGATCCCCGTTATGACATCATATTCTCTGATGTAAAAGAATGCCCAGGTAATATTGTCTTATCTGATCCAATCAAAAACATTTTTTTGAATAGTGGATATAAAAAATTTCTTAAAACATTAAGAAATCCTGTGGAAACTACTTTATTCAATAAAAAAAAGAAAGGTAATGGCAAGGCTTTATGTCTAGGCAGGATTCAACCGAGAAAACGGCAGGCATGGCTTGCATCTTTATTGCAAAATAGGATATCAATCGATTTTGCAGGACCCTGGGATAAAAAGTTAGAACCAGATTTTAAACCAGTTAACCAGTGTCAATATATAGGGACATGGTCAAAAGAAACAGTATATAAGCATTTAACTGATTATAGTACTCTCGTTTTACTAAGTGAATCTGAAGCATCGCCTTTAGTAGTGCTTGAAGCTATGGCTGCCGGTTTATCAGTGGTGGTAACTGAAGCTGCCAGTCACAATTTAACTGATGAAGATTTTATTACAATCATACCGAACACAGAAAAAGATCCAGATAAAATCGCTCACGCCATACAAATGAGTATTGATAATAACGGAAATTTAAGAGAAATGATTCATAAATACGTATATGAACGATTTGACTATAATGTCATAATACCAGAGTATATCAATATAATCGATGAGTTTAATAAGTATTATAGCCTTGCGTAAATTGACCTTTTGGTATAAGATATAATTCATTATGAACAAACTAACTAAAATAATCGCAACCATCGGACCAGCTACTGACAGTGAGGACATGATTGAAAAACTCATTCGTTCAGGTGTTAATATTTTTCGATTTAACTTCAAACATAACACCATTGAGTGGCATAATGAACGTATAGAACGTGTAAATAAAGTTGCTGACCGTATTGGTGTGTCAGTTGGTACTTTAATAGATCTTCAAGGACCAGAAATTCGTATTAATATGCCTTTCGATCAGTTGGAATTACAAATCGGAGATAAACTTTTATTCGGTGAAGTAATTTTTGAAGAAAAGTCTAAAGGTCAAAAAGGTTTTTCAATCTCACATCCCGATATCATCAGTTATTTAACCAACGGACAAAAAATCGTTGCCGATGATGGCGCTTTTCAATTCCACGTAGAAAAAAAAGGCTCAAATGTAACCCTTATTTCAGATAGTAATGGTGTATTGAAACAACGCAAATCTCTTAATATACCTGGTGCTGATTTTCCATTTCCTGTACTTGTCGACCGTGATTTTGAAGGATTAAAGCTTGCTGCTAAAAATGAGATTGATTTTGTGGCTTTGTCTTTCGTCCGAACTGCCGAAGATTTAATTACCGTAAGGAAAGAAATGAAGAAGTTTAAAGTAAAAGCTAAGTTGGCAGCAAAAATTGAAGCACAAAAAGCACTTGATAATATTGAAGCAATTTTGGATCAAACTGATGTATTAATGGTCGCACGAGGTGATTTAGGTGTTGAGCTTCCTATTGAGCAAGTGCCTTACTATCAGAAATTTTTGATTAAAAAATGTATTGAAAAAGGTGTACCTGTCATTACTGCAACCCAAATGTTACAGTCTATGATAGATAATCCATATCCTACCCGTGCCGAGGTCTCAGACGTGGCTAATGCTACTTACGACTTTACTGATGCAGTTATGTTATCAGGAGAAACAGCTACTGGTAAATATCCATTGGAAACAGTTCGTACCATGAGTAATACTGTGATGTTTAATGAACAAAAACTGATTGAGGATACCAGAAGAAGATTTGATTATCCGATCACCGATCAGGAATCAGTTATGTGTGATGCAGCTTATAATGTTTATTTGAAATCAGCCGATTTGGATATATTTCAGGCCTTTGTAATATTTACTAAAACAGGCAGAACAGCGCAACTAGTATCAAGATATAGACCAAAAATCCCAGTATTTGCTATTACTCCTTCCAAAACAGTTGCCGATAGTATGACAATTGAATTTGGTGTCGTTCCATTACTGACCGATCAAATTCCAGCTGAAAACGGCAATGTCATTGCAGGAGATATAATGGCAGGTATTAAATACCTTATTGACGGCAAACATCTTCAAAAAGGTAAAAAAATAATTGTTTTACATGGAGATATTTGGGGTGTGGCTGGAGGGACATCGACTGTAAAGATCATCTCTGTCTGATCTGAGTTCAGTGTATAATATCTACATGTCAGAACACACCAAAGATACCATACGCAATTTTGCTATTATTGCTCATATTGATCATGGCAAGTCTACTCTTGCAGATCGATTGCTTGAGATTACCGGTGTGGTAAATCCAGGTAAACATGAAGAACAACTACTAGATCGTAATCCTATTTCTCGCGAACGTGGTATTACGATCAAACTTGCTCCGGTTCGTATGGATTATCAACACTTCCATCTAAATCTTATAGATACTCCCGGACATGTAGATTTTTCCTACGAAGTCGACAGAACATTAGCATGTGTTGAAGGCGTAATTTTACTTGTTGATGCTACACAGGGTATTCAGGCACAGACGATAGCTAATGCCTACAAATCTATTGAAAAAGATCTTGTTATTATTCCTGTTATTAATAAGATAGATCTCCCCAATGCCGATGTTCCTAAAGCTAAACGTCAGTTAGTTGATTTTCTTGGTATTGAAGAAAGTAGTATCTTTGAAATTTCTGCAAAGACAGGTCAGAACGTACAGAATCTATTAAATGACATTACGCATAAAGTTCCACCACCCAAACTACATGATAATCTGGAAACTAAGTTTCAAACAAGAGCATTAATTTTTGATTCTTACTATGATCCTCACCGTGGGGTTATCGCATTCGTAAGAGTTTTCAATGGTAAATTAGAAAAAAAACTAAAGGTAAAACTTGCTGCAAATGACGTAGAATTTGAAATCAACGAAGTGGGTACATTTTCGCCTGAATTAATTCCTTCCGATACTTTGTCAGAAGGTGAAATAGGATATGTTGTCACAAACTTAAAAGATATTCATCAAGTTCGGGTCGGTGACAGTCTTATAGAAGCCTCCAATATACATGCAGGTGCATTGCCTGGATATAAAAGAGTTAAACCAATGGTTTTTGCTTCTATGTTCACTACAGATCCTAATGATTACCTGAACTTAAAAAAAGCTCTTGAAAAACTATATTTGAATGATTCATCTTTAGAGTTTTCTGCTATTTATAGTAAAGCATTGGGAGCAGGATTTCGTGTCGGATTTTTAGGATTATTACACGCAGATGTTATTCGTGAAAGATTAGAAAGAGAATTTAACTTAAGTTTGGTGCTTACTCCCCCTCAAGTTGAGTATAAGAAAGATAATCTTCAGTATTTTGAACCTTATGTGAAAATTCTGATCGTTACCCCCAATGAATATACAGGCGGTATCATGAAGCTATGCACAGACTATCGTGGTCGTTTCATTACTATGGATAATAAGAATCAGATATCTTTAACGTATGAAATGCCGTTGTCGGAAATGATTTCTGATTTTTTTGATAATCTCAAAAGCATTACATCCGGATATGCTTCCCTTGACTGGGAATTTTTACGTCATGAACCAGTTAAAGCAGATAAACTGAGTATTATGCTCAATGGAGACGAGATAGAGGAATTTAGTGAAATAGTTGTTTTGGAGAGAGCATATGACAAAGGTTCTGCGCTTGCGAGAAAATTACGTGATGTTATACCACGCCAGCAGTATGAAGTTAAGATTCAAGCAACCTATAAAGGAAAAATTATTGCGTCAGAAAGAATTGCACCGTTTCGAAAAGATGTGACTCAAAAGTTATATGGCGGAGATAGAACTCGTAAAGATAAGTTACTTGATAAACAGAAAGAAGGAAAAAAGAAGATGAAAATGATAGGCAAAGTAGAGATACCTAAAGAAGCTTTCGTGAAATTATTTAATCGCTCTTCGTAACTATTTTTCGTTAATATTTTTGAGTTCTTCTTATAGTACCAATCCTAATGCCAATAATGCTACTGGTATAAGCACTATAAACCATGCTACTGGTGTACCGGCGGATGGAATAGTTGGCACAGCTGTTCCCTCACTCGTTGGTGTTGGCGTATTTGTATTATTTACGACGATGATAATCTCAGTGGGTGTTGGACCATGAGTATATGTAGGGTATGGCGTATATGTCGGATACGGGGTTGAAGTCAAATAATTTGTGGCTGTTGGATATGGTGTGTTGGTTGGGTATGGCGTATTAGTTGGTATTGGTGTAGGCGAATTTGTTGGAGTCGGTGTATGTGTAATAGTAGGCGTTGGTGTATGTGTCAATGTTGGAGTAGGGCTATTGGATGGTGTCGGTGTACGAGTTGGTGTTGCGGAAGGTCCTGGTGTCGGACTGTATACGCTTGTGGGAGAGGGGGTCGGTGTCTTGGTGGCAGTGGGAGATGGCGTCTTTGTTGGTGTTGCGGATGGATTATCTGTAGGAGTTGCGCTGGGCACTTTTGTAGGTGTTTTGGTAGGTGATGGTGTGGGTGAAACAAGACAGTAAGATGGCGCTAATCCACAGGCAGTACCACAAGACAGAGGTTTGGGTGGATTTTGCCCCCAACTAAACCAGTCAACTTCCCGACCACTTGTTGGGCCAGGAATACCTTTGTATTCAATAGCTTTAGCTCGACAGGCGTTCATATTGTAAGTTGATTGACCAAATCGACATTCTGGCCAACCACTTGTAACATCTGGCGGACATGGTTGAAATACAGTAGTAGGTGTGGGTGTAATTGTTGGTGTTGCGGTAGGTTGTGAACATACACGATCTTCGTCTCGATCCCATCTATATATAGTCCCATCCTTATAATGAAACCTAATCCAGAATTTAAGTTCTTTTTTTCCTTTCCATGAACCTGTGGGGAAAGCTGAATCGTATTCTTTTCCGTTGACTTCGATCATAAAGCTTTCAACTTTACTCATATCAATTGGTGGCTCATATCCTGTAATCTTCCATGTATCATTTGCACAATTTGTTTCAATAATTGGTTTGACTTTTATTTGTGCGGGTTCTTCTCTACATTCCACGCCATTATAATTTTTTTCTAAGGTATCATCTCCTGAATGATCAGTCCATTCAACTTTTACTTTTACAGTTCCGCTATTAATAGATGATTTGCCAGTTTTGATCTGTCCTGTTTCAAAATCTCCTGGTCTGATAGTACCTAAATCGATACTTGCACCAGTTTGCGTGTCTGTGGCAATAGCAGTGAAGGCTTTGTTTTCATTGTTTTCTACTTTTACCTGAATGGAAATGGTATTGTCGTTGTTACAAATGGGGCTTACTTTTATAACAGTGTGGGACCAGGCTTTGGCAGGAGCGGCATTTTGTCTAATAAACGCTATAGAAAATGATATGACAGTTATTAGAAATAAAACAAAGACGGCGACTATTTTTAAATAATTTGATTTTTTTAACATATACTAATATGCGAAATTTAGCTCTTGTTCAGAAATAATTTGATTGAGTGAGTTATATTTTTTTGAGTTTATTTTTTCTACCTTTGTTATGACATATGCAATCTCGATATCATTTTGATCATGCAAAATATAAGGTTCTGATACTTTCCCCTCTGGTATATCCAACAAGGCATTTTTATAGTCACGATCCACGGGAAAAATAGAGTAAGTACCATCAAAATCTATAAAATAGCTGCTTTTTTCGGTACCGTTTATTTCTGTTAATTCTGCATCAGCATTAGCTTCGTCAACCACCGACTCCAATGTAATACCTTCATCTAATTTAGTTTTGTATGTATTAACCAGATTTTCGGCTTTTGTTTTACTCTCAGGTGAATTTGATGAATAATGGGCAACAATGTAGGCGAAGTCACGGGTCGAAATAAGATTGGTACGTACTAATTTTTCCATAGATGCGACAGCATCTTTTAAGTTAGCAAAATCGGTTATTCCATTTTCAGTTTCAGGATCAATATCATTTTCTTCAAGCACATTTTTATAGACGTAATATCTGATAACCTGATCTTTTATATAATCGTTTACATATACTTCTCCCACAGACGAATCTTTGGCTGAGGTATATAAGGTTTCTGGAATAGATGTGCCTCTATATGTTTTAGGAAATCTGTATTCCCCTATTTCCATTCCCATCATTTTCATCTCCATGTCTGCGTTTTTATTGTAGGCAGCATTGGTATTGATTACTGTTTGCGATGTTCTTACCGCAAATGCCAATCCTAACAGAGAAGTACAGGTTAGTAATAGAAGAGATAAATTTAAATAATTGATATGTCTTTTTTTTGTTACAGAATTTTGATTGCTTGTTTGGTAGTCTGCAGTATTGATCGGAGTGTAGTTATGAGCTGATGGTAAAGGATCTTGCATATTCGATTGATTATTATAATACCAGCCCTAGTGTTAATAATGCAACAGGAATTAGCACCATAAACCAAGCTATAGGAGATCCTGCAGTAGGAATTGTTGGCACTGCAGTTCCTTGATTATGTGGTGTAGGTGTATTTGTATTATTGACTACAATAATAATTTCAGTTGGTGTGGGTGCTTGTGAATTGGTTGGATTCGGAGTATAAGTCGGCTGAGGCGTATAGGTAGGTTGCGGAGTTAAAGTGGTAGATGGATTAGGTGTAGGTGTGCGAGTTGGTGTTAGCGTTAAAGTTGGTGTAGAGGTTATTATGACAGTAACCATCTGTGTTATTGTGACTGATGGAGAGAGTGTTGCACTCGGTGTGGCGGTTTCAGTAATGGTAGGTGATACAGGAACTGTAACTGAGGGTGTGACTGTTATTGTTGGAGTGATTATGGCTTCACAATCAATCGCATCATACGCTACAGTGCGCGCGTCAGTTTCGTCAGATCCGTTTGCCCATTTTAGTTGAAATTGTACAGTGTTTGCAGCTATGGAATTTACTTCTGTATCCAGTGTGCCATTGGCTACCTGTCCTGGTTCCACTGTACCAAGTTCAAGAGTCTTCCCTGTTTGATTATCGATAACTTTTACTATCATCGCATCACCACCGGTTGGTTCTTGATTGGTAAATATAACACGTATACCGGCATTTCCTGAATTTTGACAGATTGCTTCAGCTGTTTGATCGGTTTCCCATGCTAATGGTTGATATGTTTGTTGAGATTTTTGATATGTAAGAAAAAAAACAAAAAACGAAGTCACCAACAAAAGTGTGCCCGTAATTATTTTTGTATATTTGATTGATAAAAATCGTTTAAAAAAATGCATATTAGTATCCAAAATTATTTTCTTTTTCTTTTAATATTTCTTCCAGTGAACTAAATTCTTTTTTTGACAATTTAGATGGATAGACGATTACATATGCGTATGGGGTATTATCCTTGGTTAATTGATATGGATCTGAAATTTGATTCACTTGCTGCGAAAATAGAAAAGTATTGAAACCATCATCTTCAAATGGATTCTTAGTTGCATCATAACTATCAATAAAAGCATTTTTTTCTCTGTCATTGAGTGTTAATATTTCTTCGTCCCTATTTGATATGTCTATAATTTGTTGTGGTGAAAATTCTCCAAGTACAAACATTTGTTGATATTTTTTAATAATATTTTTAGCTTTTTCATTTAGATCTCCATATTGTTCTTTAAGTTTTTGTTCGTCAGCCATTCCGGAAAATTTTATCTGAATATAACCAAAGAATCCCTTAGACACGACGTTTTCCAGAAGTAAAGGTTCAAAAACATTAACACCATCTTCAATGTCCTGGAATGAAACAGGAACCAAATTTTTTTTAGGAGATGACTGGTCTTGAGCCAGTGTATCTTTATATGCGTAAAATTTCATGACTTGTTTTTTTATATAAGCTTCTTTATTTTCTGCAGGGAGACCTGGTGTTTTTTCGGCTGAGGTATATATAGTTTCGGCAATTATTTCATCTTTATATTTTTTGGGATAGTCTTTACTAATTTGGATTTTTTTCGGTTGAATGTCTATAGTACGGCGCATTTTTGCGTCTGAACTAGCGGTGAAGTTCTGTGACTGCATAAGAACACCGATACTTAAAATAAATATACTTGCAGATACAACTAAATATATATCTTCAAGACCGAAACGCTTTTTTTTAACTGGAGCAGGTTGCGTACTGGATGTATTAAATTCTGGAATATTTGCCAATGAATTAGGAATGGGAGTGAAATTTTGATCCATGTATTCATTATTTGATACTGGAGCTTAAAAGTCAATAGTAGATATTAGGTTTTAGTTATGACAACAGCATTTTATCTGATTTATGATTCGTGATATAATATACATCAATGGTATGTATTCATATAGATAAGCATCTTTAAAAAATGCATACAAGTACTTTAAAAAGCCGGAGAAAAATAGACAGACATAGCATATAAAATAGAACTTTTTTTATTTTGTATGCTGTGTCTGTATTCACAGCCTTAGCATCTACTCACATCATAACTAGGAGTTCACTATGAAAGACAATAAAGTAACTTCACGAGGTATTAAAACGATCCGATACGGTCATCCTCGTACTGCAGGAAACGGCAAGTGTCAGTATGTTGTTGACGTTTCCAAACGAGGGAAACCAATCGTATGTGGAAAGGACTGTGCATGTGCCGGTACTATGCATACTTCATGCAGATGTTCGGAACATGTAGGGGTAAAACCCCAAGCAACGTAAGTTGCTCTGAATAAGGATTAGTTTCTGGATATAAAATATATATCCAGAAACTAATGGTTTTCTCCGGCTATCATTACACCTGTTTCCATATAATATTAATATCTTTCTTCATGAACGTTTCCTGGCGTTTTGCATACTGTTTTTCTTTTGTTTTCCATTCCGTGATTGCTTTTTCCTTTGTAAGTGACTTATTCAGATACTGAATTAACTGCTGGTATCCAATTGTACAAATTCCCGGATCCGACTCTGTATATCCTTTTTGTAGCAATTGTTCTACTTCCTGTATCGCTCCCTCGCTGAGACGCTTCTCTACCCTATTCTCGATTTTGGCGTGTAGTATTTTTTGATCCATATTCTTTAAGCCGATATATTCAATTGAAAAATCTGTGTTTACGTTGGGAATTTTTTTTGCTAAATGTATTTGGTGGCTATTAACTAATGTAGTATTTTTAAATCCTGAATCAGCTATTTCAATTTTGCGTATTAATCGCTGTGGATTATTGCGATCACTATTATTTAAAGTGGCAAAGATTTCAGGTGATTTTTTTTTAAGTAATTGTTGAAGATCTTCAATATGATTATTCTGTAATTCTTTTCTCAATTCCCAGTTTGGTGCAATATTTTGTGTAGGAATATCGTATAGTAAATGTTTTAAATAAAAATACGTTCCTCCCACAATAATGGGTGTTTTCCCGCGGTGTAATATTTCGGTAATAACATCTAATGCACATGTCTGATAGTCGAAAGAAGAAAAATATTGACGCGGATTTACGATATCATACAACCAGACTTTAGTGGAAAATATTCTACTATCATCTGATATGTCATAGTATCCTATATCAAAAGTATCTATTTTTTTTGTAAAGTGGAATGCCGTGTCAGTCAAATCTTTACCTGTTATGATATTTAATTCTTTGTAAATTTGACGCGAATCACAGTTAATTAGTTCTCCGTCATGCTGGGCTGCTAATTGCAATGCATATGAAGTTTTTCCCGTCGCTGTCTGTCCGGTGACAATTATAACTTTCATAAAAATTAAGCAGAACTTTTACGCTTCATCTGTAGTTTGGTAGCATCGATAAGATTTTTGTAGAGATATAGCACATCAAGTGGGCCAATTCCACCAGGTGTTGGAGTGTGAAATGAGGCAATAGAATCAATCTCAGCTTCACTATAATCTCCTTTTAGTTTTCCGCCCTCATGTCTCAGACCGGCTGTAATAAGAATAGCGCCCGGTTTAATATTTTCAGCATGTAGTACTTTCGCACCTACTGCGGAGATTATAACATCGGCATCCTTATAATATTGATCTGCATCATGAGTATGTGCGTTTGTATTTATATAGTTAATTTTAAAGATAGAAAGTGTTTTTCCAATTGGTCTTCCACCGGTAATACCTCGTCCTATTAGTACAATTTTTTTATGTTTCAGATATGATTTAAAAAAGGCAATATCTTTTGATTTATCTATAATAAGTTTTTCCGATTTTACATCTTTGTAATATACGAATTTTAATGCCGTTAGTACTGCCAGACCAAGAGGCGGACAAAAAAAAGATTTATTCGTATGACATTCTATTTCTTTTTCTGGAGGGATAAATTTATAAATACTGTCAGTATCTAACTGAGACGGTAATGGTTGCTGAATAATCAGACCAGTTACATCAGGGTTATGTGAGTATGATTTGAGGAGTTTGGCAAATTTTTCAAAGATAGGCGGATGTTTAAACTGGATAAATTCAAACTTAATTCCCAAACGTTCAGCCATTTTCTTTTTTATACGGATGAAGGAAAGTTGTTCCGGAGATTCACCAATAAGAATAGCAATGAGATGTGGAGTTTTATTAGCTTTGGTAAGCTTTTCAACCTCTTGTTTGAGAACGACCTCAATATCTTGGGCAATATCTGACCCAGGTATTTTCATAACAGATTACTCATTATATCATAACTGTTATAGTGTGTAGTATATTTTTGAACAATACCGATACTACGTAAGGTTATTATATGAATGTCGCGCTTACGACTTTATCACTCCCTGCGGAAAATCTCATTAATATAACACCTTTAGCTTGTCTTGATAAAGATCGAATAGATTCAAGTGGGATTTTTACTACATGTCCTTGTGCGCTGGTGATGATGATAGTTGTATCTTCCGGCTGGATGATACGAACATGAGCAATTTTACCGGTTTTAGCATCAACTGAAGCCACTTTTACACCTTTTCCTCCGCGATGTTGTCCACGGAACAATGACAATGGTGTCTTTTTGCCGATACCTTTTTCACTGATAACAATGATCTCTTTTTTAAAGTCTTTTGAATCAAAAACATCGGCACTGACTACTTCATCATCGTCCTCAAGTTCTAAGCCTTTGACACCCATAGAGGCGCGGCCTGTTGGTCTGACTTCACCCTCTTTAAATACAATTGCTTTACCGTTTTTAGATATAAGAATGCCGAATGCTTCTCCGTTTGTGAGATTCACCCAATTAAGTTCATCACCATCATCCAATTTGATAGCGATAATACCATTGGCTCGAATATTTATATAATCTTCAAAGGAAGTTTTTTTAACGACACCTTTTTTAGTAGCCATTAAAATAAAGGTTGATTTTGGATTTTCCAGAAGAGCTGTATCATAAGTTAATACTGAAGTTACTTTTTCATCTGGTCTAATATTGAGTAAATTAACTATGGCTTTACCTTTGGAAATTCGTGAACCCAATGGTACATCCCATACCCGTGTTTGGAAGACACGACCCTGATTAGTGAAGAATAGAATATAAGCATGGGTCATGGCTGTGGTAATGTAATAGACATTGTCTGTTTCCTTAGTTTCTATTCCAGAGACACCTTTTCCTCCGCGATTTTGTACTTTGAATGTTTCGCGTGGTACCTGTTTAATATATCCTTCTTTTGTCAGGACGACAATGACTTCTTTGTTTTCGATTAATTCTTCGTCACTGATTTCGCCTGGCTTGGATTTTATGACTTTTGTTTTACGATCATCTCCATATTTTTCTTTTATATAGAGAAGTTCATCTTTAACTACTTTAAGCTTTTTGAAAATATCAGCTAATAAACCTTCAAGATAATCAATTAAAGTTTTCAGTTCTTTTAATTCTTCCTCAATTTTATCTCGTTCAAGGCCCGTCAATCTTTTCAGCTGCATATCCAATATCGCCTGCGCCTGAATTTCACTGAATTTAAATTTAGAAATAAGTTTTGTTTTGGCTTCAATTTCAGTCTGCGATTTGCGGATAATATTGATTACTTCATCTATATGATCTAAGGCAATCAAATAACCTTCCAAAATATGAGCTCTGTGTTTTGCTTGTTTTAATTCGTATTCTGCTCTCTTTGTTACGATATCAATTCGGTGGTAAAGATACTGTTCAAGAATTGTTTTCAAAGAAAGTGTTTGAGGAATACCTTCAACGAGCGCTACCATGTTAACAGGAAAGCTTGTTTGAAGTTCAGTATATTTAAATAAATTATTGAGAACTTTTTTATAAGAAGCATCTCGTTTTAATTCGATCACAATGCGAATTCCCTGTCTGTCTGATTCATCTCTCAGATCAGAAATACCAACGATTTTTTTATTAATAGCGAGAGTAGCGATTTTTTCTACGAGATTGGCTTTGTTCACCTGATATGGTAACTGAGAAATGACAATAGCCGACTTTCCTTTACCAATTTCTTCTTCATCAACAACACCACGAATAAGAATTTTTCCTCTTCCTGTAGCATAAACCTGCTTAATATCTGAAGCACCATAAATAATACCATGAGTTGGGAAATCAGGTCCTTTTACAAACTCTAGCAAATCTTCGGTTGCGACATCAAAGAGAAGTTCATGAGACTTAGCTTTTACAACAGGGTCAATAGCAATAGCCGCTTCTACGGGAGCTGTTTCCGGTGTGATTTCAGATAACTTTTTATTCGTATCAGCTTTATTTAGTTTAGCTTTATCAATCATGAAAACGATAGCGTCCACTAATTCTGTCAGATTATGAGGTGGGATTTTAGTCGCCATACCGACTGCGATACCTTCTGCTCCCATAAGCAACAAATTAGGAAGTTTACCTGGCAAGTATGCTGGCTCGTCTAAACTTCCATCGAAGTTATCGACAAACTCTACTGTTTCTTTATCTAAGTCGACTAAGAGTTCTTCTGCTATTTTTGTCAGTTTTGCCTCGGTATAACGCATGTGTGCAGCAGAATCGCCGTCTATTGATCCAAAGTTCCCTTGTCCTTTAACCAAAGGGTAGCGCATGGTAAATTCCTGAGCCATACGGACTAATGCTTCATAAACTGAGGCATCTCCGTGTGGATGATATTTACCAAGAACTTCTCCGACAATCTTTGCTGATTTTGAAAAACGAGCACTTGAGGTAAGTCCAAGTTTATACATTGCATACAAAATTCTTCTGTGTACAGGCTTTAAACCATCTCGTACATCAGGCAAAGCCCGGGATACGATAACTGACATCGCGTAATCGATATACGCTCTTTTCATTTCTGATACGATTTCTGTTTTAGTTATATTTGTCATAAGATTTTATATGCAATTCTGGTGAAACTCGGAATATTACGAGTTCATAAATCATTTCATTCCATTTCGAATCGATTCGTATGCTTTATCTTTCCCTAAAAAGTCGCGTGTTTTTACCCATTTACCTTTTTCCAGTTCTTTATAGTGATTGAAAAAATGTTGGATTTTTTTCTTGGTAATTTCATCAACATCTGTTATATCTTTTATATGTGAAACAAAGGGATCGACTTTTGCTGTTGGAACAGCCAATATTTTTGTATCGATTCCTTCTTCATCTTCCATTTCAAGCATACCAATTGGTCTGACATTGATTCCACATCCAGGCAATACAGGATAGGTGGAAAGAACAAGAACATCAACTGGATCGCCATCTTCAGCATGTGTGTTAGGGATAAATCCGTAGTTAAATGGATAAACCATTGTAGTAAATGCAAAACGATCGACCATAATTACTCCTGATTCTTTATCGAGTTCATATTTGACAGCCGATCCTTGAGGAATTTCAACAATAACTAATACTTCTTCTGGTGGGTTTTTTCCGGATGAAAGTTTTGCTAGATTCATAAATTTATATTAAATAGTAATTACACATCTAAGTTAGCTAATCGTGCATGAGTGACAATAAATTTTTTGCGTGGTGGAACTTCTTCACCCATAAGCATAGTAAATACTTTATCAGCTTCTTCTGCATCTTCGATAGCTACTTGTTTTAACATTCTGAATTCAGGATTCATGGTTGTTTCCCATAACTGATCTGGATTCATTTCTCCTAAACCTTTATAACGTTGTACATTGATAGCATTGGATCGTACGGCTTCTCCATCGGTTTGTGCAGGAGCGTTTTCCACACCAGTTCGCTTAGCAGTTTTTGCCTGAATCTTTATATTGATAGATTGTACTGCTTTATTTTTTTCTTCTTCGGTATAAACGTAGTGTACTTCTTTTCCATATTGCACTTTATATAACGGTGGTTGGGCAACAAACAGATGACCTTTATATACGATATCGGGCAAATGTCGGAAGAAAAAAGTCAAAATGAGAGTTCTGATATGTTCTCCATCAACGTCTGCATCGGTCATAATAACAATCTTATGATATCTAAGCTTTGCATAATCGACGTTTTCACCAATACCCATGCCTAAAGCAATCACCATATCTTTAATTTCTCGGAACGACAAAACTTTATCTAAATATGCTTTTTCAGTATTAAGAATTTTTCCCCGGAGAGGAAGAATCGCTTGAAATTTTCGGTCTCGTCCCTGTTTTGCAGAACCACCTGCTGAATCTCCTTCGACTAAGAATAGTTCAGACAGAGATGGATCTTTTTCCTGACAGTCAGCGAGTTTTCCTGGTAAGGTTGCACCTTCCAATGCTCCTTTTCGTAGTACAGCTTCTTTTGCTGCTTTAGCTGCTAACCGTGCTTTTTGTGCTAGCAATATTTTGCCTAAAATTTCCCGTCCTACCTTGGGATTTTCTTCAAAAAAAGTATCTAAAAATTCAGAAACACCTTGTTGTACTACAGCCTGGACTTCAGAATTACCTAATTTTCCTTTAGTTTGTCCCTCAAACTGAAGATTTGTCTGAGGCATTTTTACATATACTATGGCAGCTAGTCCTTCTTTGACATCATCTCCGGTAAGTGCTTCACTAAGATCTTTTTCTGCTACAGTTTTTCTGGCATAAGAGTTTATTGATTTGGTCAATGCAATTCGGAAACCGGTTAAATGGGTTCCACCTTCATGTGTATTAATAACGTTTACAAATGAATGAACGTTTTCTGCGATACTATCGTTATATTGAATTGCTACTTCAATCTCTTTATCTTCTACTTGTTTTTTAATATAGATAGGCTCATGTAGTACTTTTTTATCATGGTTCATATCATTAATAAGAGATATGATTCCAGAGTCAAAGTAATATGAGACTTTATCGTTATTTTTTTCATTCAGAATTTTAAAAGTGAGATTAGGAACTAAATAAGCACGTTCCTTAATCATTTTTTTGAAAGAGTTATAGTTTATTTCAATTGTTTCTTTGAAGATTTCCTTGTCTGGCATAAATGAATATGCGGTACCGTTTTTAAAAGGAAATTTGAGTAATGAATCACTAACTTTTTTAACTCCATATTGTGGAATTCCTTTTTTGTATTCCTGTCTATAAATTTGTCCGGCTATCACAACTTCCACGATAACATGATCCGAGAGTGCATTTACTACCGAAGCACCGACTCCATGTAAACCACCGGAAATTTTATATGCTCCCTGTTCAAACTTACCACCAGCATGAAGTTTTGTCATAACAAGTTCAAGAGCAGAGACATTATATTTGGCTACTTTATCAACAGGAATTCCTCGACCATCATCAAAAACAGACATGTAGTTGTTGGCATGAATGGTGACGTGGATATTTTTACAAAAACCTGCTAAAGATTCGTCTACTGAGTTATCTACAATTTCACGAAGACATTCATTAACACCTGTCTGGGAAGTACTTCCAATATACATGCCTGGTCGCTTGCGCACAGGCTCCAAACCTTCAAGAACTTGAATCGAACTTGCACCGTAATCAGATTGATTTGAATTTGCCATAAAAAAACATTGTACTACAACTATTTAACCCTGTCTACTTGTAATATGTACTGACGAATATTCGTCGCTCTGATAAGCGAAGTAGTTAAAAGGCAGGCGCATAAAACATCGCTATCCAGAATGACGCATATGCGAAAATGTTACAAATTACGGAGTGAGCTTAATTATTCCCTTGCTCCATTGCTTCATTGTTGTTCGATTTTATTCGTCACAAACAATGAAACAATGTGACAATGAAACAATGGGTTATTTCAATTCAACCTTTGCACCAGCTGCTTCTAATTTTTTCTTAGCTGCTTCTGCTGCATCTTTCTTAGCATCTGTTAAGATGTTTTGTGGTGCTGTTTCAACGAGTTTCTTAGCTTCCATGAGACCTAATGTAGGTACGACTTCACGGACTGCTTTGATGACTCCGAGTTTATTTTCACCAGCTGCTGTAAGAACAACATTGAATGATGTCTTTTCTTCTGCTGGAGCTCCACCTGCTGCTGCGCCTGCTGCTGGAGCGGCTACTGCCATAGGGGCTGCTGTAACACCAAATTTATCTTCGAGATATTTAGCAAGTTCTGCGAGTTCAATAACACTCATTCCTTCGATTTCTGTTGCTAGTTTCTGTAATTTTTCTGATAGTTCTGCCATTTTTATCAACACCTCCTTGCTGTTTAGCTTTTATTTTTAATATCGTTAACCTTTTTTAGCTTTTTCGTTCAATACATAAACAAATTTCTGCATGTTAAATTTCATAGCATGTACAAATCCATACATTGGACTTTTCATTGATCCAATTACTTTTGCTGCCAATTCGGCACGGCCTGGCAGTTTAGCAATTTTGATAAGATCATCTGCACCGTATGCAGATTTATCTAAAAGTCCGACTTTAAATGATAGTGTTTGTTCTTTTTCACTAAATTTATGAAAAGCAGAGACACCTTTACTCCAATCTCCTTTAAAGGCGATTAAAGCGGTTGTTTCTTTCAAAGGCAATGCTTTTTTACTAAAAGTCTTAAGCGCATTGTTTGAAGATCCCATTTGCTTAATAGCTTTTTCTAAGATACTATTCTTCATTATTTTTAATGAAGAATCACTCGCTCTTAAGCTTTTTCTTAAATTTTCCAATGCAAGATGCTTGGTCTTTTCATGTTTGACAAGTATGAAGTTACTGGATGTGTTTAATACATCAATAAGAGTTTGAAGTTGAGATTGTTTTTTAGCGTTAGCCATATTGTTTCACTCGTACAGGAACTTTAAATTTTTTATTATCTCCCTTCGCAAAAGCTTCAGAGAGATAAACCCGTAGTCTCAGTGAATATAGATAGTATACACTATTCTGTCATGATTGCAATTAAACTTCGCCCAAAAGCTCTCGAAGTGTTTTTGCTGGTTTTTCGTCTTTTTTACCTGATTTATTATTCTTTTTAGTCTTTATTGTCGATTGATATTGTTTAGCAACCTGCATTCTTTTCTGGAATTCATCAACCCGTCCTTTTACATCAAGGAATCTGTGTTCTCCGGTAAAAAAAGGATGACATTTAGAACAAACTTCGACAGAAATAGCAGTTCGGGTAGAACCTGTTGTAAATTTGTTGCCACATGAACAAGTCACGGTGACGTCTTCGTTGTATTTTGGATGGATTGTTGTTTGCATAGTGTGAATTATAACATATGAGCCCCCGATTGTGTCAATATTTATTTTGACTCAATTTCAATCTCAGTTTGCGTTAAATACTTTATCCCAGCGTCCTTCCCCTATTATTTGTTCTAAATTGAAAAAGCTTTTATTAATACGATGATCTGTTAATCTATTTTGAGGAAAATTATAGGTGCGTATCTTGTCTGCCCTTTCACCAGATCCGACGTTACGTACAAATGAGGCTGTAATACCGCGTTTTTTCTCTTCTTCCAACTGGTACAACTTTGCTATCAATAAGTCCATTGCTATTTTGCGGTTTGCTTCCTGAGTACGTTCGCGGCTGGCTGTTACTACAACTCCAGTCGGTACGTGTATCAATCTCACTGCAGTGGATACCTTATTGACGTTTTGTCCACCATGTCCACCGGCACGGTAAAACTGCCATTCAAGATCGCTGTTGCTTACTTTAATGTCAGACTGGATGATCTGTGGTAGAACCACAATTACGGCTGTGGATGTATGGATTCGTCCTTTTCTCTCGGTTGAAGGTATACGTTGTACTCTATGTACGCCGGTTTCATTTTTAAACATTTGATATGCATTTTCGCCTGAAATACGAATAATATCATCATCAAGATAGATAAATTTAAAAGCCCTTTTTTGGGCGAACTTAATATAGGAAAGTAGTAATTCTTTCTCCCATATCTTTGATTCGTCTCCTCCGACTCCCGGAATCGCTTCGATAATGACTACATTTGGATTTACCTGCATAGTATTTGTACTAATTAGCTTTTTAGCAGGACAAGCAGTTGTTCTTTACTCAGAACATTCTGTTCGCCAGTCTGCATATTTTTTATTTTGATAATGTTTTTTTCTACTTCTTCCGGACCTATTATGGCAACATACGGTATGTTGTTTTTATTGGCATATTTAAGTTGTTTATCCAGTTTAAACGGTGCATTGAGGTAAATATCGGTATTAATATTATTGTTTCTTAAAAACTGAGTTAATTCTAAAGAGGCATTCATTTGTTCATCAGAGAATATACTTACAAGAACTTTCACATTATTCTCAACTGTTTTAAGGAGCCCCATTTCTTCCATCGCATCGATGGTTCGGTCAAATCCGACTGCAAAACCGGTAGCCGGGATATCTTGATTTTGAAATCGGCCTATTAGTTTGTCATATCGCTCTCCACCTAAGACTGACCCTGCACTAAAACCGGGAATCACAACCTCCCAGATTGCTCCAGTTGAATAATTAAAGGAACGTGCTATAGAAGGATCGAATTGATAGTTTTCTTCTTTAAATCCTAATGCTCGTAAATATGCAAATATTTTTTTTATTGTTTCAGTAGGCTGAGCATTTAAAACAGCATCCAGTTTTGTTTGAGCGTCCTCCTGCGAAAAGCCTTTTTTAACAATTTCAGCGATAACTCCATCCCTTCCAATTTTGTGAAGCTTATCAATAGCGACAATCACTTCATAGGGACTGTCTTTATATATCGCCCGATCATTGATTTTAACGATAAATTCTTTGAAGCCTAAGTTACGATAAATATCAAGACTCAAGGCAATTACTTCTGCATCCGCTTCCGGTCCAGAAATTCCGAAGATATCGGCATCACATTGGAGAAATTCACGATACCTACCTTTTTGTGGTTTTTCAGACCGCCACACAGTTTGTATTTGGTAACGTTTAAAAGGAAAAGTTAGCTTATCTTTATGCAGTGCAATATATCTGCATGTAGGCACAGTTTGATCATAACGAAGTGCCACTTTGCGACCTCCATGGTCTTCAAATTTCATGAATAGTTTTTCATCTTCTCCGATATTGCCGGTAAATGTTTCTAAATATTCAACAGCTGGAGTCTCTATTGGTTGAAAACCATACTTTTCAAATAAGCTGCGAATAATTTTTATCGCGTGTTGTCTCTTTCCCGCTTCTGCAGGCAAAAAATCGCGAAATCCCTTCAATATCTGTGGTGTTACTGTGTGTGCCATGAAGAAAATTATAGCATATCACCCAGACACGTATAGGAAATCTGTACTATCTGTTTATTGTGTGGCTTCGAGTGTGAGAGTTTTAGTGAGTGTTGAACCATTACGCCATATCTTTAAATCAACAGTATCACCGACTTTTTTATCTAGAATCATGCGTGCCAGCTCCTGGTCGTCTTCTCCGCGTACTTTTTTTCCATCTATTTCCATGATTATATCCTCTTCTTTAATATCTGCTTTTTGTGCTGGAGAACTGTCGATGATCTCGATAACGTATGCCCCTTCGACCAAATCATTTAAGATAGCGGACTGTCGATCGATCATTTTATAGCGTACACCGATGTAAGGTCTTTCGAAGTTACCACCCTGTTTATTAAACTTTTCAATCAAATCTTTAACTATATTTACCGGTAAAGCGAAGCCGATATTTTGACCTTCTTCCGAAACAGCAGTATTAATCCCGATAACCTGTCCGGCTGAATTCAGTAATGGACCACCTGAATTACCGGGACTTATCGCTGCGTCTGTCTGAATGACATTATCAAGTTTTTCTACATATCCTTCAAAAGGAGATCCGGCCGTAATCCCCCGTCCAAGGCCTGAAACAATACCTGCTGTTACAGTATTGGTAAATTCACCTAATGGTGTGCCTATAGCAACGGCGAGTTGTCCCAATTTTAATTTATCAGAGTCTCCCAAAGGTAGTGCTTTAAGTCCTGATGCTTCTATTTTTAATATTGCAAGATCATTTAATGGATCACGATATATTTTTTGTACCTGATATTCTTTTTTATCATTAGTCAATATTTTATATGTCGCTTCTGTATCTGCAACGACATGTCTGTTAGTAATGACTAAACCGTCCGATGAAATAATGAATCCACTGCCTATATTCTGTTCGATTTTTTGAGGAGTACTGGGAGTACGACGAAATTGGCCAAAGATATCAAATGGATCATCGAAAGTATTATCATTTGTATTGGTTGTTTTATTAATACCAATAGTTACTACAGAAGGTAAGGCGGATTCCACCACTTTTGTTATTGTTGATTCCTCATATACTACATTTTGTTTCTGAGGTACAGAAAGTGATTGATTATTAGGTAAATAATTCTTCAGATTAAAATTTTTAAAGACATTATTTTGATCAGTAATGGCTAATAAAGCAATCAATATAACCAAAAGAATTAAAAGTTTTTTCATATTAATTTGACTAAAAATTAATAAAACGGTGTTATTTTACTAGTATTTCTATTGCTTTTTCAAGCTGAACATCTGTTTCTGTCTTATCGTTTACCCCTGCTGTAGGAGTTGGTACTTTGACATTAGGCTCAATTCCCTTTCCATTGATCCAGTCACCTTTTGGTAAAATCCATTTTGCCACGGTAACATGTAATCCTGCCCGATTCTGTAAATCAAGAGCTTCTTGTACTGAGCCTTTACCAAAGCTTTTTTCACCGACTAACTGTGCCCTTTTATAGTCACGGAGAGCCCCAGAAACTATTTCAGATGCGGAGGCTGAACCTTGATTAATTAAAACCGTCACGGGAATATCTAAGAGTTTTCCTTGACGATAGACATTATAATCTTTAGTTTCGGAAGCAATTGTTGATTCCTGTTTGACCACAAGTTTTCCCTGGGGAATAAATTCTGATGCAATATATACTGCACTTTCCAGAAAACCTCCGGGATTGTCTCGCAAATCCAGTACCATCCCTTTAATTTCTTTATTTTTCCACTTCTTCTCAATATCTGTTACAGCTTTATCCCACTCATTATTTGTTTGTTCCCCAAACTGATTAAGTTTCAAAACAGCCGCATTATCCTGGTATGATAACTCAATTGAAGGGATATTAATTTGATCACGAGTAATGGAATAATCTTTGATCGATCCTTTTCTATCAATATTCAATTTTACCTGTGTACCTTTTTCTCCCCGAATTTTGGAGACTGCCTGTACTAAAGTCCAACCCTTGGTAGATTGGCCATCGACTTTAACAATTACATCGCCTGCTTTAAGTCCGGCTTTTTCTGCGGGTGACTGTTTTAATGGCGCAACAACAACAATTTTATTTTCATTAAGTCCAAGTTGGGCACCAATCCCCTCAAAGCGTCCACCCAGATCATCTTTAGACTGCTTATTTTCATCAGGAGTTAGGAAAAAGGTATATGGATCTTCAACACTAGCAACCATCCCCTTAATTGCTCCGTAAAACATTTTTTTAGAATCAAGCTTTTTCTTATCAACATATTTTTCCTCGAGTTTATTCCATGTTTCCCAAAATAAACTCATATCAATATCTTTAGCGTTTTTGTTATTACTCGAACTACCATCCCCCATTAGAGTTATCGGTGCGGCATTTTGATTGGCTACCTGAGTTTTGAACTCTCCCATTTTATAACCTGATCCAAATAACAAAATAGCAATCGCCAGAAACAACAATACGTTAGTTATTTTATTTTGATACATATGTTTATTTAAATATATAATACAT
>CAZQAU010000013.1:0-46016 GCA_964591375.1 uncultured Gammaproteobacteria bacterium
AAATATGATTTTGTCTCGGCGCTCATTATTCACCGAGTGGGTGCAGGCGGAATATATTTCTGGAAACGAGAAATGCAGGACAAAAAAATTAGTCTGAAAGAACGTATTTATCAGGAAGCTACTATGTCACTTCAGACTTCCGAAAACTTTGTTCATTTCTTCAAACAAAATGGCATTACTAAATATAATATCCAGATACATGTAGATATCGGCACGAATGGTAAAACCAGAGATATGATCAGCGAGGTTACTAATATGATCCGCAGCAGCGGCTACGATGTAAAGATTAAACCCTATTCGTTCGGTGCCTCAAAAGTCGCCGATAAATATACGTAACTGGTATAATATCTACAGTATATGTTTGATCTCATAACGGTCGTTTCTTATCTTAAAAAACATTTCACGAAACGAGACATCTTCTATATTGTCGGTATCTTACTGCTATTCCTCGCGACACGACTTATTAATCTCGATAAATTTCCTATTTTTTCTGATGAAGGTATATATATTCATTGGGCAAAGACAGCCTGGCATGATGCCAGTTGGCGCTTTATTTCACTAACAGATGGTAAACAACCATTACAGACATGGGGCACGATTCCCTTCCTCAAGCTTTTCCCCAATAATGCGCTTCTGGCAGCTCGACTATTTGCCGTATTCATGGGACTTTTTGGATTATTGGGTATGTTCACATTATTATTCTCCTTATTCGGTAAACGCGCTGCTATTATCGGATCATTAATATTCGTCCTAAATCCTTACTTCCTTTTTTATGATCGGCTCGCCCTTGTCGATTCCGGAGTCAATGCATTCTTTATATGGATCTTATTTTTCTCTATTCTCCTCGCACGCACACGAAGAATGGATGTGGCATTATTAATGGGAATTGTCGCCGGATTTGGATTACTTGCTAAATCATCTGCACAAATATTTGTTGGTTTATCAGTATTTGCACCAATACTTTTTTTTGAGAAAAACAAAAAAAATTTTGCTCAAAAAAGTATTAACTATTACTTTCTTTTTGGACTGGTAGTAATCATGGCAATCGTGATATATAACGTACAACGATTATCTCCCTTTATGCATTATGTGGCAGAAAAAAATACGACCTTTGTAAAAACATTTGCTGAGTTTCTGGAAAACCCATTTGATATTCTGCAAAGAAATCTTACTTTGGTTCCTGAATACGTTGTCTGGGAGGCTGGTTTCTTTTTTTCAGTCATGAGTCTTGCGGGAGTATATACACTGTGGAAAAAAGACTTCAAGAAAGCAATATATTTAGTATTATGGCTTATCATTCCGTATGGAATGATTGGATTCTTCTCAAAAGTAGTTTTTGGACGATACCTCTTATTTTTTGGAAGTCTTCTTGTTATTTTTGCAACGCACTTTATAACAAGTCAAACTAAAAAAAATACCACACTCATTCTAGTAGCTCTCTATATCGTATCCGTTGCATTTGCCAATTACACTATTGTTGCTGATTTTAAAAATATTTCTTTACCACCGATTGATCGTGGTCAGTACATAGAAGGCTGGTCAGCCGGCTGGGGTGCAAAAGAAATCATGGAATATGCCCGCGTACAGTCAGTTAATAAACCCGTCATAATTTTGGCTGAAGGTAACTTTGGAATGTCGGGAGATGTGCTTGATTCTTTCTTAAAAGATGGTGATCAGATTTCGATTCGTGCCTACTGGCCATTAGGTGAAAAAGAACTTCTTGAGAATCAGAAAGATCTTGATCTTAATAAAATTTATGTTGTATTATCACATCGTTTTGAATATCCATCAAACTGGCCGCTCAAACTCGTGAAACGATATGATAAACCCGGAAATCAGTCCGTTTTGTATTTATTTGAACTAACAAGATAACAGATCAAGATACTTTTTATACTAGCACATGCAAATTCATCCTATTTTCGAAAACACCGCCTCAGAAGAAATAAAGCCTATTTATGCGGCTATTAAGCAGTCGCTTCATGTTAAACGAGTACCATTATTCTTTGCATTTATGGGAGCTTTTCCTGAGTATCTATCTTATATTAGTAACCAACTAACTGAAAATTTACAGAATCCTTCTTTTGTCACACTGAGCGATCAGATTGGAAATGAGATGATTGAACTTATAAAAGCTCAACTAATTCCAGGTGAAGAAATTATAGAGTGGTATAGTCGGTATAATAATACTCCCTCATTTTATTACTTTCAGCAAGATACTGATCATATCTTCAAAACTAACGTCAAACTAGCACTTATTTTTGTGGCTTTGCGAGAAGCAGTTAAAGGTTGGGCGGTTGCAGCAAAAAAATTACCATCACAGACCAAAAAAGAACCAGTGTCAACCAATATTATTAAGCAAGAGCATTTTATCTTTGAGGATATAGAGGAACCACCACACGTAGTCATGCCTCAGAATATAAAACAAACTAAAAAAGACACACTGTATTCAAAAAAAACAAATAGCCTTTCCGTGAAAGAAAATAACGCTATTGAACGCGATCTTCTGCCTGAATATCTTAATTTATGTAAAATGGATTTTTATAATCACATGAAAACAACATCTTTCTGGGAATTACGTATTGCGATCGAAAAATTCATTTTGAATGCTCTTCCTGTATTACCACATATAGTGTTTTCACCAATTAATGTAGTGATTGATCTAACAAAAAAACATGATGAATTTCCAGACTTACTATATTTACTATCTGAACATTTTCCTACCTATTCTGTGCAACGAATGATGTTCAGCGGTTATATGCATAGTTAAACACTCATGAAAAAACATATTACTATAAAAAATATTTCTTTTTTGTTTACATTACTTTGTGTTATTTATTTTCTGGGCAAAAACTTATTGCCTTCCCAAACCATGTTTGAGTTTCATGATGAAACTCAAATAGCCCGTATTAGTGAATTCGCAACAAATATAAGAAGCGGTGTTGTACCGCCACGTATGGCACCTCATTTCTCATTCTCTATGGGATATCCCGTTTTTAACTTCTATGCTCCATTTTCTTACTGGGTTGCTAGTAGTTTTACTATTCTTGGTTTTGATATTGCGGATAGTTTTAAACTTTCTGTTTTATTAGCGCTAATTACAGCGTATATCGGAATGTATGCTTTTCTGAGACTGTATTTTAAATATCAAGCTGCTTTAGCGGGCGCAGTTTTATATGTGGCAAGTCCTTGGCTAGCCAGTGAAATTTTTGTTCGCGGAAACTTAGGTGAGATCTGGTTTTGGGGGCTAATGCCATTGGCTTTATATGCCATATACGAAATGGATGAATATGAGTCACCTATTATTTTTGCAGCAACTGCTTTTATTATTTCCTGTACTCTTACTACTCATAATATATTTTCCTTATTGTTCTTCCCCATTGCATTGGTTTATGCATTTATAACAGGTAATAAAATTAAAAACTATTTAGGAATAATATTTGGACTCTTATTGTCTGCATATTTTATAGTTCCTCTTATTTTCGAATCTAGTCTTACTTACGCAAAAGAAATTGCAACTTTAACAAAGTATTCAGATCACTTTTTGTGTATCTCTCAGGTATGGTCAGCACCATTCTGGGGCTATGGCGGATCTGCTCCTGGGTGTAAAGAAGATGGTATGGCATTTATGATTGGAAAAGTACAGATCATCGTAGGATTGACGGGAATGTTGGTTTATGTGCTCTACGATAATGTAATGATGAAATTGAAAAAATATTCAATACACAAAATTAAAACTCCCTATGAAAAAATTGTACCAGTGATGTTAGTTTTCACACTTCTTTGTGGTTTTTTACTTTTGTACCCTGCTGAATTTTTATGGGAAATATTTTCTTTTGTACTTTCACTATTTCAGTTTCCATGGCGCTTTTTGTTAATGGTTGTATTCGGTATTTCATTTTATTCTGCTTACTTTTTTCACCGATTAAAATTTAAGGGAGCAATTGTTGTAATTATACTTATAGCTTTCTATACACTATTTAGTGGCTCAAAATACTTTCAAAAAAAAACTGTTTCTAAATCTACATTTAATAAACAATATTTATCGAATGAATACATAAAAAAATCTGTAGCTTATAAAATACCTGAGTATGTTCCTAAAACAGTCAAGTATGATATATGGCGTTCATTGGAAAACACTCAGTTTAACGGAGATGAATTAGTAGTATCACTCGATGGACTATCCGCTGTAACTGAACAAAATGATGCTTTTAATAAATTCGGTCAGACAACTTCACAGAAATTTTTATTGAATATACATTTTTTTCCTTATTGGGAAATACGTATAAATAACCAAATATTTAAACCCACCCAATTTGACGATCTTGGTAGGCCAATTGTTACCGCATTGCCTGGAAAAAAAACAGTATCTTTGGATTACAGACAAACTTCGATAGAAATTATCGGTAATACAATTAGTGTTTTGTCTTTTGTAATACTATTATTTTGTATCTATCTAGATAATTCACGTCATAAAAAAGCATTTAAAAAAATACGAAAGAAATTTGGTATATAATTCAGCTATGAGCCATACAGAAAGTCATGCAGATATTAAAAAGCGTAGTCTTGTCAGCGTAATTAGCCTTTTTTTTCAAAGTGGTTATTCGGCTGTTTTAGGTCTCGCAGCAAATTTAATTCTCGGTATTCTTTTAACGCCAGATATCTTCGGAATATACGGAACAGTTCTTTCTATAATTTCTCTATTAAATTATTTTTCTGACCTTGGATTAGCCGCTTCCCTCATCCAAAAAAAAGAAATCAATGACGATGATATTAAAACAACATTTACAGTACAGCAACTATTAATAATTACAATAGTTACTATTGGTTTTCTTTCTACAACTTTTGTTAAATCATTTTATGATTTACCACTTGAAGGAACATATTTATATTGGGCTCTCCTAACTGCTTTTTTTATTTCATCATTAAAAACCATCCCATCTGTCCTCTTGGAAAGAAAAATATTATTCAGAAAAATTGTATTTGTACAAATAATTGAAAATACAGTTTTTTATATTTCAGTAATAATATTAGCTCTCATGGGTATGCGTATTCAAAGTTTTACCATCGCTGTTCTTATACGTTCTGTTGTTGGGTTAAGTATGATTTATAGTATCTCTTTCTGGAAGCCACAAATAGGTATATCCAAAAAAAGTCTTAACATGCTCCTTTCGTTTGGGGTACCGTTTCAAGCTAGTTCTTTTTTAGCACTTTTTAAAGACGACTTAATTAATTTATATCTTGCAAAAGTACTTGGCTTTCATGATTTTGGATATATTGTTTGGGCAAAAAAATGGGCTGAAGCACCGATTAGAATTATTATGGATAATGTAAGTCGTGTATTATTTCCTGTATTGGCCCGAATACAAAATGAAAAAAATAAAGTTAGCCAACTTATAGAAAAAATGCTGTATTATCAAACTTTGATTCTTGCACCTACACTATTCGGCTTGGCATTAATTATGCAAACATTTGTGTTGATTATTCCTAAATACAATAAATGGTCCCCAGCACTTCCAGCATTTTACATTTTTATAATTGCTTCTTTTCTGTCTACTTATTCCACACCATTTATAAATCTCTTCAATGCTTTAGGCAAAGTAAAGATATCATTTGTTTTTATGCTCATATGGACAGTAACTACGTGGATTTGCACCCCCTTATTCACTCAGTTATTCGGATTACTGGGATTTCCGTTGACTCAACTAATACTTGCATTAACGTCCTCACTTGTTGCGATGCAAGCTAAAAAAATAATAGAGTTTGAATTTTTTAAACCGTTAGCTCCACTAATAATATCTACTATATTAATGGCACTGATCGTGGGATTGATCATAAATAGCGCTGGGAGCTCGATTATGATCATAATTATTTCAGTTGTCATAGGTATTACTGCGTATTTAGGATCACTATTATTTTTCTTTAAAATAAATGCAATCAAACAAATTATTCAATTATTTCATTAATTAATATATGAACAGTATCTCAGTAATTATTGCAATAAAAGGAATGCCCGCACATATCGAAGAAACATTAGAATCAATAAAAAGTTTAGCTAATGAAATAATTATTGCTGATATCGGAATAGACTCATCTTTAAAAAATAAACTCTCTCAAAATCCACATATAAAGTTTCATACTATACATAAACCCGTCCCTTATATAGAACTCATCCGTGAAGAATTAAAACATTTAGCTACAAATGAATATGTACTTTTTTTAGATCCGGATGAAGTTCTGACTGACGAATTAAAAAAAACAATTCTTAAAGTAATACCAGAATATGACTATATTTCAATACCGAGAAAAAATATTATTTTTGATAAATGGATAGAACATTCAAGATGGTGGCCTGATTATCAAATACGTGCATTTAAGAAATCGTCTGTATCGTGGCCCACTATAATCCATGCCCAGCCTAAAGTTCAAGGAAAGGAATATAAAATAGAACCTCGCGAAAGTTTAGCAATCATTCATTATAACTATGATTCTATAGATGAGTTCATGCTCAAACTAACCAGATATACCAAGGCTGAAGCCAGACAACGTATACAGGAAAATAAAAACTATGACTTGAGAGAAGCAATAGAAAATGCACTTTCTGAATTTATAGGACGATACTTTGCTGCACAAGGATATAAAGATGGAATTCATGGTTTTGTTTTATCAATTATGCAAATGTTTTATTATTTCTTAGTTTATTTTTATTACTGGGAAGAAAAAAAGAATACCCACTCTAGCTCTGAAGAGATCAGTATCCATGTGCGCAAATTTTTTTTGCAAGGATTATTGGAAACTAATTACTGGTTAATAAAAGAAAATATTACTAATAAAATATCAGATACAAAGTTAAAAATACAGAATATTTTTTTGAGAAAAACTTCTTAATTTATTATGATAAATTACTTCAAACAAAATAAATTTTTATTTCTGATATCTTTTATTTTTTTACTTATTCGCTTACCATTCTTAGGTCAAATGTATTTACTCCACGATGAACGAGACATCATCATGTCTGGCTACTCGATTGCAAAAACCGGGCATGATCTGTATGGTCATTTGATGCCAATAAGCTTTGGAGGAATAAACCCGGACAACCCTTTGTTTGCAATATATTTTTCTGCATTAGGATGGCTGTTCATGCCGGGACGAAGTGTGTTTGCTGCTCGATTTCCTTTTGTAATGGTCTCTACAACACTTATTTTTCTCGTATATGAAATCATATATATGATAACTAAGGATAAAAAATTATCTATTATCACAACTATAATTTTTTGCTTTAGTCCTTGGGTTTTTCATCTAACTCGTTTAGCTATGGATGTCTCAGTTGCGATCGTCTATATACTTATCGCTATACTTTTATATTTAAAAAACAAGCGTTGGATTTCATATATATTTCTTTTTCTTACATTTTACACGTACCAAGGATTCCGTATTCTTATTCCAATTTTACTTATATACCTTGAGATATTTTTTTTAATACAAAAAAATAATTATAAAAAGTTTGCAATAAATAATGTATTAAATATTCTATTTTTTGCTGCTTTACTCTTATCAATTGTCTTTATAGATGCACGGATTACGGCAAACCGATTTGATCAGCTTGTATTTTCAAAAAATGAAGTGTTAACACAAGATGTTAACTTTAAGAGAAACACAACTATTGCTCCGCCACTTATCAGTAAACTTTTCTATAATAAAATTACAGTCAGTTTTGACTACATGGTTTCTACTTTTATTAAAGGACAGGATTTTTCTTATTTATTTAAGACTGGCGATTTTAGTGCCATTAATGGCAATGCATCATCTGGTCAGTTTTTCTTGGTCTTTTTTATTTTCTATTATGCTGGCCTGATAATTATGGGAAAACGAATGAAAATAAATAATTTCTACATAGCTGGTTTTGCATTAATCGGTTTGCTTCCAGCAATAGTAAGAGCAGGTAGTGTGACTTTTTCAATTCGTTCTATGGTATCAGTATTAGGCTTTTCCTTTGTGATTGCTTTAGGATTAAAAGAGTATTTTGATCTAAAAAACTTAATTAACAAAAAGTTATATGTGATATTTAATTTTATATTATTAAGTTTTTTGGCAATTAATGTAACTTATTTTACGTATGATTATTACTTCCGTCGTCCAATTAGTGTGGGTGAACAATACAATGAGAATGAACGAATACTTACGACAGAATTATTATCATCGGCAGATAAACAGATAATCTATCATATGTATCCATATGAGCCCTATATGAGTTATGCATTTCTGAATCAATCAGTCAATTTTTCAGATATACAAAACGCGCTTTCTAACCAAAAAACATATATAGCGAATAACATTTTATTTTTAAAGTGCATAAAATATACGGATTTAATGAAACAGGAAAACATTATTATTCATGAAAGATGTCTGAGTGAAAAAGAATATGAAGGATTACTAAATTCTAAACGCGTATATAAAACACTCCATTATCATGATTACTCACAGAAGATTGCTTATTTCTTTATTAAATAAATTTGCACCTTTTTATTTTTAAATATCTGTTTCATATTCACTTTATAGTTGAGACAGTTTTTAAATTTTTCATTACTTTCGTACGATCTTATATATAAGTAGTTAACTGAATCCAATATTGAACAATCTCCGCCATTTACCTTCTTATATCTTTCGCTGTAATCAATACCCAGTAGTTCAAGCTGAACCTTATCTGCTGCATATGATAATTTGCCTGAAAATGCTGTTAGATATGAGGTGTCATCATACGATGCAAGAGGTGCTGGATTGGCAAAGTCTTTATAGTTTTCCTTCCGATAGATACTGGCTAGAACAACACCATGAGGCTGTTGCTTTAAAAACTGGAGTGCTTCATATTCTTCTGCAGGAAGATATGCAGCTGATGGAAAAGAACTAAAACCTCTAATCACATCTACAGAATTCGGTATTGTAAGTATTAACAGACATGTGGCCAAAACGACTCCCACTATTCTATATTTTTTCATGAATAAATAAATAGCTTCAGCTGCAAAAATATTAGCAATAAAAAGTCCGTAATATAAAAATTGGATAGTATTCCACCATATCCCCTTTTGAACAAAGAATGTGGCCATGAACATGGCAAAAAATGCAGTTAAAATTGCATATACATCAAACGGCGTAATTCGTTTATACACAATTTTAGTGCAAATTAAAAAAACACCGATAATACGGGTACCTAAGTTAAAAACTAAAAATAATAATAAACTAACAAGTTCTATGCGAATAAGTTTGAAACTGAATTTATTCAGACTTTGTAAATAATACCTGGCATTGACCATATCTCTCATATACAATTGCTCAGGTTCTTCGATTATTGAGTGTACTGTTGCGAAGGGTGCAAAAGAAAATGTTGAGCCACTTCTTAATGATTGTGTGGGATTATAAAATATAAAAATAGAGATTATGAATAAAGTACTAAGAATTACTGCTGATCGGATAAATAGTCCGATTTTTTTCTCTTTTATAAATGTTCCCAAAATATATAGCGCTATAAGAAACACGCTTATTACTCCAGCATAAAACTTTAAAGCCACATTAACAGCAGCCAATACTCCAAGAAGCGTTATATTTTTTGAATCCATCTTGATAAGAAAAAGAATATACAACAGTACAATTAATGAGTATGCAAACTGAAGATTTGTTAATGATAATCCAGCCTGCATCGCAAGCAATCCTGAAGAATTCCAGATGCTGGTATGGTGATATAGAGTCAATATATATGAAAACGAACCAGAAAAATAAAGAAAAAAAAGAAGAATTCCGCTGAATAATGCAGAACTATGAAGTTTTCTCGCAAAAGCAATAGCTACAGATGTAAAAAGAATAAACCAGATTAAAGGAAATAATTTAAAATAGGAAAATAATGAAGATATACCTATTCTTGAAAGAAGAAACATCAGAAGATCAATAAGATAATTATAACCGCTTAACAGGCTTTGAGCATATGTAGGGGCTATAAAAGGAAATTTAGTAAACGAAGTACTTATAATTGCCAGATGCCATATAGCGTCATGGGCATGAGCCCCCCAAAAAAAGATACCACATTTATCTGATGAACAAAATTGACTACCGCTTGGCATGATAACCAGCATATGGCAAAAAAAAGCGGGAACGATCACTAAAAGTAACAGTTTATTTTTTTTGATATAATCAATTGTTGGACGCATATATTTGATATTATCAATATTCCTCATGAAGAGGAAATCACACAATGTCGCTTGCAATAATAACCGTCATCTATCAGAATTATACTGTACTTGCAGACTTTCTCCAAAGCCTGAGTAAACAAACAGATAAAAACTTTCACTTGTTTATTAGCGATCTATCAAAAGATAAACAAAAAATAGATACAAAAAACATCCCTTCTACCATAATACAGGCTGAAAATTTAGGATATGCGCATGGTATCAATGTAGGTATAGACACTGCTGTAAATAATGGCTATCAAAAATTTGCCGCATTAAATAGTGATATATACTTCTCAGAAAATTTTGTCTCAAAAACATTAACATCTTTAGAAGCTCATCCATCTTCAATAATCGGAGGTAAAATCTACTATGCTCCCGGATTTGAATATCACAAAGATCGTTATAATTTGGACCAGCTAGGAAAAGTTTTTTGGTATGCCGGAGGTACTATCGATTGGAATCATGTCTTAGTTCATCACCGGGGTGTTGATGAAATAGATGTGGGTCAGTATGACAAGTTTGAAGAAACCCAATTTGAAACAGGATGCTTGATGTGTTACGACAAAGCAGTATATGAAAAATTAGGGAAATGGGATAAGAATTATTTCATGTACTATGAAGATGCTGATTACAGTATGCGAGCTTTGAAAAATGCAATCAAATTATATTATGATCCTTCAATTATCATCTGGCACAAGAACGCACAGTCTACTGATGGAGCTGGCTCTACTTTTCATAAGAAGTATCAGGATAAAAATAGAGTCAAATTCGCGATGAAATACGCGCCTTTACGGACAAAATTTCATGTTTGCAAACAATACTTCCTAAAATAATAAAAATAGCACTGAAAAAAACTGATAGTATGTTACTTAAATAACGTATTTTTGTTTCTTCAAACTTAAGCAGAATTATGTGTTTCCCTTTTGGTACATTGTATGTAATTACTCCTCTATATTTAGGATCCTGAAATTGTATTTCAGTAGGTTTATTATCTGTATAAACCTTCCATCCAGGAAAATAAAATGTGTAATCCACCATCCGTATGTCTGACTCTGCTATTACCGTATAAGACCGGCGAGAATTTTTAATGACAATGTCAACTATCTTTCCTTTTCCCTCAATAATTTCTCCTTTAATTTTTTTAACAGGATAATCTTTCGTATCACTAGTCCAGATTGTGTTCAGAATAGTCCCGTGCAGATTTTCCATCGTATAAAAATATGATTGTTGAGGCTGAATAAAATAATTTTTTCCATATAGTTGAGGAAAGCGGAGAACAATAATAAATGTCATAATAACGACTAAAAACCGCTTTTTCATATTACTCGTTAAATACGCCAGAGCCATTGATGGTAAAAAAATATAAGTAGAAAGAAAACGCCAAGGACGCTGAATGTTTCCCAGGACACTTATTTTTCTGTATAGAAAATCTGAGATGGGAATCATTAGTATTACACATAAAATTCCAGTAACTGGTATTAACCATATAAAATGCTTTGTAATGCGGTCATTCCTTACTTTGCCCAGAATCAAAGTGATTATAAAGAACGTGAGTATAGCAGTTTCAAATAAGCCAGCACTCAATACATGCCCACGGACATACGTATCATTCTGATAGTAGTAATACCAGTAGGGGTCAATAAAATTTTGCAAAGACAAAAAATAATTCGGTATATAATGGCTTTTAGCCAAACCATAATAAAAATATTTAATTTCAAGCAATAATGGAAATAAATAATATCCAGTTAAACCTATCCCAATGATAAAAGCAGTACTTAAAGAAATAATCGACTTGAATTTATGTTGAGATAATATGAGTAAAGTTATTGCGTAAGGTATATATATTGCAGCGTATACCAACAACATAAAAGGATGAGACAAAATAATTCCGGCAACACTGGCTGCAATAATAACTCCTCCATATAACTTATTTCTTTGAACTAACAAAAATATCCCAATAAGTAAAATTGGTAAAAACACTGCTGAAAAAAACTCCGGAAGTGAACCTCTTATATATATATTGAGTATTCTATATGGCGCAAAATTAAAAAGGAAAACTGCGAGTAAAGATGGTTCCGCCTCAAAATACAATCTCAAAAAAACATAAAAAAATACACCAGATAAAAATGTTCCTGTAAATATAACTAAATTATAGGAAAGTATAATGTCGTGAGTTAAAAAATTTAAAAAAGCTCCCAAATAAGAAGTCATTTGCTGTGCTATCAGAGGAATCGGCATACCATAGTTTCCAAATCCATCACCCCATCGAGCAGGTAAATCACCGTCCAAAATCGCTCGATAAAACTGTGCTATATTAGCCAAATGTGTAGGTTGATCAAATGTGGCTGGTGTCCCTATATTTGTAAAAAGATCAGCAACAAAGATCAATGATATAATAAGTATGAAAAAAACACAGATAAGATCACGCGTCTTAATGGTCATAGCTGAATCAATTATATCACCAGACAAGCGTAGTAAGAAATTATATGAAATTCTATTATACCTTTATATTTTTACTGATAACTGCAGGATTTTTAGTATTTGTACCTAAAATCTCCACTCGAATATTTCCATTCATAAGGATAAAGTATCTAAATAGTTTTATTGAGGAAACTAAACGAAATGGCACTATCAATACCCGTAATTTTTGGGTATTACGTGAGTATTACAGCCCCGGATATTTTATTTTTAAAGAAAAAGGACTGACAAAAAACGAGATTAATAAAGCTACCAAATCTCTTGGTATATCACTTAAAACAAATATCTATAACTACCCGTTTGCCACTTTTCATTCAGATAAAATTCAGAGTCTTGAAGTATTAGTAGATGTTTCCAGTATTAGTGCATCTCTAATAAACTCTGATAAGAAAATCAGAAAAGATTGTATAATAGATCGCATAGAAGAATATATTTGCTATATAAATAACAAAACTATCGAGATGACATTTATTAAAGCAATGTCAGAAATGCAAGAAACAAACGGATTTTTTGACTATAAAAGGAAAGATATAATGGAGCTGACTAGAAACAAAAAATGGCTTGTAATTTCACAAATACATCTTTAAATACGATAATGGATCTATGAAAAACAGATATTGGTTAGGAATTATTTTTGGTATTGCACTCATACTGCGACTCTATCAACTAGGAACACTTCCTTTTAACTTTCATGAAGATGAAATACTGACTGGATATGTTGGCAGATTTCTTTGGCTAAATGGACGAGACCTCTATAATAATCCCTGGCCTCTTCTCTACTTCAATAAGTTCGGTGATTACTACATTATTCTACCCATGTATATAAAAGGACTATTCACCTTCGTATTTGGAGTTAACGAATTTGCTGTACGATTCCCTACCGCGTTGTTCGGTGCACTTGCAATCATACCTGTATATAAACTTTCAGAATGGATTTTTAGAAATAAAACAGTCGCTCTCCTTTCAGCGTTTTTGTTAGCAATAACACCATGGCATATTGTTATGTCTCGTGCCGATGCTGAAGGCGTTATTGGTAGTACCATATTACTTTTTGGTATTGTTGCGTTATTAGAATGGATTGATACTAAAAAAATTAGATCACTAATTATTGCAATACTTTTATTGTTACTTACATATTTTATTTATCATCCTTTCCGAGTGATAGTTCCTTTAGTTCTTCTTCCTCTTCCCTATCTCCTCATACAAATTAAAAGTAAAAAAAATTCTTTTATTACTTTAATCATACTAATATTCTTCTTTTTCTCCCTAACTGCTTATATCAGTACGACTGTATGGGGTAGTGGAAGGTTTCAGCAAACTTCAATTTTTAGTCCACTTTCCGGTGTTAGCATTAAAATCCAGGAATTAATATATGATGAAGGCACTAACAATATATTAGTAGCTAAAATTTTTCATAATAAAATAGTTGCTTATGGACGCGAATTTATAGAACAATTTTTTTCTTATTTTTCCTTTAATTACTTATTTTTAGAGGGTGGACGCTCGCTTGCATATAAAGTTCCTGAGCAGGGATTGTTTTATATATCGTTTTTGGGATTAGCAATTCTTTCATTCTTTTACTTATCAAGGATGATAGTATTTGATAATGAAAAAGATAAATCAAATATACGTTTAGTTTACCTGGTATATCTCACTTTAATATCTGTATTACCCTCAGCACTAACGGTTCTTGATGCACCGAATGTACATCGCTCTGTATTATTAAGTCTTTTTTTAGTTATTTTTTTTGCGTATGGATTGAATGCAGCAGCCAATATAGAATACAAAAAGATACGTTTAAATTATCTGTTTTTTTGTATTTTTTTTATTGAATTTATCTATTTTTGGCATCAATATACTCATGCTGATTTTTTCAACGCAATATATAGAAATGATGCGCAAAAACAACTAGTTTTATATGTGAAAGAAAATATATCAACTAAAACGCCAGTGATCATGCCCGTACAAAATACAATGCCGTTATTTTATCTTTTTTATACAAAAGATTTTGATAAAAGCTACGCTACACGTTTTAAACTTGATGCCAGAATAAACAAAATTCATAATGTAACTTTTTTCGATTATGACTGTCCATCCAAGCAGCTTATACAAAGCAACATACCTAAAAACACAATCATTGTCGATAGCCATAACTGTGAGACAGATCTTGGATACTATGATATTGTTAATAAGGTACAGGGAAAGAATCCATTATTATCATATAAAGTATTGCGTTTCAAAAAAGAGATTAAAACAAAAACAATTAATAAATAAATACTTTTATTTAATATTCTTTTAATTTCCATTATGTTCGATATAAAATTGTCCCGGGCAAAAACTCTCTTACTGTTAGGACTATTTTTTGCATTTGGATTGATACTTCGATCATTTAAATTTACACACATATCTTTTGGGTATGATCAGGCTCGCGATGCGCTTGAGGCAATGAGCATCTGGCAACAAGATCCAATAAAAATAATTGGTCCTATGACTGATTTACGAGGACTTTATCATGGGACACTTTACTGGTATCTTATTTCACCCTTTTATTTTTTTTCAAGCGGGAACGTTCTGGTTGTTAAGTCATTTTTGATTCTTTTTAATCTTAGTATCGTATTCGTTTTATACTTTGTAGTAAAGCAAATATTTAAAAATAATTTAATTGCTCTCCTTTCAGCACTATTGTTTACATCTTCATTTGAAGTAGTGCAGTATGCACGCTGGCTTTCGAATCCATCGCCTGCATTACTTTCTATATTATTATCCTTCTATGGCTTATGGCTTATTCTGAACCGTAACTATAAAGGCATTGGTCTTTTTTTTGTTTTCTGGGCTATATCTGTGCATTTTGAATTTTTCCTCGTTTACCACCTTTTTATTTTTCTTATAGTATTTGGCTATTTATTTTTTTCTAATAAAATAGAATGGAAAAAAATTTTTAATCCTGTTAATTACATTTTATTTGGAATTACATTCCTCATTTTATCTCCTTTTATAATATCTGAAATAAAATTTGGCTACCAAGGTGTGACCGTGTTATCTGGATTTTTAGATGAAGATAAAGGATTACTACGCGTTTTTAGCCCTGTACGTGACACAGTTGTCAATAAATTCATACAGAATTATTTTTTAAATGTTTTCGGAGTAAATATATTACTTGCTGGCGTAATGTTTTTTTTAACTCTCATATTCTCAGTGTATATAGCTCTGACAGAAAAAGAGTTTAAGAAGCCTATTTTTTTCACTCTTTTTCTCTTTTTCCTTCCTATGTTACCGTTGAGTTTTGAAAAGCTAGGCGCTTACTTTATTATGATCGGAAGTCTATATGGAATTATTATTTTAACCAGTGTATGCATGGTATATTTGTTAAGTAGAGTTCGTTTCAATAAAAAACTTTTTTTAGTATTAATTGCCGGCATTATTATAATAGGTAATTTCTTTTTATCATTTCATAACTCTCAAAATGGGGAAGGATTATTCAGTGTACAGAATAAAATGTTATTAAGCGATGAGCGAGCAGCTGTAGACTGGATATATAAACAAGCAAATGGGCGCCCGTTTTATATAAATAGCGTAACAAATCCTCTATTTATCAATACTACATGGGCATTTTTGTTCGACGGATATGGAAAATCATCATATGGATATATGCCAGGATGGCTTGGATACCCACAGACTGGTGTTTTTGGAGAACATGTAGAATATGCAAAAATTGAAAAAATTAAAGGTACAGACTTGTTTTTAATAATCGAACCCGGACCAGGATTTCCAGAAGAATATGCTCAAAGATATCCATGGTATGAAAATACTAGATCAAAGCTTATAGAAAGACAGTTATTTGGAGGTTTTGTAGTCGAACATCGAGAGTTAACAAAAGATCAACCATTCGACAGAGATGCGTTAATGAATATAATCATGGGCAGAAAAACAAAAACGAAGTAATTATTTTGCCATTATTTTTTGCTTACCCCTAAGAAAAGTGTATATAAACACAAACAAAATATTTATTACAGCCGATATAATGATTATATTGTGTTTCATTGATACTTCATAGATTTTATCCCAAGCTCCATAACGAAGATATGGATAATAAGATAGAAGCAATCCAGCAAAAAAAATATTACTATAACTAATTAGTTTATCATAATAAGGTAATAGCGTAAAAAGTGTCAGAAAGTACCACGGTTGAATCTCGGAAGTAAAGGATAGATATAGTAATATTACAACTAGTCCACTAAGTGATATGTATTGATAAATTTTATTGGTTTTCGACAATATAATAAAGGGTACCGTTATATACTTAATACCTGCAGAAAGGAATAAATATATCTTAGCTTTAATAGATTCATCTCTTGCTAAATAATATATTCCAATAACACCTAAACATACACTAATCAGATCATTGTGCGAATTTAGAAGTCCTTCTATAATTACGAACGGATGTGTCGCAAATATTAATGCCCATTTTTTATTTAACTTATTTAATACATAAACTGTCAGAATATATGAACCAATAAACATAATTTTAAATAAGCCATACGCGATTATGAATTTACCAAAACTAAAAAAAGACGGTATGAAAGTTAATACCAGAAAAACAGGACCATATGGATATGTACGATGTGTCCAGTGCATGAACCGTGTCCATTGGTCATTTGGATAATCTAAAGCTTTATGCAGATAAGGATTCTCATGGTAGTAGGTGAAAATTTTAGCATCAAACATATAGTTAAAAAGATCGTGAGAAAGAAATGGATAGGAAAAAAACAATATTATTCCAACTACAGTAGCTACAGATATAGCATTTATGTTTTTTTTTCTTTTTACTAAATATAAATGAATTAGAAATAGCAGAATAATCGCTACAATATATAAAATAGAAGTTATCTCGCGTCGATAATATCCCCAGTATATTATAGAGTTACGAAAATCGGTCCAGATTTTGTTATTAAGTAGCGTGATGTTAGGATCGACGAGAGTATATGAAAAAACTGAAAGAAAAAATAATATCACGTAAAAAGCAATCAACATATTATCGAGTTAAAATCGTAAATGAATTATTTTTTTCTAATACTGTATATGGTATTTTTTCAACAATTAAATTATCGACTGCCCAACTTCTTGTGATAACTACAAAATCTTTTTCATTTGATTTAAATAATTTTACCATTGTATTTTTTTCTATAGATTCTCCAAAAGAACTTAAATCATATAAAGGTAATATATGTTTGTTTGAATAATAAACACATAAAGGAAAAAAATCGTCGTCTAAATAAACCTTTTTATTATATTTCCCCACTGCTTTCGAAATAGCCACGTCATCTGGAATATATTTATTTACAGGAATAACTTCGGTATAAAATGTTTTAACTTGTAAAAGTGTTATAGAAATAAAAAAAATAAGATATAGAATCATTACAAACTGATAAATATTATGTTGTGTTATTATCTTGAAATTTTTTCTTAGAAATGAAAGTTTAAAATAACTAAGCATTCTAAATATTATTTGCGAAAATATATCTGCCAAGGTATGAAAACCAATAGCAACAATAAATGCCAGTGGTAGGTAGACTGGAATAAGATGCCATAGTTCAGTTTTATCACTCGTTAAAAAAGGATAGACAACTACAAAGTTCCATAATAGAAGAAATATATAAACAAAAAGTTTTTGATCAATCTTTCGTTTTATGAGTTTATAAACTATTGAGATACTTAATATACACAGTGATAATAACCATGGATAGTACCACTTCCGCACTCCCATATGAATATAAAAAAGTGGTTGTTCTGGATGTAAATTAAAATATGAAGCAAAGGTTTTACTCCGTGCGCCTATTTGAAAAAAGTGATGTACGATAAAATCTGGGTACGTCTTATAGTTCACATAATACCATGGAAGCAAAACTGCTATAAAAACAACAATACCTACAATAAAATACCAAAAATTTCGTTTAATATAAATTAACTGATTAAAAATAAGATACATAAGCAAAGGAATTGCCGATATACCTATTAATGTTTTTGTAAGCAATAATGATGCAAAACATATCATTGTTACTGGGAGCCATGCAATATGTTCACGGGAAAGTAAAGCAAAATATATTGTCGTTATATAAAAGAAAATAAAGTCTCCATCCAAATTACCTGAACGCACACGAATAACATACCATACACAGGTTCCCATAATCAGTGAAGCAACAAAACCAATATTTTTTTCTCCTGTTAAACGTTTTGCTGTCAAAAATATGAAAACACTACTCGACACACCTAAGATAGCAGAAGGTAAGCGTGTACTTAATTCAGATATACCAAATATTTTATATGATAGAGCCATTAGCCAAAACCCCATCGGTGGATGATCGTAATAAGGAATACCGTTCCACTTCATCAAAAAAAAGTCTCCAGACTGTACCATGGCTCTCGAAATCGATGCATACCATGCCTCATCCCAGCTTGTGAGTGTGTTATAATCTAATCTGAAGAAAAATAAAAATATAAATATAACAAGTAGTGTATAAATATATATATTACTTTTAATATGCGTAAAAATAGTATTCATAAATTATTCCTTTGGACAGCCGTCGCTTTGTGTCTCCTTCTTTTCTGCTATTTTAGATTAAAACCAATCATTTTTCAAACGGTGCCCTATACTTATGATCAAGGGAGAGATTTTTTGAAGGCGGAAGAAATAGTCAGGTACTCCAATCCTACCTTTATTGGCCCAACAACGGGGATACAAGGATTACATCATGGGGCTTGGTGGTATTATTTTCTTAGTATTGTTTTTTTTATATTCAATGGTTGGCCAGAAGGATTTTATTATGGTATTTTTGTTTATACTTTATTGACAATTTTCTTATTTTTTCTCTTTCTCAAAAAAAACTTTCATATTTTAACGGCATTACTTTTTCTATTAATAATCACTGTTTCTCCTTACTTTATTCGAATCTCGTTTTTTCCCGGTAACAATATTTTAACTCCAGGCTCGGTCTTGCTTTTTATTTATAGTGTCTTTATGTTTTTAAAAACTAATCAAAAAAAATTTATCTTATTATTAGGTCTTTCGATCGGATTCATTACAGAAACAGAAGTATCATTTGGAATATTCCTTTTACCTGCTTTTTTTCTTACCGCCATTTTTTTTCATGAGTTCAGAATGATAATAAAAAATAAAATAATGATTCTGTTATTACTGAGTGGCATTGCATTTCCTTTTTTACCTAGAATACTTTTTAATCTCAAAAATCATTTTATCGAAATTACAGATAGTATACATTTTCTAAAAACAACTCCAGGAACTAATCCCCAAAGTTATGAGGGTGCGATTAAAGATAGAATTAACCTGATGATAAAGTACTACATAGATATCATCTATGAACATAACAAAAGCATTGGCATAGCTATGATTGCGGGTACATTATCTATATTCATTATGGCGTATAAAACTATCATGCCTTATATGCGAAAATCTGCAATTTTTATGTTGAGTATTATTGTTCTAACTTTTTTTGCGACCTTAGCCAGTAAAGATAATTTTTTTTGGGATAATTATCTGGAAGGCATCCACTACATGATGTTATTCATACTACTAATCGGATTTGAGGCACTGGTAAATATAAAAATTATGAAGAGATATGCATATCTTATAATAGCAATCTTTGTAATAATCAATGCAACAATGTTTGTTAATACCATCAATGATAAAAAGAAGCCGGAAACTATCGGACTGAGAGCCGATATGATGACTGTTGACTATGTATACAAACAGACAAATAATCAAGAATTTTGCGTAAGAATTTATACTCCTCCGATTGTTCCATACACCTACGATTACATATTTAGTTATTACTCAAAGGTAAAAAGATATAAAGAACCATCAAAAGAATATAAGAATAACCGCTGCTGGTATATTTTCGATAAAGAACCAGTTAAAGACCGAATTGTCGAATGGCGAAAAAATAACATTCCTCAAAATGCCTTTATCCAAAAAAATCATATTATGGAAAATGGCGTACGATTAGAATTATGGCAAATAAAAATATGACCGAACAACGCATAACTGTCGTAATTCATACATATAATGCTATTGAACACATTGAAGAATGTATCAAGTCGGCCAGGCTCTTATCTGACCAAATACATGTGATTGACATGCAAAGTTCTGATGGAACTTCTGAAAAGATTAAAGAACTGGGAGTTAACTTTTACTCGATTGAACCTTCGCTATATGTTGAACCAGCTCGTGAATTTGGAATACGGACAGCTAAAACAGAATGGGTATTTATTCTTGATGCAGATGAACGAATCACTTCAGATGTAGCTAATGAAATAAAACAAACAATAACGTCTCAGCCTTCACATATCCCTCAATTGATAACTTATTACAAGATATCTCGTAAAAATGTCTTTGGAAGAAAAAAGTGGCTTAAACATGGTGGATGGTGGCCTGATTATCAAACACGATTAATTAAACTTCATGCATTTAAATCGTGGCCTAAAGATATTCATTCTACACCTCAGATCGAAGGCGGTTGCGGTCATTTATCAGAACCACTTATGCACTATTTTCATGGTGATATTGAATCTATGGTATACAAAACAGTTTTATTTGAAGGAATCGAATCAGAACTATTATATAAAGCTAAACGACCTGTTTCGACGACTACATTTTTTAGGAAATTTTTAGGCGAATTAAACAGAAGATTGATAAAGAAGTCAGGTTTTCTCGATGGTGAAATTGGTATAATTGAAAGTATCTATCAAGCGTTCTCAAAAACCATCACATATTTATACTTATATGAAAAGAAAAAAAATCGCCCTCTATGATCCTTATCTTGATGTAATGGGCGGTGGTGAAAGATATCTGCTTGCGTTGTTAAAAGAATTAATCTCCCATGATTATGAACCCTATATTTTTTGGGACTCTAATGTTACATCAGAGATAAAAACGAAATTAAATATCCATTTTGAGACATCTGTACAGTTTATTCCTAATATTTTCCGCCAGTCTTTGAATCCTATCGCAAAACTCTCGTTATTAAAAAATTTTGATGTCTTTTTGTATGTAACTGATGGAAGTTACACTATTTCATCTGCAAAAAAAACCTATGTCTACTGTATGGTTCCCAATAAAAAACTGTACCACATGCCCTGGCAGAATAAATTAAAAACTTTCAACACTAAATTCATTACTCATTCTTACTTTGTAAAAGATTGGCTTAATTCACAACACATAAATTCTGAAGTGTTATACCCATATTTAGATGATAGCTTTATTAATTTGTCTAAAGAAAAAAACTATAAAAAAAATATTATTATATCGGTAGGTAGATTTTTTCCACATCTTCATTCAAAAAGACATGATAAAACAATTGAGATATTTAAAACATTAAAAAAACAATCACCACTATATAACAATTACAAACTAATAATTGCGGGCGGATTAAAAAATGAAGATACTGCATATTTTCAACATCTACAAACATTGAAGCAAGATGATAGTTCTATAGAGCTTATACCAAATATTCCTTTTAATCAGTTGTTAGATTTATATAGAACTGCTCATATTTACTGGCATATGACCGGCTATGGTGTGGATGATAAGATACATCCAGAGTTAGTCGAACATCTTGGTATTAGTCCGCTTGAGGCAATGGCTGCCCGCTGTATAACATTTTGTTATAATGCGGGTGGATCAAAAGAGATTGTTACAGATGGGGTTAATGGGTTCTTGTTTTCAAACGAAGTAGAGCTATTTGAGAAAATGAATAACTTAAATGAGAAAAAAACTGAAATTATTCAGGCGAATGCAGTTGATTATATTAAACAAAATTTTAGAAAAGAAATATTTAGTAATAATGTAGAAAAAATATTCATTGAATAATATGTATAAAATTTCTGTCATTATACCGGTATATAAAAATAAAGAGCAGTTTTTAAAAAATCTCGAGCATAATTTAGAATATATTAATAAGTGCGAAATTATTGTCGTCAATGATGATCCAAAAGAAAGTCTAGCTGATGAGTTAAAACGATTTGATAACATAATTCTTCTGGAAAATAAACATAATTTGGGATTTGGACAAACTGTCAATATTGGTGTACACGAATCATCGTGTAATTATATTTTTCTTTTAAATACTGATGTTATTATCAACGATACAAATTTTCTGAAAGCAATACAATTATTTTCAGAAAGAAGTGATCTTTTTGGAGTGAGTTTTTCTCAAATTGAGAAAGATGGAACAATAGTTGGAAAGAACGATATATATTGGAAAGACGGTATGGCACACCATCGAAAAGCTAATGATATAAAATTTGGCCCCACAGGTTGGGTAGAAGGCGGATCCTGTATTATCGATAAAAAAAAGTTCATAGATGTGGGAGGATTTGACCCGTTATTTTGTCCATTTTACTGGGAAGACAATGACTTATCCTATCGTGCACGCAAAATGGGCTATACGACTTTATTTGATCCTGAAATCCAGGTTATTCATCATCATGAATCAACCATAGGAAAATATTTTTCTAAGTCATATATCAATACTATTGCTTTTCGAAATCAACTTATTTTCATATGGAAGAATATATCAGATTCTACGTTAACGAGAGATCATATAAAGACCTTAATTGGTTTATTACTTAAATCGATCTTAAAGGGAAACTGGACTATTATAAATGGATTTGTAAAAGCTTTAATTCGGTTGCCCGAAATATTAGATAAAAGAAATCTTCAAAAAAAAGATGCGCAGTTATCCGATAAAGATTTATTGTCAAACTATGAAATATAAAACAGCAATACTGCTTATTATCATTACTGGTATCTCTTTATTTTTAAACTCATATCGGAGAGATTTTGTCCCTCCCTGTCTGAATGCAGACGAAGCAGCTTTTTCGTATAATGCCTATTCTATACTTTCGACCGGAAAAGACGAGTATGGTTCATTTTTACCTCTTCGTCTTAAGTCTTTCGGTGATTATAAGTTACCACTATATTCATATTTATCAGTTCCGTTTATAGGTTTATTTGGACTCAATGAAACCACAGCAAGAGCAGTTAATATTCTCATTACATTGTTATTTCCTATAACCATTTTTTGGCTAGCCAAAGAACTATTTAATCAACAAAGATCCGCATTACTGTCTGCACTTTTAGTAAGTGTTGCATTAGGTCTACAGATTGTCGGCCGACATACCCATGAAGCATATCTTAGTGCATATTTGACTATATTGAGTTTCTGCCTATTAATTAAAGTCCTCAAAAACAACTCACTAACCACTTCAATTGCCTTTTTATGTTCCATATTTTTATTACTTTTTAGCTATCATCCCGGACGTGTTTTTGCAGCCTATTTCCTAAGTTTAATTGGTATCCATATACTTATACATCATAAAAAAACTTCTTATTCCATCAAAAAAATCATCCTCACATTGTTCGCAGGAATTGTTATTATCGGTTTATTTAGTGTAACCGATTTGATATACAAACCGGAACGGGTAAAAAATTTGTTATTTTTCAATAATGCTGGCTTCTCATTAAAAATCAATGAACTACGGGGGGAGGGCGGTTCCACACTTTTATACAATAAGCTGACAATCGGAATTAAAGATTTAACACATCAATATATCAAGTATTTTTCACCCGAGTTTTTAGTGATCAATGGAGATGAGAATAATCGCTTCGGCTATGATGGTATGGGGCCTGTAACACCTCTTGAATATGTTGGTATATTATTGGGTGCTTACTTCTTATTTAAAAAGAAAGAAAAATGGCGATATCACTTACTTGGACTGCTCCTAATAGCACCGATATCTGGTGCTTTATCATGGGCAGGTATGTCGATAACTCGTTCATTAACGCTTTTTGCTGTTATACCATTGATTTCCGGATATGGCATAGCTAATCTCTTTGATCAGCTCCCTAAGAAAAGCTCTTTAATCCTAATTCCATCAGTTATGGTATTGGAACTGTTTTTCTTGTTCTATTCCTGGGATTTTTATTTTAATCATTATCCACAACGTGCCCCGACAATCCGTTCATGGCAATGCGGATACAAAGAATTAACAAATTATGTAAAAACGAAGTATCAAAGCACGGATAAATTTTATATAACAAAAAAGAATGGTGAGCCCTACATAATGTTCTTATTCTATTTGAAGTACCCGCCATACCGCTATCAAAAAGTAGCAAATTTAACCGCGCCTGATGAATATGGATTCGGACAAGTAGAGCGATTTGATAAGTTTGAATTTAATTTCCGTATTCCTAAGGAAAATAACACTATCTCTATCGGATATCCGGATGATTTTGCCAACGTAGATGCGAAAATCATGTCAAAAATAAAGAAGATTCAAGTCGGCACAGAAGACATTTTCTGGATCTATGAACAATAGACTAAACTTACTGCATTAATAAATATATACTTAGATTATAGAAAGTATGAATAAGAATCGGTGGCATCAAATTCTTTCGTGATAAATAAGTAAAACCAATACTCAAACTGAGTAATAGATCAGTTAACATAACTCTAATTAACATAAAGCCTATTATTTTCTCATTGGTAAAAAGGATAGGTACATGAACAAAAAAGAATAATATGCTCGCAAAAAAGGTAGCCGTAAATGGATTCTTAGATTCATCGTACAGTCTCTGTAATACAAACCCCGTAGTAAGAATCTGTTCGGATACACTTGTTGCAAAAGAAATTAGTAACAGGTATAAAAAATTTTGCAGTGTTAAGGTGTTTGGAAGATCTGCATAACGTCTCAGAATATATACAACACTTACGGAACCTACAATGGCTATTCCAATATATAACAAATTCATTAAACTAACTTTCTTAAGGCCAATAGCAGCAAAAAAATTCTTTTTCTCATAGCGATGAATGTAGTAATAGATAGGAAGAATAAATACGGCAGGCTTTGCAATAAATTCATCAAACCAAATTGGAAGATCCGTTCGAAATTTGGCTCTATATAATGCCCAAATTATTAGAACTATTGCCCAGACATTCAGTGCTTTTTGAGTAGGAGAAGTTTGTTGTTTCATCTTAAACAAGATACCTTTTTTTTAAACGATATTCAAGAGGTATCTTTATTCTAAAAAGTCTTTTAGCTTACGTGCCCGAGTCGGATGTTTCAATTTTCTGATTGCTTTAGCCTCGATTTGTCGAATTCGTTCCCGAGTCACTTTAAACTCTTTACCTACCTCTTCTAACGTTTTTGGTTTACCGTCTTCAAGACCAAAACGCATAATTAGGACCTTTCGTTCTCGTGGTGATAAAGTATCTAAAACTTTCTGTAAAGTTTCTTTTAGAAGTTCTCGTGAGACCTTGTCATATAATGAAGGTTGACTTTGATCGGCAACGAATTGTTCTAACGTTGCCTCCTTGTCATCACCAACTGGCGTTGAAAGAGACTTAGGCTGCTGCGAAATTTTCATTAAATTTTCTACTTCTTCAATAGTAATTTGCATTTCTTTAGCGATCTCTTTACTTGAAGGTTCTCGGCCAAGTTTTTGAATCAATCTACGCTGAGTTTTATAGAATCGGTTAATCTGATCGACCATATGTACCGGAATACGAATAGTACGTGACTGGTCAGCAATAGCACGGGTAATCGCCTGACGAATCCACCAAGTTGCATAGGTCGAAAATTTATATCCTCGTCGCCAATCGTACTTTTCCACTCCTCTTATAAGCCCTTTATTACCTTCCTGAATAAGATCAAGGAAAGATAACCGACGACCTAAATATTTTTTAGCAATAGAGACTACAAGACGCAGATTAGCTTTGATTAATTTCTCTTTTGCTTCTTCGTTATCTTTTTCATATTGTTTCGCCAACTGAATTTCTTGTTCAAAAGTAAGCAAAGGTGTCCGGCCAATTTCTTTCAGATATTTTTTAATCGGATCAAGAGATTCACCATGCTTCAAACTGACAAGTTGTTCTAATTCTTTTTCTATCTCTTCAGCAGTTTTATTTGCATCACTTTCCTCACGGGTTGAAATTGTTTCGAAAATGTCCACCCCTTTTTGGAATGCAAAATTGAAAAACTCGTCAATCTCATCTATGTGTTTTTCTGGTTCAGGAAATACCATCAGTATATCGTCTTGGACCAAAAATCCATCTTCTTCTCCCTGCTTCAGCAATTCTTTACCGGTTTTAGGAAATCGTTGTTTCATAATGATAAATTAAGTTTAGAAATATAAATATCAGAAAGCAATCAGCATATGCCAAAAGCTATTAGCTATTTTACAATGTTTGTATCCTGTTTTCCACCTCTGTCAATGTCTTTGCCAGTTCAGCTATAATATTTTGCTGGTTATTCCCCTCTTCTTCAAGCGCAATGGCTATTTTATGTTTAAGTGCCGTCCTTTTAACTTCGTATATAAGTCTTATTATATTGTCGGATGAAAATTCGATTTCATTCGAACTAAACATAAACAGTTCATCATAAACCGGAATCAACTCTCGTGTCAATGTCTTTACAAAATCAGATGCACTATAGTTGTTCGCATGAGATGTTTTGTACTCACTTATAGCATTACATATCTTTTGATGCGATGGTGCAGTAAAATCCTCTATATTGATAATACCGAATATCTTTTCAAATAATTCATAAGGATTATCATGCTGTAGCATAATACTCAAAAGTTGCTTTTGCAACAGTTCTTCTCTATCTTGCTGTTTTACAGATGTATTTTTAGGTAAAAATGATTTTCTCTCATATCGCTGGAATTTTAGTCTTTTTATCATATGGACGATACTTTCATCGCTTACATCAAGCAGCGTTGCCAACTTTTTACAGTAGTGAGACTGTACAATAGGGTTTTGAATTCTTGCTATAAAAGGAAGAGCAAAGTCCCCTATATTCTTTTTAGAAAATGCATTATTTTCCGGATATTTTTTTTGTGCGAGATGAATAATAAAGTCGTAAATCGGCACAGGTGATTTCAGAGATTTTTTGAAAGAAACCAAATCATTTCGAATAGCTTCATCAGGATCTTTTCCTGAATCAAATGTAATAACCGAAACTTCAAACTCTTGTTTTTCTGCCTCTTCAATTCCACGCCGCATAGCATCTTCTCCTGCCAAATCTGCATCCAATGCAAGCGTTATACTCTTTGTTAAACGTTTTAATATAGTAAGTTGTTCTTTTGTTACAGCCGAACCTTTAATGGCAACTATATTCTCTACACCATGAATGTAGGGGCTAATCATATCGAACTCACCTTCGACTAAAATAACATTATTTTGTTTCCTAATTACCTCCCTCGCTATATGAATACCATATAAACTTTCTCGTTTATGATATATAGGCGATTCGGGTGTATTGATATATTTACCTTCCATAGTATTTTCAGTATGTTCAATAAGGCGTCCTGAAAATCCAATGATATTACCCCGCATATCATGAATTGGAAACATAATACGTCCTCTAAATCGATCATAATATCGCCCCGAATCGTTATGAACCAATAAACCTGCCTCATGAATTTCTTCTTTTTTAAACTGTTTTTTTGTCAAAAAATTAAGCAAAGAGTCCCATGAACGGGGTGCATATCCTATCTGGAATTTCTTGATAATGGGCACAGGAAGTTTTCGCTCGATTAGGTAATCAAGGCCTGTTTTACCTACAGAAGTACTATGAAGTACATACTCAAAATATTTAGATGCCAAAGAGTTTATACGCAGTAGCCGATCTTTCTTATTCCATTCCTGATCTTCAAATCCAACTGACTGCAAAGTGACACCTACCCGTTCAGCAAGCTCTTTTAGTGCTTCGTAAAAAGTTATATTTTCCCACTTCATCATAAACGATAAAACGTCACCACCTTCATGGCAGGCACCAAAACAATGCCATGTCTGCCTTTCAGGCGATACTACAAAGGAAGGGCTTTTTTCCTGGTGAAAAGGACAAATAGCCTTAAAATTCCGTCCGGCTTTCTTTAACTGTACAATTGAACCAATATAATCTACAATATCTATACGGCTCTTTACTGTTTCTATCTGGTTATCCATAGAGTTTAAATGTAATTTAGGAATGCTCTTGTTTTCTTTTTAGTGACTTTATTATAATGGAATCATGATGTTTTTATATCTCGACAAAAATCAGATCAAGCTACTATATCTTAAAAAAACACTGCTGTCCCAGTACGAGTGTGCTTACTATGAAAAAAATCATCAAACAGATCTTCTGCAAAATGGAAAAATAGTGAGTATGGACATTCTCGCTTCTGCGATAAAAGAAGCTGTAACGACAATTAGTACTACACCAATAAAAGAAAAAGAGGTTTATTTAATTTTACCTCAACAGGCGTTCCATTTCTTAAGGAGCGAAGTTCCGATGGATATTGCTCCCTCCGCCGTTGATTCATTTATAAAAGATAAGGCAAGAGCAGCATTTCCAGGAGAAATTGATAGTACAGTTGCCGACTATATTTTAATTTCAAATGAAAAAGAACAACAAGTTGTTTTTTACGCAATTGATGCCGATTTAATCAGAAAATACCAAGAAGTATTTAATTTGATAAATCTTGAAGTTGTATCGATTATTCCGGAAACACTATCTTATTTTAAGCTATTTGAAAAAACCTTACGAAAAGAAAAAAAAGAGTACATAATGTATGTGGATCTTGGTAAAAGTTTAATTAATGGATATTTATACGACTCATTTGGACCACTCGAACATGCAAAAGTGATCGAAGAGGTTATGCAGGAATCTACTTCAGTAGAACAAATTTTAAAAACAAAAGCAGATACATACGAAACTCAGGGAAAAAAATTAAATCGTATTATCTTGTCTGGTGAGAATTCCGAACATGTTCGCCAAGATACATTTACTAAAAATGTCGGCGTTTGGACTAATCCTCTAAAACGTATTATTCCTGATTTTTATCAGGATTATTTAAAGTTACTTATATCTGATCCAAATAAGCCAATGCCTTTCCTGCAGTATGATGTCTGCATTGGTGCCTTTATATTCACTATTGAAAATAAAAAATTTTCTTTCTTTAAAAAAGGTGCTAACACAATGAGTAGCAATCCCAAATTTACAGCACCTTCTATAAAAATTCCCTTTAAAGAATTACTTATATTTATTGCTTCTTTCGCAGCTTCATTTGCCATCTGGTTTTTTGCATCGAAGATGAACTTAAACATATTTAACAAAGGCCAGTCTCAGCAACCAAATCAAGCTTTGAATATGAGTCCTACTGTAACGACAGCTCCCCCTTCTCCGACCGCTACTCCTACTCCAAGTATTGATAAAAAAACAATCCGTATCAAAGTATTAAATGGATCAGGAATTGCAGGAAAGGCTTCTGATGTTAAAGAAGCACTTACTGAAAAAGGTTATCAGGAAATATTAACCGGCAATGCAGATGACTTTGACTATACTACGACTGAAATTCAGGTAAAAAAAGATGCTTCAGATAGCGCAACAATTATTAAAACAGACCTAAAAGAAAATGTATCCGCGCCAAAAATAGTACCATTAGATGAAAATGAAACCGCTGATGTCATAATCATTGTAGGAACTGATTTTAAGTAAGCTGACATTTCCCTAAAGGCAAAACTACTTTATGCTATATAATATCTACTTATGGATGATCTAAAGAAAGAAGTTCTGGAAAAGAAATACCAGAACATAATGAGCAAATATAATCTATCTGAGCAAAAAGAGAAATTAAGCACCATGGAAAAAGAGACATATGCTGGAGAATTCTGGCAGGATGCAAAAAAAGCTTCTGATATCATGAAAAAAATTAGTCAACTGAAACAGGAAATTGATGAAATCGAAATGATGCAGCTCTTATTTGAAGAGGGAGAACTTGCAGAAGCGGAAAAACTTATTAATAAATATGATGTTTTATTGTTTCTTTCCGGACCACATGATAAAGGAGATGCTATATTTGCCATTCATGCAGGTCAAGGGGGCACAGAAGCTATGGATTGGGCTGGTATGTTGTATCGCATGTATACTCGTTATTTTGAGCGTAAAGGGTGGCAGTTTGAAGAAGTTGATCTTGTACCAGGTGAAGAAACGGGTATAAAAAGCAGTATTTTAAATGTATATGGACCGTTTGCTTATGGATACCTAAAAGCAGAAGCAGGCGTTCACCGATTAGTAAGACAATCGCCATTTAATGCTGATAAATTGCGACAAACATCTTTTTCCCTCATTGAAGTATTGCCTATTATCGAAGATAAGGAAGTTACTATTAAAGACGAAGATCTTGAATGGCAATTTTTTAGAGCAGGTGGACACGGCGGACAGAATGTTAACAAGGTGGCAACAGCAGTACGCTTAATACATAAGCCCACTGGAATTACTGTTTCTTGCCAAACAGAGCGACAACAAGGCCAAAATAGAGATAATGCACTGAAACTTTTAAGAGCTCAACTCTGGCAAATTGAAGAAGAACGCAAAATGAATGCAATTGAGACATTTAAAAAAGACAAGATGGCTTCTTGGGGGCGCCAGATTCGTTCATATGTTCTTCACCCCTATAAACTAATCAAGGATTTACGGACTGATTTTGAAGATTCACAGGTAGAAAAAGTACTTGATGGCGAACTCGATGATTTTATATCTGCATATTTAAAACAAAAAGCATAATCTGCTGTTGCACTGCTTCTTGTATTTTAAATGATTCCTTGCTATTCTAATTCTTACGAATGGAACCAAATCAAAAAATAATTCACTCAATCGATGCCCAGAAACAATCCTCACAAAACGTGGGAATACTCGCTGTAATTATTTTTCTTATTGCAATAATTGCCGGAATAGGAACAGGATATGGTATCAGAGTTTTCTCCAAACCTGGGACTATCACATCTCCACTTGCTAAATCGAATAGCACTAGTACATCGAACGCAAAAGTTGTCGAAACAGCAGGTATTCGTGATGAAAAAACGTTTAGTGATAAGGCAGAAGGTATATTACGCGAAGGTGGTATTGAAGGCGAGGGTGCTTTCCATCTAGAACGAGCTGGCGGACCTTCACAGAATGCCTATCTAACTTCTACTACTGTAGATCTCGAACCCTTTATTGGAAAAAAAGTACGGGTTATGGGAAAAACATTTCAAGGGAAAACCGCTGGTTGGCTTATGGATGTAGGTTTTGTTGAAGTACTACAATAACTAATTTCGCAATCGATTACAAATCTTCACAATCTGTATATACTATATTAAAGTATGATAACTTTTGATAATGTCAGTAAAAAATTTCGAGTAGGTACAACAGGTCTTGATGGCATATCCTTTGAAATCAACACCAATGAATTCGTTTTTTTAGTTGGACCATCAGGTGCTGGAAAAACAACTATTCTTAAACTTCTGATGCGAGAATATCGCCCAAGCTCAGGGTCGATCATAGTAGATGACAAAGACATTGCTTCACGCCGATTTAATAATATTCCGGCTCTTCGTAAACGGATTGGCATAGTATTTCAGGATTTTAAGATACTGGAAAACAGAAATATTTATGAAAACATTGCTATCAGTTTGAAAATATTAGGAATGAATTCCCATCAAATAAGAAAAGAAGTTTTAAGTACACTTGACCTTGTAAACCTTAAATCAAAAGAGTTGCTTTTTCCTTCCCAGTTATCTGCCGGTGAATTACAACGCGTAGCAATTGCACGTGCAATTGCAGGTAATCGGGACATTATCTTAGCTGATGAACCCACAGGTAATCTGGACCCTAAGACTACCTGGGAAATTATGAAGATATTTAAGAAACTGGAAGCAACAAAAACTATTTTATTCGCAACTCACAACACTGATATTGTAAATAGTTTAAAAAGAAGAGTAATCTCTTTAAAAGGCGGTAAGATTATAAAAGATACACGAAAAGGAGGATATGACATATGAAAGACATATTAATTTCTATACGAAGAACACCATATCAATCACTGGCTTCATTTTTAGTATTATTTTTTGCCATCTTCCTTTCTACTGGAATATTTATTGGACTGAGCTTACTTCATAGTTTGTTAAATTATGCAGAAACTAAACCACAGGTAATCGTATATTTTCAAAAAAAAGCAACAGAGACAGAAATATTTAAAGTACGTGATGATCTCATGAATTCTGGCAAAGTCTCCTCTGTTAAATATGTTTCTAAAGAACAGGCATTTAGCATTTATAAAGAATTAAATAAAGACAAGCCGCTATTGCTGGAGATGATCTCTTCAAACACATTTCCTGCTTCGATTGAGGTACAAGCTAAGCAACCCAATTATTTATTGGAAATATCTGATTTTTCCAAAAAACAAGCTGGAGTAGATGAAGTTTTTTTTGCTAAAGATATATCTGAAAGGTTATTAAGACTAACTGCCATAGTACGCAAAAGTAGTTTAATTCTTTTTACTTATCTAATTTTTATGTCAATTGTTGTGCTTTCCACTACAACTCTTTTTAAAATAGCTATGAAAAAAGAGGAAATCGAAATCCTGCGTTTACTTGGGGCTACAAAATTTTATATTAAAAAACCGTTTATGGCAGAGAGCTTATTCCTGGGTTTCATGGCAGTAATCGCTTCTTGTATTGCTATCATTGGACTGTTAGTTTATCTTAATCCATTTCTTCAAACTTATTTAAGCAATCTTCCTTCATTAACATTTAATTTTTATTTTATTTCTGAACATGTATTAAGTCTAAAATTTCTTTTTATGACATTTGGAATGTCTCTGATTTTTGGTCTATCTATTGCATTTATTGCAAGCTTCATTGCGACCGAGAAATATTTAGCGTAAAATAGTAGATATACTCCTATGAAACGATACTTTATCATCCTAGCGGTTTTTTTTAGTATTATCTTCTCTTCCCGTCTTTTAATTGCGGAGGATATTGCTACTGATCAAAAAAAATCTGATATGGAAAATAAGATTCAAGAATATCAAAAAAAATTATCTGAACTTGGTGATCAGAAACGAAGTCTTTCTTCACAAATTCAGTACATGGATACTCAGACGAATTTAACTGAGCTAAAAATTCAGAATACAGAAGCTAAAGTAAAATCTTTACAAAATGAAATTACACTATTAACAAGCCGTATTGACGGTCTTGATGAGTCTCTTGATCAGGTTTCTAAATTATTAATCGAAACAGTAGTCGCGGGATATAAAGAAAAACCCATGACTTTTTTTGATCTTTTACTTGATAGTAATAATGCTGGGGATCTCATTAAAAAAGTCAAGTATTATCAGATAGCACAAGATAATAATCAAAAAATACTAGTACATGTTCAGGAGGCGAAATTAAACTTTGAGGAACAAAAATCGCTTCGTGAAAAAAAGAAAGTCGAATTAGACGCACTAGAGAAACAACTAATTCAACAGAAAGAAGAATTAACTGTTCAAAAATCAGAAAAACAGGCATTACTAGCTGATACACAAAGTGATGAAAAGAAATATCAACAGTTATTGCAACAGGCATTAGCCGAATTTAGTGCGGTGCAGAAGGCACTCGTTTCCGGATCAAAAGTAGGACCTGTAAAAAAAGGTGAACCTATTGCACTGGTGGGAAATTCGGGCGCGCCATATTGTTCTACTGGGGCACATTTGCATTTTGAAGTACGAATTAATAATTCATGGGTTAACGCTGAAAATTATCTTGCAACAAAAAATGTACAAAATAACCAAGACGGTGCTCCAATAGGTAGTGGCAGCTGGGATTGGCCTTTAGCTGATCCAATCGTGGTCGAACAAAGGTATGGGAAAACCCCTTGGTCATGGAGATACGGTTACAGTGGAGGTATTCACACAGGAATAGATATGTGGAGTCATAGTGGAGAAATTATTCGTGCTCCCGCTGACGGTGTATTGTATTCTTCTTCTGAACCTTGTGGAGCAGCTACCATAAATATCAAATATATTGATCATGGTAATAATTTAATGAGTTTCTATCTCCACGTCCAGTAATTTCTCTATTTTTGTAGTATATAGTCGATTGATAAATCTCTCTATATCCCCTACTTTTACTACATGAGATATCTATTCATACTAATGATACTTCTATTACCTTTCATTTTTGCTGGTCAAATAGAGGCATTACAAATTAATGAGATATACCCTGCTCCTGCGAGTTCAGAAAAAGAATGGGTAGAACTATACAATGAAGAAAATATAGATATCGATCTCAAACAATATGCGCTTACCGATGTGAAAGAAAATAAGTTAGAATTTGAAACTACTGTTGCATCTCCATCAAGCTACATAATCGCCTATGCAATAAATGTTTTAAATAATACAGGCCCAGAGTCAGTAATATTAAAAAAAGGTACAGAAATAATCAGTACTGTATCATACTCTGAGTCCTTTACTGCGAATTCATCCTATGTTTACTGTCCAAATATGTCTGGCAACTGGAAAATGGCTACCATCGTTACTCAAAGAACAAGTAACGATATCTCCTGTCAAACTAATTCACCCACACCTGTTCCTTCACCAACGTCGGTTAATACTCCTATCATCACACAAACTTATGATGCAGTTTACATATCGGAAGTGATGGTTAATCCTATAGACGATAATACAGAATGGGTTGAACTTTATAATGACAATAATTTTACCGTTAGTCTCCAAAAATGGAATATAGATGATATAGAGAATGGCGGCTCCGCCCCGAGGCAGTTTTCACTTGATATTCCAGCTAAATCATATGCTAGCCTGGATATATCACTGTCTATTTTCAATAATGACAATGATCAGGTGCGACTAATGGACGCAAATAATATATTAAAAGACAGCATAAATTACACATACTCAGTGCAGGGTAAAACTCTGGGAAAAATCTTTCCCACACAATCGACAATATGTATTTTAGAGCCTTCTAAAAATATTTCTAACACATATTGCTTTGTGCCTACGCCTACTCTGACACCGACACCTTCACATACGCTTACCCCAACACCAATCTCACCTACTTCTACTCCACGAACTTTCATTCCCGAACCGACTCTCAGTAATGTTGCAGCACTTTCTCCATCGGTTTTTGATCACAACCCAAAACCAGTTACCAAAGTAAAACTTTCAGCGAGTCTATATGAAAAAAATTATGTTTCTTCGTCTTCTGCAAATAAAATCATACAAAGAGATGTGCTAGGAGCACATACTTATAATACTTCGTCAGTTAATGAAGATATTCCTATGTATAAAATATTCGCGTCCTTAAATATATGTATTTCCATTTTGACTATTGTAAAAATTTTCTTTAGAATAAGAAATAACCCTAATTCTCAATGATATGAATCGATTTATACGCTATTGGATACCTCCACTTTTATGGATGGCACTTATTTTTTTTATGTCTTCCAGAACACACACATCTGTCAGTGATACATATGTTTTTAATTTTATTTTTTTCAAAACATTGCATCTTATTGAATATGCGGTTCTTTTTACCTTACTATTTCGTGCATTTTATTCACAAAAGAGTAAGAAAGAATCAATAGTTCGTACACTTACAAAAGCAGCACTTTTAACAATTTTATATGGGGCTACAGATGAACTACATCAGTTATTTGTCCCTACACGTGAAGGCACTGTCCGTGATGTGTTTATTGATTCTATCGGAGTTTTTTTAATGTATATTTATATTAAATACAACTTTCCCTGGTTGAAACGTTATATTACGTAGGATTAATAAAAATATGAGACAAATAACTAATTTTTTTCATCACATTTTTATTCCACAAGAAAAAAATGATTATAAGGCAAAAGCACTGCATCCTGATGCACTCACATATTATCTTATTTTTGCCGTAATACTAACTTTTTTTGTGAAATCTATTAACGGAAATTTAAGTAATGTATTAGGATTCGCAACTGACATTAACATTACCAAACTATATGACTTAACCAACCAGGAACGAGCGAAGAATGGCTTAACATCTCTGCAATATAATGAGCGACTTTCAGTAGCTGCTCAAAAAAAGGCACAAGATATGTTTGCCAAAGGTTATTGGGCACATTTTGCGCCTGATGGCACTACTCCATGGAGTTTTATCCTGTCATCTGGATATCAATATGAATTTGCAGGGGAAAATTTAGCTAAAAATTTCATGTTCAGCGATGGTGTAGTCGAAGCTTGGATGAACTCCCCCAGCCATAAAGAGAATATTTTAAGAAAAGACTATACCGATGTTGGATATGCAGTAGTCAATGGCGTACTAAATAATGAAGAGACAACCTTAGTAGTACAAATGTTTGGTAAACCCCTCAATAGCATTGCTATAAACCCATTAACAAAACCAATTGCTGCCGAAACTAGAGAAGAAGTACAATCACCAGTTCAACAAACATTCTCTGAAACAATTGTACCTAGTATTGCAGCCGCTTCAGCTCTAGATGAAAATAATGCGAAAGCCCCTGCAGCAGCACCTGTAATATTAGCCGGCCAATCTAAACCATTTATAAATCTCTTACCTACTATTCTTACCTCAAATCTTATTTTCTTCATTTTTCTTTTAGTTGCGATAATACTTGACTTTTATTTTGCGGCGCGCATGAATGTTATTAGAATCAACGGAAAACATATGGCTCATTTCATATTTTTAGGATTTATTGTGGCCGGTATTGTGTTAACTCTTATAAAAGGTTCGATATTATAATCATATGAAACATTTCTGGAGACAACTCAAAAAAGAACTTAAAAAACATTCATTTGATTATTTATTGCTAGTTACCGCAGGTATTTTTTTTCTTATATCGCTTCACTTATTTCAAGGTGAACGACTTCTTGAATTTATAATGATATTAGTATTTACCTCTTTTTACATACTATGGGGAATGTATCATCATACAATTGAGGATACTCTTCACCTAAGAAGTATGATAGAATATATTCTTATCGGTTTTATAGTTTTATTTTTAATAAAAATTTTATTGCTTTTATAACAGTATGAAAGGTATCATTCTCGCAGGAGGACGTGCAACTCGACTCAGACCACTGACCAAAATCACTTCTAAACAGCTATTACCTGTCTACAACAAACCAATGATTTTTTATCCTATTGAAACACTGGCTAAAAGTGGTATCACTGAAATACTAATCATCATAGCACCTGAATATTCTGGTCATTTTCTAAATCTCCTTGGATCTGGCAAAGATTTTGGAGTTAAATTTACCTATGAGATACAGGAAGAACCACGTGGATTAGCTGATGCATTTATTGTAGGCGAACAATTTATAGGTAATGATGATGTAACCATGATCCTCGGTGATAATATATTTGACTATGATTTCAGAAATAGCATTCAATCATTTAAAACAGGTGCAAAAATTTTTGCTAAAAAAGTTAAAGATCCAGAGCGGTTTGGAGTTGTAGAATTTGATCAGAATAATAATGTATTATCTATAGAAGAAAAACCGAAGGTTCCAAAAAGTGAATATGCAGCTGTAGGTATTTATATATATGATAATCAAGTTGTTTCTATAGCTAAAAATCTTGCACCTTCCGCACGCGGAGAAATTGAGATCACTGACATCAATAATGCCTATTTACAAAAAGGACAACTCAAAGTTGATATTATTGATAGCATATGGGAAGATGCGGGAACATTTGATAGTTTACTGCGTGCCAACAATTACTGGGCAAACAAAAACAAAAGTAATGCTTGAAGAATATTTATAAGTCCAGTAAGATAAGTATATGGTCGATACAACACAGTTATTATTAACGATAGTTCTTACATTAACCACACTGTTACTGATAATAATCGGAGTTCAACTCATATTTGTGTTGAGAGATTTAAGAACAACTCTAAAAAAAGTTAATTCAATTATCGACGGATTTGAAAATATTGGTGTTGGGTTAGATCACGGTATTGGAGAGGTGGTTGGGTTCATTAACGGTATAAAGACATTATTGAAAGTTGTTGACACAGTTGCATCAAAGAAACATGACAAAACAAAATAAACATTCCGGTAGTAACTTTTGGTTCGGCTTTTCTATGGGTATCATTAGTATGGCTGGCGGAGCTTATTTAGTAGGAACTAAAAAAGGACGCGAACAGTTGAAAAAAATCATGGAATTTGCTGAGCAATACAATGAAAAATCAGGTGATATATTCGAATATTTACATGATATAAAAGATCCAAAAAAACCGGTTGCCAATGAAATTAAATCCAGTATTGATTCTATACTTACTAAAGTTAAAAACATCACACTCGAAAAATAAGCAATTTACTGTTGACATTTGATTTTTTCTATTGTATATTAAATAAGTTTTTTTAAAGACCCTATATTTCTGTAGGAGCTTTTTTTTATTAAACCAAATTATTCCACACTATCATCGATGACCAACCAAAATAACCCACAAACACAAACCTTCCACGATACCTACCTTAGAAAAGAAAGCGAGTACTTCAAAGAATTAGATCTTATTGAAGTACAAAAAGATTCCTGGAATAAGTTTCTCCAAAAAGATCTTAAAAAAATTCTCGAAGAGTTTTTCCCAATTGAAGATTACACAGGGAAAAAATTTGCTTTGTATTTCGAAGATTTGTACTACGGAGAACCTCGATATCCTCTAGAACTTTGTCTACAAAAAAAACTTACTTATGACTCCCCTGTCTATTTAAAAGTAAAATTATTAAATAAAAAAACTGGAAGTGAAAAATCACAGGATGTTTATTTTTTCAATGTTCCAAACATGACAGATCGTGGAACATTTATTATCAACGGCATTGAACGTGCAATCATCAATCAAATTGTTCGTTCACCTGGAATTTATTTCACTGCTGAAATTGACAAAACAACTGGTTTAACATTATATAACGCTGAAGTAAGACCATACATTGGAGCATGGCTTGATTTCACCATCAATAAACACGGGATTTTGGAAATTAAAGTAAATAAAAAACGAAAATTCTTAGCTTCTGTATTTTTACGAATATTTGATGGAGAAAGTAACAATTCATTATTGAGATATTTTGATGATATGGATAAAGAGTTGGTAGAAAAGTATCTTATGCCAACCTTCAAGAAAGATAAAACAAAAAATAAAGAAGAAGCAGTATTGGAATTCTACAGAAAAATCAAACCAGGAGAACCTCTTATTTTAGAAAATGCTTACAAAACATTACAGAGTATGTTCTTTGATCAAAGAAGATATTCTCTTGATGACGTTGGTCGATACAAAATAAATAAAAAACTTGGTTTAAACACAGAAATTAACAGAGAAAATCAACTACTGAATAAACGTGATATTATTGCCACTATTAAATATTTAATTAATCTTGCCAAAGATCAAGGAAATTTTGATGATATTGATCATTTAGGAAATCGCCGATTAAGAACTGTTGGTGAACTAGTCGGAATGTATGGTATACGAGTCGGAATGGTGCGTGCCGAAAAAGAAGTGAAAGAAAGAATGAGTCTTATCGCAGGAGACATACAACCAACTCCATCCCAGGTTGTCAACTCTAAGCCTGTCATTATGGCTATGAACTCCTTCTATCGAACAAGTCAACTTTCTACCATAGTCGATCAGACAAATCCATTATCAGAACTTGATAATTTGCGCAGAATCACTGTTGGTGGTCCTGGTGGTATTGAAAAAGAGAGAGCATCCTTCTCAATCCGAGACATTTCATCTTCACAATATGGAAGAATTTGTCCTATTAGATCACCTGAAGGTCCAAACATTGGTGTTGTAACTTATATGGCATTGTATTCAAGAGTCAACAAATATGGCTTCTTGGAAACACCATATAAAAAATTAGTTAAAGAAAAAGTTGGTAACAAAACTAAAGTTAAAGTCTCTAATGACCTTACTTACCTTCAAGCTGATGATGAAGAAAAGTATTATATTACTTCTACATATATAAGCATTGACGCTGAAGGTTACATTAATGATGAACATGTTGTAGCACGACATCAGGGAGATATTATTGAAGTTCCAGTGGAAAAATTAGACTTTATCGACATTTCACCACGTCAGGTAGTGGGAGCGTCTGCTGCTCTTATTCCTTACCTTCAAAATGACGATGCATCCCGTGCCTTGATGGGTACTCACATGCAATGTCAAGCTGTACCTCTGGTACGAACAGAAGCACCAGTTGTTGGAACGGGTATGGAGGAGAAAGTAGCTGCTTCACTAGGCCGCACTGTATTTGCTCCGGAAGATGCAACCGTTGAATATGTTGATGGTCGAAAAGTCACCCTAAAAGGTAAATCAGGTAAAACTTACAATTATGATTTACAACGATATTTAAGGACAAATAAAGATGTTGCTTTCGATCAGAAACCACGAGTTGAACCGAAACAAAAACTTCGCCGTGGTGATGTGGTCATAGATGGACCAGCAACCGATAATGGTAAATTATCATTAGGACAAAATTTAGTTGTTGCCTATACATCACTTAATGGATTAGGTTATGAAGACGGTTTCGTAATTTCAGATCGTTTGTTGAAACAAGATAAATTAACCTCTATCACATGTGAAGAATTCATTGCCGACTTAGTTGATACAAAGCTAGGACCAGAAGAATTAACTCGTGATATTCCAAATGTCCGAGAAGAAGTGTTGCAAAATCTTGATAAAGAAGGATTAGTTCTTACTGGAACTCAGGTTCATGGAGGTGACATATTAGTAGGTAAAGTCGCTCCAAAAGGAGAACGTGAGTTAACAGCAGAAGAAAGATTACTGCGAGCAATCTTTGGAGAAAAGGCAAAAGATGTAAAAGACACTTCCTTAAGATTACCTTACGGTAAACGAGGAACTGTTGTTAATATTGAAGTCATAAATTCTCAAAAAGATCCAAATGAACTTGAACCAAGTGTAATGAAGAGAATACTTGTTAATACAGCCCAACTTAGAAAGATTAGTGTGGGAGACAAACTGGCAGGACGTCATGGTAACAAAGGTGTTATTTCCAAAATATTACCTGAATATGACATGCCATACCTAGCCGATGGAACTCCAGTAGATGTTATCATCTCACCTCTTTCTATCTTAGCTCGTATGAATCTTGGTCAGTTGTTTGAAACATTACTAGGATTAGTAGCACAAAAAAACAACAAACATATTTCAGTACCAGTATTCGAAAGAACAAGAGAAGAATATATTTTCAATGAATTACAGAAACTTGGTCTTCCAGCTGACGGAAAAGTAGATCTGTATGATGGCCACACTGGCAAACCATTTGATCGCAAAGTCTTAGTAGGTGTTGGTTACATTCTTAAACTGATTCACATGGTTGAAGACAAATTCCATGCACGATCAGTTGGACCATACTCTTTGGTTACTCAACAGCCACTTGGTGGAAAGTCACAAATGGGAGGACAGCGATTCGGAGAAATGGAAGTGTGGGCATTACAGTCTCATCGAGTTCCATACACTTTACAGGAAATGCTCACTATTAAAAGTGACGACGTCCGAGGACGAACCAAAGCCTTTGAATCTATTATCAAAGGATTGGATATTCCACAATCAAGTGTACCTGAGTCATTCCATGTATTGACAAAAGAACTGAATGCACTTGGATTATCAATTGACTTTATATCATAACATTATAACTTTACCGACACCCCAACCTATGGAAGATTTGCAACTAGTTGATTTTTCCGGACTGAAAATTCGCCTCGCATCACCTGAAGACATATTGAAATGGTCAAAAGGTGAAGTTACCAAACCTGAAACAATCAACTACCGCACATTCAGACCCGAAAAAGACGGACTTTTTGATGAACGCATCTTTGGTCCTACAAAAGATTATGAATGTTACTGCGGTAAATATAAAAGAATTCGATATAAAGGAATTGTATGTGATCGATGTGGAGTGGAAGTCACCTCTTCTGTCGTTCGACGTGAACGCATGGGACATATTAAATTAGCATCTCCTATCGCTCATATATGGTACTTCAAAGGTTCTTCTTCTCCTTTAAGTATTATTCTTGATATTCCAATTCAAGCTTTAGAAAGAATCATCTATTATGCATTATATTTAGTTCGAGAAATCGATAAAGAACAGCAAAAAAAAGATATTGCTATTCTAGAAGAACTAAAAGGCAAAGAGCTTCAGTTGGAAGAAGAAAAGTATGAAAAAAACAAAGCAAAATTAGCTGATGATTTTTCAAATCAAAAAAAGCAAATGGAGAAAAAAATCAGTAATGCCGAGCAACGAGAAATTGCTATGCAGGAAATTGATTTGAAAGAAAGAGAAATGTTCCGACAGCTTTCAGATAAATATGTAGAAGAAAAATCACAAAAAGTAGGGTTTTATGATCGAATGATTAAGATCATGAAAGCACTTAAACCCAACGATACTCTTGAGGAAGATGATTATTTATTCCTTCGTGAAAAAGACGCAGACAAAAGTATTAAAGTTGGTATGGGATCTGAAGTTCTTTATGAAATCCTTTCTTCTATGGATCTTCAAAAGGAATACGCAGAAGTTCTTAATGAATTAACCAAAGCTAAAGGTGAGCGACGAAATAAATTAATGAAAAAGACTCGAGTCATCGAATCTTTCACGAAAAGTAAAATTTCACCATCATGGATGTTACTCACAGTATTGCCAGTTATTCCTCCAGATCTGCGACCTGTGGTCCAGCTTCCAGGTGGAAAATTTGCTACTTCTGATTTGAATGATTTATATAGACGCGTTATTAATCGAAATATCCGATTAAAACAGCTTATTGATCTTGGAGCACCAGAAATTATCTTAAGAAACGAAAAACGCATGCTTCAGGAAGCAGTAGATTCTTTACTGGATCTTCAAAAATCACGTGGTCGTTCACGATCACAGAGTTCCAGTGCTAAAGTCTTGAAATCATTATCTGATATATTAAGAGGTAAGCAAGGTCGTTTCCGACAAAACTTACTCGGAAAACGTGCTGATTATTCAGGCCGTTCTACCATTATTGTAGGCCCAGAACTAAAAATCAATCAGTGTGGTATACCTAAAGAAATGGCACTTGAGCTTTTCAAACCTCACTTGTTACATGAAATCATTATTCGTGGACTGGCTCCTAACTTAAAGAGTGCTAAAAATTTCCTCGAATTAAAAGAACCTGTTGTATACGACATTCTTGAAGAAATTATTAAAAATCATCCGGTACTTTTGAATCGTGCACCAACATTGCACAAACTTTCGATTCTTGGATTCTATCCGGTTTTGACAGATTCGTATGCAATTAAGTTGCATCCCACCGTTTGTGCCGGTTTTAATGCAGACTTCGACGGAGACGCCATGGGTGTATTCCTTCCATTATCACAAAATGCAATCAAAGAAGTCGATGCTCGCATGTTGCCATACAACAACCTTTTAAAACCAGCCGATGGTTCACCTATCGTTGTTCCAAACAAAGAAATGGCATTGGGTATTTATTATCTGACAACTATCGATACTAAATATGCTGATATAAAAGATGAAGAATTAAAATGGTATGGTGATATGGAAGAAGCTTTGACATTTTATAATCTTGGCAAGATTGCTTTACGACAAGCAATTTATGTCAAAGTCCAAGGTGAATTCGTCCGCACAAGTGTAGGACGTATAATGTTCAACAAAAGTCTTCCAGAAGAATTACGATTCATCAATCAGGACATTAAACAGTCTGGTATTAAAGCATTAGTGGTTAAGGCATTAAAACTGTTTAATGACAATCAAAAGGTAGGTCAACTTATTGATAAAGTTAAAGAACTAGGATTCTGGAGTTCCACCATCGCAGGCGGACTTTCTTTCTCTATCTTTGACTGTATCCAGGTTCCTGAAAAAAATGACATCGTTCATGATACAGAAAAAGAAATTGATAAAATTCAACAAAATTATAATCAAGGACTTTTAACACTTGAAGAAAAACGAAGATATGCTAACAATCTTTGGATTGAAACAACAGAAAAATTAGCTAATCTTACCTGGAATGCCATTGGAGAAGAAAATCCAGTCAAATTAAGTATTAAATCTGAAGGTCCCCGTGCATCACGTGAACAGTTAAAACAGATTTCAGCCATCAAAGGTTTGGTTGTCGATCCATTAGGTAAAATCATCGAAGTTCCAACTAAATCAAATTACCGTGAAGGTCTTTCCATTTTCGAATACGTTATCTCTGCCCGAGGTGCACGAAAAGGTCTGACAGACTCGGCTTTGAAAACTGCAGATGCAGGATACCTAACACGACGATTGGTCGATACTGCTCACGACATGATCATCCGACAGGAAGATTGTGGAGCCAAAGAAGGATTGACAATTGATGCGTCAGAAGAACGTGGCGAAAAATTGAAAGAACGCGTTCGGGGCCGCTTTGCTTTGAAAGACATCGTTGATGATAACAAACATGTCATTCTTCCTGCAGGCGAACTGATTCAGGAAAAAACAGAAGAATTAATCGTTAAACATGCGATAAAGAGAGTAACCGTCCGATCACCATTATATTGTGAATCAAAATATGGTATCTGTCAAAAATGTTACGGAATCGATTTATCCACCAATAGATTGGTAGAAATTGGTGTGCCTTCAGGTGTAATCGCCGCTCAGTCGGTCGGTGAACCAGGTACACAGCTGACCATGCGTGTTCGCCATTTCGGAGGTATCGTTATTTCAGACGTAACTCAAGGTTTACCACGCGTCGAAGAATTATTCGAAACTCGAACACCCAAAGTGGTCTCACCTATTGCTGAAGTTTCCGGTAAGGCATCAGTTAAGGAAGATACAGAACGGGATGCTTATATTGTCAAAATCACACCAACTGGTGACAATTCCGAAGCGCAGGAACAGGAATTCATTATTCCTCTTTCTCAGAAACTAAAGATTAAAGACGGTGATTTAGTAGCCTCAGGTAGTCAGCTTTCAGAAGGACATTTGAATGTTAATGATGTACTGTCTATCAAAGGTTTGAAAGCAGCCCAGATTTATCTTCTGGATGAAATTCAGAAAGTATATGAATCACAGGGTATTGCTATCCATGACAAACATTTTGAAGTAATAATTCGTAAGATGAGTGATAAAATCATCATCGATGATGAAGGAGATACGTCCTTTATCAAAGACGAAATTGTCTCAAAAGTTCGTTTCGAAGAAGAGAACAAAAAAGTTTTGGCTCAAGGTGGAAAACCAGCAACCGGAAGAGTGTCAATTCTTGGTATTACCCGAGCTGCGATATATACCGATTCATGGTTATCAGCCGCCTCTTTCGAACAAACAACAAGTGTATTAAGTGCTGCTGCTATCAAAGGACAAGTAGACTACTTGTTAGGACTGAAAGAAAATGTTATAATAGGCAGACTTATTCCAGTTACACAGGAATTGATCGATAAATATTACAGTAAATTTTTAAGCAAATATGCCCACAATCAACCAGCTAATC
>CAZQAU010000014.1:0-45305 GCA_964591375.1 uncultured Gammaproteobacteria bacterium
GATTTATATGAAAAAGCAACCGCGGCTAATTTATCAGAACACGACATGTCAGCAGTTGTAAAAATTTTAGAGAAAAAAATGCCTGATGTATGATACAAAAGTACATCTATAAAAAAAAGTATTTGTGGCTAACGATTTTATTATTTATAATCGGTCTGATTCTTCGTATATGGATCGGAGTACTTAACAAAAGTGGTGATTTAAATAACCACATTGTCTGGAGTGATGATTTCTTGAATTTCGGATCAATTGGATTTTATGAACGAGAGTTTATAAAAAGGCGGTTGGTAGTGGCTCCTAATTATCCACCTTTAATCATTTATTTTTTTGTTATTTCAGAATGGCTTTTTAAACAAGTACAACAACTCGTTTGGCTACTAAATCTACGTATTCCCATATTTCCATCTAATCTTATTTATATATTTCAGCAACGAGTAACGTATGAACTTTTCTATAAACTGCCGGCGATAACTGCCGACTTAGGAATAGCTTATCTTTTATACAAAATTGCCCGGGACAAATATCCACAGCGCTATATGTATCGGTTTTTAGCGATCATTTTGGTCTTATTTAATCCCGTTTTTTTTTACAATAGTGCCTATTGGGGGCAGGTCGACGCTATTCCCCTGTTTTTTATATTATTGGGGTTCTATTCATTTTTTTTCCAAAAGCGAAAATTGTTAGCAATTTTTTTTGTTAGTAGTAGTCTTTTAGTTAAACAAACAATGATAGTATTCCTTCCTATATGGTTTATTATTTGGATGAAACAATATTCTCTTAAAATGAAGTTTATTAGCGGGGGAATATTTTTTTTAATGTTCTATCTTTTTTTCTTACCGTTTCATAAAAACTATTGGGATATAGTGTATCCTTTTCGGGTATATATAACCCGCATTCTTCTTGTCTCAGGGCAGACTCATGTAACGAATCATGCATTTAATTTTTGGTATATCATAACTATGGGTAAGAGCATAGAAGATGTGCGGGAGTTTTTATTCAGTTTTTCATATAGAACATGGGGGTATCTACTTGCAGGTATACCTGTTTTTTTTCTTTGCTATATTTTTATAAAAAAGAAATTAACATTGACCAGTGTTCTGTATACATCAGTATTATTACCTTTTTTGACTTTTCTTTTTTTGACGCGAATGCATGAACGACATTTTCTTTCAGTTATACCGTTCCTGATTATTCTGTATTTTTATACTGGTAAATATTTACGATGGATATGGTATGTTTCTTTTTTTCATTTTATTAATCTGTATCATGGATGGTGGCAGCCGGAGCCTCCGTTCATAGAGGTTTTAAAAATCATCATGTCTCAATGGAGTCTTATAACTCTCACGATTTTAATGAACGCCTTTATTTGTTTTCAGATAGCGAGGAATTTTTTTAGGTCATCAACGTCCACATAACTTAAAATCTGATCATAATTCTTTTACTCTTCCAAAAGCAATACGATCAGGGACCATACTTTCTGTACCCATCATCAGAGCCGGCGTGATGACATATTCTCCATACCGGTCATTAATTTTATCTAAAGCATCGGAAAGTTCGCGCGAACGATCTGGCTCCAGATCAAAGAGCGACATCTGAGCTTTGGTCGAGGTCACGAGATCATAACAGCTCACGGCGAGTTTTCGTACCGCTTTATCTTTCTCGGGTCTTTCATTCAATAAGCGTTGAATATGTTTGAAAAGTTCGGGAGTCGTATATAGTTGCCTTTCTACTCGCCGGCCTTTATGCCAGTGTGTATAGTCAGCAAACACGCAGGCCACATGGACTCCTTCCGCAGATTTACCTCCCTTTCTGAGTCGACGACCCATTTTTTCACATAGTTTCATTAAGATCGCGGATAGTTTTTCAGGATCAGCGGTAAATTGTCCCAATGCATAATCTTGTCCATAACTTTTTCTCTGGAAATCTATAGCATCGATTTCCCACCCGCGTAAACGGAGATACCAATAATATCCACCGATACTTTTAAATACTTGCTTTTGTAATACTTCCAGAGAGGAATGTAAAAATTGCACCGGGGTGAAAATACCATGCATATTGAGACGCGCCTGGTACCTGACATTGATACCATTAATATCCGTTAACTTTAGGTTCTGGAATACTTCCTGAATATTTTTGGGTGTGATGGTAAATAAGCCGTTTGGTTTTTTGTAGGAGGCGGCTGTTTTCGCCCAAAATCTATTGGCACCAATTCCGACCGTTCCCGAAATCCATTCACCAATCTCCCGCCGCATGCGTATCTTAATTTCCTGCCCTACTTCCGCTAAGTCACGTTTGATAAAAGATTCCAGACCAGTAAAGTCAATCACGGCTTCATCGATCGATTTGGGAGTAACATTCGGAGAATAATCATTAAATATTTTTTTAAATTTTTGATGAACATCTCGAATCATTGGCCGATCTGGAGTGCGAGCGATCACATGGGGGCAGAGGAGGCGCGCTTCACGGACAGTCATCCCTGTTTTTATGCCATAGCGTTTAGCTTCAATAGAGGGAGAAAGAACACAGCCATAGGGGGTAGCATAGGCGGCTACCACTAAAGGTTTTCTTCTTAAATGCACATATGCCTGTTGAGCGACTGTCGCAAAACAGGAATCGAGATCAATATGCATGATTGTTGGTTTATTCTGATTAAAAGGAAGTTCCATAATTAATTTCCCGAAACTATATCTTCCAGAATCCAATGCAAAGTTTCCGTATTGAATATGAGACGAAAATCGATAGTTCCATCAGTCACATGAAAGATATGGTAGAGAAGTCTCCCCTGACGGACAGTATGATGATAAGCTACTTTAGTTATCTGATATTCTCGGTTGCGCCACCGTAGCTTACGGGGAAAAACTCGGCGAGTTTCATGGTTGAAACTGGTAATAACGCTGACGGGTTCATGAATAATATTTTCCATATTTAAATTGGTGAACGTGTATTCACTATCATAGTAAACAATCGTTTACTTTGTCAATAGCTATGTATAGTATGCGAAGTGCATATGTATGTAGTAAACTTCTGTTCACTTTTGTAGAAAAATATGGCATACTGAATATATGCCAGCACTTTCTTCATTGTTTGATCAGCCATTGACGATTGTTGACATTGAAACCACCGGCTCACGAGTGGTCTGTGATCGTATAATCGAGATTGGTATTCTGCGGGTAGAAAAGGGAGCGATCGTCAAAAAATATCAGACATTACTTAATCCACAGATGTATATCTCTCCTTTTATTTCGGACTTCACCGGTATTACCCAAAGAGATTTACAACACGCACCCACCTTCGAGGATGTGAAGGAGGACATATTTTCTTTTTTTGAAGATTCTTATTTTGTCGCGCACAATGTGCGTTTTGATTATGGATTTATTAAAAATGAGTTTAAAAGATTTGGCATAACGTTTACTTCGAAATATTTTTGCTCGGCAAAATTATCGCGATTATTATTTCCTCAGCATCGTCATCATAATTTAGATAGTATTATCGAACGGTTTAGACTTGATTGTAAGAATAGGCATCGGGCATACGATGATGCAAAAGTTATCTATGATTTTTTTCATGCAATTGCCAATACAGTAGAATCACAAGCAGTGCAGGAGGCATTGGAAAAACTATTTGTTCGTCCGAGTGTTCCCACAGCCATTACTTCCCAGATTGAAAACTTACCGGAATCACCTGGTATATATATGTTTTATGACGCACAAAATCTGCCGTTATATGTAGGAAAAAGTACCAATATTAAGTCACGTGTCATTTCACACTTTACCAACGATTATACGTCCAGCAAAGAAATGAATCTGTGTCAGCAGGTAGAAAAAATTGATTTTCAGATGACGCATGGAGAATTAGGAGCGTTGTTTATGGAATCATCCATGATTAAGGAAATGCAACCCATGTTTAATCGAGCGTTGCGACGGGTACATAAATTAACCTTATTAAGACTTGTAACGGATAAAAGCGGTTATTTTAGTGTTGAGATGGAGACGGTGGATACAATTACGCCACAAGATACGGATTCGATTCTGGGAATTTTTAAATCTACAAAACAGGCGAAATCTTTTCTAGATCAGGTATGTAAAGATTATCATTTATGTGGAAAATTGTTGAAATTAGAAAAAACAAAAGGGGCCTGTTTTATGCATAAGCTGGAAATATGTCAGGGTGCTTGTGTTGGAAAGGAATCGGTTGAAGAATATAATACTCGGTTTATTCAGGGATTTGATGCTACACGAATACAGGTCTGGCCGTTTTCAGGGCCGGTTGCCATTATGGAACGACAGGTTGATGCCGGAGAAGCCTTTATAGTAGACCATTGGTGTCTGGTGGGAAAAATAATTTTCGATAATTATAATAATCCTTCGTTCAGTAGTGTAAATTATTTATTTGATTTTGATATTTATAAAATACTTCTTCGGTATTTACGAAATAAATCAAACTACTCCAATATTCGTGTTATGAAGAAAGAGGAGCTGAATAGCTTGACTGAAATCGCTGGTGTTTAAATTTACGCACTACGGCCTTCACAATTCCATGAATCTGTAATTCGGCACGGGGATAAAAAGGGGGATACTTAGCATTGGCAGCAATCAAATAATTTGTTTTTCGATCTCTATCTTTCTGTAGAATTTTCAATGTCCATTCCCTGTCAATTTGAGCCAGAACTATATCTCCGGGTCGGGCATCCTTTTTTTGCTCGATAATGACAATATCGCCTTCGTAAATACCGGCGTCGATCATAGAATCACCGCTTACTTTTAAAAGAAAGGATGTTTGCGGATCCTCAATAAGATACTCTTCCAAAGAAAGATAATTGCGATCTTCTTCGGCAATAATGGGAAAGCCTGCTTTGATAATTCCCAACAGAGGCAGACTAAAAAATTTGGAAGTAGGGGCAAGTTTATCAGCTTCTTTTTTGATAAAGCCTTCTTCAATCCATTTATGAACGATTTTGAAAACAGCATTTTTAGATGATACATTGAAGAGTTTTAACATCTCGGCATATGAAGGTAATCGACGATAATGACGATAAAATTTTTTGATAAGTGCTAAACGGTCTGGTTTGGTATTGGTCGAAGGCATGATATTCTTTTTTGAACTTGTATTGACTGATGTATAGTTAGTATAGTAAACGAAAGTTCACTTTGTCAACACCGAAAAAAACGTATTCTATAGGTTGAATATCTGGCGCGATTTTGCTATAATACCCCGATGGGAAAAAAAATACAGCATACTTTTAACCGATTAAAAACAAACCTGAGAAACATGTTGCTCAAAGTAGAATCAGTCGTAGAACGTCGACCATTAAGTAGTTTCTTTGTTGTCTTATTAATCCTTTTGATACTTATTATAGTAAGCAATTTTCTTAATAAACCGCAATCCACTGCAGAGGAAGTAAAAGTCAAACCCAAAGAAGTTCAAATTTACAAGATTGGCACAGCACCAAAAGTAAGTGCGCAGGCGCAGATCGAAAAGACAGGTGTAATTACAATTACGGCACTTATGTCAGGAGTCATAAATGAAATCAATACTTCAGAAGGAATGAAAGTTGGTCGGGGAGCTAATCTTATCTGGATGACTAATAATTACCAAGGTGGTAATATATTTTCTCTCCAACGCCAGATGGCTGCGACCCAATATCAAAACACATTAGATACCTATAATACCCAAAAAGATATTATTTTTAAGCAACGTGATATAGCTGCCAAAACAAAATCTAATAGTGATGAACTGCGTGGTATCACTGATGATTCCATAGATGAAACAAAATCATTAATTTCATTAAATGAAGATATAGTCGATAGTTTATCTTCTTCGATCGATGAATTAGAAGATTCAGGCGCTGATGAATCAGCCGTCCGGGGACAGAAACAATTATTAAGTCAGATCTTGGCCGGACTTAACCAGGCTCGTGCCGCTTTACGACAGAGTGAGTATCAGGTAAAATCCGACAAACCTCCGGCTAAACTTGCCGAATTACAATATGACATTACCGTTCGACAACTTGATTTACAGGAGAGAGCGTTAAATCTGGGAGTCGAGATTGGTCGATTACAACTACAGATTGCCCAGGTAAATGAAGCTTCTATGCATCCGGTAGCACCAATTTCCGGTGTGGTACAAAAAGTCCATGTTCGTTTAGGTCAGGCTGTCAATCCCGGACAGGCGCTTGTCACAATAGCTGGTGATGCGGGTGAGTTGAATGCGGTAGCGTATGTTCCACAGAGTATGGCTCAAAGTATTTCTCGTATTGAATCAAGCTTTTTATATATAGGTACAAATAAAATTTCCGCAACGCCTGTTTTTATTTCAACCGAGGCAACTCAGGGAAATTTATATGCAGTAAAGTTTGTTATTCCAGCAGAGTATTATGCCAATGTGACCGATAAATCATTTATTCGTGTCGAAATTCCGATTGGTTATGCCGATACAACAGCCTCTATTCCTTTTATCCCGTTGGATTCCGTGTATCAAAGTAAAGAAAAAGCATATGTCTTTGTTAATGAAAAAGGTGTAGCTAAGAATCGTAGTTTAATCTTAGGTGAAGTATTTGGACAGTTTGTCCGGGTTGATTCAGGGCTGCGTGATGGCGACAAAATCATTCTTAACCGCAATGTGATCGAAGGCGATCAGGTAACTGAACTTTAATCATTCAATATATTCATGGCGAAGTTTAAATCATATTTGGAAAAATTGGAATTTGATCCTGCCTTGTGGAATACACTACAGGCAAAGTGGGTTACTAATATCCGCTTAGTAATTTTATTGATTATTCTTGTGGTAGCAGTGGGTATAGTAAGTATTTTTACTCTTCCGCGCCGACTGAATCCAGAAGTACAGATTCCCATTATTACCGTTAGTACAGTTCTTCCTGGTGCAGGTCCGGAAGATATAGAATCTCTGGTAACACGTCCCCTTGAGGACTCGGTTCTGGGGATGGATAAACTCGATACTGTTACTTCCTCATCACGAGACAATGTCTCAGTGATGGTACTGCAGTTTCTATCAACAGTGAACAAAGATAAAGCCCGTGATGATGTTCAGGCTTTAATAGATACGGTAAGCTTACCCGATGATGCTCAGACACCAAAAGTTTCCACCATTGACTTTGAAAATGAACCTGTCTGGACGTTTTCGATTTCGTCCAAGAGTGATACTGCGTCTCTGATGCGTTTTTCTGATCGATTAAAAGAAAGTATCGAAGATCTGCCTCATGTTAAAAATGTTGACGTAGCCGGATTTGAAACGCAAGAAGTTACTGTCAGTATGAATCCGGAAAAAATGCGTGAGTATGGTATTAGTGCTTTTACTTTGTCTCAGGCTGTATCCAAAGCAGCTTCATCATATCCAGCCGGAACGCTCAATACAAACGATTCAACGTTTGCACTTACCATCGATCCCGCCATTACGACTGTTCAGGATTTAAGGTCAATCAAAATCAAAACACAGGATACCGAAGTAAGTTTAGGAGATATTGCAGCGGTTACCCAAAAAACTATTACGAATCAGGCACGATCCTTCGTGGCTACTCATGATAAAAAATCACAACAGGCAATTACCTTTTATGTCTATAAATCATCTTCTGCAAATATAGACGATACGGCACATGAAGTTGTAGTACTCGTTAATAAAATGGTCAAAGAACATGCCGGGGAATTCACAGTTACCTCTGTTCTCAATGCAGGTGATGAAATTACCAAGCAGTATTTAGATCTTCTAGGTGATTTTCAATCTACTGTAATTCTGGTTTTTATAAACTTATTACTTTTTTTGGGTTTGCGTCAAGCCTTGCTGGCCTCATTGACAATTCCATTAACATTTTTGTCAGGATTAATTTTTTTGAAAGTTTTCGGATTAACAATTAACTTTATCTCTTTATTTGCGTTCCTTTTAGCTTTAGGTACATCTATTGATGATACGATTGTAACTGTCTCTTCTATGACCAGTTACTACCGAACGGGTAAATTTTCACCCCAGGAAACAGGTTTATTGGTCTGGCGAGATTTCATTGTTCCTATCTGGTCGACTACTATTACTACCATATGGGCATTTTTGCCACTCTTGTTAACAACAGGTATTATCGGTGAGTTTATAAAAGCAATTCCTATTGTCGTGACAGCTACAATGATTTCATCCACATTATATGCCGTCACGGTTACATTACCACTTTTGATAGTTATCCTTAAACCCAATCTGGCTCATCGAGTTACTGTTATGATGAGAGTAATCGCAATTGGAATTATTGTAATTCTCTTATTTGCATTTATTCCTAAAACACCGATATTTCCTTTAGTATTAATTGCTGCATTATTGTTTTTCTTTGTCGTGTATCGTATTCGTTCATATATGTTCAAAAAATCACGTTTATATTTCTCCGATCGACCAGCTCTTTCTTCATTTATGCAAAAGACACGCAATGTTTTCAGTAATGGATTAATTAATACACAAAGATTAGGAAGAATATATCAGAGAGTGATTACAAACATTTTGGCTTCAAAAAACGGTAGAAGAAATACCATAATTATTGTGGTGGCATTTGCTCTTTTTTCGTATCTTCTTGTGCCTCTGGGATTGGTAAAAAATGAATTTTTTCCTAAAACTGATGCCGATTTATTGTATATTAACCTCGATATGCCGGCCGGTACTAATTCTGATATTGTAGAAACAGAAATTTTGAAGGTCGCCGATACAGTACGCAGCATTCCAGAATCAATTGCCGTTATAAGTGATGTGGGAAGGTCTTATACAGGAGAAAACTTTTCGCAAAATAGCAGTTCTGCTGTAGTTACTTTATTACTTAAACCAGTAGCCGACAGAAAAAAAACATCGATTACTTTGGCAGAAGAACTACGAAAACAATTCAAAAATTATAATAATGGTACATTAACAGTGCGTGAATTAAGTGGCGGTCCGCCTGCCGGTTCTGATATACAGATCAAGATTTTAGGTGATGACCTTTCAGTAATTGACCGATATGCTGATCGCATCGTTCAATTTTTGCAGTCGCAAAATGGAGTTTCTGATGTCAGTAAATCAGTTAAACCAGGTACCAGTAAATTGGTTTTTATTCCTGACGATGCAAAATTAGCCGAACAGGGGATAGGGAGAGAGCAAATCGGTTTATTGCTACGCTCGTATGCGAGTGGGTTTAGTTTAGATAAAATACGTTTTGAGGACAAAGAAACTGAAGTTACCTTCCGGATTGCTGAAGATAAACCCACACCTCAGCAATTATCTACACTTGCGGTTCAAACGCAAACTGGTTCCATTCCCTTATCTGCTCTGGGAAGTTTAAAATTGGAAAGCAACCCTACCATAATTAATCGTGAAGATGGCAAACGTACCATATCGGTAAGCGCGGGTGTTAAACCTGGCTTCAATGTGGGTGATGTCAATAAAAAATTGGAGCAGTTTGCTGCACAAAAATTAAATCTGCCCGAAGGTTATGAATGGAAAACAGGTGGTGTTAACGAAGAAAATGCTAAATCAATTCAATCCATTTTTCAGGCGATGGGATTGTCGTTTCTTTTGATTCTTGTAACGATGGTTATTCAGTTTGGTTCATATCGTCAAGCAGCGATTGTTTTACTACTTATTCCTCTGGCAATATCGGGTGTTTTTATCGTCTTTGCAATTACTGCGACACCATTATCGTTTCCGGCATTAATTGGAATTTTGGCTTTATTTGGTGTAGTGGTTACCAATGCCATGTTTATAGTTGATAAAGTTAATCGCAATAAAAAAGAAGGCATGGATTTGGAACATGCGATTGCCGATGCGGCTGAAAGTCGATTGGAGCCGATTATGTTGACATCACTAACTACTATTTTTGGACTTGTCCCTATAACGATTTCCGATCCATTATGGAGAGGATTAGGTGGAGCAATTATCTCAGGGCTTTCATTTTCGGGTATTATTATGCTCTTTTTTGTTCCGGTTGTATATTATTCATGGTTTAAAGAAAAGACAGTCAGTATCGCAAAATAATTTCACCCAGCACTTGCTTCTTATCTGCACCGCATATTACAATAAATATATGCGTCGACTTGAACAGCTAACCTATGCAATCATTGGGATGTCTTTTTTAATGGCGATCATGTTTTATCCGTTTCTTCCGGAAATGATTGCTTCCCATTGGGACCAATTTGATAATCCAGATAGATTTGTGTCTAAAATGAGTGGATTATTTGTCATTCCTATTGCTTCATTACTGTTTGTATTTGTTTTTCGTAACATACCAAACCTTGATCCCCATGAAGAATCAATTAAAAAATTGAGAATCTACTATGATGAATTTCTGTTTGTATTAACAGCCTTCTTTTTTTATATTCATTTTGTCATGATTATATGGAATAGTGGTATTCGATTCCATATTTTGCAGTTGATAACGCCCGCATTTGGGTTACTTATTTTTTATTTTGGGACGCTCCTTGCTATCACAAAAAGAAATCATATTATAGGAATTGCCACTCCCTGGAGTATTCATGATGAAAAGAACTGGAAGAAGACTCATATGTTTGCGGGAACCGTTTTTAAAACAGCCGGTATTCTTACTGGTGTTGGTTTTTTATTTCCTTCATTATCGCTTTATTTTATTATAGTTCCGCTTATTATGGCGATTGTGTACACATATATTTATTCTTATTCGGAGTATAAAGAAGGGCGAGCAACTTCAAAAAATCTTAGAAAAAAGAGTCATTAAAAAAGATTTTCTTTAAGGGCAACCTCTACCCATGGTGCTAAGGCTCGTGCTAAAGGAAAGGATTTGGACTTCAGTTGTTCTACGGTCAAAAGAGAGTATCCATATGCATACTCATAGTTTATTGTAGGTAGTTTATTAATTTCCGAAACATAGTAATGACATATTTCATGCTCTATAAAATCGTTATCTCTTGATTGGTAGTAAATTTTCCCAACATATTTTGGAATATAGAGTAGGTCCTCTTTTGTGATATTGCATTCGCGATTGAGACAACCATACACGCCATCAAGCATATTCTGTAAAGAGTTGTTTATATAATAAGGATGAGAGGTTGCGGTAAGCGTCAGATAGCCGTCATATAGAGGATGTTTGCGATGCTGACATAGTATTTTACCTTCAAAAAAAATGGCTACTTCATATGCCCGATGTAAAGTTCCCTTCTTATGAGCTTCCCAGCGTTCTACTTTTCCAATTTCGTTATCATTTTTATCTACGGCAGGTATATATATTTTTTGTTTATAGTAGTCCATATGTGGATGAATTATATCACTTTTGTTCTGCTTCCTCAGAAGATTGTTTTACATTGGTCGAGGAATTTTCAGAAGGGACTTGCGTTGGCTCAGATTGTTTTGGTTCTTCAACAGACATTTCCATTTCATTTTTATTTTCTATAGTAGCTGGTTTTTTTACTTCCACAAGTTCTTCTTCATCCGTCCCAATTTCTTTTAGTTTATTCTTCAAATCATTTTCTTTCTTCATTTGTTTAAGAACTGCTTTGGCTGCTTCCAGTTTTGCTTTCAGATATACAAGTAGTTCCTTACCACTCAGATTATTTACCATAAATATTGGAAGCAGGAATCCGACCTCATCCAAAGCTTCACGTCGCAACTTTTCGTCTGGAGACAATAATTTATTTAGTATATTAGTTAACAACACAATATCCTGTAAAATCCAGCCTTCTCGGGAAGAGATTTTTTCGCCAGTTGGCACTTCACCTGTTTCATACTGTTGAGTCCACATGTTTTTAACTTCTTCATAATCTTCCAAAGAAACATCGGCAGGAAGAGGTACTGCTTTTTCGATATTTTCTTCGGGTGAAGTCATTACCGGTACTTGAGCGCCGAAGACATCGCCGACTTGTTTTTCAGATATTCCTTGTTTAGTCGCAATATCTTTAATTATTTCTTTTGAGTTAGTTGTATTAGTGTTAATAGTTCTTATAGTTGTCTGAAGTAGCGGAATTACTTTTGATTTTTCAATTCCTGCTGATTGAGCAATACGATCAATAATGATGTGTGCCGGCTGGCTGGTGTTTTGTGTGTAGGTAGAAAGAACATTCTTAATCTGTTGCTGATTAATTCCCGTTTGATTCTGAATGGATTGCATCACAGTATCATTGCTTACAGCACTGTTTATAACAGAAGAAATTACAGATTGTGCCTGCTGTTCGCTAATCTTTGTTTCATTGGCTACAGATTGAGAAATAGAGGTGGTATTTTGAACAGTTTCTTTTGAAATGTTACTGAGAGACTGGGTAATTCTTTCAACACTGGATGGTTCTGTTTTGGTGTTTTGAGCAATTGTCTGAATAGTATTTTTTGAATGAGTCACATAACACACGACATCAAAAGCTTCGGCTACTTTTCTTGGAGTAACACCCACTTGTTGTGCTATTTGATTGAGAATAACATTAAGTGGTTTTTCAAGATTTTGTGAGAGTGAAGAAACCATTATTTTGATCTGTTGCTCAGTTAACCCAGTTTGATTTTGAATATATTGAACCATCGATGGAGTATTAACTACATAAGTAAAGGCATTTTGTGCGACTGTATTAATCGTTTGTATAGGTAATTTCGTCGAATTTAATAGTTCTCCACTAAGCGATTGATCTATTACTGGCGATTGAGCCGCGCTCTCTATTTGAGAGTTCATGGACTGTATCACTTGTTGTACTGTCTCAACTTTTATAAATTCTTTCTCTGCAATTGTATCTACGACTCGAGATTGTTCAATTATATTTCCTAAATTTTGTAGGACTTGTCCTACTTTTTCTTTGGGTATGTTTGTTTGTTGTGCGATTGTTTGAGTAATCTGGTTGGTTGGCACATTCATATTTTGATTGAATGCATTTACGACTGTTTGTACGGTTGTCTGCGGTAACTGAGTAGCTTGAGCAAGAGCGGTAATTATCTTGGTGTTCTGAGAGGCTGTCTGCATGATTGTTGAAGTTACAGTTTGAATTTTTTCTGTCGGTAAATTTACAGTTTTTGAAATAGCGGTTGTCGCAGTAGCTGCTTGCGGGACGCTACTTAGGATGAGATCTTTTGAAGGAGATACTAGTCGTTGAGCTACTTTATCAGTCCCTCCCGCTCGGGTAGTTAACTCAGATCGGATATCAAGATAATTTTGCCTATCAGCCGGTGTAGTAGCCTTAGTTGGATTGGCAAGATATTCAATATGTTTTTCAACATTTGCACGTGTTTTTCTATTACTATCAAGACGAGCAATATCAGTAAGTTTTGAAGCAAACATATCAAGATTACGTACCAGATCATCTGTTTTAATATTCTTTATTTCACTTACATTGAATGTAAATACAGGCTGAACATTTTTCAAAGAGGCAATCGATTCTCTGAGTGCCGAACCAAAATCTTCGTCTGATCCTTTTGTAGAGCCAGACATATTTACTTGAATAGTGGGCTTTTCAGTTTGTTCCTCTTCTAGTTCCATATGCAAAACTTTAGGAGCAGCTTCCTGTGCGGCACGCTTGACGTCTACAAATATTTCTTCCGGTTGACTTTCAACAGTCTTTTCTGTTTCTTTAATCATTTCACTCTTTACGGATTTAGCCGCTTCTAGTTTAGCTTTCAAATAGACCATGAGTTCATCACCTTTCAAATTATTCACCATAAAGACAGGCAAAATATATCCAAGGTCATCAAGTCCTTCACGTTTTAGAGTCTCATCTGAAGACAATAATTTATTTAATGTATTAGTAATAAACACTGTATCCTGATCAACCCATTGTTCACGATTGGCAATATTTTCTGTCGTAGGAACTTCTCCTTTTTCATATTGTTGAGTCCACATTTTTTTGACTTCTTCATAGTCTTCAAGAGAGATGGTGGATGGAATGGGTATACTTTTTTCGACATGTTTATCTGGTTCAGTGATTACTGGGACCTGAGCATCAACGACTTTTTTAATATCAGCAACCTTAACGCCTTCTTTTTTAGCTATATCATCAATAACAGTTGAGGGTACGACCGATTCGTTCCCGAGGGTTGACATAACCTGTTTTAATACTGGGGCCACCCGTTCTTTTTCTATTCCTGCGGCCTGATGGATTCTTTCAGTAATAACCTCAGGTTTTTCATTCACATTTTGGTTGTAAGTAGTCAGTACATTTTTCAACTGATTAGTTGATAAATTAGTTTCTTTTTGAAGATACTGCATAGTATTAGTGTTATTGACAATGGAGTTGAAGATCGTATTAGTAATGGATTTAGCTTTTTCCAGAGGTACATTAATCTGTCCGGCAATACTTTGAATGAAGGTTGTATCCTTCGTCATCGTGCTTTGTATTGAATCATGAACTGCTTCTGCTACTTTTTGTACTGTTTGCTTGTCCGTTTTTTCTTGTGTCGCTGTTTCTGAAATAATCGAAGCTTGGTTAATAATCATATTACTTTTATCCAGTACCTGAGCTACTTTTTCCTTAGAAACACTGGTTTGTTGTGAGATACTACTCATAAGTTGACCTGCAGGTTGATTCATGTTTTGAGTGTAGCTGGTCAGAACAGATTTAACTTGTTGCTGGGAGAGTTGGGAAGACTCAGCGATGGCATTCGTAACTTTATTATTATTGGCTATATTATTGAATATATTGTTAGTTATCGACTGCACTCTGTCTTGAGGAACACTGGCAATTACCGATATGTTTTGCGACATACTTTGAGTTTGTTGCTGAGCAATAATGTTGGGAAGTGTTTTAAGTACCCGCTGTACAGTCTCGTTACTGATTTTCTCCGAAATAGCTGTCTGGCTGACAACATTTGATTGTTGGTTTACATTCATTGCTTGTTTTAAGACTTCGCTGATTTTTTCTTTGGAAGTGTTCGTCGCCTGGGCAATATTATTAATTATCTGATTCATTGGCTGAGATATATTTTGGGAATAGGTATTTAATATCGACTGCACTTTAGTTTGAGGAAGCTGGGTACTTTGAGCGATAGACGATGTCGCACTACTATTATTCGCAATGGAGTTAAGCAGGTTAGTAGTAATAGACTGAATTTTTTCCTGTGATATTTGAGTCGTTGAAGAAATAACTTGTGCCATTGGAATTGCTTGTGGTGTGGATTTCAATATTTCATCTCTCCTTTGTTGTTTATCAACAAAGGATGTTGATGTAGAAGAGATAATCTCTTTTGCTAATTTGTCATCTTTTGAAGCGCGGCTGAATAATTCCGTTCGCAGATTCATATAAGCTTGTCTCTCTGTGGGTGTTTCTGCCTTAACAGGATTGGCAAGATAGGACAAGTTTTTTTGTACTGCATTTTTTGTTTCTTTATTAGTTTCGAATTTAGCGATATCGGTAAGACGTGGTGCATACAGATTTAGCGACGACATGATATCTTGTGTCTTTGCCTGTTTGATTTCAGCAATAGATTCCAATTTAACTACCATTGGACGTTCAATCGTTCCACGATCGGTTCCACGGGGAATGTCCCGGACAGCGCCGGCGGTAGGACGAGGTTGTGGTTTGATGATAGGTGCGACTGGAGGTGGAACAATTGGGCCTGCTCGCATTTGATCGTACATAGAGAGCAACACATTATTAGCTGCTGCAAAAACGTCACAACAATAGTCACGGAATATACGCAGTAGCCACCAAGGGAAGAACGTAACTGCCCACAACATAAGTAAGGTAATAATATATTCCACATAAGTATCTATATAGTTGGCGTTATTAAGAATCGATAACTTTTGAGCAGGACCACCATATAAAATACGGATTGCAGTCGGGTATATGTATCCCTGCGGGGTACCTGCCCTCGAGAAATCAAACTGAAAGGGAATCTGTCTGCCCCATATTTTTGCCAGTGCTCCTAAAAAGAGAGCGAATAGAGGACCATAAAATAACCATTGAAAGAAAACACCTATCCATATCCAACCTGTATTTCTTATGAAAACAAATGGCATTAAAATAGCTAAAAATGGAGATACAAAAAGTAAAAACCAAAGTAATATCTTACGTAATAAGAGCATAGAGCCCATTACATAATAGGTTATATTAGTGAAACGAAGCATCATCATCTCCGTATCAGCTGCTTCCTGAGAACGGATGTTAAGATCACGACAGCCAAAAAAGCTCGTATAGTTAAATTCACTACTCTTATTAGTATAGAAGTATATATTAAATAATTTATCGGCCCCCAGTGATTCAATGAAAAATTTCATCATTAATTCTGATAGTTGGATAAGGAATAGTACTATGGCAGCCGAAAAAGTAATGTACAAAAGTGCAAGAAGAATCTTCCAAATAGCCGGCCAGACCTTAATCTTCAGATTAAAATTAGTGCGTTGGCTTATAATAAAACCCAACCCAATCACAGCCGCCATTATGACCACTAAAAAGTAAGAGATATTACGTGTTGTATTCCAGACAGATCGTAAAATCGCATGATTATCTATCGCAGGTTTACTGATAACCCAGTTGATAAATTGGCGTGCCCGCTCATCTGCTTTTCCCTGATTTGTTACCTCAACATCTTCTGCCCAGAAATGTAACCTTTGTGGATTAACGAGAAATTCTTCATAGGTACTAACGCATTGTTCGCCTACATATTCATCTGCCGGAATACCTTTGGTGGGACCACTATAAATTACCGGCAGATCAGGAGGACATGCTCCACCAAAGCAGGGAATAGGCCCAATATCATTTTCAACATTAGTGGCGGCATAAATAGGTTGGTGCAGTAGCACGGCGAAGAGCGTGATGAGAAAGAATGCGATATAAAAAATTTTTTTCATATATGTTTAACCCATATCAATAGTGACGAGCACCTTGCTTATATATATCATATTAAGAAATATTTTAATCATTGACAAGTCAAAGTGCATTTAGTAACTTTTCATGTATGTATACAGCTTGCCGACATTCTGTTCTTATCTTAATATTGTTGTTTTCGATACATTACTTTACATTTTCGGCATATGCAGTAGAAAAAAATGCCCAGCATCTTGTGTGTTTACAAGCTGTTCGCTGTGATAATGCTAATGCTGCCTGTGTGGGAGGAAATAGCCCTCATCGTGTTCGACTGACATCAGAGGCTCAGTATCCGGCTTTGCCTGCAAAAGCAACATATATTGTTGAATGTCTCTCTACTAAACAAGGACAAATTTGTACAACTGGTAATGCCGATTCTTTAGCAACAATCGGCTGGAATTCAAGCTTACCTGATCTCAAATCGTTAGCCGGATATAATTTTGAAGGTCTGTATAAAGCAGGCACCTCTCCTGTGAATCAGGCAGAACAACCACTAGTAAGTGATAGTAAAGGAACAATCGAGCCGTTGGAATGGCAGAGTTCGACAACTGATTCTACATACCGTACATTTTATGCACTAAATTTTTACGAACCAAAAGTATTACAAGGGAATGGACAATCATCCCAACAACAAGGCACATTCGATCTTATTGCAGATAATAGTGACTGTACTTCTTTACAATGGGATCCGTATGGAGTTGTATTCGATAGTAAAACTCTTGAGCCTATTCCCGGTACTCGTATTAATTTATTTCAGAAAAATTCAACGGGATTTGTTTTGGCTAATATCCCGGGAGTAACCAGTAGCATTCTTACAAGAGGAGATGGAGTTTTTAATTTTGTAGTTCCTGATGGTGTCTATAAAATAGAGGTAGCACATCCAAACTATCTTCCATTTCCCGCTGATTTTAATACGATAAATCCGGCATATGCGAAAATATATGCAGATTTATACCCAGATCAAGGCATAAATATGGATATTGTTCAGATGAAGGGAATACAGCAGCATCGCGATATTCCACTAACCCCCAAACAAGGCACTATTGGTACATACCCGATTCAAGTTATGGACTATTATCAAATATTACAAAAATTTAATAGCATACTCGTTATTAAAGGTAGAGTTTCGCATCCTTTAACAAAAATAAAAGTATATACAAATGCCTCTCCTAAAAAGTATTTACCGGTTGAGACCCGAGCTGCAAAAGATGGAACATTCAAGATTGAAATAAATATGACATCTCTTCCAGCCGGTGAGTATGTAGCTGGTTTAGATTTTGAAAAAACAAACCTACTTGAGTTAGTTTCTCAGAATAAAATAACTCATATTTTATCTTTCTTTTATAGATACTTTTTTAAAGAAGTTTCTGCGGAGGAACAGACTACTACGCTTGTACTCGATCCGATTCCCAATACCTTGGAGGGTTTTGCATATGATAAAAATGGTAAAGTTTTACCGAATGCAGTGGTAGGTATTTATCTTCCTTTTTCGGAGCACCCTTTTTACGAAATAACAGCAGATTCACAAGGATACTATAAAATCACATCAGATTATTTGCCTCCTGTAGCATACACAATCCAGTACACAGGTGTGGGACAGACTGTTAATCTTAGTACCGCCGAATTTTTACTACAAAATGAAAAGTATCTCCAGTCTAAAGATATTAATCCTTTTATACGTACTAATTCAAAAGGTGCGGTTGTTGTACAGACACCAAGTACAAGTTCGGAAGATCAAAGTACATCACTAAAGGCTCCTGAACCACGGTATAAGTCACCAGCGTATTATTTAGTCATTATCGCAATACTATTGTTTGGAATCTTCGGAACTGTACTGGGAGTTTATTTAATCAATAAAAAAAACAAGGATTTGTAGCTTATACTCCATCGACTAATAATAGTATCTCTCCTATACTATCTCCATGTTGACTAAAGTAATCTCTGGTACGGTCATCGGTCTTGACGGTGTTCGAATTGATGTTGAGGTGGATGTCGCCGATCGTGGATTCCCAACTTTTACCATCGTTGGGTTACCAAATAAATCTATAGATGAGGCAAAAGATCGCGTTCGTACTGCTGTTGTAAATGCCAATTACGAAATGCCCGATTCGCGAATTACCGTGAATCTTGCTCCGGCCGATATTCCGAAAGTTGGTTCTGCTTTTGATTTACCCATCGCAATAGGAATTCTCGCCGCATCTGGGGTGATTGAAAAGGAACAGTTAGCCACAAGTTTATTTATAGGTGAACTTTCTCTTGAAGGATGTCTCAGACCAGTACCGGGTATTTTACCCTTGTCATTACTAGCTAGATCGGAAGGATTACTTAATGTTTTTGTTCCGTCACAAAACGCAGAAGAAGCAGCTATTATTGACACCGTTAATATTTATCCAGTGAAAACTATAACTGATTTGATAGAACATCTCAATAAAAACAAACAAATCTTGAGGCAACCTTCAACTAGTATGAAGAATATGGTAAGTTCATATACGGCATTATCTGATTTTGCCGACATACGCGGACAACAGCAGGCAAAGCGTGCTTTGGAAATCGCCGCCAGTGGTTTTCATAACGTACATTTGAAAGGTGTCCCGGGTGCAGGTAAAACTATGCTTTCCCGATCTTTTCCCTCTATTCTTCCCCCTTTGGAAAAAGAGGAAGTCCTTGAGATTTCAAAGATATATTCAATTTCTGGTTTATTACATAACCGGCCATATATTGCGATGCGCCCCTTTCGAGCGCCTCATCATACCACTTCTCGTATGGGGCTTATTGGTGGGGGTAGCAATCCTTCTCCAGGTGAAATATCCTTAGCTCATCGGGGCGTTTTGTTCCTAGATGAGTTTCCCGAATTTCCCAGAATCGTGCTTGAATCACTTCGCCAACCGATGGAGGATGGAATTGTCAGTATCTCACGTGCTGCGGGAAGTCTTACTTTTCCCGCCAGATTTTTACTTTTGGCTGCTTCCAATCCTTGTCCTTGTGGGTATTTGGGACACCCAAAAAAAGACTGTAATTGTATGCCTGGATCAATTATAAAATACAAAAAAAGATTATCAGGTCCTTTGCTTGACAGAATTGATTTACACATTGATGTTCCGCCTGTTGATGAAGACAGGTTAATGAGTTTGGACAAAGGAGAATCGAGTGAAAGTATTCAGCTTCGCGTCATGACAGCTCATGAAAGACAAAAAAAAAGATTTGCGGAACAAAAAATTTATGCCAATAGTGAGATGGGGGCAGCTGAAGTGCGTAAATATTGTCATCTCACTGATGAGGCAAATACACTTTTGAAACAGGCAATTTCAACTTTATCATTGTCTGCACGTTCATTTTTTAAACTTATTAAAGTTGCAAGAACGATTGCTGATTTGGCAGGTAGTGAGAAAATTGAAGTCGCTTACATTGCAGAAGCTTTACAGTATCGTGTTAAAGAAGAATGAAAAAAAAGTTCTTACTTGATAGACTGTACCATAATGCCATTCAATTTTTTTACCAATAGTGAACAACTGATGACTGCAGTATCCTCTTTATTGATATTATTAGTGCCTTCTTTTCATAAATTTTTTTTGTTAAATAACAGAGACAATCAAAAAATAGAAATATATGAAGATAAAAGAATTTTATTTTTTGATCAAGTTAAAGGAATCTCTATAGTTGGTGTCATTGCGATCCATACTCTACTGGTTTTCAAACTAAATCATTTGGGGATGGATAATATAATTAACATATCAAATAATTTTCTCCGATTCGTTATCCCGTGTTTTCTAATCTCCACCGGTATGTTGTTAAAACCTGCCAATGTATCCGGAATAAGTCAAACATTAAGGTTTTATTTAAAAAAAATGTTTACGATTATACTGCCTTTTTTTATTGCAAATATTATGGTGGCTTTATATACAAAAATTTCCTTAGAAACTTTTCTCGCTTATTTTATGTCTGGTAAAATGCTTACTCCATATTATTATCTAATCATATTATCGCAGTTTTATCTTTTATATCCACTTTTTATAAAATTAAGTCGCAAACACTGGTTCTTATACATTGCATTTACTATAACTTTGATTGCTTATTTTAGTCCCAACACCTGGCACTATCAGGGGATTCCTCTTTTGTTTCCTTATACTTTTTTTTTCGCTTATGGAATTGCTCATCGAGAAGATTTATTACGTAACGAATATAAGAATCTAAATATAGTGTTCTTGATTTTCGCAACTGGCATATATTTGTTCTTTTGCTTATTTTATACAGAATATTATTACAATATGATGTATCTGTATGGTATTACAGTCTGGAGCATACTCTATATGCTGAGATTTAAATTAGCAAATCTGTATGGTATTTCCATCATAGAAAGTCTCGGGAAACATAGTTTAGGTATATATTTAGTGCATTTTCCAATAACTCTATTACTATTCAGATATTTTTCAGAAGTATCCATACCCGCTATATCAATGCTCCTTATAGTTGTTTGTACCATTTTATTAAGTTATATATTTATGTACCTGGTTTATAAATCAATATTAAAAATTACTTTTTATACATGAGATTGGGTTTTTTTAAGCAGAACTGGTGTGTGTCCGCCATTATCACCATAGTCTTCTTTTTATTTTTTTTTCTATTCTTTAGACCCATATATGAGACAAATGACGATGTTTTTTTTACATTATTTGCAAATGGAAATTATACCAAAAATCCTTCGTACTATTTTCAAATGAATTTTGGTATACAAACAGTTCATATAGTCTTTGGAAAAATACTTGTGTATTTATATAGTAAAGCCGCTCATATTAATTGGTATACAATCATTTTGTATACTGTGGCATTTTTGGGAGTATATAGTCTAGTGGTTCCTCTTATCAATCAACACAAAAATAAAACCGTATTATTATTTTCTCTACTTATCTTATTTGTTTTTTTAATTCGATTACTATTATTTTTATCTTTTACTTCTATTGCTATGATTGGTACGGTAGGTGGTGTATTTCTATTTTTACATACATATCAGTATAAAAAAACATCTACCTACTATCTAATATCAATTATTACATTGCTGTTGAGTCAACTTATCCGACAAGGGTCATTTGTATTAATACTAGTATGTTTCTTGCCGGTACTAGCTTTCTATTTTATAAAAAATAAATCTAAGTTGCTTATTGCTTTTATATTTATTTGTTTTTTTTCAGTAATTATAGTTAGAGTAACAAATATATCCGCTTACCAGCAAAGTGATGCGTGGAAAGAAAAAAAAGATTTTTTCATACCGCTTTCAAATTTTTTTTATGCCCCTAATCTATATCGATATGAGAATCATGTAAACTTATACAAATCTGTAAAATGGAGTAGAAATGATTACTTAATTTTTAATAGTTTTTTTTATGATGATGAACGTATATTTCAAACTTCTCATTTGCAAAAAATAACAGATACTATAAAAAATGATAAATTCCAGATAAGTGCATTTAAAACTCTACCATTGTACATTTTTATTACAGTTTTAAGTACGTTTGAATACGTACTTGTTTTGTCATTTATTTTAGCTGTAGGTTATCGATACATTAAACCTGATGATAGAAAGCAGATAGTCTATAGCGGATTTACTATTCTCATTCTCGTAATATATTTTTTATATTTAGGATATCTTCCTGGTCGGATAATATTATCTCTAATTTTTTATTATTGTTACCTGCTCATTTTTTTTATATCAACCACTGCAGTTTCATTTAAAAAAACTGAGCAAGATAAATTATTATTACAATCAGTGTTTTTAGCTTCCTTGCTATTAGTACTAGGATCGTCTTTATTTGCGGCGAATAACACCAATAAAAAAAAGATAGAGAATATAGGTAAAATAGTAGAAACAATTTCCAGTGACAAACATAATTTAACTATGATATGGGGATCAAGTATCCCTTATGAATGGCAAAGTGTTTTTAGCACATATAACGACTATAAAGAAAGAAACTTTTTAATTTCTTCTTGGACACAGAGGTCACCACTGAATAATTCGATTAAAAAAAGATTTAAGATAGACAATCTTTATGAAGCAATATATAAGAATAATAATGTTTTTTTAATAGCGAATGAGTACCAAAAAAAATTGCTTAAAGTTTTTATTAAAGAACATTACCAACAGGACATTACATTTGTAGTTGTAAAGGATTATTCCATGTACCAGTTTAAGTCCCAGCTACTAAAAGTGACAATAAAAAAATAGTATGACATTACTTAAAAGAATATTGATTATATTCAAACTCTATCTTAGAATTTTAATTCAACTTCCCAAAACATTTGTAAATTGGCCGACAGCAGTTTTAGATTTATTTTTTTTAAAAAAAGGTCAAGTTATATATGAGCATAAGAATGGTATCAAAATATATGCTCGTGGACAAAAACTGGATATTCTTACTATCGCCGAAATATTTGTATTTGAGGAATATGAAAATGAAAAATTCAATATCAAACTGAGAGATAACGATGTCGTTGTGGATATTGGGGCAACTAACGGAGATTTTGCTTTGTGGAGTAATACAAAATCCAAAAATCTGAAAATTTACAGCCTTGAACCCTCAAAAGATAGTTTTAATTTGTTGAGTCAAAATATTATTATAAATAATGCTCATAACATTACAATATTTCCATATGCTATTGCAAAAAACGCATCGCAATTAAAGTTAGGACACATAAGATACCCCCACAACTTCAAGTTGAGTAGCTCAAATACTGATTCTTATGAATTAGTAACAACACATTCAATCCAATCTTTTATGAGAGAGGCTCAAATAAAAAAAATCGATTTTTTGAAAATGGATTGTGAGGGTGAAGAGTACGAGATTTTAGACGAAAAAACAATTAAAGATTTGCAAAACACAAGATGTATGGTGATAGAATTTCATACATTGTCGGAAAGACGTAGTGAATTTGATGAAATCAGGGACACGTTCAGTAAGTATAATTTTATGACTTCAGTGTCGCAAAAATATTGCACATACGATTGCGCGTTACTCTATTGTCGAAATAAAAATAAAGTTTACATTTAATTTCTTAATATAGAGTAGACTTTTTCGATTAGTTTAGTATGTAAAATGTGTGGGTATAAAATAAAGGGATTATTTGTATATTTTCTTATTACATGTATTTCTTCGTTAAACTGTTTTTTATATTGTGAACCACCCTTAGATTGAGGATGTACCCTAAAAGCAGAGATAGGGGAGTTAATTCTATCGAGTTTATACCATTTGATTGCTCTTAACCAATAATCATAATCCATAGTGTAAATAAGATCTGTATCAAATAAACCGATCTTATTGGTGAGTTTTCTCTTCCAAAAAGTGCTTGGTTGGATAATGTAATTTACAAGGCGCAGCATAGTATATGCTGGCAGTAATTTTAATAACCGTTTGTATAAAGTCGATAGTATTTCAGTCTCTCTTCCATCTTTATCAATAATAATATTGTCACCTGTTACCCAGTTACTCTGCGGGTTATTCTCAAAAAAATCAAGGACGTTCTTAAGAGCATTTGGTAGTAATATGTCATCTGAATTTAGATAGCCGATAATATCTCCGGAAGATCTTTGTATCCCTTTATTTATGGCGCATGACTGGCCACTATTATTTTGTGAAATATAAATAATTTTATGCTTATATTTTTGTACGATATTTTCTGTATTGTCTGTTGAACCATCATTTACAATAATATATTCCAGATTTGGCATGTTTTGATTTAAAACACTTTTAATAGTTTGTTCAATATATCCAGATTGATTATATGTCGGGGTAATAATGGAAATCTTCATATTTATTTACTCAGAACGAATAGTATGGACATTATAATATTCAGACATACATCTGTTAACCCAATGCTGAGTATTTGTTTGTATATCTTCCAGTCCAAACGTGTTGCCTAGTGGTTGTAGTACTAAGTTTTTTTTGCCTGCTTTTTTCTGGTTTGCAATTAACTGCTCTTGTATATCCCAGTTTCTAATATAAGTATTATACTGAGGCTGATGAAAGAGTATTTGTATCATAGTGAATAATGGTCCCATGATTAAGAAAATAGCTCCGATAATTATTAAAATCCTTAAATAATTCGTTTTAAATAATTTATTATTCATCATGTGAATAGCAAAAACATAACCCAGATAAATAGCTATGCCGATTATCATGAAATTGGGAATAGCCATCGATCTGGCAGGAGGAGCTTGGAATATTGCATACAGAGGAACAGAAAAACAGATCATAACGACAAGAAAAGTAAGTGCAAAGAGAATACTCAGGGAAGAACTTTTTTTTATGGAAAACTGGTTTGTATTTTGAGGTTTTCTGTAGATATAGATGATTATTAAAAAAGTAATGTATGTTGCCATCAGATATTTATATATCTTAAAAATAACCGAACTTATAAAGAGAAGGCTGTATCCAAAGCTTAAAGCAAACGGTATAGATATGTTGGGAATTTGAGGGTTTTGTGACTGTCTGATAACTCTTCCAGGCGATAAAAAAATGATATATATCGACAATAAAGCAGCAAATATGCTGCTTATAAATAGAATAAAGTGTTTTTTGGTTATGTGTATTTGTCTGATTTTAAGATTCCACAACATAAAAAAAATAGTTATTAGAAGAAGTACCACTTGAAAAACTGCAAACATTTCTGAACTGCCGCCGGCAAAAAAAATTACAATAACACTAATGAACAGAGTAATATAAGAAGGTTTTTTTAGATATCTAGCCACAAGTCCAATGTATAAACTAAATAGAATCAAAGGTAGAGTATAGGATGCTCGACCATTATGCCAATAAAACGATTGACCGATATCGGGAACAGACCATAAGTGACTAAAAATAGTTAATTGAGACATAAGTACTAATTGATTTTTCGAGATGGATAAATTAAGTAAATAACCGAATTGTTTAAATGTCCAATAAAGAATTATCAGCCAGATAACCAGAGTTAATAAAGGTAAGTAAGTTATCTGGTTATGGAGAATGCTTGCAAAAAAGTTATATGTAAATTTTCCATGTAAATGAGTATATATATACCACTGAGCCTGAATTATTCCATGTTTTTTGTTTAAATACGCAAAACAAAAATCATCTGCAATAAGTCGGACATAAAATCCTCGTAACCCATATGCTAATAGCGACGTTCCTAATATACATATGGAAATATTTTGAAATCTATTTAGATTTCGAATTCCCGTAATGTTGATTATTCTTTTTAACATTCTCAATAGCATGAAAGCGAGTAATTTTAGTTATTTTTTTTTCAAGATCCTGAATTTTGACAAACAAATTATAGATAAGATAAAAAATAGTTATGATTGAGAGATATATAGCTAAATCTACTCCTCGTCCAATCCCCAGTAATTTAGCCGTTTTTGCAAGGAGTTGAAGATCAAGAAGAACAAAGAGAATAATTATCCAAAAAAATATCCATATGAATGTGAATTTTTTTGACAAATGATTTTTTTTATAACTAAGGGCTGTTTTATATATTATGAAAAGCACAATAGTGATGAAGATAAATTCTGATGCAAACATATTATGATAATTTTTTAAATATGAGATTAAGAACAATATTGAATCCATTCATATATCTCTGACCTTTGGTTTTTGTATACCTATCATACTTTACTGTTACTGGAACCTCAATGTATTTTAGATTATATTGTTTAATCAAATCAATGATTTCTGAAGCATGAGCCATTCCATTTTGATTGATGGTGATTAATTGTAAAGCTTTCTTATTCATTCCTCTAAAGCCATTGTGAGTGTCCGATAACTTTATATTAGAAAATATATAGGTAAATAGTATGCCTATTTTCAACACCATGAGCTTAATTATAGGCATGTCGACTGTTGAACCGAGAAATCGTGATCCAAGCGTAATATCAACCCGTTGGTCGATTATAGGATCAATAAGTCGATTGATTTCCTTTTCAGAGAATTGACCATCAGCATCAAATGTAATCACTACCTCCGGATTTATCGTTTTTGCATATTCGAAACCTGTTTGTATAGCGGCTCCCTGGCCAAGATTTACGAGATGCTTTAAAACAACTGTTTTATTATGTATGGCCACCTCAGCTGTATTATCTGTTGATCCATCATCAATGACAACAATTATATCGACATATTTTGCAAGACGATCAATAACAGATTTGATTCTGGTTGCTTCATTGTATGCAGGAACAATAGCTACCACAGGTGTTTTTCTCATATAGTTATTTTTTCTTTATATATATATAAACAGGAATTTCTCTTTGTCCTTTCCATATCGAAAACATAATAGCAGATTTTTTGTAGTTGGCCTCTATATCATCCTTTATTAGTTCATAATAGTAAGTGTATAAATCATATTCCTCTAAAATAATAATGGAATACATTTTTTTTATCAGATTATTTTTTATTCTATCGAGAATATCAATACCAGGGCGGGATAATCGACGATCACCAAAACCGCCCCATAGCTCGGTAGCCATATGCATATTAGCCTGAGAAGGATGATGGGAAAAATTCAACAAGAATGTATTTGAGGGTATAAAAACAGACTCAGATTGTTTATTAATAAAGGAAATTATTTTTTTCGTTTCAATTTCTGTATTTTTACTGGGAACTAAGTCTAAAGGATTGTAAAAGAGCATGCAAAATTGCAATAAAATTAATATGGTTGCCGGTAAGACAAGATTATTTTTTTTGGAAATGGTATATAAGGTTGAAACACCTAATGCAGTGCCAATACTAAGTGCGATATGAAAAGGTATAAGAGTATTACTTGCTCCTCCGATATTCAATCTACCTAAAATACTTAATATAGTCAGACCACTTATTATAATGACATAGAAATAATCATTTATTATTTTGTTTTTTATAACAGAAACGAGATAGAGTACCGTTATTATCAGCATCGGAAAAATTTTTATGCTGTCAGATATTAAAAAAAATATGAAATTTTTTATTTCATAGGAATGTTTTTGTGGAAGAGTCATTGTATAGTAAAAAAACCAATTATGTGTATATGCATTTAAAACAATGATTGAAGCGCCTAATAGTACTATGCAAGTGGTTAAATAGTAGAGGACAAACTTTCTTTTTTCTAGTAAATAATATATACAAGTAAATGGAATGAAAAAGATGATGGACTGTTTTGTAAAACAGGATAAGAAAAAAAGAAATGCAGCATATGTATGATGTTTTATATGTATGCCGATCCTTGAAATATATATTGAATATAATAAGAAAAATACTGCTAAACTATCTACTCTAGCTGTGTCCCACATTGCTCCAGAAATATAGTAGGTGGCAGCAAATAACCCAGCACATAAAACACCAATAGATTGTTTCTTTGTTTTTTGGTGTACTAACTGAAAGAGCAAAAAGAGACTACCTAAAGATGCAGCTAATGAAACTAATCTTATAGAATACAAATGGACTCCAAATATTTTTATAAATATTGCGGAGATTATAAAATAAAGTGGATTATATATCATGGCGATGTACTCAGGTGTAGGTCGAACGTATATCTGTCCAATTAATACACGCAATGATTGTTCTAAAGAGTTTCCTTCGAACCACCACAGTTCATAAGGATACATTAGTCTCCATATTCCGGTGATAACATATTGGATTATAAATATAAAAGATATTAATGAATATAAATACATGCAGATTGTATTTATGAAAGATGTTTCAAAGATTTTGTTTTTTAGGAATTTTTTTTTCATAAAGATTTCTTTTTTTTCCGAAGAGTTTAAATTCATGCACGAACTGAAAGTTCATTTTTTTATAAAAGCTATTTGCTTGTTTATTATCGCTTTGAGTCATGACGCAGTAAAGATCAATATCTTTTTTTTGTAGTATGTTTTCGACATAATGTACCAATTCTGTTCCGAACCGTTTATTTTGAAAATCAGGTAAAATTCCTAAAGAAACAATCTCGGTATTTGTATTGTGCCATTTATTAACATACATCATAAACTGCATTACATAATACATATGTGCTGGGTTCCTGAATAATGAGTGTATGAGCAGTACAAAAAAAATTACTGAATTACTAAAAGTAAGTCTTTTTTTTCCGGTGGTTACTTTAATAAATCCAGCTACATTTTTATTTCTCTCAATCACATATATAAGACTGAAGTCATTGTATACACTATCCCGGTAAAGTAAGGAAAGAATTCGTGACCCAAGTTTGGAAAAAAAATCATCTGCAAAAAGTAATTGATGAATCGCGACTATGTGTGGAATATCTTTTTCAGTTGCTTTTCTAATCACGTTGAGAAAATAATTTTTGCTATGAGGCTATTGGCTTTTTACCATTATACAATATATAATAATTCAAAAAGTTTTTTTGCCTCATATATGAAACCAAATTTTTCGATAGTGGTTCCGGTATATAAAGGAGAATCTTCACTAAAAGAATTATGTACCCGTATCATTAAATCGGTAAAAAAAATAACCAGCAGTTTTGAAATAATACTTGTTAATGATGGCAGTCCAGATTTGTCATGGGAACGAATTAGTGTATTAACTCAAAAGGATAAACGGATTAAGGGGGTTAATTTGTCAAGAAATTTTGGTCAACATATTGCTATTACAGCGGGTGTTCAGCACGCAAGAGGCAAATGGATAGTAGTCATGGATTGTGATCTGCAGGATCCGCCCGAGGAAATTGGCACATTATACAGAAAGGCTATAGAGGGATTTGATGTTGTTTTTGGAATTAGGCAGAATCGAAAAGATAGTTTATTTAGACGCTTAGCAGCCAAAGTTTTTTTCAGATTTCTTGACATGCTATCTGGAACAAAAACCAACGATAAGGCAGGGAATTTCTGTATTTGTAATGAAACAGTTATTCAAGAGTATAAAAAAACAAAAGAAAAAATAAGATCATTTTCAGTTCTTATTCGCTGGCTTGGTTTTAAACAAACTTATATCCCTGTGACACATCATGCTCGCTATTACGGAAAGTCTTCCTATACCACTTCTACATTGTTTTCTTTAGCACTTGATTATATAACTCTTTTTGCTGTCAGACCATTACGTATATCTATTATTGTGGGGACTTTCATAGTAATGGTATCTTTTGGATATATTATATATCTTGTATGTTCCTTACTAATTACCAAAACTCCTATTGTTTTAAACAACGTTATTATAGCTTCCTTATATACTATGTTTGGCTTTACATATGTTTTTTTAGGTATATTAGGACTATATATAGGCAATATACTAATTGAGACACGTAATCGGCCCTTATACTTTATAAAGAGTAGTATCGGGCTTAATACGGAGAACAATTAATCATGATACCCAGGCAAAGAGTTTCTTACACATTCAATGATTTAGTTGTGTCTTTTTTTAAACCCTGGAGAAAATCGTATAAACAACTATTAGTTACAGAGTTACAAAATTACTTCAATATAAAATATATTTTACTTACCCCATCAGGCAGGGGAAGTTTGTTTTATATTTTAAAAAATCATCCATATAAAGACGTTTATGTATCTTCTTATACATGTAAGGCGGTGGCAGAAGCGGCTGTATTAGCTGGCAAAAAAATACATTTTATAGATATCGAGACAGATCAACTACATTTTTCCGCAGACGCACTTGGGAAAGTAATAAAACATAATTGCATTGTTATAGCTACCCATCAATTTGGTATACCGTGTGAGATAGAAAAAATATCTACTATATGTAAAACAAACAAGGCTTTCTTGATTGAAGATTGTGCGGCCTCTCTTGGTACTAAAATAAAAGGAAAATTTACCGGTACATTTGGTGATTGTGCATTTTTAAGTTTTGACTCTACTAAATTATTACATACACCACTAAAAGGTGGTGCGATTTTTTTCAAAGATAAAAGATTTTTTGACATTATATCAGCAGATTATGTTAAGACTGTCCATCCTATGCCTATCAACATTCAGATTAAAAATTTTATATTGGGAATAATATTACTTATATTGAAAAACAGTTATATATTCAGCTGGTTTTTTTACTTTTTTTTGAAAAAAAAATACACAAGCGAATCTCCTTATTTACAGATACAGTTGAGTGAGTACTATACATATGATATGACAGAATGGCAGGCTTATATTATATTTGTACAAATGAAAAAATTAGATAAGATCATTAAGAAACTGCAACGTTTATATTCTAAGTATCAATTAAAACTAAAAAATTTGAAAAGTTTTCAGTTGCCTCCTTTGGATGAATTTTCAACATGGGCATGTGTGAAATTCCCTATTCGTATACATAAAGATAAAGAACTTTTTTTTAAGAAAATGATCGATCAGGGAGTGGATTGTGCGTTTAGTTTTACATATTTACCAAAACAACAACAATTAAAAAACTCAGTTAAAGTTGCAGATGCAATATTAGATATTCCGTTTTATTATTACTTATCGCCTGCCGAAGCAGACTATATTATTAAGGTACTTAAGAATATAGATGATTTATGAAAAGACTATCAGACAATAATAAAATACTCATATTAGGAGCTGGCATATATCAATTGCCTTTAATAAAAAAAGTGCGACAAATGGGATTATATGTAATCTCCGCTGACAACTGTCTGAAGAATCCTGGACATAAATTTTCTTCACAAGCGCTTGAAATAGATACACGAGATAAAGATCGAATGTTGGCTTTTGCTATAAAAAAGGACATTAATGCAGTTCTCACTATTGCATCTGATTTAGCATTACCCACCGTGGCGTATATTGCTGAAAAAATGAAGTTGCCTGGCTTAAAGTATGGACAAACACTAATAGTGACCAATAAAAGTAAGTTTAGAGGATTTCAAAAAAATAACAAATTTTTACATCCCACTCATTTTGTTGTTAATTCTGAAATAGAAGGGGAAGAATTATGTGAAAATCTAAAAGGAACCTTTATATGTAAACCGGTTGACAGATCAGGTAGCATAGGTGTATCAATACTGCATTTACCTAACGATTTAGAAAAATTTGTATATAAAAAAGTTATCAAGCGCTCATTTTCATACTCTTTTGCTAAGCAAATTATCATAGAGGAATATATAAATGGAAATGACTATAGTTGTGAAGGATTTATAGATAAAGATAAATTCTTTTTATGTGCTATAACTAAGAAACATACAACTGGTGAACCATTTTATATCTCCACGCACCATATAATTCCCAGTGGTTTATCTATACCTACTCAGAAACAGATTATTGAAATCGTAAAAAAAATGTTGAGTTTATTAGATGTAGGTATTTCTCCGTTTAATTTTGATTTAAAAATAGACAATAAAGGGAATATATATGTTATTGAAATGACGTTGAGAAATGGAGGAAACTGTCTGCCTGAATTGGTAAAAGAGGCATATGGGATCGACTTACTTTATACAAATGTAAATGCGAGTCTGGGACGATCTTTTGATAAAGGTGAATATTTTATACCAAATAAAGCTGTTGGAGTAAAAATATTTTTAACAAAACATACAGGGAGTACGAATATTCCTCAATTTAATCGCAATAGTTTATCGGAATATAATAAAAATATTATAGATATCACTTTTGATAATGACACTAATCACAGGACTTCGGTAGAAGCTAATCAGCGAGTCGGACATATAATTGTATCCGGACCGAATGCTGAAAATGTTGAAAGTATTCTAAATCGTATTGAAAGTAGCGTCTGATCAGCTTTTTTTTACGATAATAATAAAACCGGAAGAAATATTATGCGCGTATGGATGATGGATAAATATTATATCCAGATATTTAATCGGAAAAGTAACGAGCATAATAATAATATAAAGTAGATCATGAAGTGGTTTAAATCCGAAAGATAGCACGATAGCAAACCACTCTTGAAGGATCCACAACATTCCCGATGTTGGTCCACCGGTACATTGTATCTGTACCATTTCAAAATCTTTAAATAGTTCTTGTAAACCCCTGATTGTTCTGCGTGAATAATCGTGAGGCGACGCATGAAAGCCTTGAATGAAAGGATACATACAGTAGATTAATCCATTTTTTTTTAACACTCTATACATTTCCCGTACGGCAGATTGATCGTTTTTTACATGTTCCAAGGTGGCATTACATATAATTATGTCGATGGAATTCTCTTTAAAGGGAAGATGGAGTAGATCCGATACCACATCAACATTTGGATATGGATGTAGATCGACATTAAATACATTAGGATAATGGCTATTACCGCTTCCTAAATTAAGACAAATTTTTTTGTCGCTTACATTTTTTCGTATAAAATTTTTTAGAAGATTTCGTGAATATACAGGGCTTATTATATGTATTAATAGTGAATAAAATGTAGAATTTTGTTTAAAGCGCATTTTCCAACTGTACAGAGCGCTTTCAGATTTTTTAACATCATATGGAATGCAGAAATACTGGCCATTCCTAATAACAATTTTATTCTTACATTTGTTACAAATTAATAGTATGTCTGTTCTTTCGAGTGTTTTATAGCAGTTATTACAAACCAATAATTCTTGTATATGGTGTGAAAGCATATTATTTTTTTATTACCTGAACGAGATTAGTTTCAAACGGACTACGTTTATAAGAATATAAAACTTTGAAGGTAACATCGGTATTATAATGTTCTTTGATATATGACTGCAATATTTTCAATAAGTACGGCTGAGCTACTAAATAAATATTTTTTTTATTATAAAGTGCGGTATCAAAGTTATTAATTCCTTGTCGTTTTAGTTTTGTATTGTCGTGCGGTGTTCGTTGTGTCCAGCCTCCCCATAAAATGTTTTCGCTTTTTATCAATGGACTAGTATCGAAGACACTTGAATAGTGTAGTGGCAAACTAGGACTCCAGACAAATGTTAATGTATTAGTACCAAGCGGTAAATGTTGTGTTTCCTCTTTTAAAATTTTAATTTGATTATTCTGATAGCTACTGAGCATAAGGTAATAAATTAACATACCGGTCGTACAGACAAAAAAAATTAAAAAGGAATAATTTTTTTTAATTATTTTTAGTTCATGTGAATGTGAAACTGAGATATTGAAGTATATAGGGAGTAAACCAGAAAAAAATATAATTGGCAATATGACACGCTCAGGTAAACGTCCTAAATAACTAAAATAAAGTAAAACTGCCATAGAAATCATAAAAATTGATCCAAGTGTTTTTTTATGATTTTTTGTAAATGCATCATAGTATAAGATGACATGAAGAGAGGCTATAGATAGCAACGGCAGCGCTTTTCCTATTAGTAAAATAAAGAAAGCAATCATATGTGTAAGCACATGAAATGTTATACCTTTTTGTTTTACAGAAACTATTATAGATTTAACGACATTTGTAGAAAATATTTTTTCATTGAAATAAAAGTTATTGCGAATCATAAGGTAGTCATTGCTGCTCCAACCAATTTGGTCATATATGCTTGTATTCATCGCATAATTAAATAGCTCATATTCATGATATTGTCCCCGCCACTTTTGTAGCTCCATATATTTTCCCCAGGCTGGATCTTTTTGATAGTTATATGTGTGAATTTTCTGTAAAGATAAAAATGTGATGAAAACACAAAGTACAAAAAAAAGTGTTTCTAGTTGAGTAGACTTACGAACGAATAAAGATACAAATAGCGGTAAGGACAAAATCAATATTAATAAAAACGAAGACGTACGGATCACTGATCCTAAAATAATCAAAGTAAAGGATAAACTATGATAAAAAAAAGAATTAACGATTTTTTTTTGTTGTAAAAATAAATACAAATATACTCCCGCTGTTACAGAAAGTGTTGCAATCGTAGTAAACTGTACCTGTAACATAAACCGTATAAAGAAAATGCCGATAAATAATAAAGTCATTAGTTGACCAAAGCGACCCTTTATATTATTTAAGATAATCATGACAAATGAGAAAAGAGAGACAAAGGAGATCGTATACCAAAGAAGCATATACCAATCAATGGATGGGAATTTTTTGTAAAAAATGACTAGTGTATTAGCTAAGGCATAATTAATAAATACAACATAAGGAGAAGGTGATCCGGTGTACGTTCCATTAATAATTGATTTCATTATAGAATCATCAGTCACTTCGAAAATGGGTTTAAAAAACAAAAAAAATAAGCCATAAAAAAAACAGCATACAATTAACGATTGCAATTCGTACCGTGCAGATAAGTATCTGATGAGTTTTTTATAGTACGAAAAAAGCATACTATATTTTATTTTAACTGATAGTTTTTACTCGAAAGAATGTAATTAATCTTAGTACTATAATAGGAACCAATTATATGAACAAAAAAAAATCCGTTATTTTTTTGATTTTGATTTCGATTTTTTTGTATTTAGCTTTAGCTTCAGTAGCGCATCTAAGGTTAGCTCATGAATCGCTAATAATACCAACAAGATTTGCATATTATAACTACTTACTGAAGGCATTTCTTCACGGAAAAGTATACATAGAAGGAATGGTTGCTAATCATGATTTATCTCTACACAGAGACAAATGGTACTTATACTGGGGACCTGCACCAATATTATTTATTCTGCCATTTTATATGTTTTGGGGTATACAATCGAGTGATATAGTTTATACTCTGGTTGCCGGTATCATAAATATTTATTTATTTTTTCTGCTAATTGAGGAGTTCATAGCTTACTGTAAATTAAACGTTTCATCGGTAAGTAAAAAAATTATAGTGGCTGTTTTTGCTTTTACTTCGCCACATTTGTATCTTACCGTAGTTGCAGGTGTGTGGCATACAAACCAGATTATTGCTATGTTTTATCTCTTACTAAGTTATCTCTTTTACTTTAAGTTTATGAAGAATAGTTTGAAAATACGGAACATAGTAATATCAGTGATTTTCTTTAATCTGGCATGGTTTTCTCGGTATATTTTAATTTTTAATATTTTTTTATATTTCTATGCAATTTGGATTCATAGAAAAAATATTAATATTGCAAAAAAAATTGTTGTTGTTCTTGTGTCTTGCACTTTTTTCTTTTTTTGTTTATATGGAGCTTATAATTTTTTTCGTTTTGGCAGTGTGAGAGAAACAGGACATAGATATCAACGAGCAAATCTTAATGAATTTAATAATCAATCAGATAAAAACAAAGCAACTCGTTATGTGATCTTACAAAAGGATGGCCAAGCTTTTTCGATAAAATACTTGCCTCACAATATTGTTTATTATTTTTTTCATCATATAAGTCTAGATACTGGAAGACCATTCGTTAATACTAATGAAGAAGGAAATAGTGTGTTTTCTGTATATCCATTTTTTATTTTAATTTTTTACCTTTTTCAGAAGAAATACCTGCAATTGTCGTCGAAACGCAATCTGTTGTTTATGACTTTAGGACTAATTATAGTTATTAACTTAATGTTGTTGCTTTGTTACGTAACATCTGGGTGGATGCAGTTTGGCAATCGATATTTTTTGGATGTAGTTCCACTGATACTACTTCTGATCATGGTGGAGATAGAGAATGTTCCATACTCCATACAGTATCTACTTCTTTTCTATGGCTTATTCATTAATATTTTTGGGATATTTCAATATTTTGGTTTATTTTAATTCATTCTTTTATAAATACTCCAGGTATCTATTTTTTTTTCGAAAGAATAGTGTTTGCTAATATACAAATAAATATTGTCGACTTCTTTTGTTTGTGTGTAGATTGTCAAAGGGCTTGTCCAGCGAGCACGGCGGTCTGTATCTAATGAAGGCATATAGCCATTGATTATAGGAGCATCAATTATATATATAGGTTTGTTTTTTTCAAGATCAGATATGAAATCGTTAATCAGTTTCTGATTTACAAAATTTTTAGTAAAAAGCGGATACTGATAAGAAAAACGAGAACCAGACTTTCTTTTTACAAGAAAATTAATACGTGGTTCGATTCCCCAAAATAAAACAGAGTCATTATTTGTAGTACTATTCTGAATAAATGAGATGATGTGTTTGTTTCTGTTGAATATTATTAGATTTGCTTTCATTTGACTACTCATCTGAAGATAAAAAACATATAGGGGAATACTGAATAAAAATATCAAATAGAAGATAAAAAAAAGATATTTACCCGTTAGAATAAAGGAAAGTTTAAATTTTTTTATAAATATAGCACTTAATATTGAGAAAACCGGCAACCAGGAAAGGTAATAATACATATTAGATCTGCCTGCCATGCTTACCAAAAATAATTCTATTGGAAAAGAAATAATTGCGACGATTTCGACTGGATGCATTGAAACTGTTTTTTTTCTTACAATATTTAAAATAGCCGAAATCCAACCACCAATAGCAAAAAAACTCAATAGACTTGATAGGTTAAGTAGTAATCCAATGTAAAGTGTTAGTAAAACGCTCGTTCCTGATATGTTTGAATAAGCAAGGTTGTACTCAAAGACTGCATTTAAAAAATCTTGCAGATTATTTTGGGAAAGAAAATATCCTAGAAAAAACATAGCAATTGTAAAAAAGCCAATACTATTGCAAATAATTTTTTTCCATCCTGTTTTGTTAAATAATATTTCGAATAGTTCATATAGGATAATTCCTACGTATATAGCAAGTATATTCGGTTGAAGAAAAAAAATAGTTGATCCACACAAACCGATCGCATAGGAATAAAAAAGCTTATTTGTTTCTTTTTGTTTTATATATAAAAACAAACAGGCAAACTGCAATAATAAAGCATAGTCCTGCGTATGATTCCCCTCACCCAACAAAATTATCAAGCTGCTTAATACACTGAGTATAGTAATAAATGAAACACGAAAGTCGAATAGCGTTGTAAGTACTTTCCAGGCAAGCGTAAAGGCACTCACTAAAAAAAATAATTGTAGCAGCCACAAACCCCAGAGTGAATTCGGGGTTATTAATACGGCTGCGGCATTTAAAAAATGGATTAATGGTGGCTTATGATCCCAAATATTTTTATATAAAATATCCCCTTGTGTCAGGCGCCAGCCGTTATATAAAAAAACCCCGGTATCATCGCCAATTGTGTGTGTAAATATTGGAGAATGTGGAAGTAGGAATAAAATGATACCTATTATTATGAGCCACGGGACATACAAAGACAAGGTTTTTTTCATTACTGTATTGTTTTTTTGTAATATTTCAGTAATTCAGCATCGTGTGGGTAGTAGGGAAGTGCTTTTTGTTTTAAGAATATATTGACCTCTTTATATCTTTTTTGTTTGTAAAGTACCCGAGTGTAATTTACTAAACCAGGATAGTATGTATTACCTTTTATGGCTTTACTATAATATTTTTCTGCTGTTTTATAATTTTCTTCTCTTTCATAGGTTACTCCCAGATTAACTAAAGAAATTGGCCATGCGGGTAACTCTTTAACAGACTGCTGAAAATGCTCTCTGGCCTTATCATATTGTTTACGTCGATAATACTCGACACCGATATTATTTTCCAGATCAAATGATTCTCTGGCAATTTTTTTATCATGTAAATATAAAGACAGTGTATTTTGAAAGAGATTATTTCTTTGCCAGGTTATATTCGCCAATAGAAGTATTATTAAAAAGCTTACGGCATATATACGAAGGCCTATTTCTTTAACTAATAATAAATAAAGAACAGCAATAATTCCGATTATCCCTGGCATAGAGAAATAAAACCATCGATCTGCCACAGTAAAGTCCAGTGGCATTATATGCATATGCATGGTCATACCTAATATAAGCCAAATACTAAAAAAAGAAAAGGTAAGAGCAGTTTCTTTATAAGTTGGATCTTCTGAAGCCTTGTAGCTCAAAAAGAGCCATATAAATACCATAATTCCAAAAAAGATAATTAAACCGACAAGAGGAAGGAAAAAGTCATAAGCATTTAGAGATTTTACCCACCAATGTTGACCAATGGCAACATTAGCAGGATAAAAAAAAGTCTTTATGTAGTAAAAAAGCATGGCGGGTAACTGGGTTAGATAGCCTAGAAATGGTAATTTAGCAATTGGATTTGGGCCATTATGCCCCTGACACATATGTGCTAAGGTACAGCGGGTTGTGATATAAATGGCAACAACAGCTCCCAAAGCAGTTAAATATTTGAATAATTCTTTTTTCCGAAATAGAAAGACATAGACTAAGTACAAAAAAAAATAGAGGATACCTGTTTCCTTACTGAAAATACTTAACCATAAGCAGATGGCTGAAATAAGCAGAGATTTTTTTAGACTTTTTATTTTAATAACACCCAAGAGACCTAAAGTTCCAAATAAGAAGAAAAGTACATCCTGCATATTGGCAATGTAGGAAACAACCTCCGAGTTCATAGGATGGATCAGAAAAGCAAGGGATAAGAATGTGCTTAAAAAAGTAGCTTTAATGCGTTTGCTAGGAGCAAACTGTAGTAAATGATCTAAAACAAAAAAAACTAATATGCTATTAACTATATGAATTAATAATTGTGTTACGTGGAATGCGAATGGCTGACCGTCCGAAAATGGATATACCAGTGTATAGACCGTTGTCATAAGAGGTCTGTAAAAAGCTCCAATCAAGTGTTCCTGTTGATGATAAAAAGTACTACCCTGGAAAAAGAATGGAATATTTTTTATAGAGCGAATATAAATATGGTTAACTACTTGTTGTTCATCATCCCACATAAAACCACTCTGAATCGATGGATAGTAAACAATCAGTCCTAATACTATGATAGTTAATATAGGTAGAATCTTAGAGAAGAGAGATTTGTTCATACATTTTTTTTAATTTTATATTATAAGGAAAGGTTTTGAGGCCCTTTTTTTCAAGAAATATTTTGGCATCGGTTTTTTTTCCTTGTCGAATAAGAAGTGAGATGTATTTTTCAAAAGCAATATAAAAACGTCCTTCTTTAATAGATTGTAAATAGTATTTTTCTGCTTGTTGATAATCATGTTTTTTTTCATAAATTTCCGCCAGATTGCTCCAATAAATCGCAGAGTGTGGGCTCATTTTTAATGCATTTCTGTAATGGCGTTCTGCTTCTTTATAGTTACCTTTCTCAAATAGCAAAGATCCGTAGTTGTTTTCGAGACTGGCAGAGTTTTTAGAGATTTGAATATCTTTTGAATATAATAAATATGTGTCACTCCAATCAATTGCCCGTAAATAACTACGAGTACTGAATAGTAATATACATATAATCAGTATTACGTATATTTTAGTCTTGTTCTTGAATAAGCAGAGAATAGTGCCTGATATGCCAAGTATTCCGATAAATGGGAAATAAAACCATCGTTCAGCGACCGTAGAATCAAGAGGCATTATATTAAGGTGAGCGATCATACCTGTGAGAAACCAAATTAAAAAGAACGCATACACTTTAGCCAAATATGAGGACTGACCAAACCATTGTTCTTGGGAAAAATTAGAAAGGCTTTTTTTGAATCCATATATTAAAAAGGGCACAGACACAAGTAGCAAAACAAATAAGATATCAGCAATAAGTGGAAGGTAAAAATGAGATAAGTTAATGGGAGCAATCCAGTACTGAAAGACAGCTAAATCCTGCGGAAAAATCAATGTTTTGACATAAAAAAAGAACATGGCTGGAATTTGCAGTAATCTTTCAGAAGTATGCATGCGTGCAATGGGGACGACACTATTTGATCCGCCCAACGTGCATATCGAAGCTAATTTACAGCGCATGAGAATATAGGTTATGACTGATATTATTGAAACAGTAAAATATAGTAGTCTCCGCATTTTTATTTTAAAAAGATCTACATAAGTAAAGAGAATTAGGAAAAAAACAATTCCAATTTCTTTACTTAATAAACTTAATAAAAATAAAAATTTTGTTGTAATTATTGTAAAAACACCTGATTTATATTTTAAAAACACATATATCCCCGATAAACCAAAAAATAAAAAGAGTATGTCCTGAATATTGCCCATATATGCAATGGTTTCACTATTTATCGGGTGTGTCAGAAAAATGAGAGTAAGAAGAAGGGAGATTATTTTTTGCCGGAGAAAATGCCGGTATATTTTATATACCAAGAGGCTGTTTATTATGTGCAATAGCAATTGCATGAGATGAAAATAATAGGCGTGAAGACCAAATAATGCGTATAGTAAGGTATACCAAACAATCATAAGCGGGCGATAATACTCCGAAAGAAGTCTGTTTTCCAGTCCGCCAGAATAGAAAGTACCTCCGGTAAATAACAGGGGTATATTTTTTATTGATCTAATATAGATGTTTGCAACAATCTGTCCCTCATCATCACCCATAAATCTTCCCAGTAAAGCGGGGTGATATATTGCCAACCCGATCACAGCAAAGAGTATACCGATGGATATATTGCTCTTGACAATGATTTTGATGTACTTTAGTATAGAATTAATCATATCTTTTATTAATTGTACCATCCTAAAAAATATGGAAAAAGTTCCCACTTTTTTAAATAAGCACAAAGCAAGCATCTGCACAGCAATGCTTACTCTTGGCGCGATTATAATGCCTGTTGCCACCCATGCTTCAGCAGATTTATCTGTGAATCTTGGTTGGTCTATTCCGAGTTTAGGAGGTATTTTGACCTTCGTTATTAGATTATTCTTCATTGTAGCAGGCTTAGCAGCTTTATTCTTTTTGCTTCTTGGAGCTTTGGCATGGGTTACTTCCGGTGGAAGTAAAGATGCAGTCGAAGGCGCTCAGAAAAAGATTATTGCCGCTGTTGTAGGTGTGGTCTTAATCGTAGTTGTATTAAGTATCATCGTTACGTTAGAGAGAATAATCTTTAGATGCAGAATCTGCTTTGGTATCTCATGTCAGGTTACAATCCCAAGTATCATTGATCCAGCACCTGGAACCGGAGCAACGACATGTAACTAACTTTTACAAAGTTGAAAAACCCCGCCCGAGAGGCGGGGTTTTTTTTGGTATGACCGGATATAATTTCATGTTGAAACTCAAATAATTATTAGCTATTCTATAACTAATGTTTTCATCATTTATTGTAGAAGCACAAATTCAAAACTGGGAAAGTTCTGGCTGTGTTGTTGATGGTGTTCCTACTTTAAAATGTTTTGAGGTGGTCTTCAGCAATATTTTGTTTATGTCTTCTTCATTGATCGTACTGGTATTATTTGTGATGTTATTTATAGGTGGTTTTAAATACCTGACTTCTCTAGGCAATCCAGAAAAAGTGAAAAGTGCACAAAATACCATGAAGTATGCCATTATCGGAGTGATACTTTTTATGAGTGCCTTTCTGATTTTAAAGGCAGTGGATTATTTGTTTTTGGGTAACTGTGGCAGAATCTTTACTCTTAGTATTGATGGTACAAATGCAGCAGGAGAATGTCCTCCGTAACGCTCAGGGAGTAGGGGTGATAAAGATAACCTTCACACCCTTTTCTTCAGGAATAGGTGAAAGCAGTTTATCTCCGTCTTTAAAAAATGAATAGATTACAAATATAAGAAGTGCCAAACCAACGGTAAGTACAATCATTCCAACGATTTTCATACGATTACATGTTAATTTTTTCTTTTATCAGATACTGAGGACGTCTTTGAACTTCTTTGTAGATTTTACTCATATATTCACCAATAATACCAATCGTAATGAGCTGAACACCTCCGAGAAACATAATGCCTACAAAGAGTGCAGTCCATCCGGTCACCCAGTAGCGTGGCAGGATGATCCGGCCAACAATACCATAAATGATTCCTAAAAAGCCGATTGAACCGGTGAAAAAACCGGCATACGTGGCAAGACGTAAAGGTTTTGTCGAAAATGAAGTTATGCCATCGAGGGCAAAATTTATCATTTTAGACAAACTATAATGAGTTTTACCTGAGTGACGTCGATCGCGGTCAAACTCTACAAATGCTGAGGGATATCCACTCCAAACTACGAGACCTCGTAAAAAGCGTGATTGTTCAGTCAGATCGTTTAAGAATTCAACCACTTTACGATCCAGCAAGCGGAAATCTCCGACCTGTTCCGGCATAGGTACATCTGACAAGTAGTTAATAAATTTATAGAACCATTTCGCGCTAAGTTTTTTGAAATATGTATCTCCCTGTCGTTTTTTGCGACGTGCATAGACAATTTTGGCTCCGCTTTCCCATTTTTCAACCATCTCCGGGATTATTTCCGGTGGATCCTGTAAATCAGCATCTATACTTACGACACAGTCACCTTTGGCATATTGATATCCGCAGCTTAAGGCAACCTGATGACCAAAATTACGATTGAATGATATAAGCTTTACAAATGTATTTTTTTCAGCTATTTTTTTTATCTCTTCTGCCGTGCCATCAGTTGATCCATCGTTAACAAAGAGAATTTCATGCTGGTAATTATGGACGATTTTTTCAAGGCGATTAAAAAGAGGCTCAATATTTTGCTTTTCGTTATATACCGGTACGATTATGGAGAGCAAAAATTTAGTCATGACTTTATGTTGCGGGGCCAGGAGTTGAACTTGGTCTAGAAGATTATGAGCCTTCTGTGCAACCGTACACTACCCCGCATATGATTATTAGTATTTCTGATAATAACTAATTAAATATCTATGCCGATTATAACGAATGTGTCAGGCTAAGTCAATTTTTGAAAAATACTTCAGCCCATTGTTGATATACCGGGACAATAATAGTAGGTGAAGGAAGCGGTGACGGAGTGGGGTCGGCGAGCATAATGGTAATTTCATTAGGCTTTGCCAGATTAAGTTTATTACGGATAATCTTTTCCACTTCATTGGGATCACTTTTTTTGAGGGCCTGTGTTTTTAAAGCGATATTCTGTTTTTTTTCTGCTTCATATTCTTTTTTATAGTTCTCATAGAATGAGAGATTTTTACGGTACTCTATCAGATTCTTCGTGAGAGAAGAGAGAAAAAAAATCGCCAAAAATGTAAATAAGATTTTTTTAAAGAAGTTCATAGTAAGGAATTAATTGTCAGAATAGCTTATGCTATACCCAGCTCTTTAAGCTGAGTCATGATGCGTCCTGGATCGGCTTTTGGTTTCAGTTCACGCATGCAAATACCGATTAGGGCTTTAGGACTTTTTTGAAATGTTTCCAGATTTCGATCTTTGATTTCTTCAATCTGCTTTTTTAAATCAGCATCAGAGATTTCCGCAGGCATATAAACCATAGCAAACTCAAGTTGTGCTTTGTATTCCTGTGCCAGATCGGTGCGGTTTCCTTTTTCAAACGATTCGATTGATTCTTTAAGTTCTTTAACAAACTTGCGGATTACGTTACTTACTTCCTCATCAGTGAGTGGAGTGCGTTTTTCAATTTCTTTATTCTTTATTTGTGCTAAAATATATCTTAATGTCTCCAGTTTTTTCTTTTCACCTGATTTTAAAGCCTGTATCTGATCTGATTGAAGTTTTTGTTGTATCATATCTATCAATTATACTATATACCGTATGAGAAAAAAAAATAATATTGATGTGTTTGAGATGTTAACCAAGTTTCAGTCGAATGTTTTAAGCAAAAAGCCATCTCATAAGCAGATGTACGATGAGGTACGTCTAATGCGCTTTAAGATTAAACCACTTCAGGGAGAAATTACTATGTTGGATCTGAACAATAACACGTTTATTGAAATGCTCTGGGGGCTGGGCAAGCTCGATGAGTTTTATCAGGGACATGTGGAAAAGTTGCCTAAAGATCAGAAGCAGGTTTTTTTTCGGATTTTCGATGAGTTGTATCAAAAATTTCAACAGGAGTTGAATAAGGTGAGTTTAAAACGGGAAGAATCTTCACAAAGTACCACGTTTGAGATGGAAATTTTTAAAGACAGGTCGAAAAAATACAATTGATTCATGGCGTCTGCGTTTAGTATGATGTACTTTTATGAAACAAGCACCGGTGGTTCTGGATATTGAAACCAAACATACATTTCGCGACTTTGATGAAGCAAAAAAGCTGGGTATTTCGGTCGCGGTTTTATACGATTATCAGGATCAGCAGGGTAAAGTATATTTCGAAAAAGATGTTCCTAAAATGTTCCCTATTCTTGAGCGTGCTTCCTATATCATCGGTTACAACATTCGTAGTTTTGATATGAATGTACTGCAAGCATATTACCCCGGCGATGTTACTCAGTTTCAGGTCTTTGATATTCTTGAGGATATACGGGAAAAAATAGGTCGACGATTAGCTCTTAATGATGTAATCCATGCGACATTGGGTAAGAAGAAGTCAGGCCATGGACTGCTTGCCATTGAGATGTACAAGGAGGGTCGTTTTGATGAGTTGAAGCAGTACTGTCTTGATGATGTGATGCTGACGAAGGCTTTGTTTGATTACGGTGTAGATAAAGGCGAAATCAATTATCTGGACGAGGTGGGTAAGCAAACGATTGAGGTAAGTTGGAAAAAATATATTCAGGAGGATGGTAAAAAGGAGATGTCTCTTACACTCCCTTTCTGATCCACATTTCAAGTCAACAAGACAAATTGTTGTTCTTTTGGTATCATATATTCGTATTTTTAGGTATCCCCTGTAGCTCAATGGTAGAGCAAGAAGCTGTTAACTTCGAGGTTAGAGGTTCGAGTCCTCTCGGGGGAGCCAAG
>CAZQAU010000015.1:0-44583 GCA_964591375.1 uncultured Gammaproteobacteria bacterium
GGACATCTTCATCAGTCTGACGCTTGAGCGCGTTGATGTATGAGGGGTCCATTTAGCGAAGCCCCAGGTCCATGGCGGCCAAGCCACCACCCGTCATCGTGTACTGCATGCCCTGCTGGCCGGCAGGCTGCTTCATCTTCTTCCGGCGCTCGTCTTCCTGGTCAGCGAGCTGCTTCGGCAGATCATCGCCCATGCCCTGGAGCCCCAGGTCCAAACCGGCTTGCATCATCGCGTCACCTCTTGAGTGATCAGTGGGCTGTACGGCAACCTCACATGTCCGCGGCGCTCCTTCGACAAGTCCACATTACGCGCACCCTTCACCTTGCCGCACCCGAAAGGCGACGGAGGGCAGTGGAAGAAATTCACAGTCGGCACTTTCGCAACCTGGACGCCGGCCCAGTCGGGGGCGTCGATCATGATCACGCGACCGCGCTTCGCGGCATTGCCGAGCTTGTTGACCCGGAGGGCGCCCATCGAGTGCCCAATGAGTAGCGGGTTCTTGCAGGTCGCAGGCACTGCGCGCCTATCGAAGTGGTAGCGCATCTCGACCCGGGCTTTCGGGAAGCGGCGCCGCGCGTTCTCGGCCTGGTGGCGGAGCGCAGACGCAAAGAAGTCTCCGCCGGCCCCCATGTAGAGGAAGACGCAGTCGGGGTCAGCCTTTGTCCCCGGGGTTGTCAAACCGCTGACGACAGGCATCGGCCCAGATTGGGCTACGGCGCCAGTGGACGCTGTGATAGAAAGAACAATCGCAGCGGCGAATGCGATACGTGACACCTTCATGGCTTCCTCCAGCATCCGTAGTCTGCACCGGACTGATTGTGGACCCGCACGTTTCGCACCGTTCGAGGGGTGTCGCGTCGGCCGTCATAGTCGATCTCCTTGAAGGGGCCGCACTTATTTCCAGCCGCTGCGGTCGAGCCGATCGAGTGGCCGGCGGTTTGGCACCCGCTTAGGCCGACCAGGATCAGAAGGCTTCCCACCAGAATGAGCGTCCTGGCAATCAGGAGCCGGTGGGTCTCCCACGACCGTAGGGATCGTGCGTTCAGCGCGCTGTCGCGCTTCGTCGGCTTGTCGTTCGAGGACACGTTCGCGTGCGATGCGTCGATCATATTCATGCTGGACCCCTACTCCATAGGCGAATGTTGCGATGCCGACCGCGGCGGCCAGGGAGAGGCAGACCCTCTTCAGGCGCACAGACGGAACGAACCAGGCGGCAAGCAATAGCACGGCAATGGTGATTGCCGCAATACCGAAAGTGAGGGCCTCCTGGAGGACCCCAGCGATCATCAGCTTCAGCGTCCACATGGCCTATCTCCTGTCAGATCGAATGGTTTCGTCGGTACCAGCGGTACCCGATGTAGCCGGCGATAGCAACCAGGGCTGCGACACCGATCCAGAAGGACGGATAGGTGACCAGCTTGGCGAATACGTCGGTGATGCCCAGGGTCTCCGCGTTGCCCTTCACCTCCGCCGCCTTGTTGGCCGCATCGGTGATGTCGGAGATCGCGATCGTGCCGGAGCCTGCGGCGCCTGCACCGGTCGACGCCTTCTCCTTCGCAGTCAGGACCGGGGGCTCCGCGACGATCGCGTCGGTCTTGTCCTCGTTCTCGGGGTCGAACGACTTCGCGCTTTCCTTCTCGACTACCCGCTGGCTGTCGAACATCTTCAGCGCATCGCGGCGCACCTCCTTCACGCGGCGGCCCCAGCCTGCGCCGAACACCGGCCAGGTGCGGAGTGCCTGCAGAAACGCGAGGCGCTCGTCCATCAGCCGCGAGATCAGCGCCCGCTTCTGCTTGTCGTTCAGCCGATCGAGTGCGTCGATGACATCCTGGCCGATGACAGCGTTGCCTTTGTCAGGCAACTTGAGCAGGCGGCGCATCACGCGGCCGGTACGCCCGACGCCGGAGTTTACCCCGTAGTCGAAGATCGCATAGTCGAGGCCGGCATAGAGCTCGTCGCAGCGCTGCTTGTCCCAGTAGTTGATGTCGTAGACCTTGATCGCCTGGTCGAGCGTCATGTTCCGGACATCCGCCGCAGTCCCGTTCGGGTTGATGTGCTTTCGGAAGTCGTGGATCGTGATGCCGAAGTTCGTCGGCCCGCCGGGATCGCTCGGATGGTTGGTGTAGCCGCCCTCGTGCTTCAGCATGAGCTTGGTGGCCTGCGTCTGGTTCTGTTTCATCTCCAGCCTTTCTCAGCGAGATATTTGAAGGCCCCAGCAATTATCCACAGGAAGTATGCGCCGACGGCTGCAAGAACGAGGACGACAATCCCCAGGATCACGAGGATTGTCGTCCACATGGTTAGAAACCGAACTTGGCGAAGGCGGCTTCGACGTAATCCTTACCGAAGTACATCGCGACTGCGCCGATGACGAGACCGACAAAGAAGGACATGGCTGCATCTCCCGTAGCTGGTGAAGCGCATTGATACACCCTAGCTCAGATCAAAGTCAACGTCCTTCGCGACCGGAACTCGACCGTTCGTGCGCCGCTTGCCCGCCGATCCCAATGCGACCGGACGCGCGTAGCGCTTCGACATGATGGCGACGCGACACGCCGACAGAATGTCGTCCTTGATCTTTACGATCTGGCCGTCCTTGCGGTGATAGAAACGATACTCCTCGAAGAAGTCGGACAGGTCGGCGGCAACCTTGAAGCGGCCGGTCGTCATCCGCTCCTGCATCTCCAGGATGCCCGCTTCAGTCGAGTTGCCGCCGTCGAGCCACTGCGAGTGCTCGGGCAACATCTTCAGCCCGTGCTTCGCGTATGCATCCTTCAGCGCTTCGCCCGACGACTTGTCGCGCTGATGTCCGTCCTGCGGCCAGGCTACAGGGACGAGCTCGCCCAAGCCCTTCATCACGGGTGCGTGCATGATCGGGAGCTGGTCGGAGATGCGGTACGCGTTGAGGACATGGATGACATCTGCGTCGACATCCCATGCGAGCAGGACTGCAGCGAACGGATGGTCTATGCCGAAGTCGATGCCCCAAATCTTTTTCCAGTAGAGCGGCACCTCCTGGATGCGCGCTTCCATGATCAGGTCTTCGCCATAGGGGAAGATGCGACCGGAGCCGAGCATCGGTACGCCCATCGAGCGCGCTTCACGTTCGTGCGCAGGATAGCCGGCGATGATTGCGGCGACCTTCTCCGGCGGGATGTGCTTCGCATCGTAGATCGTCATCGTCACGACGCCGCGGTTGTCGTCGCGCTCGTCCAGGTATCGGTTCACGACATCGGACTTGCCCTTCAGCGGAGTGAAGGTGACGTACACGATGCCGCCGGTCGCAGTGGTGCGTGTCAGGATTTCGGAATACTCCGGCATCGGAGGTTCTTCGTCGCACCATGCCCAGTCGATGCTGTCGCCCTGGAGCTTCGCGCGCCCCTGCTCATACGACTTGAAGTTCACGATCGAAGTGCCGCCGCTCTTGTGCCTGATCTGAACGCCGTCGTATGCGTCGGTCACACCGCGCGCGAGCGAGATGTCGATGATGCTCTCCTTCGGAACGTAGCCGGTGCCGACCATGTCTACGACGCCCGGCGGCCCGAAGAGTTTCTTCTGCGACACGTCGCGGGTCAGCAGTGACGTTTCACCAATGGCCCACCCTTTCGTCGGTCGATCCCAGCGTCGGCCGGTCCACCAGTCGGGATAGTCGCCCGTCAGATGGTACGCGGCCTCCGCTGCGCCCGCTTCAGTCTTGCCAAGCTGGTTGCCCGCAATCAGCAGACGCTCGCGCTTCTGCATGTTGTGGAACTCCATCTGCTTCGGATACGGCTCATAGAAGTCAATCTTCCGAAACTTCTTCCGCTTGGCTGCCGCTTCGAGCGTATCGAGGATCGCTTTGAGATCAGGCTGGGACATGGACCCACTCCGTGATGATGATCGTCGCATCGGGATGCTTTGCGGCCAGGACCTTCGCTTCTTCCTCGGTCTCCGCCGTATAGGTGAACGCCTCCGCTATCCCGAGCTCGAAGCTCACTGGCATCCGTTGGAAAATTCTCGACCTCCGTTGTCGCATGGCCCTATTCCTGGACCGGGAAGATTTCGTGGGCGGAGCGGTACTCCGCTTCCATCATCGACAGGATCGCGATGACAGTCTGGTTCGGCTCCGGCGCCGCCTTCGCGCGTTCGAGCAGTCGGCGGGCGATGTCAGCGTGGACTTGCAGGTCAGCTTTGGTCATGTGCTTCTCCTTCGGTGATGGGTGCGAACAGATCGTCGTCTGCAGACACCTCGGTAAACTCCGCGTCGATCGTCTCGACCGGAGCAGCTCTGTTGCCCAGCAGCTTCGTGGCGTCAAGCCCGAGCTCACCGGCGAGTTTCTGGATGCGCTCGATCATCGCCTCCTCGGTCTTGCTCTCGTCGCGCGTCACGACCTTGTGCTCGCTCGTCTCGTGCATGCCGGTGCGGTTGAGGATCATCGAGATCGCCTTCAAGCGGTCCTTGTCCTGGGACGCCGTCTGCGCGAGATGGATCAGCTCGCTGACCGCCATCACCTTCGCGCTGTTGAGGCGCCGGCCGGCCTCCTCGTGCATGGCTTCCTGGATCGCGAGCGTGTGCGCAAGCCGGTGGCCGGTGACCGCGAGCGTGTTGTCGTTGCCGGAGAACCCGGCCATCGCCGCGGCCCGCTTGTTGTCGACGCGCCCCAGGTCGAGGCAGGCCGTCACGAATGCGCGCTGGCGGAGATTGAGGGCCAGCATTTTGGGTCCGAGATGGTCTTCGTCTGGGACCGCGACGATGATGTCGCGAGTGATGGCAGGTGGCATGCTTGGCTCCTTAGCATTTGTGGTGCGCCAAAAGGCGATCGGCGAAACCGATTGCTAACCGAGATTATCGACGGCGTCAAGTTGCGAGGTGATCGGCGAAACATTCTTGCGTGGACCGGGCCGCCCGGGGCGCCACATCGGCGAGGTATTATTATCCGCGGCGCGAAAGAGCCTGTTTGGCCGCTTGAACGCACGGTCGAGCGAAGGCGGGGGTACGCCCCACCCCACCCCGGTCTTTTGCTCGAGGTGAGTATAAGTGCGCCACGAAACAATATTGCGTAGAATGGCTCACGCGCGCAATATTGTTGCGTGAGATAGTGGTATCATGTGGTAGCCACGCAATATTGTTGCGCAAGATTGTTGCGCAATATTATTTCGTGGTGTTTTGTTGCGCGCCCAATCCAAGGACAAATGGAGGGGATCGAGGCGGGCACCGCAGACAAACCATGGCCAGATAATGGACGCGCAACAATGCACCGCGAGGCAGCCTCCAAGGGTGCGACAATTTGTCAATTGACAACTTCGATTTTTATTGGTAAGCTCATAACGCTTTCGCGATGGCGACGGAGGCGGAGCCTACGAGCCGTAGCCTTCGGCTCGCCCGTCGCACAAAAGCGAATATAGGAGCTTAAACGACCATGACTGACACAGACATTCTATCCCTACCCTGCCGTATCGACAGCAGAACCGAGCACAAGATTGCGGGCGCCGTTGTCGATGCAATCTTGAACGCGCAACCTTTCCATCACATCGCGGTGCATGGCAGTGAAGAGTTTGCCATGGCCCCGGCGACACGAGACCGCGCAGCGATCATGGCGGCACTCGCGTCAACCAATCATGGCGGCACTCGCGTCGACCAAACATGGCGGCACTCGCGTCGACCAAACATGGCGGCACTCGCGTCGACCAATCATGATCGGCTGTATGTGTACGATCGCGCGGACATGGTCGACGGGCAGCTGCTCGGCTATGTGCTGCTTGTGTACGGCAACGGTCGCGACCTGATCGCGGACGGGTATCTTGGCTCGGACCATTCGTGGCTATCCAAATTGATGGAGCCGCTCTTGAACGTCGATTGACAGAGGTCGACGCGAGGCGGGCCATGCTCGCCTCGCATTTCACACAAGGTGATGTCATGCGACCTGCACTTGATCCCGATCTAAACCGCGCCATCCTCGCGATGGCGCCCGAGTTCACTGTGTCCGATCATGCACCGCAGACTATGGCGGAGCTCGTGCAATGCGAGCGCATGATCGTATGGGCCGGCGGCAGTGATCACACGATATACGCTGACCCCGCGGTTAATTGGGCATTCCGCGCGTGGCACGATACTGCACACCTAGCCCATATTGAGCGGCACACGTTTGACCTGGATGGCGAAGCGCTCGCGTGCGAATTGCAGATACTGCAATTGCGGCGCCGCTTCGAGAACATGCCGGAACGGTGGGCGCAAATCCTCCGCGCCGAGATCATCGGCCAAGCTCAGTACCTGGAGCGCACGGGCGCATTCCCGGTCGATCAATACGAGTTCATCAAAGGAGCAATAGAATGAAGCCCGACAATAAAGCGGTGCCGCTCGCAATTGCCATCACCGTCGGCATGCTGGCCAACATCGCGGCAGTCGCATTGACGCGCCCCAGCATGCCAGCGCTACCGCAGAAGGTTGAAGCCGATCCAATGCCCGCGGGCTTGCTTCAACTGCGCTACATCGCTAATATCGGCGAATACGAGTTCCCAGAGTTTAGCGCCACATGGCCGACGTGGCGCCGATCGACCAATGTAGAGGATTGCCGGCCACAACCCAACAGGAGCTTTCGACCATGTCACAAGCTTTGAAGTATCATCCTGGTGCCACTCGCAACACGTCGCGCCGGCCCTACGCTGCCGAGAACGTCGGCCGCGGCCGCTACGGTGAATTGCCGGATTACGTCAATCAGGTAAAACATCGGAACCATTTCAACAGCCGCACACTGTGGCAAGATCGACTGGGAGACTTCGAAAAGAAGCTACCGCACCAAAGCTAGCCGAAACGGGCGCGCATTGCGCCCGTCGTATCGGGATTGGTCGCCCGATGCCTGATGATGGCAGACCAAGGAAACGAGACGATGGTACGATACAATCTGAGAGACCTGGAAGACCTGGAAGATGCAGCGGATGCGGAGCTTGAGCGCTTGGCAATCGCGAACACACGCACGCGCATGAATGCGGCTAACCGCCGCGAAGCGCAGCGCGAGGCGGATCGTATCAACAAACACCACAATGGGGGTCGGAAATGACGCGCAAACACTTTGAAGCATTTGCAGCAATGATCCGCGACCTTCGCGGCGAAATGCTGGAGCGTGATCGCGCGACGGTGGCGCACAAGCTTGTGCCGATACTGTCAGAAGCCAACCCTAACTTTGATGCACTCCGATTTATCAAAGTTTGCAAACTGGAGGATGGACAGTGAAACGAGAACGCGCGGTTAACCTTGCAGACTGGCGCCAGATGGCCGTCAATGCAACGCACAATCCGAACACGGGGGAACCAACTCGTCTCGGCGCTATCGTCCGGGCAGTGACGCGGACTGAGCTTCGAATGCCCGCGCCGAAACTTATCGGACAAGCGACCATCACAAGCGACGGGTTTGTGATGTGCTGCTTTCAGAGCCGCGATGGCCGCATGCATGGCGGCGCCTTCATTGGCACCTTTGAAGATGTGGTGAAGAACTGGCGCGGTTTGGCCGATCACCTGCAAAAGCAAGGCATGAAGGACGACCAACGCGAGGCCATGTTCAAGGCGCTTCGCGACTGGATCGACCGGGACTATCGTCCGCAGCAAATGAAAGACGCGCACGAAAAGATATTGACGGCGCGTCAAATCTAAGCTTCACTGCCCTAGCGCTGGACGGTCTAGCGCTAGGGTTTTCCCGCGTCATTTGGAGCCGCGTCAGATGTATCAAAACCACGTCCCCACACTCGCCGCCGCAATCCGGCATTCCCCAAAAGTCTTTTCGAGCGCTGTCATGTTCGCTGCAGTATCGGCGCGGACACAATTCATCACGGTACCGGCGCAAATGCTGGAGCTGGAATTGCGCGGCCGCAAAGCGAAGTGCCTTTGGAGCTGGAAAACCTCAGCATTCGATTTTGTACAGGCGCACGGGCGCCGCTTGCATGAGACAATCGCGCGCATTGACTGCCCAGAAAAGGCATTGCGCGCGATTTGCGAAATTCCTGGGCTTGGCATCGTAAAGGGCGCCTTCGTGCTGCAAATGATGGGCCACGATTTGGCATGCCTTGACACGCGCAATATCGAACGCGATGGCCGTGATCCTCTAGCCTACGCCACACGAGGCATAAAAACAGGCAAGGCATTTGAGGCCAAAGTCGCGCGCTATGTGGCGGACACGTTCGGCCGATCTCAGCAATATTGGGATGACTGGTGCGCCGACGTTGCGGTCACCTATAAGAAAACCCCTTTCGAGATCAGCGCAATGCATCTCTGCTTTGTGCCGGTTAAGCTGCAGCGTCTAGCGCCCGTCGCTGTGCCGCTGAAAACCAACGTGATACCGTTCTAACATAGGAGGACTAAACATGCGTCTTTTTGCAATTCAGGTTCCTGGAGGAGCCGACAAGCGCAGGGTTTTCCGCAACTTCCTGCTGGCAGAGGTCGGCGGCTTCAATGAACGTGACGTTCGCGGATCATGGCGCGACCAGAAAACCGGCAAAGACCATATCGAGATTATGGTCGAATACCAGATCGCGTGTGAGCTAGCGCTCATGTTCGATATTCAGCAGAAGGCCTTTGAACTGTGGCCAGATGAAATCTGCTTCTATGTGGCAGAGCTCGGCACAGTCTCGATCGTCTATCCGCCGCAGAAAACCATGGTAACGGAATGAGCCATGGTCCGATGCTAGTCGGGGCATATGCCGACAAAGGCGCCTTCCGTCAGCTGCTGATCGAGCTCTCGAAAAAAGTGCTCGATCATGAACCTGGTCAGCTTTCGACAGTCGATTTGGTCGAACGGATTTGGCCGCGATATAGCGTCCCTGGCGACACTATCAAAGGGCAATTCGCGCAGACAGTGCGACAAGCTGTTTTCAAGGAATTGCCTAAGCTGGCCGCCCGGGAGCTCAAGAGCTATGCAACTCAGCTGGCCGATGGCCAGACCACTAGGTTTGGCGGTAAGCCCTGGCGCTGGCACATGAGCCTAACGGCACCCGCGGCTCCAGTCGAGCGCAAATGTCCCCATTGCGGAGGCATCCTATGAAGGAGGCAATCCGAACAGCGCACCTCCAGCGCGCTCGTGTGTGGGCGTTCTGGCGGGCAGCGAAGCGCGCCTATTGGCGCGAGCGCTTCGAGATGTGGCGGAGGCTGGGATGACACATTCTGCTGCCATCAAAGCAGGACAGCAAAGGAGCCGGGCGCTTGGTATTCATGGCGGGCGCCCGCCGCTCTCGCAAGAAAAGGTTGCCCTGGTGCACCGACTGTTAGCCGAGGGGCATTCTATGTCCGCGGTGTCTAAGATGTCTTCCGTGTCAATCGGCAAAGTCTTCGACATCGCACACGGAGGAAAGCGAAAATATAAGCGAAAGCGCCGGTACAATAGCCCTATTCGGGCTAACAACCGGACGATGGTCCAATGGCGGGCCAAGCAAAGAAAGCATTTGCGGCTGGAGATATATGCTGCAGTGCTCAAGGAATTTGGATTGTTCGCAGCAACCGAGGAGAAGGTCAATGAAGCTATACGATGTCTTGAGACGGATCAGGCTAAACAACAAAAGCGGCAGTGAACGCGAGCACTTCAACGCCTTCTATGCCGCAGTTGCCGGCAAGCCGGACTTGGTCAAGGAAGCGTTGACCGTTTGGTTCCGCGCCAACTATGGCAAGTACACGGTGGAGAAGGTGAAGCACGGTGTGGCGTATGTGCCGCGCGTGGTGCAGCAGCCGCTGGAGGCAGAAATTAAGAACGCTACTGACAAGGTTGAAGCCCGGAAAGCCGCGGTGCAGAGCATAGCTAGGAACGTCTTGCTAGACTTCACCATGGTGAATGGGAAGCCGTTGCGGCATGCGACATTTGCCGACTGCGCCCGCACCGGCGGGTGGCTTGTTGCGGTATCAAAACTCGGCAAAGGCAACGAGGTCGTTGGCCGCAAGCTGACCGAGGAGGACCTGCAGAAAGTGTGGAAGCGCCATGCGTAACCCACCCTGGAGGACGGGTATTGGGCCGCGCGATGTCCGTTGTGAAGTCTGCGGCTGTTGGTCGAATGAAGAGGAGGACTGCTGCAATGCCGAAGCATTACGGACTGAAGGCGGAGACGGTCGAGATCAAGACCGATCCGACACTGATGGGCCAGCTGAAGACGCTGGCCCGGAAGGCGTGGTCTAGCCTACGCTTTCAGGTTCGGCGCCTGCTCGGGTGCCGCACCAGGTAGATACCAGATGCGCGTCCCGTTCCGCTTCTCGTTATAGGGGCGGAGCGGGCGCGTTGCCGCAAGCCGGCCGAGCAGCCGATCGACATTCGCTATCACCTCGGCATTCGCATCGGCGCTCTTGCTTTCCTGCACGAGCTCAAGCGCCATAGCCACCTCAGTGGCTAGGACCCGTTGCGACACAGACTTTTCCACGCCCCAGGCTTCAAGCTTTGAGAGCGCAGCGGCGACAGCGGCTTTCCCTACCTTCGGTTCCTCGCCCTCGTTCGGATTGAGCAGCTCGAAGTCGCTGGCCGTAATGCGGTGGAAGACGAGCGAGCCGTCATAGGCGCCTGAGATCGGGTGCTTGAATTGCACCACCTCGCCCTGGAAATGCATCGGCTCCTCGCGCTCTGCAGCACCCTTCATCTTTTCAACGACTAGGGTCGAGCACTTGGTCGCCTTGATACCATCGACCCGGAGGATCACGTCGAAGTCTGCTTCATAGGCGGAGCTGTCACGGGGGCCACGCTTCTTATCGTGCCCAGTGTGATGCACCACGATGACAGGACATTCAAACGCTTCGGCCAGGCTTTCGCAGAACCTGGTCAGCTTCGGCGCATCGCGTGTCGGATCGAGGCCTACCATCATCTTGCTAACGGTCTCCAGCATGATGACGCCAGGCTTCTTGTGTCCGTCGCGGCCGAGCACCATCTTGATCTGGTCGCCAAATTCCTGCATTTCTTCATTCACTGAGATGCGCGGCGTCGGCATCACATAGAAGCCGGTCTCACCGGTCACATCGTGCGCCTTCTTCCAGGCATTGCGACGACGCAGCTTCACGTCGTCGCGCCCTTCGCCGGCAGCATAGAACACGGGGCCGCGGGCGAAGGCATCGAAACCTAGCGACGGCTTGCCGGTAGCCTTGGCCAGGCCCAAAGCGATCAGGAGGAACGATTTGTAGGAGCCAGAGGGGCCATACAGCATGGCGACGGTGCGATCGGGCAGCAGCTCGGGGAACACCCAGTCCTGGGGGCGCGTCTGGTCCATCTCGGCATCGTTCTCGGGATGGAAGCGCGATCGCGGCGGCGCCTTCTTCAGCTCCTCGGGCAAGTGATCCCAGGCGGCAGCGAACGTCTGTGCGGCCGGCTGCGTAGCATAGGCGCCGACGCCATTCTGCTGATACTCTGCAGCGTTGCGGACGATCGTCGCGAGCTCCCCATGCGACCAGGGCGGCCGGCATGCGGGGTTCCAGTGCTGCTCTAACAGTACCAGGGCTGTGTCGGCCGATACTCCAAGCTCAAGTATTGCGGCAGAAACTCTATAAGCCGTGTTATTGCCTCCTTGTCCTGAGACAGAGACATCATCTCTGCGTACGAGATCAAGCAGGTGAGAGACGGCTCGTCTTCGATCCCCCTCGCTGTCAACTTCCGCTCCAGAGCTCTCAACTCGGTTCGCAGTCGTTGCAATTCCACGAGCAATCCATTCAGGGAGCCTTGCGACATGCTTTTCCTCCAGCACGGTATAGGGCTTGAGCCCGCTTCCATCTTTCGCCACCACAAGCGACGGCGGCATGAGAACATAGCCACCGAAGCCGCGCGTGTCGATCCCGACTTCCTTGCCCATAAGCCGGCGGACTGTGCTCGGCCCCTCACCCTCGAAGTGGATGTGGTAGCCACCATTCGGGGTGCCGATGATCAGCGTCTCTGGCGTCGGCTCCTTGAACATCGCCCAGTCATCGAGCGCAGTGCCCTCCACGTCGACCACGAGACGCGGCGGCGTACAGGAGGCCGGGCACATGCCGATGTTGTAGCTCTCGTTTTCAGTGAACCATGCATTGATGACTGCCGGGTCAGTGCTCGCGTCCTTGTACCCGTTGGCCGTAGCCGGCGCCTTACCGCCAGGAACACACGGGAAGACGGGGATGCCTTGCGCCGCATATTGCAGTGCTGCGGCGTGAAGGATTGATTTGGGTGTTGACATGGAGCTCCTCGACGAGGTAAGGGTGCAATCGTTACGCCAATCCCCCGCGAGGTGTCAAGGTGTCTCTCCTTCTAAACAAAGCGATGATGGTGGCAGCGTATGAGTTCTTCGCGGCCAGCAAACCGTTCTGCGACTGGAACCTGCCAGACGCAGAGGATGTCGAGTTTGTCATCGCGAAGACACCGAGCCTCTACGGATGGCACCAAGTTGAAGTGACCGGCCGAGGCAAGACACGGAAGCTCAAGCACTACATCACGATATCGATCGGCAGGAACGGACACACAGACACCTTCATGCGCACCATGGCACACGAGATGGTTCATCTGGTTGATGATCAAAATTGTTTGTCGCGGAACGCAGAACACGGTCCCGCGTTCAAGAAGCTGGCACGCGAGGTCGCAAAGCATCACGGCTTCGACCCACTGGCAATGTGAAGGAGGCTTTTACATGAGAGCACCACTGGACAAGATCGTTGTGGGCGCCAAGCTGCGTTCGAACGACAAACGTACGTTCGGCAAGGAAGTCACGATCACCCGCGTCGAGACGGGACCGTGCAGCGTCCGAGCCGCGTACAAGACCAACACCCGCACCGCCTGGGTGTCCTCGAATGACATCTATGTCGACGGCCACCGCATCGCGCGCGGCTGGGCTCTCGTGGGAGCCACGCTGTGAACCCCCACTTCGGGCCGGCACCCGACTGGATCACGCGGTCTGGTGATGGCAAGCTTGAAGGGTATGTGAGCGGCTCTCATTACTCGATCCAGACCAAATACTGGGCGAGGGAGGAGCTCAAGCGCCGCCGACAACTGGCTGCATATCGTGCGCGATCGGAGCAGATCGAGCGAGAGCGCGATCGGCTGCTTCGAGAAATGAAGCATCAGAAGGCATTGCTCGATGCCTTGGCGCTCGGGACGCTGACCTGGACGATCGACAAGGCTACTTTTGATCAGATCAAAGAAAAGGAGACACCGATGACGATTGATGAAATGAAACTCAAGATCGAGCAGGACAGCTTGACGGAAACCCAGCGTCCGCTTTGGGACCTGCTGCAGCAGGCGCAGCACAGTGAGACCGTGATGCTTTGCGATCTCGACAGCGCGAAGAAGAAGCATGCAGAAGCGGTCAAGCGCCGCAAGCAGATCGAAAGCGACCTGAAGAAGCTCGGCTGGCGGAAGCGCCGCTGACATGATCCTCGACTATGTCGACAGTACCCGGAGCTTCGTGCTCCGGGTGCCTCGCTCCGATGCGGACGAGATACGCACCCTGATGACCGAACACGGTCTCGACTTTTCACAACCGGCGTCGACCCCATCGACCGCGGTGCTGTTCACGCGCGAACCATTCGCTGCAGCATCCTTCTTCCGCTATGCGACACCGTACGCATACGCTCAACTGAAAGGGATTGTCGATGAAATCGAAAAATCGCAAGCGCCAGGCTCGAACCTCCACATCAAGTGCCCGCCGGACCAGGAGCTCTGGCCCTTCCAGAAAGCGAACATCGAGTATGCGCTCGGGCGAACTAATGTTCTCGTTGGTGATCAACCGGGGCTGGGCAAAACTCCGACTGCGATCTGTTTCGCCAACGAGATCGGAGCTAAAAGAGTTCTGGTCCTTTGCCCAGCGAATATACGCCTCCAATGGGTGAGGCGGATCAGAGAGTGGACGACCATGTCCTGGCCCTACCACATTCATCCGATCCTCACTAGCCGGCATGGCGTTCACCCTAGCGCGCAATGGACCGTCGTGTCCTACGACCTGGCTCGCACGCCGGCCATAGGGCGCGCGCTCGCTGCCGGCACCTACGACCTGCTGATCCTGGACGAGGCTCATTACCTCAAGGAGAGCACGAGTGGGCGCACGCGCGCAGTGTTCGGCGGCGGCAAGAACCGCGAATTTGAGCCGCTCGCGCATCGCGCCGGCTATACGATGGCGCTGACAGGCACTCCGCTCCCCAACCGACCGCGGGAAGCCTATACTCTGGCGCGCGGTCTCTGCTTCGATGCGATCGACTGGATGTCGGAAGACGACTTCAAGGAGCGCTTCAATCCGTCGCTCCGCCGCGAGATCATCACACCGACTGGTGAGCGCAAGTTCTACATTGACGAGCGCGCCGGCCGACACTTCGAGCTGCAGAACCGGCTTAGGAATTATTTCATGTGCCGGCACATGAAGCGCGAGGTGATGACCCAGCTCAAGATGCCGGTGTATGACATCGTCCACGCGGAGGAGGACAGCCTGGTGAAGCAGGCGCTGGAGGCCGAGAGCCTGCTCGATATCGACCCCGAGAACCTGGAGGGCGCAGACGCGGAAGCCCTCGGCCATGTCGCAGTGGTGCGCCGGATGATGGGCATCGCGCTGGCTCCGCAGGCTGCCGAGTACGTCAAGATGCTGGTCGAGGGCGGCGAAGAGAAGGTGGTGCTGTTCGCGTGGCACATCGAAGTGCTGAACATCCTGCAGGAAAAGCTTGCCAAGTACGGGGTGCTTCGCGTAGATGGGAGCACGTCCCCGAAGAAGAAGGAAGCGCTGGTCGAGCGCTTCATCAAGGAGCCAGAACAGCACGTCATGCTCGGCAACATTCAATCCATGGGTACAGGTACAGACGGGCTGCAGCTCGTCAGCTCGCACGCGGTGATCGCGGAAGCGTCCTGGACCCCAGGAGAAAATATCCAGTGCTTCGATCGTCTGGACCGAGGTGGGCAAACACGAACGGTTCAGGGAGACATCATCGTTGCTCCGGGGTCATTCTCGGAGAAGGTCCTTGCGTCTGCGCTGCGCAAGAACCAGGTCATTGACAAAGCGCTAGATAGGAGAATGTAACATGGACGATGTTCTCGCACCCATCCAAGCGGCGGAAGGCAGCAGTCCTCCGATTGCTCCGCCTCCGGCTACTCCGGCGGCCCCCGAGAAGGGCTCACCGGAATGGCTGATCCAGCAGATCGAACAGCTTCAAGAGAAGATGGACCGCATCATCAAGCGGTTCATGTAACACCCAGGAGGGACGGATGGACGAGAACCACGACATCGTATTCGCGTTGAACACCGCAGCTCAGAGCTGCCCGGATGTGCTGATCGCTCGTCTCGCAAAGGAGGCGGCGGCCGAGCTGAAGCGCTCGATCACCGCGGTCGAGGTCTGTCCGTCCCTCTTCAATCTGAAGCAGCTCAATGCCAGCGCTGTTCGAGCGATCAACGTCTGGAAGAAAATTCCCCCCATCACGGGCGGCAACACTCCGTCGGGCACCCTGCCCGAGGGTGCTCTGCTCGCAGCATAGGAGCTTGACCATGAAACCAGCACAGAATTACCGGGCCGGCCGCCGCAACACATTCCTTCGGGTCATGAAGCTCGACTGGGGGAACGGCTGGGCGGTGGCCGCCAACCGGGCTGCCCGGCTCGATGAACGCCGGAAGTGGGTGCGCGAGGGCCAGAGGGCCGTCGGCAAGGCCCTGGCCGCCGCAGACGTGCTCTACCATGGCGTCCGGCACGACATCGTGGCCCTGAGAGCCCTGCGCGAGCACTGGGCCACCCAGGTGCCCTGTAGCCGGCGCATGCGCAGCCGGATGCTGAAGCAGCTCGATCTTGACTTGCGCTCGGCGAGGGCGTAAGCACCATCGGGACTGGCTGCGTGGGCGGACAAGGAGCGGCTGAGGTTAGGGGGCACCCGATCCCTGGCCGGACCTCCTCGAAGCTGGTGGCTGCGTACGGGTCACCTGGGGCACCATCCCCGCGGTCCCACTCACTCAACGGAGGACGAAGATCATGATCACAGGCGGTAAGGTTACATTCGGTCGCACGGTGCAGCCCGCACAGTACGAAACCAAACGCGCGGAAGTCGAAATCCATTTCACGATCGCGGAAGGCGCCGGCCCGGAAGCCGAACAGGCGGAGCTCAATGCTGCCGCTGAGATGGCTCAGGCCAAAGCCCTGGAGCTCGTCGGCTTGCGGAAGGCGGACAGGCCGGCGGCAGAGCCTGCACCCGCACAGACAAAGGCGGACAAGCCGGCGAAAGCGGACAAGCCGGCAGAGGCTCCGAAGCAAACGAAGTCGAAGGCCGATCTCGAAGCCGAGCTGAAGGCACAGCTTGCGGCGAAGGAAGCTGCAGCTGCGAAGTCTGCGGCCACGGTTGAGGACCCGGCGCCGAACATCAGCACCACCCCGGAGGACCGCAAGGACCCGGCGGCGGTCGATGACGATCTCTTCAAGGCTGACGAGACGCCGCCGCAGATCACGGACGCAGACCTGCGCACGCGGATCACGAAGCACAACGAGAAGATCAAGAACGGACCTGCGATCCGCACACTGATCGCCAAGTATGTGAAGGCCGGCCAGGGGGCGAACGACATCCCCATGGACAAGCGGCAAGCATTCCTGACCGAGCTGGAAGCGCTCTAGCCCCAGGAACGACGGGGGGGTCTCCGGTAGGGAGCCATGGCGACACGAAAGAACCGCCCCGTCACACCATTAACCGCCGTTTAACACAGGAGACAGAATTGCCCGCCGAGTCCGGAAGCGACGGATGGCCGACGAAGCGGGGACTAGAGGTGCCGTCCGGAGGCAGCCAGCCGACCCCCTCAGAGCTGGACGCGAACGCCGTAAGGACCAGGCGTGACAGTCGGGAGAGACCGGCGCACCTAAACCCGCCTAAACGGAGTTGAGAATGAACGAGCCCGTAGACACTAGTGACGAAGCCTGCGCCGTCGCCTGCATGTTGGTTTCAAACCCACAGGGCGCCTTTCGCACAGACGGGGACGGCTGGCAAAAGCGCGTCAACGACCTGATCCGCGCGCTGCGAGACGAGCGCAACGACGCCGCGAACCTTGTGCGCCGCGCTGGATACGAGGCTCCAAGGCCGGAATACACAGAATTAGTAGGCTCTTACGAGCACCAAATGCCGCCCGCCGTGCCCGTAAGAGCACATTGCCCCGTGTGCGGCGGTCCCGACACCGACGACTGCGAGCGCGACGATTGCGGGCTTATGCAAGCCCAATATCGAATGCCGCGACAGAGTTAAACCGCCGTAACCGCAGTTCACAACAGGAGATGACGATGATCGTAGAAGCACTCCCCGCACACTCTCCGCTCGGCGCCTCCGGTGCAGAGCGCTGGATGAATTGCCCTGGCAGTGTCGCGCTGCTCAAGCATCTGCAGCTCCCGCCCAGCGACGACCCCGACTATCGCAAGGAAGGCAGCGCTGCACATGAGGCTGCAGCCGAGGTGCTGCTGAAGGACCTGGAGACCTGGGAGGTTGTTGGCGCGGTATACGAGGACGTGGAGATCACCGCTGACATTGCGGAGGCGATCTTCGTCTATGTTGATGAATGCCGCTCGATCATGGCTGAGGCCGCTGTCATCTTTATCGAGGAGAAGATGCATCACCCGCAGGTCCACAAGATGTATTTCGGCACAGTCGACTTCGCCGCCGTGATCCCATCGCAGCGCCTGCTCAAGGTGCGCGACTACAAGCACGGCGAAGGCATCGTTGTGGAGCCCTACTGGAACCCGCAGTTTCTCTACTATGCCTATGGCATCCTGCTCCTGTACCCGGACGTAGACACGATCGAGGTTGGCGTCGTCCAACCGCGCATCTGGCACCAGGATGGTCCGGTGCGCACGTTCACGTTGACCGCGGACCAGCTCCGTCGCTGGGTCGAGGACGAACTTGTGCCGGCGATGAATGCGACGGAGGTGGACAATGCGCTCGACGCCGGCAAGTGGTGTCGCTTCTGCCCGGCAAAGCTAGTCTGCCCGATGCAGAAGGCACTCTTCGGCGCCGCCATGAAGGCGGACCCACGCGAGATTGTGAACCTGTCCGACGAGGAGTTTGGCCGCAATTACCAGTATATCGAAGCGGTGAAGCAATACATCGCTGCAGCCGAGAAGGAAGCCTACCGTCGCCTGTTTACTCTCGGCCGCGAGATCGAGGAGATCAAGCTCGTCTACAAGAAGGCGAACCGCGTGCTCAAGCCGCAGGCCGAGGGCATCTTCAAAGCACGCTTCGGTGAGCAGGCGTATGTCCCGGCCAAGATCAAGTCACCAGCCGAGCTGGAGAAGATCAGCCCGGAGGCGAAGAAGTTGGTGCACGAATGGGCCTACACTCCGCAGTCCGGGCTGACGGTCGCCCTGAAGTCGGACAAGCGGGTGGCAGTCAAGGTGCAGACGGCATCGGAAACTTTCTCGAACCCGCATGTTGACACGGAGGTGCAGACGGACTAGAACACCAGGACTACCACACTTCACACAAGGAGAACGACAATGGCTGAAGCAACTCAGATTTTCTCGTACACCACGGTCGCACCGACGGTGACTGCCCATCCCCACTTCCTCGAAGCTGTCAAATTCAAGCGTGGCGGCAAGGAGACCGGCGAAGCTAAGTACAGCGGCGTCTGGGTCTTTGAACCGGACAGCCAGGACCTGAAGAACCTGAAGGCGAAGGCGGCGGAAGCGGCGCGCGCGAAGTGGCCCGGTCGGTCACTCTCCGAGCTCCAGTTCCCGTTCAAGGATGGCACCGCCGAGTGTGCGAAGCGTGTCGCGAAGATGAAGGCGGAAGGCAAGGAAGACGACGGCAAAGGCGACTTCCAGATCGGGAAGGTCCTGATGAAGGCCAGCTCGAAGTTCCAGCCGAAGCTGTCCGTGTGGCTGCCGGGTGCGAAGGCGCCGGTCGAGTTGACCGACGAGACCGCATTCAAGACGCACGGTGGCAAGTTCTACTTCGGCGTCAAGACGATGGTCGAAGTCAACTTCGTGCCGTACGATGCCGTCCGCGAGGGCGACAAGGATGGTGTGACCGCCTACGTCCAGCAGGTTTGCTCGATCAACCAGGGTGAACGCCTTGCCGGCGCCCGCTCTGCGAGCGAGACCTTCAAGGGCTACAGCGGCGCCGTGAAGAACGAAGACCCCACGGGCGGTGCTGCCGCCATGGACGACGAAATTCCTTTTTAGGAGTTTTTTGTCGTGGTGGAAGAATGGAAGGGAGCGCCTAGTTTGCCAGAATACGAGGTTTCGTCATTCGGGAGAATTAGGCGTATTCCTTACGAAGCCCCTATGCCGCGGGGAGGTACCAGAGTTTATGGTGGCAAAGCTCACCGTGGACAGTGGGACCACAAGAGTAAGCGTAGGATTTTCGTATTCAAGGACCGGACCTACAAGGTGCACCAACTTGTTTGTGTGGCTTTCAATGGTCCGAAGCCATTTCCTGAAGCAATTGTCATGCACAACGATGAAGATGGGGATAACAACGTCCCTTCTAATTTGAAGTGGGGCACGCAGAAGGAGAACTTGAATTACCCGGGCTTTCGTGATTACGCTAAAAGAACGTGCCGATCAAAGATGTCTAGTACACCGTTCTGAGTTAAGCTCCCAGAACGGTGACGCGCGACGCGGTTGGGGAGCCGCTAGCGCAAAGGGGAGCGGTAGGTCTAGTCACCACCGCTCCCCACATCCCCTCCCCCATCAGTGGAGCACACCATCATGGACATCACAGCAGAACTACACGGCTGGCGTCTCGAAAAAGGACACGCGCTGCGCCCATTCCCTCACTATAGCGGACGCATCAAGGGGGACACCCGGCGTCGTTTTAGAGACGGAGACACGGTCTTCACGTCCCAGATCATTAAAGTCGAGGGCGACATCCTCACCACTCGCTACAGCGTATACAAGCTCGTAGGTCCCGGCCGGTGAGGACCTGGGTGACCCTGGACTTCGAGACTGCCAGCGCCTGCGACCTGAAGAAGGCAGGCGCATGGCGGTATGCCGAGGACCCTACGACCGAGTTGCTGTGGCTGTCGTGGAAGCTGCGCGATGACGAGTACCCTACGGACTTCCACCCAGAGTGGGTGCCAGACAGCCTCGGCCAGATCGTTGCCCTGGCCCTCGATCCCGAGGTGCTGTTCGTGGCGCACAACAACCAATTCGAAAAGGCAATGTGGCGCAGCTACATGATGCCAATCTTCGACGTGCCGGATGTCCCAAACGAGCGCTGGCATTGTACGCTCGCAGTCTGCGCGAACAAGTCGCTGCCGCTCGATCTCGATCGCGCTGCCATCGTGACCGGGGTCCGCTTCCAGAAGGACATGGAAGGCAATGCGCTGACGAAGTCGCTGTCGAAACCAAACAAGAAGACCGGCAAGCTGGATCGCGCGAAGCCTATCATCATTCGGGTCGGGCAATACTGCGGCAGGGACGTGATGTCCCAGGACGCACTGCATCGTGCGATCGGGTGGCAGTCCCCCGAGGAGCGCCGGGTGTGGCTGCTCGATCAGAAGATCAATGAGCGCGGCGTACGGCTCGACCGCCCCTTCATCGAGGCGGCCGACAAGATCGTAACTGAAGGCTCCATCCCGCTGGAGCGTGAGTTCTTCCAGATCACGGGCGGTCTCAAGATGACCCAACGTGACAAGGTCATGCAGTGGTGCAGGGGCGAAGGCGTCAACCTGGCGGACTTCCGCAAGGAGACCCTAGCCGAACTGCTGGGCGACGAAGACGAGGAACAGACCCAAGGGCAGGATGATGATCCCTGGGTTGCCGAGCAAGAGCCGGAGCATATCGTTCTCCCAGATCATGTGCGCAGAGCTTTAACAATCCGCCAGCTTATAGGTTCAGCGTCAATTAAGAAACTTAAATCAATGCTCGCGTGCATTTGTTCTGACGGGCAGGCTCGTGGCTTACTCCAATACCATGGTGCCGGCACCGGGCGTTGGGCCGGGCGCCTGTTGCAGCCGCAGAACTTCCCGCGCGGCAACCTGGACATCTGGGCGAAGGACGATACCGCGGAGCACAAGGTTGCGGTCCTGGTCGATGCGATCATGACAGGAGACTATCAGTACGTCGAAGCGCTGCTCGGGCCAGCGGTGCCGATCGTGGTCGCCTCCCTGCGCCACGCGCTGATCCCACGCATCGGCCGACAATTTGCCGCCGGCGACTTCAGCACGATCGAGTTGCGCGTCAACCTGGCCCTGGCGGAGCAATGGGACAAGGTCGAGATGCTCGCGAAGAAGGGCGACCCCTACATCGACATGGCACGCCTGATCTTCCCGCACATCCCGAACCTCAACAAGAAGGACCATCCCGAGGAGCGGCAGTACGGCAAGAACAGCGTCCTTGGTCTCGGCTTCCAGATGGGCGCCCCGAAATTCAGGTTTAAATATGCGCCTGATCGCGATCTCGATTGGTGCAAGGAGATCGTGCGCGTCTTCCGCCAGGAGTGGGCGCCCCGGATACCGAGCAATTGGTATGAGCTCGAAGAGGCAGCCGTTCGCTGCGTGTGGGACCGGGTGACCACTGAGGCCAAGGGCATCACGTTCCGGCTGGAGCGTGAGTGGCTGACGATGCAGCTACCGTCCGGCCGCAAGATATGGTACCGCAACCCGAAGCCAACCAAGAAGGCGATGCCGTGGGACCCGACCGACGTGCGGATGGCGTGGACGTTCGAGACGATGAAGATGGGCCGCTGGGTGCGCGTCGATGCATACGGTGGACTTCTGACCAACAATGCGGTACAGGGCATGGCGCGCGACCTGATGGTGCACGCGATGTTCACTGCAGAGAACGAGGGCTTCGAGGTGGCGCTGACCGTCCACGACGAAATCATCACTGAGCCTGAAGAACACCGCACCGATGCTGCAGTGGCATTGGAGCAGATCATGTGCGACATCCCGGCCTGGGCTCGCAGCATGCGCATCCCCGTAGCGGCAGAAGCCTGGGCCGGAGATCGGTACCGAAAATGATGAAACGGATCGTCGCCTTCGATCTCGGCAGCAACTTCGCGATGGCGACGGTCATTGACGGAGCCCTTCACACCGAGAAGATCACCCGCACGTCGGATCAGCTCCGCGAGCACTGGCTCGGCCAGGTCATGGGCTATGTGGCCGGCGTCTGCGAGCAGGTCAAACCGGAGCTCGTGTTCTACGAGCGCCCGTTCGCACGGGGCCAGGCTGCTACCCGCATGGGCTGGGGCCTAGCCGGCGTGATCGAGGCCGTCGCCAGTCAGGCAAATATTCCTGTTCTCGACATGCCGCCTGCCACCATCAAGAAATGGGCCACCGGCAAGGGCAATGCTACGAAGGAGGAGATGACAGAGACTGCCCAGTTCATGTATGGTTATGCCGGCGAAGACGAGCATGAAGCGGACGCAGTTTGCGCCCTCTACTATGCGGACGCCAACAGCGAAACAGTCGAGAAGGAGACGGACGATGTCGAAGGGGAAGATGACGGACGCGGAGATCGTCCAGCGGATGAAGGTGCTGGAGAAGCACAACAACAACGCGGAGAAGGCGGCCAAGGAGCTGGGCATCGGAAGCAGCGCAATGCGGCAGACACGCCTGGACGCAAAGGCTCGCGGGCTGGCGGCGGACAGTCAAGTGGTGGACGAAGCCGCAAAGCTGCGCGTGGAGCTGCAAGCCGCAAAGGCCAGGGTAAGAGAACTTGAGCGAGAGCACGACACTGCAGAGAGTGTTCGCGAGCATCTGTTCAAGCTCTCTGCTCGGTCTCCGGAGCCGCCGGCATGGACGATGCGGGAAGGCAAGCCAGGAGCCCGCGGCTGCCCTGTAACGATCTGGTCCGACTTCCACTGGGGCGAAGTCGTACGGCCGGAGCAGGTCGGTGGCGTCAACGAGTTCAACCGCGCGATCGCGGTGCGACGGACGAAGCGCCTGGTGAACACCACGATCGACCTAGCCTTCAACCACATGGGCCGAGCGAAGGCTGAGTATCCCGGCATCGTAGTCATGCTCGGTGGGGACATGATTTCTGGCGACATCCACGAGGAGCTGATGGTCACGAACGATCGGACGCCCTTCCAGGCGGTCAACGACCTGACGGACAACCTGGCCGCAGCGATCGAGACTATTGCCACCAAGTTTGGCAAAGTGTTCGTGCCCTGCGTGGTCGGCAACCACGGACGCAATACCAAGCGGATGCGGATGAAGGATCGCATTTTCACCTCGTTCGACTGGTTGACCTACTGCAATCTGGAGCGGCACTTCGCGGGCTCGAAGCACGTGCAGTTCCTGATCCCGCCATCGGCCGACGCGCACTTCAGCGTTTACGGCCACCGCTACATGCTCACGCACGGGGACAGCCTGGGCGTGAAAGGTGGCGACGGCATCATCGGATCGCTCGGCCCGATCATGCGCGGCGCTATCAAAGTTGGCCGCTCTGAGAGCCACATCGGCCGTGACTTCGATACGCTCGTGATGGGGCACTGGCATCAGTATCTCACGCTGCCCGGCATCATCGTGAACAACGCTCTCAAGGGCTATGACGAGTTTGCCCACCTCGCGCTGCGGGCTTCCTACAGCCGGCCTTCGCAGGCGCTCTGGTTCACACACCCGGAGCACGGCATCACTGCACACTGGCAGGTCTATCTCGAAGGCCAGCAGTTTGCCCAGGAGAGCAAGGACTGGGTCAAATGGGCGAAGCAGTAGCAGCCTGCCAGGCCGCCAACGGAGGCGCGATTGTATTCATCGTGTGCGCCCTGTTCCTCGCTTGGGCGACGGTGACCTTCTTCAGTGGGGAGTAGGAGAAACACATGAAACTCTATCTTGCAGGGCCGATGCGGGGGTATCCGGAATTTAACTTCCCCGCTTTCCATGCGGCAGCCGCGAAGCTGCGGGCAGCAGGGCACGAGGTGTTCAGCCCGGCCGAACGTGACATCGAGCGGCACGGCACCGACATCTCGAAGGGCAATGTGACCGGAGACGAACACGTTGCTGCCAGCAATCATGGCTTCAACCTGCGTGAAGCTCTGGGCGATGACCTTGCCTGGATTTGCAAGCATGCCGAAGGCATCGCACTGATGCCTGGGTGGGAGCACAGCAAAGGCGCCCTGGCCGAGCACGCTACCGCGTACGCGCTCGGGCTAAAGGTCGTGCTGCTGTCGAAGTCGGATATTGACGAAGGGAAGAACAGCTAATGGCAAAGTCGACTGAGGATTATGATAGTCCTGCGTTGCCGGCAGAAGGCAACAAGTTCAACCCGATCGAGACGAAGGCGCCTCGCCGGCTTCTCGGCCAGCTCTCCAGCGAGGAGCGCAAGAAGTACCCGATGGCGTCGGGCCTGCTCGACTACTTCCCCGATGCTCTGGCCTATGTGGCGCACGTATCCTGGAAAGGGAACGATAAGCACAATCCCGGCCAAGAGCTGCACTGGGCACGCGGCAAGTCAATGGATCATCCGGACTGCATCATCCGTCACCTGGTGGAGCGTGGCGAGGTGGACGACGCCGGCATCGAGCATGCAGGCTCATTGGCATGGCGGGCGCTGGCGGAACTGCAGCAGCTCCTGGAGATCAAGCACGATCTCGACAAGCCGCGGGCGGCGGTGGACGTTACTTCTCGCCCCTTCGCCAAGCCCTGATCTTTCCGTAGATCAGGATACAGTACCAGACCAGGCCTGCAGCGGCGGTGATGGACGGGAGGATGCTCACAAGGCTTCCGAGCGCTGTCACCGCCGCAAGCACGTCAATGCCAGCACGGATCGGCAGCGGGAGCGACGCCGCCCCTCGCAGCAAGACGCCGAGGAGGCTCATGCCCAGGTCCCTCTCGTTACGGTGCCAGACGGCCCAATCTTTTTCAGCTTGAAGAACGATCCCGCTTTCACCGTGGGGGCGCCACCAGGCGCAGCGCTGTATTGGAATTGCGGGATGAATGTGCCGGCAGCGTTCGTCCGCAGCATCCCCTGCACATCGAAGCTAGCCTGCTCGGTCGAAGACGTAGAGGCAGCTTTCGCAATCACTGCGGCAGCGCTGTCAGCGAAGACCGAGTGGTCGGCGGCCAAGGAGTTGGCGTCACCAGTGCGCGAGTTGGCGCGATAGTGCAGGCTGGTGATCGTCGCAGTGCCACCGAACAGCAGCGACGTGGTATGCGATGTGGTGCCGGCCGCTCGCGATAGGATCAGATGCCCCTCAATCTCATACAGCGTGCTCGCTTCGAGCGTAACGCCGCCGGCCGTCGGGAACCAGGGCTGCGCCGTATTGACGTTCTGGCCGCCCGTGTCGTCGGACGACAGCAGCTTGAATGGGCTCAGGGCGTCGTGCTCCGGTTTCCAATACGGGTTCAGCAGCTCCCACCGGGTGCCGGAGGCATGGTACCGGAGCAGCAGCTCGTGATTGGCGCCATAGATGTCCCCCACCAGGAGCGCCTGGTTGCCATACTTTTTGAGGGTGCGCGCCGTCAGGCCGTTCGGGCCGAAGGTAACGCCAGCGATCGTATTAGCGCCGGACGCGCGGACGCCGACGATCTGACCGTCTTCCAGGGACAGGAGGGCCGGCGAGAAGGTCGCCTCGATCGCGTCTGCAGTGCCCCCAGCGACCGCCCAGGACACGCTGGAGGCTTCCACGTTGCGGTAGGGGTTCAGGAGTTCCCAGCGATCGTCCGGCTCATTGTAGCGCACCAGAACGTCCGCATCGACCCCTGGGATGTCGCCGGGCAGGAGAGCCTGGCCGCCACCCTTTACGATCGTCTTGGCCCCGAGGACGGACGGGTTGAAGGTCGTAGCGGCGGCAGTGTTCGCACCCAGGGCGCGGAACCCCAGGATCAAGCCGTCGGTGAGCCCGGTCACCGCCGGGTCATAGGTGACTGCGATCGCGTTGACGGAGCCCGTGGCGATGCCCCAGGCGACTGGGGGCAGCTCGGTCTCAGAAGTGCCGTCCGGCCGGAGCCCGGTAGTGGTGAGTTGCGTCATGGGAACCTCGCCGTGGTGATCCGCACAACATTATTGCGCGGGGTTGGTTTTGTCAATTTCTGCCTTCATCTTGCGGAACTCGCGCATTTGCTGGAGGCCCATGGTCGCCGCGGTCACCATCTGCTGGGACATGGCGTCGATGAACTTCCGCTTTTCGGCCAGGGTCATTGCGATCCCTAGACCACGCTGGCCCTCTTCACCCTCCTCGACGGTCTTGGTGTCGTAGATCGTCTTGATCATGGCCCTCTGTTTGCCGATCGCGGTCTTCAGTCCGTTGAGCTTGAACGCTGCTTTCGCCAGGTCGACCTCGCGGACTTCGTCCAGGTTCATCCGGCGCTTCGCCAGGCGCAGGTCCTTCTGCGCGGTCTCGAACTCCTTGTAGGCTTCATAGAAGTCGTTGACCTTCTGTCCGCCGACAGGGTTGCGCACGAAGAACCAGCCGACCAGCGGATTGTCCGCCGGCTCCCAGGGGCGCGTGTCCTCCGTGATCTTGCTCTCCAGATACTGGAGCGCCTTGAGCGGCACTGAACCTGTCCACTGGCGAACGTAGTTCTCGATCACGATCGGAGACACGTCAGCGCCGTAAGAGCCAAGCGTCGGCGCACCGACCAAGCGTGACAACGCCTTCGCGGTTTCCGTCGTGTTCGGTCCATACTGCATGTGACCACTGGCGCCCTCCAGGTCCTGAGTGATCAGCGGCTGACCGAGCTCCGTCTTATTGCGCGCGTGGTCGAGGAAGGGCTGTGCGAGTGTTGGCAGAGATGGAGAAAGCGACTGCGCTACAACCGACTTAGCGAGATCAAATGCCCCGCGCGGGTCTTCTTTCGCGAGAGCTTCCAGAAACCTCTCCATGGGCAATGAAAATATCGCCGGAGCTGGGCCAATGCCACGAGGAAGCTTAATCCGGTGGCCGTAAACCGCCGGCAGCACCCAATACTGATCCCGCAGCCAGGACTGCTGATTGTAGTATCGCGTCGGATCATCCTCAGCCTTGCCGGTGTCCGCGAGCATATTCGCAGCCCAATTCGTCAGCGTCGGCATAGTGAACACAGCGAACCCTGTAGCCGCAAGCTTCCCTTTGTTGTCCGCGATTGCTTTTCCGAATTGACCCAAATCTTTCACCATAGTTGTGAAGAAGACGGTGTATTGACTGTAGTTGTTCAGCCACGACTGCGTGAATTGCTCTGCGTAGTCCAGATGCCCGGTACGTGCGCCAGACACGGCACGTTGCTCCGCGAACTCGCGGTCGAGCATCGTTTTAGTAAAGGCCATGCGAGAGGCGTCGTCCATAAAGTGGGTGAACTTGCGAAACCGCTCCAGCGGCCTCAGTTGTCGGATTGCCTCCAGGGCTAAGCGCGGGTTGGTGAACACATTCCAGGTCCCTTGCTCCGTCGCTGGGAGCTGATCCAAGCCCTTCTCGCCATATATGTTATAGGCGTCCGAGATTGCTGCAGTCGCTCCGCCGCGCGCTCGCCACTTCTCATAGAACTCGCCAGCCCTCCAACGCTCCTTAAGAGCGAACAGCATATTCTGGCCTGGGTACGCCAATCCGTTCTCCGCTTGCACCGCGGCAGCCAGTTGCCCGACAGACCAGGACCGGAAGGTAAACGTCGGCTCGATCGTGATCCCCGTACGTTCCGCCTGCGCGAATTTCTGCAAAATGATGAATGGCAGTTCTTTGCTGTGCTGCCCCGTAGCGACCACTTTCAAAAGCTTGGCGACATCCGGGTCCTTCACACGGAGAACCATCGGTTTGCCGCCTTCGAAGAACAAGATGTCACTCGGACCGAGACCGAGCTTGCCTTGGTATGCGTTGCGCAGAGCTACGAAAGGAGCCCACGCTTCCGCAGCTTCTTTGGGCAGAGGGCGCCCGAACCCGTCTTCCAACACTCCATCATCGAGCACCCGCAAAGAGCCATCGGGCAGCGTCTCAATTACATACGGACGCTGTGACTGATCCTCGATCTGCTTCGGCTGCCGGCTTTCCCAATCGCGGATCGCGCGCACGAGGTTGAGTACGGCCATGTTGCGATCGGCCATAGCGATCATGAGGTGCTTGTTGTGGAACTCCGCAGTGGGTATGTCCACGAACTTGGTGTTGCTGCCCCCCTTGATCTTTTTAGGTCGCTGCCGGACACCCTGCTCGATACCCGGCTGGATCGGCACCCACTTCGGGTCGATTATACGGTTCAGTGAGATGTGCCATTGTCCCAGGTCTTTGAGAGCGTCAGCACGTTTCTGGTCAACCAACTCCGCGATGTGGATGTAGTCGACCGTACCGTTCTTGTTCTCACGGATCGTGGCCGCGGCTTTCTCGTATTTCTTGCCCACGCCTTTCATAGACAAATATTGAACGGCGTCGTCGAGATCGATGCCTACATCAACCCCACGCTTCGCGAGTTCGAGCGCTCGGCCGTACATCATATAGGCATAGAAGCCTTCCGTCGTCCCGCCATTTCCGCCGACTTCCTTCATAGCCCTCTTCCATGACGCGCGGCTCACGACTTCATAGCTGACCGGTTCAATGACCCCCGTGTCGAAGAACATCTGCGCCCGGTCACGCGAAGAATAAATGAGACGGAATGCGTCTTCGAGGATGTGCTCCTGCACACCCAGCTTTTTTTCGACCCGGTGCGCGGGTGATGAAAGCTCGCCGCCAAACTGGTCTTCGAGAACCCGTCGCATCTTCGCGAACCAGCCGATCGGCTCCTCGACCGGGATGCCAACACGCACGCCAGGTTCACCAATCCGGTCCATCAGCTTCGCGACAAGATCATCCTCGGACAAGCGCAGGGCCGGGTCCAGGTCGATGCGCGGAGGCTTCTTGCCTGGCTCCTTGGGAGCTTCTGGCAGTCCGCCCTTCGGCGGCTTCGGAGGTTTGCCACCGCCGCTACCTCCCTGCGCTTTCGCGCGCTCGCGAGCTTCAGTCACCCACTTCGGGTCCGTGTAACCCTCTTCAACGGTGATCTTCTCTTCGCCAGTCGTCTCGTTCTTTGTGACTTTCGTCTTGCGCATCGGCAAGGCTTCGTTGGCCGCAGCAAGGAACGGCTTCAGCTTCTCACCATAGGCGCGCGTAAACTCCGGCATGCGCTGACGCATCTCCGGGTTTGACAACCACACCGCGAAGGCGTCGGCCATCAACTCCGTCGGCTGTGCGTTATACTGAGGCTGTGTCTCCCACAGCTTCGGTTTAAACTGCTTCGACGCCATGAGCAGTTCCTCTTCAAGCGCAGAACCTGGCGCGATATATCTGGTAAAGCCAACGCCGCCCTTATTGATCCCGCCCCGGAAGTGCATGTCGAGCGCGTGGCCGACTTCGTGCAGAAGAATTTCGGTGTTGCCGAGCCCATACCAGCGACGCACTAGTGTATCGTCTGCGAGCGGAATATAGACCTGCGCAGCCCGCTTGCCTGTCTCCTTGTCGAGGGCCGGCTGGAACTGAGCCCCCTTCATCGCCCATTCGCTTGCGGTATGTGCTTCAGGTCCGATTTGAAAACGGAAGCCTGCCAGCTCGCCAAAGCGTCGAAGATACGTTGCAACAGCGTGTGGGTCAGGGATCGTTTTCAGCTCCCCGTCTCCGGTCTCCACTCGGCGCGTCACCAGGACGCCGTCGAACTCCGGCTGTCCCATCCATCGTTGTGAGCTCCCGACTGAAGCGTCAGAACCGGCTTTCATCACACGAAGCTGCTCCTCGACTGCTCTCTGGATGATGCCGCGGTCGAGGATGCCGGCGCGCTCCGCGTTCGCCAGATACCCGCGCGTCTCACGCGGGAGGATGTTGTAGTCGCGACCGGATCGTAGGAACGCATTCGCTCGGCCGGGGCCGGCATTGTACCCGATCAAGATCGCTTCCAGGTCGCCATTGTATCGTTTGGACAGGTCGGCCAGGATGACGCGCGAAGCCTGGATGTTGTACTCCTTGTCGGTCAGTCGGGCCGGGTCGAAGCCATATTGCTTCGCAGTGTCGGGCATGATCTGATTGTATCCGATGGCTCCGGCAGGAGACACCACGGTGTGCCGCACCGCTTCGTTTTTGATGTGTCCGGTCTCCAGTTTCGACACGAGGTTGGTGACCGTGTCGAGGCCTGCATCGACATTGACCTGGGGCGCCGCTTCAGCGCGGATGCGCGGCTCATACTGTTCGACCACGTCCGGGTCGCGCAGTTTGTGAGCGTCGAGGCCCGGCGTGATGCGGGTGCCATCTGCAGCTCGCGGCGCCAGCATCTCCGCCTTCAGGTTCGCATCCTCTTGCATCAAGCGGATCGCTTCCTTTGGAGGGATGCCGTGATCGCGATAAATCTGACGCAGGTTAGCGGAGAGCTGTTCACCCTGCGGCGAAAGCTTCACCGTCCGGCCGCCGCCGACCTTGTTGACCATGGTGCCCGCAGAATGCATGCCAATCCCCATGACAACAGCGATGATGAAATCGTCGGCGCTCGGCACCTGCATGCGCATCGCGGACTGAGCAGCAGTCTCAGTGATGGCGCTCGCGAAGATATTAGATACCGCCTGAGCGCCTGCATTGCCGCCCATGCGCGCAGCCTGCTGGCCGGCGACACCACCAATGAAGCCGCCGACTACGCCAGCAGCAGTGTCGATTGCAGTTCCCATGATGATCTTGCCGGAGCGCTTCGCTACCTCGTCCCAGTTGCGGGCGCCGCCAGGGTGCTCATACTGATCCATGAGAATGTTGCGCCACACGGAGGGCAGCAGCGCTGCGCCGCCGCCTGCGCCAGCGAACGTGCCGAGCGGGTTGCCGGTCAACGATCCTACGAAACCGCCACCGACACCGCCGGCGACCATCACGGGCAGGTCTGCCACGCTCGCGATCGTTGCTGCACCCTTCTGGGTCCAATCGGCATCCGGGGCCAGCTCCAGGTTCGGGCTCTGTCCTCGCACCTGAAGGCCGGTAGCAGTGGTCTGCCAGCCGGCGGAGAATGCCTCCGCCATGTTCTGCGCATAGCGCGGCCTGTTCTCCGGCTTCAGAATGTCGAAGCTGGCCTGAATGTGCGCAGTGACGTTCGGGATACCGGGCAGGTCCTCGGGCTCCTTGATGCCCCAGTATGCGTCCGCATCCTTGAGTGGGGCGCCTGCATCGAGCATCTTCTGACGCTGACCGGCAACCCACTCGTCAACCTGGTTGGCAGGAGCTCCTGCCTCCAGCATCTGCTGTCTGATCTTCAGGCCTTCCGACATTACTTGCCTCCGTTGAGCCGCTTGAACAACTCGTCCATGCTCTCTTTGCCATTCCACTTGTTTGCACTGTCAGCGCCGAAGAAGCGCTGGTCGAACTGAGACGGCGCCAGACCCTCCGGCGGCTTTACCGCCGGCAGCTTGCTTGCGGCGCCGCGCATGCGGGCGGCCTGTGCTTCCATCTGCTGCTCCGGCGTCAGCATGTAGCGGTTGAAGTCCTTGATGATGCTCTCGGGCGCCATCGTGGACAGCAGCTTCGATGCTGGAACGCCCGTCGCACGAGCGGCACGATACTCCTCCCACTTGTCCTGGCGGAAGCGAAGGAAGTTGCGGTCTCCGGCGCCGCCGTCATCCGACCCGAATACGCCGCCCTTCACGAAGCTGGTCCGCATCAGCTTCATCACGCGCTCGAACTCGCGGTAGTCCGCTGCAGCCTTCGGGTCGCGGTAGTCCTTCTGGACTGCGTCCTTGAAGAAGCGGAAGCTCTTGTCACTCAGCTCGCCGCGTGCGGCAGCCTGGTACACTTCGGCCATGCCGAGGCTGTCCGGGTCCTCAACGCCGCGGAAGATGCGCCCGCGGAAGTTCTCGATCGTCTCCGGATTGTCAGTCGCCTCAATGCCCTTCGACGCCCGGTCGATCTGGGTGTTCGCCCAGGTGATCATCGAGCGCACCTCACCAGTCTTCGACGGGTCGATCGTAGCGAGCCGCTGTGCGTTCTTCATGAAGTCGGGGCGCACGATGACGCGTCCATCGTCATTCACTACGACGTTGGTCTCGAAAATCTTCGACTGCGCCTCATTGAAAGCCGCTGCCCTCTGTTCCTTCTGCTGCTGCAGACGAGCCTTCGCTTCCACTTCCTGTCGTTTCGTGACTGCAGTCGAGTAGGCTTCGAGCTGCTTGTAAGCATCCGGCGTGATGTCCTGAGCATACTTGCCCGACTTCAGAACGGCCAGGCCGGCTTCCGGGTTCGCATCCATCATCGTCTGGACGCCGCGCTGGACGAGCTCGCCCCGCATCTGTCGGATCAGGCTCTCCCCGAGAGAGGCGCGTGTCGCCTCCGTCAGGTTCGGGCTGGAGGCGAGCTGCATCTTGATCGCGTCCGTCTGCTGATCGAGCATGCGGTCGAGCGCAGTCGGGTTCTGCGAGATAATCGTCCCGGCGGTGTTCATCGACTTGATGACGTTGTCCTTGATTGCCTGGCCGGAGCGCGTCGCAACGTCCGCGTTGATTTGCTTGAACCAGCCGAGGTACATGTTGTCGGCTTGCTTCTGCAGCCAGCGACGGCCTTCGACAGTCGTCGCCCCCTCGACCGCTTTGTTGAGATCGGCCTGCACCTCTTCGAGGAACTTCGGGCCGATGCTCGCGTCATTCGGATCGGTGGACGCCGTCCGCTCCTTCCAGCGATTGGTGTAGTCCATCTCCTTCTGGGTCAGCAGCGTGTTCGCCTGGCTGATCTCCATCTTGGTTCGGTTCTCGTCGTACCACTCCGCGGACGCGCGCCCGACATCGGAGATCGCGGCCTTCCAGTCGTTGCCACGTTCCTTGATCTGCTGCGCCATGTAATAGCCGGCGCGCCCCTGAGCGGCGGCTAGGTCTGCCGTCGCACCCATGCCGGAATTGTTTGGCCTGATGGTGTCGATCGGGTTCGTGTATTCGCGAATTGCTGGCATGATTAGACCATCCCGAAGTTAAAGACTGAAGTGGCAGCGTGAATGTACCCGGCGATCTGGCTGCCCTGCGCCGTCTTGTCGGCCGCGTCCGCCTGCGCGAGTGCGAGATTTGCCTGCGCCTCATAAGCGGTCGCCTGCTGCAGGTAGGCGTTCTGGTCGATCTCACCCTGCAACTCGACCAGGCTGCGTGTGAGCTCGCCCTGTGCCTGACTATCGGCCAGGAGATCGAGCGCAGAACCGGACGCAGCAAAGCCGGCGCCCGCCACATCGGACTGTTGTCCGCCGATTACCTTGTAGATTTGCCGATCAGTCTGCAGGGTCTTCAGCTCGGTCGACTGCTCCACGATCTTGGCGTTCTTGCGAGCGATGTCCGCAGCTTCCCCATAGGATGCTGCGCTGTCCCGGTAGCCTTGCGCCATGATCCCACTAGCTTTGGCGCCAAAGATTGACTGTACCGCCATGCCCGCGCTGTTGAAGCCGGCGCTGACGCTCTGTGCTCCAGCCATGTCATTCCTCCGTGTTCAGGGCTGCACCGAAGGCGCACACCGTAAAGGGATAGGGCCGCGTGACCTGCCAGCAGGGCTGGCTATCGTAGGTGTAGGCGTCCTCAACCGGCGCAGTATAGACGCCGCTGAACGCTTCGTCTACGTCGAAAGTCCGGCCCCCGTCCGACACCATTTTCATGGGCCGGAGCTTGTCAAACCGGGTCCCGAAGCTACCCCCGCGGCTGTTGTGCAGCAGGGCGTAGATCAGGTGCGACCGCTTGGTCTTGCCGAACCCAGGCCCCTCCGGCGTCCGCAGGTCTTCCTGCTTGTTCGGCCGGAGCATCTGCCCTTCCGAAGTGTAGGTGGACCCGACCAGGACCGGGATCGTGTACTGGTCACTCCCAACACCCTCGACATCGCTGCGGACGGTGCAGGCCAGGTCTCCATAGTCCGTCTCGCTCGTGGTGAACGCCGCCATGATTGCGCGGGTGAGCGTGCCCGTCAGCGGGATTTTTATCACCCCGTCTGCCACAGTGAAGCGGCCCAGGTCCTGGCCGCAGGCCCACACATCGCGATCCTGGCCCTCGTACGCTGCGAAGCCGTACAGCTTCAGCACGGTGTAGTTGCTCTCGGTCTCGATGTTGGCGGCTGGCGGCGTGAAGCTGCCGTCCAGGAAGTTCGCCGCCCACATCTCGTCCTCTTCCTCGGTCAGCTTGCGCATGTATTCGAGATAGTGGATGCCGGAGCTGCGGTCTTTCACAACCAAGTTCAAAGCGTCGATCGTCGTATCGCTGGCTGGCCCTGCAGAGATTGACATCACCTCGAAGCCATGCCCGAACGTGTGCTGGTGCCACGCTAGGAACTTCGGGGGCTCCGCCGAATACATGCTGACCCGGCGATAGGTCATACCAACCAGTCGGCCGTCAGCGCGACGTGCCCATACGATGGGGGCTAGCTCCTCGACACTAGCGAGCTCCTCGAAGCCAGACTTCGTCATCTGCTTCGCGAACTCGTTCAGGTCGGGGCCGAACCACTTGCCGGAATAGATGTCCGAGATGAACTCGATCGTGCGCCTCCGGTGCCGCTGGATGAACACGGTCGACAGCCCGGACACCGCCGGCTCTGCGTTCGCACACTCGTACTTCGTCACGCGGTGCGCCTGCGCCGAAGTAGGTGTGATGTTATTGTTGTTCTCCGAAGCACGGATCAGCCACTCGCCACCCTGCGTTCCGCAGATGACGCCCTGCTGGCTCGGTCGCATCCAAAAGATCGAGTTACGATCCGTGGCGTTGAAGGTATACGACACCGCGTTGTTGTCGGCCACTGTACCATTTGCTGCCGTCGGTTCGAAGTTGTAAATGTCATTCGACTTCGATGCGTCCCAACGGTTCGGGATCGCGCCGCCCAGGAACAGGCGCCCTTGGTGATAGCAGCCACACGTCGGCCAGCCTGTCGTGTCCGAATAGGCGCCCAGGCGCCAGGTTGCCGCTGAAGTGTTCGCCAGCGCAGGGCCGAGAACCTGCACTTCTACAGCGGAGCCTGGCGCCGCTGATGTGTTGAAGAACTGGATTTCTGAACACTGGATGTTAGCGTTGCTGGACGGATGCGTGAACCGCACCCAGACATAATCCCACGTTCCCAGGTCTTCGCATTGGAAAGTCTGAGTGCCGAGGAACTGTTCGTCACCACTGTTATAGACAATCGTGCCGTTCTCACCCAGACTGTCCGGCGGCGTGTTGCTGCCGTGGATGCGCACCCGAAGCGGATTGCCGCCTCCAGTGCCGATGCCATAAATAACGACGGACTGCAGGTCGGATGGCGTTGGCAAAGCAAGACCGGCCCAGCACTGCCGGGTGTTCGCTCTGCGCGCATAGTGCTCGTCAAGGGTCGGAACGTAAATGCCGTCGAAAGCGGCTTGAAGACCGCCAGCGTTGTTCATGTTTCCGATGTATGTAGTGCCAGGAATATCTGGGTCAATGACACCAGCCTCAGACAACGCAGTGATCTTGCCCCAGGTCCAGGCCGAGCCGCCGCTGTAGATGCGCACCAGGCGACCAATGTCGGAACCAACGAAGCCGCTGGGGCCAACGGCTTCGCCTGGGCTCGCGACCGCCCAGGCGGTCGGTGAGGAAGCCGGGGTGTTGCCGACGTTCTGGTCGATCAAGGACCGATAGCCGATGCCTGCATCCGACACGAAGGCGCCTTCCGCATAGGCACGCGTCGCCTCGTAAGCCGAGAAGCTAAGGGTCATAGTGATGATGCCTGTCGTTCCAGATGGTGTCGCCAGTGAGCCCGTCACTGCATCAAGATATGGCCCATCGAGCAAGTTGGCGACTGCGAGCGAAAACTCTGCATCCGATACACTGTTGCCTGACTCCATGGTGAGCACGCGCGGCGCAAAACTAGGATTGAGCATCACCATGTCGTCTTCAGCTTGCACGGTTCGGACAGTGCCGAGATGCGTCTCAGCATAAGGCGACGTGACTTCGTGGATGCGGGAGGCTTGAACCGCCCCCGTAAATGTCGGGCTAACGTCAACCGGCAACTCTGTCAACGCATCGTAGATGCGGAAAGTAGTCGTGGACAATACTGCTACCCGAAACTGCCTTCGCAACAAGTCGCTCATTTCAATCGCGTCATCCACAAGTTCAGGAGTGTGAAACGTAACCTGCTGGCCGTCCGTCAGCCCGTGGGCACTAGTCGTTGTCACAACACCAGACACGATCGACGTGATAGGAATGTCCGCATCGTGGATAAGGTCGTCACCGTCAGCGAACCGCATGAACCCGTCGGTCATCTCGATCGAGATCGACGCATCTTCAGAATAGGCGAAAGACTTCGTTACTGCCGCAGCGCCGTTGCGCGTGTGACCGATGCGGCCAAGACCTGGACGGCGCACTGCCGCTCCCTCCTGGACCGGGATCGTGTTCAGGCAGCGCGCGAGCGCAGTCTTGTATCGCGGGTCGTCCATGCGACCCTGCGCGAGCTTGCCCCACTCACCGGACAAGAAGCTGGACTGGAGATGGTTTGAGCGCATGCTTACCTCCGGCAGGTGATGTAGTCGTCCTCGGGCGGCTCGATCGGCCCAACCTCGATCAGATTGGACAGCCGCGCTTCGGACATGAATTTCTGGTAGGCCTGACCGATCTGCGTGAGCTTCGTGGTGGACTGCGTCAGCGGCTCACTGACTTCGCGAGCGATACGGGCAGCAAGACCTTCGCAGAACAGATCATCGAACTTCGTCACGTCCGTCACGTCTGCGATGAAGCGGATCATGCGCGGTCCAGTGTCTGGTGCAACGATGCAGCCGTTCTCGATGTTGGCGTCGTCATAGTTCAGTCCGGTCGGAGCGCCGAGGATCGAGTAGGAACCCTGCTTTGGGTTCAGCGGCGCACGCTTCAGATAGCCGGCCGGGAGCAGGTAGACGTTGCCGGTGCCCTGCTGCGACGAGGGGCCAGTGCCGATCGGATAGAAGAACGTCGGGCTCTTCATGCCGACATAGAGAGGCAGCCACGAGTTGGCGGCGGTGTACGGTTCCGGGACCTTTGTCCAAGCCGCGGCAGCGCCCTGCGTCCAGTCTCCGCCGAGGACAGGATCGTTGCCCTGGTTTCCGTTCGCGGTCGACGTATAGACGAAGCCGTCGCTCGCGGTCACTGTGTCGCCGCTGGCATAAACCGTAACCGCGCTCCAGTCAGCCGGAGGCTCCGCCGGCGTGATGCCGCGATTGATCTCGATCTGGCTGGTCCACATGAAGCCGCCATAAGAGACACGGTCGCCAGCGTGATAGAGCGCGGTCGCGTCGTAGACATCCGCGGTGTCAGGAACATCATCGTTCTGGTTCTGCAGCGACATGAAGACCACGAAGGTTCCGGCCGGGTCCGTCTCCAGATACACAAGCTCGCCCGCGAAGTATTCGATCGTGGCATCGTGCGGGTGAACCTGCTTCGGCCCGAAGTATGCCTCCCAAGCAGTCGTGCTGCCCGGTTCATTGTTGATGTTCGCGTCGATGACCGACATCCACCAATAGCCGTTCTCGTCCGTGACGATGGAGCCGCGGTCGTAGGTGGCCGTCTCGTCCCACGCTGCAGGATCGAGCTCCAGCACGTCGGTGTCCATCGGTCGCAAGATCGCCTTGCGGGTCGCGAAGGTCCAGATGTTGCGCTGGAGCTCGACCCGGCGCAGCTTGTCGTAAACGAACGAAACTTCGCTGTTTGCCTTACTGTCCTCGTCCACCGACTGAATACGGTCGGCGCCCCCGAGGCCGCAATACTGCAAGGCCCGGTTGGCAATATCGAGGCTGTCAAGGAACCCTGCGCCCATGGCTTAATCTCCCAATTCTGGATCGGATTGCCGTCGCCGGCTCAGTTTCGACTGTACCTGACGGCGTTTGAAAAGGGAAGCGGCGACTGTCCGCGTCGAGGCCAGGGTGGCCTGGACCTTCCGCTTCACCCAGGCAGCCGGAGCCGCCAGCGGCAGCCGGTAGACCAGGACCGCGTTGAAGCCCGTCAGAACGTAGGCCCCCGCTTCCGCGATCAGTTTCTTACCGAACGTAAGGGAGGCTGCGACGCCAGTGTAGGCGTAGGAGCCCGTCAGGTTCCGCATGACGATGTGCTTCAGCGTGGCGACCCCAGTGAGCACATAGGCGCCAGCTTCAGCTATCAGAAGCTGCCCCTTCAGGAAGATCACATCAATGCCGGAGTAGATGTAGGCCCCCACCTCCGCGGTCAAAATCTTGGCCGCCTTCAGGCTGGCATCCACTCCCGTGTAAGCATACGTCCCGGCCGCCGCAGGCATTGAGACGATTGCCTGCAATGTGGCCGCAACGCCCGTGTAGGTATAGGCGCCGGCTTCCGCCGTCAGGACTTTACCGAAGCGGAAAATCACATCTATGCCGGTGAGGGTATAAGAGCCCACATTCGCTGCCATCTTGAGAGCAGCCTTGGTTCCTGCAGCGACGCCCGTGTAAGCATACGTGCCGAGATCGGCCACGACCTTGAAGCCGCCCAGCAGGTTCGCCGCGACGCCAGTGTAAACGTAAGCGCCCGCGTCCGCCGTCATCGACGTGCTGCTCGACAGGAAGTACGACACCATCGAGATGCTACCATTCGCCAAGGACCCGGACGCACCTGCGCTGGGGCTGACGGTACCCGCCGACGTGATCGTGTCGGAAGCGACGGACCATTGGTTTGTCCCTTCGATCGCAGCGTCATGCTGCTCCGTCAGGTTCGTCCAAGTGAAAGTGCCACCGGCCGAGCTTGCGACCGCAGCCGCAACAAAGCAGTTTGTGGTCGTGTCAACGGTGCCGCTGAGTGGGTCCGTCGTGTCGCCCCCGTCCGTGTCGTCTGCCGTGATGTTCGTCCGTTCGGTAATCCCGAACAGCGAGATCGAGTTACGGTTGCCGCCCGCGTTGAGGGTGACAACGATGTCCCCCAGGTTGCCGCCGGAGTGCTGGATCGCGAAGAAGTAGTTCGTCCGAGCGCCGGTCGTAATGCCGACCTGCTGCGTTGCCGAGACACCATTGACCGTGACACTCGACACCGTTCGGCTGTTCTGGCCGTTGGTCGCGATAAGAATGATACCCGCCGCCGGGCTTTGCCCATGCGTCGCCTGCGTGTAAGTGTAGGTGGTTAGATCACCAGTGTTCGTCCACGTACCGAGGTAGGAGCCGGTCGGTGCCATGACCGGCCTCCTATGCGATCGTCAGGACACCGTTCGTTGCGTCGAAGTCAACGGTGAAGCTGTCGCCCGAGGCGAGGGTCAGGTTTGAGCCATAGTCCCACCAGGCGATCAATTCGTCGTTGGTCGCGGTGTCGTTGTAGAGCACAGCGTATCGGAACGGACCCATGGAGCCCGAAGCCGTAAAGACCACGTCGGCCAGGACGAGCTTGTAGGTGCCGGAGGATTGTGCCGAAGACGAGATCGTGGCCGCGGTGCCGCCGGTCGTGTAGCCGTTGCCGTTCGCGATCTGCGTGATGTTCGCGAGGACCGTGTTCGTGTTGACGGGCGCCGAGTTGGTCAGCGCGACCTTCAGCGTGTCGGAGCCGAGGTTATGAACCTTCTCCGCGAGCGCTTCAACGAAGCTCTGGAACTTGTTGTAGGATGCCATTGGTTACTCCCCCGGAATGCGCACGACAGCGAGTGACGCCGCCGAGGCCGTAACGATTGTCCAGCGGAAGGTGCCCTCCGGGACTTCAACCACCTGGGTGCCGTTCGCGGTGATCGCGGTGCCAACAGTGAGATAGGTGGAGCCGTCCGGCCCGAGCATCTCGAACGTCGCAGAGCCGCCGCCCCAGGTCGCAATCGCCTGGAGTTGGTAGCGGCCACCGCGCAGGCGGAACGTCACCTGGTCGTTGGTGGAACTTAGGCCGGTCTGGCGATTTCCATCGGTGCCGCGCATGTCAGCTCCTTAAATCTTCGGAAGCAGAGTGGACTTCGAGATGACCTTCCGCTCCAGCGCTTCGAGCGCGATGATGAGTTGCTTCTTCGACAGGACCGTCGCGTCGTTGTAGCGAAGCTCAATGTCGTTACCTGCAGTCGAGCTGGTGCCGGTCGTGAAGTCGCTATCCTTGAAGCCGTCTTTTCCGACGTTGATCGAGATGTACTGCTGAGCCATGTGGCCCTCCTGTCTGAGCCGCGGGGCGGCGGAAGTTTTGGGGCGGAGGCCGGAACCCTACTAGCCTCCGCCGCCCGTTGGACCTGGTTAGTCGACGTAGTCGACCGAGACGCCAAGCCGGCCTGTGCCGGTCGTGACTGCGGTCGTCTTGACCGTCGCCACGATGTCGAAGTTGCCGCCCGGATCGCTGGTGAGACCCACCGCTTCCCAGATCGGCATATCACGCTTGTCGATCGTGTAGGACCCGCTCTCGTTCGTGATGTCCGTGCGAGCAACGGCGCTCGCGCAGTCAATCACGGTGGCGAAGAAGTCCTGGTCGATCGCTGCGGCGGCCAGGAGCGAGGTGGCCGAAGCCGCCCGCGATCCGTCCGTCGAGTAATAGAGACCGATGTCGAAGGCACCGGCACCCTGCGCGGCACTCTCGAAGACGATGCGCTTGATCTTCGCGGTCGAAGGAACGCGAGCAAGCTGGTAGGTGCTGTCCACCGAAGACGAGGCGACCGCAACCGCGGAGCCCTCGACATTCTTCAGAAAGCCTGCGGCGCCCTTGCCCGAAGTCGGCACGATCCGAGGGGTCGCGTCGAGGTTCGTCAGGTAACCGTCTTTTACGTGATCGACTGCCATGGTGGTATCTCCTGTTCGATGGCGGTGTCGGCCAGGGGTATCCTGGCCGACTGTTGATCGTTACGGCGTGATCGCTGCGCCCGTGCTGTCGAGGCAGGCGATCTGGATCACCTTGCCCTCTTCCAGTCGGGTCGCACCATACGACACCATGGTGTAGATGCCCCACGGTTCGCCGGACAAGTCACGACGCTGCGACACGCTGTTGCTCATGTCCTTCCACATACCGAGGTACATGCCGGACTTGACGAACGCCAGGACACCGCGAGTATTCGTGGTGTAGGTCGGCAGCCGCTCGATGTAGACGATGTTGAAGCCGAGCATGCGCACGACTTTGCCATCGACCAGCACCGGCTTATCGTTGAACTCCGTCGACACAACCTGGACCTGGTTGAGGAGATCGCTCTCCTGCTGGGAGCCGCAGATGAGGGTCGGCTCATCCATCTCCAGGTCGTTCTCGTAATGGCGCAGGATGCGCTTCGCTTCGATCAGCTTGGCGACATTCAGGCCGGTCGCGGCGCCGGCACCGAAGGTGTCAGCGATGCGGAACTTCGAGGTGTCGAAGGCTTCGGTCGACAGAGCGGTCGGGGTGGTAACGTCAGCACCCTGGCCGATGTAGGCAGTGCCGGTGGCGGCGAGGATGATCTCGTCGTCCCATGCGCGGCCGACCGCGTTCGCGGCGTTGACCACATACTGGGACTTCGGATCGACCAGCGTGCGCAGCTCATCGAAGCTGTCCACGAGCTGATCGAGATCACCGTCTTTCGGGAAGACCCACCGACGATAGAAGTCGGCGTCAGTGCGCTTCTTCGGAGCGAAGCGGCCCTGCGGGGTCTGAAGCTTGGTCGGACCCATCTGGTTGACCGGGGAAGCCTGGCGGCCGACGTGAGTGCCCTCACGGGTTTTGCCACGGAGCTTCGAACCCTGCTGCTGCAGCCGCAGCTCAAGGGTGGTCGAATACTGGGTCGTAAAGAGTTTTTCAAGGTTCTCGGACATGATGCCCTCTCCTGTTGAGTGAAACCGATCACTTGCTCAGGGCCGTGTCCATGGGCGGGGGCCGTCGCGTATTTGCACCATTAACAAACGAAAGCGGGGGCCGTCAAGCCCCCGCGTAATTTTATTGCGCAATTTTCTTTCGCGGGCTAGGAGGCGGCCAAAATCCGCGTGATTGCCGCCAGTTCACGGGCTTCATTGGCGCCGCCGTTCAGCCAGCGGGTCACCCAGGCATTGTCCGCCTGGAGCTCGGCCTTCTTCGCTGCCGCCTGTTCCTTCGTCATCAGGCCGCCGTTGAAGTCCTTGTTGCCGCCCTGGACGAACTGAGCCTCCGTCGTGGACATGCCGACCTTGCGGAAAGCGTCCATCACTTCGGCGTATCCGACGACCTTCTCCAGTGCGTCGACCGCTTCCGGCGAGATGCCGAGCTTCGCGGCGCCCGCCTTCGCGATCACCATGTTCGCTTCGAAGTTGGTCTTCCAGTTGTCCTGAAGCTTGGTCTTCTCGGCCGTGATCTTGTCGGTGTAGACCGCGGCATCCGCTTCCTTCTGCGCGTCCATCCGCTTCACAGTCTCCTGGGCCAGCCGCAGAGCTGCATCCTTGCTCATGTTGGCCGTGAAGGCGGTGTTGCGGAGATGATCCGCAAGATCGTCCGGCAGCGCTTCGCCGGCCTTCGTCTTGACCGTCGAGAAGTCGTATTCCTTTGCTTCCTTCGGGCGGCCGAGGCGTTCCCAGACGCTGCCCCATTCGGGCGCATTCGGGTCCTTCGGGAGCCGCAAGAGCTGATCGGCCGGTACGCCGAGTTTGCTTTCCGCCTCACGATGCGCAGTCGTCATCGCGATCGCGACTTCGGCCGGCGTCTTGTCGTGGAGCCCGCGGTTTTGCCAGTGGCCCACGAGTTCGGGCGTCACTGTTGCGACGCCGTCGTACCACGGCTTCGCCGGGTTCGGATTGGGGTTAGGGTTCGGATCGTCCGCCATTGGTCAGTCTCCTTTAATCGCTCGTTGCCGGGCGCCATGATAGAGCTCGGCAAGTTCCTCTGGCGTCATGCCGAGGTGTTGCTGGATGCGGAGCCACACCTCGCGCCGGCCGTTGAGGGCCGACTGGACGTGTGGGTCCTTGTCGAATGTGCTGGTGGTTGCCATGCAGAACACGGCAAGGTCCTCCAGCACGGCGCGCCCTGCGGGGCCACCGAACGCGGCTGCATAGGCGCGCTTGCGGTCCCGCAGGAAGATCAGCACACGCTGATAGAGTGATAGCTTGGTTTCAGTCACGCAGGCTTGCCCTCGTTCTCACACTTCGGGGTGATCTGCAGGGTCTTGGCCGCATCTTCCCCATAGTGCTTCGTGATCGCTTCCACGAACATCGGCGCATCCGCTTTGGCCTGGTCATAGCAGGCCTGCTCAGTCGGAAACCTGCTCGTGTGGCCGAAAACCTGCTCGACTGATACGCCTTGGATGGTGACCAGGATCGCTACTGTCAGTATCCACATGATATACCCCCTTTACACTGCGGGCTGTGCTTCGGCCGCCGCAGCTTCGGCCTTCATCATTGCAGCCTGGCCAGGAGCCGCCTGGATCGCCTGCTGCTTCGCCTGAGCATCAGCACGCGCCGCGCGCTTCTGCTTGATTTCGTCTTCGCCGGCCATCCATGACGGAGGCACCGCGTTGATCTCAGCGATCGCAGGGATCGCGGTGTCGAAGTTGAACGGATCGAGCAGCGACGGGTCCTGCGTGATGTTAACGATCTCCTTCACGCTTTCGACCGTGCGCATGAAACCGGCGGCTTCCTGGGCGCGCATCGCCCGCGACAGCGGGGACGTGTAGATGACAGTGTATTCGCCGTTCGCTTCGCGCAGCTCGGGCGGCATCGGGGGAAGGAGACCTTCCATCGATAGCACGTCGATCTCGCGAGCGATCAGCGGCCCGAGGTATTCGGACTGCTGTCTGCCGATCGTCGGGGCCAGCAAGATGCCCTTCTCGTTCGTCCGCTCGATCACCTCGGTCGCGGTCATCGTTGGCGTCTCGGTCAGGATTTGGAAGAGCGTGACCAGGAAGGCGTCGTTGATCAGCATCTTCTCTTCCGCCATCATCTCCTTGCTGATCTGGATTTCTCCAGTCGGTAGGACATCGACCAGGCGGGTGCCATTCATTGCCATGCCGCCGGGGTTCATCGCCCCGGGCCGCATGCTGAAGTCAACAAGGCCACCCTCGACCGTGAGCAGAACCGGATCGGCCGCACGGTGGCCTTGCTTCAGGAACGTCCGCTTCTCAGCGTTCAGGGTCTTCAGCGCCGGCAACACCTGCATGGCCGGTGAGCGTCCGTAGACCTCCCCCGGCGTCTGGATGTAGCGCGACGCTGCGACCGGGAAGCTGAAATAGCCGTCATGCTCCAGAAGCCATTTGCCCGTCATTGACACATACACTGACTTGAACGGTTTCGACTTTGGAGACATGACGTTCTCGGGCTCGTAGTCCGCGCGCGGAGTTACGAGGTGGATCACTTCGAACAGGTTCTCGCTACGCTTCTGGAAGGCTTCGCAAATCTGCGGCGGGCACTTCTCCTCTGTCCACTTCTGCACCATCTGCCGAGCGGTCATCCGCAGGACGCGGACCAGGCCGTCAATCAGCCCCTGGTGGTTCTCTCGGAAGTAGGTGGAGCCGAGATGTAGCGACTTATACCGGAGCCCGCGACCACCGCGATCGGCCGCCTGGAAGCGGTCAACGAAGATGGAGCCAGTACCGTAGGCGCCGAGCGAGTGGAAGACGCCCTGGTTCTGTGCGCTGAAGTTCGCGTTGGGCGCATAGCGGTGCTTGAACAGGGCACGAGTTGCTTCCTCGAAGAAAAGCTGCACCCGACGGTTCTTCATAAGGTATGGGTTATCGGCAGCGAGCGTGTGCCAGGTCTGGTTCCGCGGCGTGATCAGGCTGTCGCAGATCGCCTTGAAGCGCTCCAGCGCCTGCATGCCGGTTGCATCGACTTGCTTGTCGGTCTTCTTCTCGCCTGGCGTATTCTGTGACCCATAGGTGAACGTATTGCGAGACGGCGGGTCAATCAGCTCCGCCACCTCTTCCCAGTGCCCTTCGAATGCCATCTCGCGCGGGGTCCGCAGTTGCGCGAACTCCGCCAGCGCATCCTCTGCGACACGGACATCTTCATCAGTCTGACGCTTGAGCGCGTTGATGTATGAGGGGTCCATTTA
>CAZQAU010000016.1:0-43999 GCA_964591375.1 uncultured Gammaproteobacteria bacterium
GGCGCTGGCCGTCTTCAGCCACCTCGCCAACGTGGTGTGGGGAGGTGACCGCTTTGGCAAAGGTCGCACGTGGAGTCGCCGAGCGGATTGAGTAGGCACGGCGCGGGTTTACCGGGAAATTCGGCCGCGCAGATCCTTTGGCAGTAAACCCGTCCCGGAGGCCCTCAGCGCGGGATTAAGCGGGTCCTGGAGCGAGCTGGCCCGGCCACCTGCACGGCACACCCCGGAGGGCCTGCCAGCGGCTCCTGTACGAGGGAGACAGGCCACCTGGATCACGTCGCCGGCAGGCCTGGCGCGCCGCCTTCAGGGTCGCACGTCGAGGGGTCGAACGTGTGCGGAGAGGCTCGCGGACCGAAAGTTCAATGACGGCGCCGACTTGCGCGCCGAGCGCGGCTCCTGGCGACCAGGTGCGACCCTTCACAGGGTCGCACGTGTCTGGAGGCTGATCGAGCGCCCGCCGCGGGGTCGCACGCGGTGCGCGGTTTACGGCCTCGCCGGGCCTGTGGATAACCGCCTGCGTCAGGCGAACAGATCGGCCTGGTCGCCGGGCGGTTGTCCACAGCCCTCGGCGAGCACCTGCTGAACCCTCCGGCGGCTCAGCCGGGTGGCCGTCGAGATCTCGCTGATGGTGGCGCCGCGGAGGCGCTCGGAGCGCATCTGGCGATCGCGCAGGAAGCGCAGCGCGGCCTCCGCTTTCGAGACCTCGATCGGCTCCGACGGGTAGGCCTCGACGAGCGCGCGCAGGCCCTCCAAGCCGATGATCTCGACGAGCCAGTGGCCGGGCTCCACCACGGCCGGGATGTAGACGCGGCGCCCACCGCGCTCCTGCACCAGGCGCAGCGCCGCGGCCGCTCCGGCGGCCTCGGCCACCACGCGCAGCTCGGGTGGCAGCAGCTCGAGCGGCAGCTCGTCGCAGGCGTCTTCAGGTGCCTGCATGCGCGGATGCCTTGGCGCGCGCCAGCCAGGCCTTGAGGGCCTCGATCACGCGCGAGCCCTGCGCCGCGGTAAGCCAGCGCGGCGCGTCGACGCCGGTGGTGCGCTTCACGAAGGCCGTGAGGCCCTCGGCCGATGGGTCGCGCAGCGCGCCGGCGGTGCCGAGCTGGGCCCACAGCCCGCGGATGACGTCGAGCTGGGAGGCCGGCACCGTGCGCGGCCGCGGCGGCGGTGCGCCGCGGCCGGCCAGGCGCCCCTGCTCCAGCAGGTAGGCCAGCACGCGGCGGCGGCCGGCGGCGGTGAGCTCGGCGGCCGAGGTGACGTCTTCGCGGCCCTGCACGCGCACCACGGTGCGATAGGGCGTGCTGGGGTCGCGGTCGGCCGTGTCCATGCCCAGCGTGGCCGCGGCGGCGTGGATGGCCGCCAGGTCGCGCCGGCGGGCGTCTGCCTGGCTGCCGGCGTGGCGCTTCGAGGGAGTCATCGCGCGGCGGGCGGTTGTTCGTTCCACAGCCGCTTCATCTTGGTGTTGAGCGCGCGGTCCTGCCGGGCGTCCTCGCTCGTGCGGCCGGTACAGTCCACGGCGGGGCCGTTGTGCTTGCAGTCCCAGCACATGTAGTGGTTCTCCGGATTTTCTTGTGGAAGTCTGCATGTTGATCTATAGTCAAAGAACGGATTAACGTGTGGAAAGGAACTCGACATGACGACCTACGCGATGGTGCAGAAGAGGTACTCAACGGCGGCCCTGAGGGCCATGCGCTTCGTTGCCGACGGCAGTCGGATGGTGAAGCGCGGCGCCTGCAGGCGTGAGCTGGCGGAAGCCACGAGCCTGGACGGCCAGTCCTGGCGAGTTCGCCCCCTTGAGAAGGGGTGGCGGTCATGAGCGCGCACACCACTGGACCGCTCGTCTGCTGGAACCGGGACGGCTCGCTGCTGGTCGTTGAGCCGCGCACCGCTGAGCAACAGATGCTCGACGTGCTGGTGGAGGTGGAGCGGTGCAGTGATGCGCTGCTGTTCCGCCCTGACCTGATCGCCGACATCCGTGCGGCCATCGTGCGGTCCGCAGGCCCCAACTGGAGGGCTGCCTTATGACCTGGAATTGCCCGAAGAACGACAAGCCGTGCTGGCAAAACTGCCGCGGCTTTGAATGCCGCGACCGGGACGACGACCGCGTGACCCTCGGCGGCGGCCCGCCAGGCGACCCCAACGGCGAGCAAGCCGCGCTGGCCGTCGAGGTGCTGGTTCGCAAGTACGAAGGAGCGATGCTGCGCGAGACCTTGCGCGAGGCGCTGACCGAGGCGTACATGATGGGCGCGCAGAACGTCTTGGGGCGGATGTGATGGACTACCACCTACTGACGAAGAAGTGCGACGGCATGTGCGACTCGTGCGAGTGCCCACCCGCAGAGTTTGAGTGCCTGGGCGAACCAAGCCTATGCACGAATCCTCGCGGGTGCGCTTGCGCGCCAGACCCGACGCTGAAGCCTGACATCGCGGCGCTGAAGAAGCGCCTTGCCGAAGACCCTGGCTTTGCTGCCGAAGTGACGGGCGACAGGCCACCGGCGCCCGGTTGCCACACCCCCGAAGGGTGCCGCGAGAACGGATGCCTTGGCTGGTGCGATGAGCACAAGCCGGAAGCGGCAAAGCCATGACCCTACAAGACCGCATTGACGAACTCGTGCAGCAGCACGGCAGCCTTCGTGCTGTGGCCCGCGTGACAGAGATCGACGTGGGCTACCTGTCGCGGCTTCGTACTGGCGAGAAGGTGAACCCGGAGAAGGACAAGCTGCGGCGCTTGGGCCTGCGCCGCGTGGTGAGTTATGAACGCCTGAAGGCGCGCGCCGACAATCTGTGAATGACCACTGACATCCTCGACCTGCCCGGCTGGACTGTTCTCGGACGACGCCTCGATGCCCAGGAGTACGAGCTTGAAGCCGAGTACACCGTCCAGCCCACCGCCTGCCAGAAGTGCGGCGTGGTGGACCGGCTGTACCGCCATGGCACCAAGGACACGATCTACCGCGACAGCCCCATCCGGGGCCACGCAACGCGCATCCTGGCCCGCGTCCAGCGGTACAGGTGCCGGGAGTGCGGCGAGACGTTCCTGCAGCCTCTGGCGGGCATCCAGGAGGGTCGCCGCATGACCGCCAGGTGCGCCGACTACATCAAGGAGCAGTGCCTGCGGGACACCTTCACGTCCATTGCCGATCACGTTGGCTGTGACGACAAGACCGTGCGAGAGCTGGCCGGCGACTACATCGCGCTGCTGGACGCGGCCTACAAGCCGGCGCTGCCGACCTGGCTGGGCATCGACGAGACGCAGATCGACGGCAAGATGCGCTGCGTCCTGACCGACATCGGCGCGCGCCGGCCGCTGGAGATGCTGGCCGACCGGGACAAGGGCACCCTGACCACCTGGCTGCACCGCCACAAGGAACGCAAGCACGTCGAGGGGCTGGCCATCGACATGTGGCGCCCGTACCGCGACGTGGCCGCCACGATCTTCCCGGGCGTGCCGGTGGTGATCGACAAGTTCCACGTCGTGCGGATGGCGAACTACTGCATGGAGCGGGTGCGCATCCGGGTGGCCAAGAGCCGCACCAAGGAGGTTCGGCGCGACTGGATGCGCTCCAAGGCCATCCTGAACAAGCGCCAGTCCACCCTGACCGAGAAGCAGGCGTTCAACCTGGCGATGTGGTTGGATAACGAGCCCGAGCTGGCGGACGCCTACCGGCTCAAGGAGGCCTTCTACGCCATCTACGAGGCCAAGAAGCCGCAGGCGCTGGCCGCCTATGACGCCTTCAAGGGCGACGTGCCCCAGGCGCTCAAGGCCGACTTCAAGGTGCTGCTGACCGCCATGCGCAACTGGCGCCCGGAGATCACCGCCTACTTCGACCACCCCATCAGCAACGCCTACACCGAGGCACTGAACGGGGTAGCCAAGACGATCAACCGCGCCGGCCGTGGCTACAGCTTCGAGGTGCTGCGGGCGCGACTGCTGTTCGGATCCAAGCCCCGAATACAACCACCAAAGGAGACACCCATCATGACCCGTGGTGAACAGACACTGCAGCGCGCCCACCTTCTCAGGGCAGGGAATGGACGGTGCCAGTCGTGCAGCGGAGCGTTTGAACCGGCCTCGCTGTTCGTCCACCTGACCCCGGCTGTGGTCCCTGGCGAGCATCGAAAGGCGATGCTTCTCTGCCAGAACTGCCACAGGCGATTCCACACGGAGGATGTCAGTGGTCATCACTCAGATTCCACACACTGATCCGTTGAGCCATCAGCTCCGCGCGGGTCAGCAGCTCGAGGCGGTCGAGGGTGATCTCCTCCAGCACGGTCGTCTTCATGCCGGGCCTGAACACGACGGCGTGCCCTTCGGGGACCGGACCGTTGGCCTCTTCCCACCACCAGGCGGTGCACCGGGGCCCAGCGTTTCGTGTAGGCGCCGGGCTCCTCGCCCACCTTGCGCCACAGGACGGGATCCGGGCAGCGGCTGCCGGTGCGTATGAGGCGGTGGCTGCCGAGAGGCATGACGAGCTGCGCCGCGCGGCCGTTGCAGCTGCCCTTCTTGAACTGCGATCGCGCCATGCCGCCCACGCAGTAGCCCGGGCGCCGCAGGCCCTTGTTGGCCGGCCGGTGGCCCTTGGGGAACTGGTGCTTGCGCATGCCGTGGTCGGGCCGGCTGGCGTGCCAGGCCGCCATCGCCACCAGCAGCTCGCGGTTCTTCTTCAGGCCGAGCTTCTTGTGGCCGAGCTGGTACACCGAGGAGAGCGAGCGGCCCAGCACGTGGGCGAGCACCTCTGTGGGATGCTCCGTGTAGTGCCGGCGCACGAACTCGACTTCCCACTCCCGCCAGTAGCGAGGGTCTTCGAAGATGAAGGGCAGCTTGGGACGCGACATGGCCTGGTCTCAGTAGGGAACGTCGTCGTCCCAGTTGTCCTTGGCGTCGGTGAAGAGGCGCGTGCCGCCGAGACGATCGAAGCGCGCGAGCGCGGCCTCGTGGTCGGCCTTCCACTCCTCGTGCTTCTTGATGAGGCGCTCGGCCCGCTCGCGTTCGTTCTGCGCCTCTTCGAAGCGCACGTGGGCGACGCCGGCTGGCAGGTCGTCGAAGTCAGAGAACTTGGGCGCCGGCTTCGACAGGAGCTTGATGGCGTGGCCCAGCTCGTACAGGCTCACCGGGCGCTTGGGCTCGAGCTCGGCCAGCGTCTCCTCCAGCTCGCGCGCCACGCTCGCCGGCGAGGTGCCGAGCGGCAGCTCGACCGTCACCTCGTAGCGCACGTGCTCGTAGTTCCCGAGGTTGTGCAGGCGCGCGATCGTGATGCGCGAGATGCGCGGGCCGCCGAGCTGCAGGGGCAGCTGGTGGCTCGGGTTTACGGGGTCGGCCATTGGGAGTACTCCTTTCCGTCGAGCAGGCGGCCGGCGGCGGCCTTGCCGGGCCGACAGATCCGGGCCCAACCTTGGTGACCGCGATCGACAAGATCCTCGATGCGCCCGCTGATTGCGCTACGCTGCAACGCATCGACTCGTGCGACGTGCGTGCCGTCCGTCTTCACGAGGTGCGTCGCGGCTTGCGCGCTGGTCGGCGCGCGCCACTCGCCCCACTGCTTGAAGAAGAACGCCACGCGCTGGCGCTCGCACTGGTCGCGAATCGATCTCACCCAATCGGGGTGCACCGGCCGCGCGCCCGGGCCGCTCTCGCCGCCCACGATCACCCAGCTGATGCCAGGCCGTCCCTGCAGGAACATCTCGATGCCGCCGAGCAGCGGCTCGAGCGAGAGGAAGCGCACCTTCGCCGGCGTGTCGATCAGGTCGTTGATGCGCTCGTCGAGCGTGCCCTGGTCCTCGGCGCTGGCGCCGATCCACACGTTCGGGAACGGGCCGCGCAGCAACTGCGCGGGCGGCAAACGCTCGCCGCGTTCTTCGAGCAGGATCTTGCGGGCCTCTTCGTCGATGTCGTGCCAGCGACTCAGGCCACGGGCCTTCGTGAAGTAGCGCCGCATGCGCTCCACGCGCTTCGTGAGCACCTGATAGGTGTGCCAGGGCGTGAGCGCCATCACCGCGAAGACCTTGTCGATGGTCTCGTCGGGCACGAAGTCGGCGAAGAGGTCCGTCATCGAGCAGACGAAGATGCGGCGGGGCCGGCTCCACTTCATCGGCTGCACGAGCATCGTGCGGTCGAGGAAGACCGTCACGTCGCCGCGCTCGTCGCCCAGCTGCGTGCTGTGCTTCAGGTGCGCGGGCTTGAACTCCTGGCCCGTGCCCTGCCAGCGGTTGATGCGCTCGGCGTAGCAGTTGCGGCAGCCCTCGCTCACGTGCTCGCAGTGCCAGCCGATGCGCTCGCGGCCCGAGCCGTCGGATTCGATGGTGATGCGCCTGGCCCGCACCGGGTTCCAGGTGGCATCGGTCCACTCGATGGCGGTGCCGTCGCTCACGAGCCGCTCCGCGCCTTGTTGACCATCGTCACCGTGATCCAGAAGTTGCCGGATCCCGGCGGCACCAGGGCAATGACGCTTGCAGGGTCGATCACCTTGCCGTTGGCGACGACGCGGATGGTCGCGGCGTTCAGGCCGAGGTTCGAGTGCCCGCTGATGATGTTGCGGAAGTCGTCGTCGCTCGTGACGTGGATGGCTCCTGCGTGGCTGTAGTTGCGGTCGAAGAAGATGCGCACGAACTCGCTGGTCTGCTCCACCTGCAGGAGGATCCCGTAGGGCGCGTGGTCTTCGTCGCTCTGTACGAACCAGCGGCCGGAGCTGTCGGGCCGGAGCACGGCGTGCAGGTGCACGATCTCGGCCGGCGTGGTGGTGGCCGCGGCGGCCGGCGAGACGATGGCGTCGCCGGCGTTGCCGCCACACGAGGCGAGCGCCACGATGGCGGCGAACGCAAGGGCGAGGATGCGGGTCATGAAGGGCTCCCTTCGTCGGTTGATCAGCCGTGCGAGCGGGCTTGCTCGCGCTCGAGTTCGAAGCCGCCGGGGCCGCGCACGTAGGCCCAGCAGCGCACCAGGCCGTTGGCCACGCCGCCCGACTCGGTGAGCCGGAAGACCTGCGCGTCGGTGTCCCACCAGCCACTGGTCCAGAGGGGCCCGTCTTGCTCGTCGACGAGGATGAGCAGCACGGGGATGTCGGCCGGCGGCTTGAACACCGCCGCGTTGTTCCAGGTGAGGGTCTCGACCTGGCGGAAGGCCGAGTTCGAGCCGAGCAGGTATGGCCGGACGAGGCGCAGCGCCTCGGCCAAGCGGGTGGCGTCCGCGGCCGTCTCAAAGCGCGCGATCGTCTCGGCGCCTTGCACGACGGCGAACGCGTCGCCGCGCGGTTCGACCGAGAAGTCGGTGATGCGATCGCGCAGCGCGAACTGCGCGCCGGGGCGGTGGTTCACGCTGCGGTGCGTGACGGCGGAGTTGCTGGCGGGCTTCTCAGTGGGGTTCATGGTGGGTGCTCTCCCTTCGATGGAGTCAGAACAGGCGGGTGTTGCGAGAGCCGAGGAACTCGTAGCGCGCGATGAACGCGTCGCGAGCCTTCTCCGGCGGCCAGGGGTCGATGCGGTGGGGCAGCGGCTGCACGTCCGTCTGGCGCCACTCGTCGTTGTTGCGCATGAGGTCGCGCTGCTCGGTCAACAGCAGGATCAGGTCGGCGCGCTTCACGCTCTCGGGGAACTCGGGTGCCAGGCCGAAGCGCTCGAGCACGGCCGCCTCCACGCGCTTCTCGATCGCGCGGTACTCGGGCAGCAGGCGCTTCAGGGGGCTGGCCACGTCGCCGACGAAGGCCTCGGCGGCGTCGTGCAGCAGGCCGTGCATGGCGTCTTCGAACGGGACGATGGAGCTGACGATCACCGAGTGCTGCGCCACCGAATAGAACTCGGTGGTGTGGCCGGTGAAGCGGCAGAGGTTGGCGAGCGCGTGCGCGATCTCCTCGATGCCGAAGGCCGAGCGGTGCGGCGCCATGAAGTCGAAGTAGCGGCCCGCCACGGTGCGGATGGTGGGCGTGCCGGCATGGGTGGACGTGGTCATCGCGGGGTCCTTTCGGGGGTGGTCAGGCGTCGCCCCAGGCGACGAACATGCGGGTGACGTGGGTGAGGCCAGGCTGCACTTCCTGCACACCGCGCAGGCGGATGCCGAGCAACTTGGCGCCGAGCTGCTGCGCGGCGGCCTCAGCAGTGCGCACGCTGGCGCCCCGCTGGGTGAGCACCGTGCTGGTGACGAACTGGCTGTCGAGCTTCTGCACGTAGAACTCGAAGCAGACGAAGGGGCCGTGCGCTGCCATCAGTGCACCGCGTTCGTGATGGACGTGAGCGGCGGCGGCGCGGCCTCGGGGTGCCCCTCGCGCAGCACCTCGGCCAGGCGCAGCATCAGCGCCGAGAAGCTCTGGCTGACGTCGCAGCCGCAGGGCGCCTGCAGGCGCAGCTCGCCCTTGTGCATGTCGAGCATCAGGCCGATGCCGGTCATGTTGAGCTGCGGCGCGTCGAACGAGGCCAGCAACCACAGGCCGTCGCCGATGGGCTGGGTGTGGGTGAACAGGCGCACGTCGAGCGCCAGACGCCGGGGAACGTCTGCGCTCATGTCACTCGACCTTCTGCTCGAACGGCGTGATGGCGAAGGTCTCGAGGCCGGTCACGACCGAGAGGCCGGCGATGCCGCGCACGGCATCGGGCTCCTCGAGCACGGCCTCCTTGTTGACCTCCTCCTTGGTGCGCACGAAGCGCGCGAGGCCGAGCCGCTTGAGCGACTTGATCACGCCCTCGGCGTTGCGCACCGAGCAGCTCGGCGGCGACTTGCGCCAGGACACCTCGCCGGTGACGAAGGCGGCGGTCTTGGTCTTGCCGCCTTCGGTGATGGCGGCGCGGTTGGCCTCGCACCAGATCTGGATGCCATCGCGCAGCAGGTTGGCGCGCTCCTTCAGCGCATCGATCTGCGGCTGCCAGCTGGCGGTGATGGCGCCCAGCGCGTCGTTCATGTCGGCCTGCGCCCGCGCGAGCTCGCGATCGAGCTCGCCGAGCTTGGCGATGTCGCCGGCACAGTCGTCGCGGCTCTGCGGCACGTGGGGCGTGGCGCGCGCCTTGTGCTTCTTCGCGGCCGAGGCGGCCTTGGTGGTGGTGGCGGTGCTCATCGGCACTCCTGTTGCGGATGGGTCAAGAGGCGGGGTCGGGCGGGTGTGGCGGGCTCGCGCGGCGCGAGCGCCGCGGCGATGGAGGCGTCGAGCGCGGCGTCGAGCGCGGCGTCGAGTTCCTCCTGCGAATCGGGCGGCGCGCAGCCTTCGCAGCGCATGCCGAAGAAGGCGATGCCGTCCCGGTGCGCCGCGAGCGCCAGGCCGGCGTCGACCAGCTGCTGCGCCGCGTTGCGCACGCGCTCTTCGCGCGCGCCGAGGTGGTGCGCCAGGTCGGGCAGCGCGAGCCACTGGCCGGCGCACTCCTCGAGGCGGATCAGCAGGCACGCGCGCAGCGCACAGACCTGGCCGTTCATGCGCCCTCCTCGGCGGTGATGCGTGCCAGGTTTGTGCCGCCGAGGCGGTCGAGCCAGCGGAAGAGCGCGCGGGTGACGTGCGGCTCGAAGACGATCACGCTGCCGTCGTCGATCGAGAGGCGGTTGTGGCTGTCGAGCGCGAAGCGCGGCTCGGCGCACTCGCCGTGAAGCGCTGGGAGAGGCTCGGGCCGCGATGGGTGGGTCGAGCTGACGACCGCGGACCGGTTGCCGGCCGCATCCGTCTGCATCAGATGCCACGTGGGCCGCTCGCCCAAATCAACCGGCTCGCTGCGTGGCGCTTGCGTCGGCTCGGCGACCTGGCCGAGCGCCCACACGCTGTTCGGCACGCCCTTCGGCACACCCTGCACAGCCTTCGACAGCGGCCCTTCGAGCTCGGCCTCCGGCTCCTCGTGCACGCTGAGGTCGATGCCGTCGGTGGGGTCGGCGCCGGGCGTCGGCAGCTCGCCCTTGGGCACCTTCGTGCCGAGGTTCCAGACCCCGGTGCGGCGCTGGCCCTTGAACGAGAGGTAGCCCGCGGTCTTGAGGTACTGCAGGCGGTTCTTGAGGTTCGCCTCGTCGACGCCGGCGACCAGGTCGGCGACCCGGGCCCGCAGCTCGTCGGGCTTGATGCCGTCGACGCCGGCGTCGCGCACCGCGCGCCACATGATGCGCGCGGCAGGCGTGAGCGGAGCGCCCCAGGTCACGGCCGGCCCCCGCGCGCCGCGGCGTAGCGCGCGCGGCAGAAGTTCGCCTCGGTGTCGGCGGCCTGCCAGGCGGCCTCGACGCTGGCGATCATCTCGGCGTGTCCCTGCGCGCGCCCCTCCTCGTAGGCGCGCTGCAGCGCGGCCTCTCCGGCCACCGGCAGCGAGGGTTCGAGATCGAGCCACGCGACGAACGCGTAGAGGGCGATCAGGGCGGCGATCGCGCCGGCGATCGCGCACCTGGCGCGCCGCGGGTGCGCGGTGCGGATGACGCGCGTGCCGCTGCGGCCGAACAGGATGATGGGCTTCATGAGGAGGACTCCTCGGATGCCTCGGGTGAGGATTCGTCGCTGCTCTGGTCGGCGCCGGCCTTGCCGCGGCCCTTGCGGGGCACGGGAACGCGCGGCTGGGGCGGCGCCGACATCAGGCGGTGGGGGCACTTGCGGCAGGCCTGCCAGTGCGCCAGGTCGCCGGGGCTGCCGATGGGAGCGGGGCGGTGGGCGTAGGTGCGGCACTGATCGGCGGTGATGACCCGCTCCTCGCCGTGCTGCGCCGTGAGGTGCGGGCAGGCGTAGCTGCCGAGCAGGTGCAGCACCTTCTCGGCGATGCGGCGCGTGCTGGCCACGCCCGAGCCGTAAAGCCCGGTGCCGTTGAAGACCTGGTAGACGAGCGGCGCGCTCACGCCCAGGCGGCGCGCCACCGAGGCGCCGTCGCTGGCCTTCACCGCGCCGGCGAAGAGCGTGAACCAGCGCTCGTCCATGTAGGGGCAGTGGCGGCTCATCGCGATGCCCTCGCCTTCTTCTCGCCCGGGCGGCGCAGCGTGGGCGGCTCGACGCTGTCGACCAGCAGCACGTAGCGCTTGTCGCCGTTGCTGCCGCGCGGCGCATCGGCATCGCGCACGCGGCGCTCGCTGGCCTGCACGGCGCCGACCTTGGCCCAGCGGTTGAGGCAGTTGGCGGCCGTCTCGCGGGCGCGCTTGATGTCGCTGCCGGCGTCGCAGAGCAGCGTGGCGCCCTCGCGGGCGGTGATCATGCGGCGCATGCGCAGCAGGGCCCACAGGCGCGTCTTGAAGGCGCCCGGGGCGTTGCGGTCGAACTCGAAGCCTCCCTCCCGCGGGCCGCCCTTGAGCAGCTGGCCGTGGCGGGCGGCCTCGATGGCGGCGGCGCCCTCGGCGGTGACGGTGTAGCGGCAGACACGCTCGCCGCGATCGACCACCCAGCGCTGCTTGAGGAAGCCCAGCGCGCAGAGCTTGGTCGTGGCGGTCACGCGCTGCTCGTGGGTGATGCCGCCGGCCAGCGCCTGGTCGAGCTGCTCGACCGAGAAGACGAGGCCCTGCGTGCCCATGCTGTTCAAGGCGAGGCAGCGCAGCACCGCCGAGGTGACCCAGCGCATGGTGGCCGCGCTCGGCTGCTCGCCCTGCGAGGCCACGGTCTCGCTGACGACCGTCATGGCCGCGGTGTGCCCGGTGCTCACGCCGGCTCCCGGCGGCGGCCGAGGTGGCCGCTCTTGAACTCGACGCACAGCGCCTTGCCGCGCACGTGCTCGAGGGCCACGCTGGCCAGGCCGTTGGCGGCGGCGAGCTGCTCGACGTTGGCGATCGCGTTGCGCACCAGGCGCATGCGGCCGCCGCTCTCGGCGTGGATCTGCTCCATCACCTCGGGCGAGAGCTTCACCTCGGCGAGCTGGGTGCAGACGAGCTTGGTTTCGGCCAGGCTGCTGGGCAGCAGCTCGACCACGCGGTTCACGCGGGAGGCGATGTGGCCGTAGCGGGCCAGCGTGTCGCCGAAGCGCTCCATGCCCACGAGGAAGCAGGCCGCGCCCGTCATGTCGGTGACGTCGCGGATGATCTCCAGCAGGCTGGCGGTGCTGCGGATGAGGTGGTCGGCCTCGTCGAAGACCATCGGCACCATCTCGACGGCCAGCTTGGAGATCACGCGGGCCTGCACCTCGCTGTTGCGGCCGCGCTTGTCCAGACCCATGCGGTCGGCCAGCTCGTCGAGCAGAGCGCGCTTGGTCCAGGTCTCCTTGCAGCGCACGAAGACGGCGCCGGTGTCGACGGCCCAGCGCTCGACCAGCTGGCTCTTGCCCACGCCGTAGGGGCCGCGGATGATGACGAGGCCCGCCTCGCGGGCGCCGCGCTTCTCGACGGCGGCCTGCGCGTCGCGCAACCGCTTGTAGTTCTCGGTGATCACGAATCCTGTCTTCATCGGGGGTCCCTCTGGGGTGAGGTTGTTGGTGGTGGGTGCTCTCGCTGGGAAGCGCCGGCCGAGGTGGGTGGTCCTCAGCCGGCGGAGTTAAAAGTCGAGGTGTCGCCGTCGAGCCAGGCGAGGCCGCGCGAGCTGAAGTACTCGCGCAGGTCTTCGTACTCGGCGCTCGCGGCATAGGCGGCCAGCCACGCCGAGTCGGCCGGCGACCAGGCCGCGCGGTGCTGCATCAGCCACTCGTAGCGGTCGCTCGGCGTGTCGAACACGGGGCGGCCATCGGCGGCCTGCTGCTCGGGCCGCTGCTGGCCTGCGGCGGCTGCCTCGGGCAGACGCTCCACCAGCTCGAGCACCTCGGCCGCCGGGGCGGTGGGCACCATGCCGGCGCGGCGCGAGGGCTCGGCCGGCGGCGGCAGGCCGGCCAGCTCGGCGCGCGCCAGCTCGATCTGCTCCTCGCGCAGCCTGATGCGGCGGTCGGCGCGCTTCTCGCGGGCCATCTGCACCACGCTCTTCGGGAAGTAGCCCATCGCGTCGGCCTCGAGGCCCGCCTCGCAGACGAACTGGCCGTCGAGCGTCCACACCCACACGGCGCGCGGGTCGTGGATGTCGAAGTGCACGCGCACGCGCTGGCCATCGACCTGCATCAGCGCGGCGTGGTTCGAGTAGTGCGCGTTGTTCAGCCGCACCCAGCCGCGCACCGCGGTGGCCAGCGTCGCCGGCATGTGCAGCATGCGGCTGGTGGGGCCGTCGAGCAGCTGCTGGTCGGCCGGCTCGAGCCAGGCGGCCCAGGCCTCCGACGGCGTCATGTGCTCGCGCTCGTGCGGCCCGGACTCGTGCTTGGGCAGGTTGCGGTGCCGGTGCTCGCCGTTGTAGCGCTCGACCTCCTGCTCGATGGCCTGCAGGAACTGCTCCCAGCTCGGCACCTTGCCGGTGAGACGCACCACGTCGCCGGTCTCGGCCGCGCGCTTGACGGCGGTCTTCTCGCGCGCGATCTCCAGGCGCAGCGAGCGCACGCGGCCGGCGTCGGCGTCTTCGCCCTGGTAGCTGCCGAACTGGCGCGCGCAGCGGATCATGTGCGTGCGCCAGCTGCGCTCGATGAGGCCGTGGCCCTGCGGGTGCGCGGGGCGGCCCAGCTCGTGCGTGGCGCCCAGGCGGGCGAAGAGGCCGGCGGTGGGGCAGTCGAACTGCTTGTTGGCCTCGCCGGGGCCGCGGTCGGTGTAGTAGATGGCCCACACGCCGTGCGTGGTGCTGGCGTGGCGGATGCAGTCGCCCACCGCGATGACGTTCTCCGAGTACGCCACCGACCAGCCGCAGATCTTGCGTGTGGCCGCGTCGATCAGCACGGTGACCTCGGGCGCGAAGGGCTGCCCGTGCACCGGGTGCCGCACCTTTGCCTTGAAGGTGTGCCCGTCGACCAGGCACACGTCGAGCGGCTTGAGGTCGCGCGTGAGGCGCCGCTTGTAGGGCAGCAGCGCGGCGCGCTCGGCGCCGGTGTGGCGGGCCTTGATCAGCGCGACCTGGTCGAGCTTGGGCAGCACGCGGCGCGCGCGGTCGTACAGCTTCTTCCAGCCGGCGATGCTGCCGATGCGCTCGCGGCGCACCGTCTGCGTCACCTCGGTGAGGTTGCGCGCGGCGCCGCTGCTGGCGCTGTAGCGGCGCAGCACCTCGGTGAGCTCGTCGTCGAGCGAGGCGGCCAGCGGCCTGGCGCGCACCGGCGCGGGCAGAAGCGCCGGCCATCCGCCCTCGCGCCAGGCGGTGATCCAGCGGAACAGCGTGCGCGGACTGATGTGCACGCGCTCGCCCTCGCGCGGGCGCTGGTTGGCGGTGGCGGCGATCTGCAGCAGGTCTGCGGCGGCCTGGCCGGAGGCGAGCAGCTCGGAGAGCTGGTGCGCGGCGCGCGTGGTGCCCTCGACCTGGCCCAGCTCGCGCACGCGCTGCACGAGCACGGCGCGGGCGTCGGCGCAGGACGACTCCTCGCGGGTGGGCGGCGGGCGCTCGGGGCGCGGCGCGACGGCGTGTTCGTCTTGCGTGGCGGGCGTCGCGTCTCGCGGCGCGGGCTCTTCGTCTCGCGCCGGGGCGGCTTCGTCTCGCGGCGCTGGCAGCGAGCGCACGGCCACCTGGCGCGCCAGCAGGGCGCGCTGGATCGACAAGGGCAGCGCGCTCGAGTCGTACTCGCGCCCTCCTCCGCCATGCATGCCCTCGCGAATGCGAGAGGGGATCTGCAGCTTCACCAGCTTGGCGCGGCTGCGGAACTCGCTGCTGGGCCAGTCGGCGAGGCCGAGCTGAGCCAGCTCGAGCGCGGTGACCCAGGGCCTGCTCATGAGCTCGCCACCTCGGGGTGCCGGCCCCTCATCGCCCGCCCCGCACGACGCCGTCTTTCAGGCCGAGCAGGACGGCGATCGTGTGGCTCTGACCGTAGTGGCCCTTCGCCCGCCCTTCGAGCACCGCGTACACGAGCCGCGGTGAGACGTTGTTCTCGCGCGCCCAGTGGGCAACCGTCACGCCCGCACGCCGGAGTTCGGCTCGCACCGTTAGGGGGGACTTCTTCTTCGTCCGCATGCTTAAACTTGGCGTTGGAGTTCGTTGCACTGTGTTGGAAGTATGGGGCCAATTGGCCCCATTGGCAAGTACCCATTGGCGGACACGGAAAAAAAGTACCTCGACGTGGGCATGCGCATCGCTCAGGCGCGAGGCGCACTCACGCAAGCGCAGTTCGCCGCGCAGCTCGACCTCGACCGCAAGACGGTGGTGCGCTGGGAGTCGGGCGAGCGGCTGCCCGACGGGAACTCGCTGATCGAGATCTGGAAGCGCTTCCGCGTTGACCCCGGCTGGCTGCTCATCGGGCGCGAGGCGGCCGCGGCCCCTCAGCTCACGGCCCGCGAGACATCGCTCCTCGACGCCTACCGCAATGCCAGCGAGGTGGGCCGCAAGGCGCTGGAGTCGACGAGCAACGCGCTCGCGCAGCAGTCGCGCGAGTCGAAAACTCGCACACCTTGACCGTTGACGCCTTGCTGGCGTAGCCTGTCGCACCGGGCGAGCTAACGCCGAGGGCGAAGCGCTTCGCCCTGTATAAGCACTGGGGGGCTCGGCACGATGCCGGGGCCATGTCCACCCCGGCTGCCCCCGTTCCAGCGCTGCCGCATCGCGCCAGCATCACCCGCCTGATCTCGCTGATCGTGCTGCACTGCACGGCCACGCCGAGCGGGCGGCGCCTGCCTGGCGCGGCGGGCTCGAACGGGTGGTCGTCGTCGAGCCGCGTCATCGACGGCTGGCACGAGCGGCGAGGCTTCCGGCGCAACCCGCGCTGGGTGGCCCGCTTCAACCCGCTGCTGCGTTCCATCGGCTACCACTACGTCGTCGACCTCGACGGCCGCATCTGGCCCGGGCGCCACCTCACCGAGGTGGGCGCGCACGCGTCGGGCCACAACGCGGCGAGCGTGGGCGTGTGCCTGGTGGGCGGCGCCGAGCCCGATGCGCAGTACTCGCGGGCGCAGTGGGCCGCGCTGGCCGAGCTGGTGCGCGAGCTGGCGGTGCACCTCGAGATCCCGCTGCAGCACGTGCAGGGCGGCGGCACCGGCGTGTGCGGCCATCGCGACCTGAGCCCCGAGGCGGGGCCCGACGCGCAGCCGATGCCGCCCCACGCATGGCTCAAGACCTGCCCGGGCTTCGACGTCTCGGCCTGGTTGGACGCCGGGCTCTTGCCGAGCGACCGGCACGTATTCGACCTGGACCCGGTGCGCTGATGGCCACGCCGCGCAACGTGAGCTTCTCTGCCCCGAGCGGGCAGCCGGTCGTGCTGGGCTCGGGTCCGGCTCCCGGGCCGGCTCCTTCGCCTCCTCCGCCGCCGCCTCCACCGCCGCCGCCTCCGCCGCCGCCCGCGCCCAGCCTTACGCTCAGCGCGCCCTCGCCTGCGAGCGGCACTGTCGGCGTGGCGAGCGGCGACTTCACGGTGGCGCTGGCCAACGGCACGGCAGACGTGACGGTGACGCCAGCGAGCAACCAGGCGGGGACGCTGGCGCCCAGCTCGCTGCTGCTCAGCGCGCCGGCGGACTCGAAGACGTTCAAGCTGACGCCGGCCGCTGCCGCGGTGCACGCGGTGTCGATCACGAACAACCGGGGGATCACGAACCCCGCGGGGGTGAACTACACGGCCAATGCCGCCGCGGCGCCGACGAGCGTGACGCTCACGGTGTCGTCGCCCACTGCTGTGGCGGGCGGGTCGGTGACGGTGACGGCCACGCTGGATGCGGCGGCGACGGCCACGACGACCGTCAACCTGGCCAAGACCGCGAGCGCCACGCTCGGCAGCGCGAGCATCGTCATCGCCGTGGGCCAGATCTCGGGCACGACGACGATGACGGACGCGGTGGCCGAGGCTGCGCAGGTGTCGATCAGCGGCGTCTCGCCCACGCTCACGGTCCTCGGCAGCCCGAAGACCGTGACGTGGAGTGCACCGGCCGCGCCTGGCGCGCTGCCGAACTTCACTATCTCGGGCGGCACCACGGCGACGCACCCGTTCGCCTTCGGCCACGCCTTCCGGCAAGGCGACGTGCCCGCCGGGCAGGTGGCCAATGCCGCGGGCGCGGTGGACTGGCAGTGCACGCCGCTCACCTACTGGCCCGACGGCAGCCTCAAGCACGCGATCATCGCGGGGCGCGCGGCGAAGACCTCAGGTGTTGACCTCGCGCTGGCTCTGACGGCTGGGAGCGCGGCCGGTGGCGCGGCACTCACCGAGGCCGACCTCACGACGGCCCTCGGCGCCACCGCGGTGCAGATCGGCGTCGATGCCGACATGACGACGCTGGGCAGCCTCATCGGCACGGCCGCGCTGCACACCACGGTGTGCACGGGCCCGGTGATGTCCTCCTGGGTCTACCGGCGCCCGGTGAGCGGCAATGCGCACCTCGTCGTGTTCGTCGAGGTGCGGCTTTTCAAGGGCGGGGCGATCGAGATCTTCCCGTGGGTGGAAAACGGCTACCTGTCGGTGTCGAGCCCGAGCAACTTCGTGCGCACCTGCACCGTCACCATCGGCGGCGTCTCGCGCTTCTCGCAGTCGATCGACATCAAGCACCACACGCGGATCCCGCTGATCACCGGCGCCAACTTCAGCCACTGGGTCGGCACCGATCCCGGCATCAAGCCCAAGCACGATCGCGATTACCTGATCGCCACCAAGCTGCTGCCGAACATCGCGCTGTGGGGGGCGCCCGCCGGAGCGACGCTCGACGCGTTGCAGCAGACCTACTCGCCCAACACCCTGGCCGGCGACACGACGGCCAATGGGGCGGCCGGCGGCGAGGGCGGCATCATCTCGGTGCCGTCGGCCTACTACCTCACGTCGAGCGCGGACACGCGGGCCTATCAGGCGATGATGGCTCACGGCCTCTCGTCAGGCTCGTGGTCACACCACTATCGCGACGAGGCGACCAACCTGCCGATCGCGTTCTCGGCCCGCCCGCTCGCGACCCTGGCCGACACCTCGACGCCGACGATCCCGAGCCCGACCGGAGGCGAGAACGCGGCCGGCCCGGCGATGTCGCACTCGGTGAGCTACGCCTACCTGCCGTGGCTGGTGACAGGGCGCTGGTGGTTCCTCGAGGAGTTGCACTTCTGGGCGACCTTCGGCTACTTGAGCACCTCGGCCGCATATCGCGGCAACGGGGCCGGCTGGCACGTGCATGCCCAGCCGCGCTTCCGCGCGTGGAGCCTCAACGTGCTCGCGCAGTCGGCGTCCGTCACGCCGGCCTCGCACCCGCTGCGCGCCGAGTTCCTGGCCTCGTGGGAAGCGAACACCAGCCGCCACTACGGCCGCTTCGTCAGCGGCACGGTGGACTCCGGCACGTGGGTCAGCCCCATCGGCGTGCTCGGGACGTACTCGGGCGCCATCGGCCAGCCCTCGCCGTTCCCGCCGCCGATCCCGGCATCGCCGGCCACCGAAGCCTGGTGGGACGGCATCTACCAGCAGAACTACCTGGCCACGGTGTTCGGCTACACGCGGGACATCGGCATCCCGCAGAGCTCGCAATCGCAGAGCGACCACGTGGCCGTCAGCAACCACGCCTACAAGCTGGTGGTGGGCCGCGGCAACGATGGTCTGCATGGACGCTTCAACTGGCGCCGCTTCATCTGCTACGGAATGCCGGTCGGCACCGACGACGCGGGCATCCCTCTGGACAACTGGTACACCACGCACGATCAAGCCTATGCCGAGCTGGTGCGCGGGTACGGCCTGGCGACCATCAACTCGGACTTCGGGGGCACGCTCAAGTCACACTCGTCCGACACCGACCTGGGTGGTTCATCGCTCACCTACGGCAGCACCGCGCTGGCGGCGCTGGCCCTCGCGGTGGACCACGAGGCCGAGGGCGCAAACCTCGCGTGGGAGCGCATCAGCGGCGCGAGCAACTTCGGGGTGTTCGAGGCGTACTTCCGAGACGAGGCGCCCTACTGGGGCGTCCGGCCACGCCTGCCAGACTGGCGCCTGCCAGCCAGCGGCGAGGTGATCGACCTCGGGACAGGGACCATCAACGCCGCGCTCGGGCGCACGGTGTCGTTTTATCGCGCCTGGAGCGGTGTCGTGCATGCGGCGGCGTTCGGTCGCGCGGGCTCGACCCTCTCTGCTGGCGGCGGGCACACCGATGGCCGTCCGAATGACTGGACCCGCTTCGATCGCTTCACCCGCACGCACTCGGTGGTCAAGGCTGCGGCGACCGCCTACATCAAGCCGGTGGGCGACGCCAATGCGGGAGAGGTTGCAGACCGGGCCACGACGGGCTGGATGTACGCCAACGCGACGGCCGGCGACACCACCCAGCAGACCGGCGAGTCTCCGGCGCAGCACTTCTACGGCGGGCCGGTGTGGCTGCCTGAGAACGCGATCCCGGGCCTTGGTGCCACCTATGGCTGGATCTTCAGCCCCGGTCAGACGGCGACTGCCGACAACGGCAACAACGGCGCGGCGATCGCGCACAAGCTGCGGGTGGGCATCGATCAGCAGTGGACCCTGCACGGCACGCCGCCGCACACGCGCAGCCACGGGCACTGCGCTGGTGTCTTCGATCCGGTCGCGCGCAAGGTGTGGTTCATGAACGGGACGTCCAACGACCCGATGGACTACTACTGCTACAAGGACCTGCCGACTGGAGGCGAGGGTACGCAGGCTTTCGTCGCATCGACCCCGAAGAACTTCATCCAGGGCTACGAGTCGGCGCACTACTCGGCGCGGTGGCGCTGCACGATCCACATCCGCAGGGACAGCTACCCGGACACCAGCAACGCCTACCCCTACGTGCTGGTGATCGACCCGGCGACCCACACGCGCTATCGGCCCATCATGGCCGGCCCGGTGCCGACCAAGCCGGCGTTCGACTGCGCCGCCGCCACGTGGTCCGACAAGTGGAACTGTTTTGCCTACATCTCCGGCACTGGCGAGCAAAAGGTGTGGCTCGGAAAGCCGTCCGGCGACCTCAAGAGCGATTCCTGCACGATCACGTGGAGTTCGATGCCGGTGACGCCTGGGCCAAACGGCGAGACGCTTCGCGCCTCCGACGGCTACACCGGCAGCGACGGCCGGCCGGCTCACAACAGGTTGCACCACGCCTCGATGCTCGGCGACTACTTGGAGTGGGCCGCGACGACGGCGGACCCGTTCCAACTCATCGGGGTGACGCCACCATGATGACCCCGATCACCTGCGCCTGCGATCGCTGCCGAGATGCCTGCGCGCGCTCGACGTGCCTGCCGACGCCCGACGAGGCGCGGGCGCTGATCCGCGCCGGGCTCGGCGATCGGCTCGCGACGTACGAGTTCGACGGGCAGCGCTTCGTCGGACCGGCGCCCAAGGGCCAGGAAGGCGCGCGCGGCCTGTGGCACACGCGGCACGAGGGCGGGTGCACGTTCTTCGCTGACCGCGGCTGCGAACTGCATGCGCGCGGGCTCAAGCCGCTCGAGGGGCGGCTCGCGCATCACGACCGCCCGTGGCTTCCGATCCGCATGCACGTGATGCGGCACTGGGCCGGCAAGCGCTTCGAGAGCGTGGCGCGCGCCCTCGGCGACCTGGTCACGAGTTGACAGAGGGACACGAAACATGAGTGCAGCGCTCGTTGCCGGCGACTTCAAGTACGAGGTCTCTGACCAGACCACGCGCGACAGCAACGGCTTCACGGTGCCCGGCGGCACCACGCTGCTGCATGTCATCCTGATGAACCGCACCTCCAACCCGCCAGCGGCGGCGGTGTGGAGGGATCCTGCTGGTTCGCCCGCGTGGAACCAGGCGCTGACGCTCGTGGCGACGCGGACGCCGCCCGAGGGGGGCTCGTACTCGTTCTTCCACTATCAGTTGGCCAACCCCACCGCCGGCGCCGGGATCGTGCGGTTCACGGGCATCTTGGTCTACGACTACACCCGCATCTTGTGCGGTGCGGTCACCGGCGACAACGCGGGCGCAGTGCGCGGCTACAAGGAGGTCAGGGGCTCCAGCCTGTCCTCGCCGATCACCGCGGTGCCGGTCGGCAACCAGCCCGGCGATCTGATGCTGATGCTGTGGTGCGATGACGACGTGTTCTCGTCGGCTCACGCGCCTGTGTCTGGCACGTCGCAGGTGGGGGCGGTTCAAACCCGGTCCATCGGCCTGTCGAAGGTGGCGGCCGCTGTAAGCGACTCGCTCGGCTTGCAATTCGGCGGCGGCGCCGGCGCGGCGGTGGCCCCCTACTGGGGGGCGGTCGCGATCGCGGCCGCGGGGGACACCACCGCCCCCACCCTCACCAGCCCCGTCGGCAACGGCGGCACGCTGGTCTGCTCCGGCAGCGTGAGCACCGACGAGGCCAACGGCACGCTGTACGTGGTGGCCACGGGCAGCGCCAACGCGCCGAGCGGCGTGCAGGTGGAGGCCGGCCAGGACCACACCGGCGCCGCGGCGCTGCGCGTGGTCAGCCAGGCCGTCACGGCCACCGGCAGCCAGGCGGTGGCCAGCGGTGCGGTGAGCGCCGGCACGCGCTACCTGCACTTCATGCACAAGGACGCGGCGGGCAACCGCTCGGCCGTCGTCAGTTCGGGCGCCTTCACCGTCAACGCCGCGCCGGACACCACCGCGCCCACGCTGACCAGCCCCGTGGGCACTGGCGGAACGCTCGTGTGCAGCGGCAGCGTGAGCACCAACGAGGCCAACGGCACGCTGTACGTGGTGGCCACGGGCAGCGCCACCGCGCCGAGCGACGTGCAGGTGGAGGCCGGCCAGGACCACACCGGCGCCGCGGCGCTGCGCGTGGTCAGCCAGGCCGTCACGGCCACCGGCAGCCAGGCGGTGGCCAGCGGTGCGGTGAGCGCCGGCACGCGCTACCTGCACTTCATGCACAAGGACGCGGCGGGCAACCGCTCGGCCGTCGTCAGTTCGGGCGCCTTCACCGTCAACGCCGCGCCGGACACCACCGCGCCCACGCTGACCAGCCCCGTGGGCACTGGCGGAACGCTCGTGTGCAGCGGCAGCGTGAGCACCAACGAGGCCAACGGCACGCTGTACGTGGTGGCCACGGGCAGCGCCACCGCGCCGAGCGACGTGCAGGTGGAGGCCGGCCAGGACCACACCGGCGCCGCGGCGCTGCGGGCCCTGAACCAGCCGGTCACGGCCTCCGGCAGCCAGGCGGTGGCCAGCGGTGCGGTGACGGCCGGCACGCGCTACCTGCACTTCATGCACAAGGACGCGGCGGGCAATCGCTCGCCCGTCGTCAGCTCGGCCTCGTTCTCCGTGAGCGGCGGCGGCGGCGGCACCGTCGCCGTGCCCGCCGGCATCAACTGGCAGAACCAGGCGCTGACCGGCGAGGTGTACCCGCGCGTGATCGTCGTCTCCGACACCCCGGCCATCGTCGCGAGCCGCACCAGCGTGACGGCCGATGACGAGGGCGGGTTCTCGATCCAGGATCCGGCCATCGTCGCCGGCCAGTGGTACAGCGTCTTCCCGTTCGACCTCACCCAGGACTCCGAGACCTGGCAGGCCGGCGGCTGGCGCGTGCAGGCCACCTGAGCCACGGTAAAGGCGCAGCGCCATGAGCATGGTTTACGCACCCCGCCTCGCCGCCGGCAAGATGCACTACGGCCGCCGGACGAACGGCGTGCTGGGCCTCACCCTCAGCGGCAACATCGTCTCGCCCAGCCTCGACCTGCCGGGCGACGCGCAGAAGCGCTACCGCGGCTGGGTCGAGACCTGGCCGACGGTGGGCACGCTGCAGTTCGGCGAGGACGGCTACGGCCTGTGGTCGGGCCTGCCCGATGGATCGCACACCTTCGAGTCGCTGCTGTTCGAGAACGGCGTCGAGCTCAACGGCAAGATCCTCATCACCGCCACCGCTGGTCAGGCGCCGGTGATCCCGGCGCCGCCGCCCGGTTTCTGGCCGCAGAGGCGCTTCACCGTGCGCTACGCGGTGGCCGACCCGCGCGCCGAGCCCGACCTCTCGCAGATGATGCCCGGCGAGCGGCTGCTCGTGGTGTTCGACTTCGCGCCCTTCACGAGCATCCAGCAGCCCGCGATCGCGGTGCAGCGCATCGGCGGCGACGACGGCACCACCGACGTGGCCCCCGACGGGCCCTCCTTCCTGCAGGGCAGCAAGGTGCTGCAGTTCTTCGTACCGGGCACGCCCGGCAGCGCCTATCTCCTCACGTGCTCCGTGCGCGACGCCAATGGCGCGCTGCTGGTCGCCGAAGGCCGGCTGCCGGTGCGCGACCCCTCCTGACCTCCGCCAACCCAACGACAGGGGCTTCTTCGATGGAGCAGACCGATATCGCGATGTTGCTCGGCCAGCTCAAGGGCGGCCAGGAAGTGATCCTGGCCAACCAGGCCGCCCAGTCAAAGCAGCTCGAGTCGATGGACGCCCGCCTGCGCGAGCAGGAGCGCAAGAGCGCGGCACTCGGCGCGCTCTCCGGCGGCATCGTCAGCGTGGGCGTGGCCCTCGTCGTCGAGGGCCTCAAGTCGTGGTCCGGGGGCCAGCGCTGATCATGGCCCTCGCCCCCGAGCTGCGGACCCAGCTGCGCGGCCTGTACGTCTACAAGCGGCTCTCGCTCGAGGCCGCCCGCGGCGCCCTGGGCGTGCCGCGCACCACCGCGCACCGCTGGATGCGCGAGGCCAGGGCCAAGGGCGACGACTGGGAGACCGCGCGCGCCTCGGTGGCTCTCGGGGACGAGAGCTTCACGATGCTCAGCCGCAAGCTGCTCGAGGACTACCTCGTGCAGCACCAGGCCACCATCGACATGCTGCGCGACGACAAGACCAAGAAGCTCTCGGCCGAGAAGCGCGCGCAGCTGCTCGCCTCGCTCGCCGACTCGTTCCACAAGACGATGGCCAGCTTCCGCAAGGTGGCGCCCGAGCTCAACAAGCACTCGATCGCGCTCGACACGGTGGAGCGCCTGGCCGCCTTCGCCAAGCAGAAGTACCCGCGGCACGTGCCGATGCTGCTGGAGATGCTCGAGCCGTTCGGCGAGCACCTGGCCAAGAACTTCAACTGACGAAGGCCCGCCCCGTGGCCAAGCTCGACAAGGACTTCCTCACCGGCATCGCCCAGCTCGCCGAGAGCCTGCGGCGCCAGATCGACGCCGACACGGAAGGCTGGGACCTCGCACCCGAGGCGGTGGCCGAGCGCCGGCGGCGCGTGTTCGACGACGTCGACGGCTTCCGCTTCTTCCACGAGACCTACTTCCCGCACTACGGCCGCGCCGCGCCCAGCGTGCTGCACACCTACCTGCACGAGCGGCTGCCCGCCATCGTGCTCGCGCCGACGGGCCAGCGCGATGCGATCGCCGCGCCGCGCGGCGAGGCCAAGAGCACGGTGGTGGCGCTCATCTTCGTGCTCTGGTGCGTCATCACCGGGCGCAAGAAGTACCCGCTGGTGATCATGGACGCCTTCGAGCAGGCGGCCGAGACGATCGAGGCGGTAAAGGCCGAGCTCGAGGCGAACCCGCGCCTGGCCAGTGACTTCCCCGAGGCCACCGGCCAGGGGCGCGTGTGGCGCGTGGGCTGCATCGTCACCGCCAACGGCGCCAAGGTCGAGGCATTCGGCTCGGCCAAGAAGATCCGCGGCCGCCGCCACGGCCCGCACCGGCCCGACCTGGCGGTGCTGGACGACATCGAGAACGACGAGAACGTCGCGAGCCCGGCGCAGCGCGACAAGCTCGAGCGCTTCGTCACCAAGGGTGTGCTGAACCTCGGCCCGCCCGACGACAGCATGGACGCGGTGCTGATCGGCACCGTGCTGCATTACGACAGCGTGCTCGCGCGCTTCCTGCGCAACCGGCTGTGGCACCGCAAGGTGTTCAAGGCCGTGATGGCGTGGCCCGACGCCATGCCGCTGTGGGAGGAGTTCGAGAGCATCCTGCTCGGCGCCGACTCGCCCGACGAGGGCGAGGCCGCGGCGCTGGCGTTCTACGCCGAGCGCAAGGCCGAGATGGACGCCGGCGCCGAGGTGAGCTGGCCCGCGGTGCGGCCGCTGGTCAAGCTGATGATCAAGCGGGCGCGCGAAGGCCACGAGGCGTTCGACAGCGAGCAGCAGAACGACCCGGTGGCCGGCGACGACGCGCCGTTCGCCAACAGCCTGCGCTTCTGGGTGAACCGCGTGGCCGAGTGGATCTTCTATGGAGCGTGCGACCCGAGCATGGGCCGCAACACCACCACCTCGGCCGGTCAGCGGCGCGACCCGAGCGCGGTGCTGGTGGGCGGCTACCAGCGCGCGCTGGGCGTGCTGGACGTGGTGCACGCGCAGATCAAGCGCCGCACGCCCGACAAACTCATCACCGACATCATCGACCTGCAGGCCGAGTACGGCTGCCTGGTGTGGGGCTTCGAGGCGGTGGTGTTCGCCGAGTTCGTGCGCACCGAGCTGGTGAAGCGCAGCGCCGCGGCCGGCGTGCCGGTGCCGGCCAGGCCGCTGACGCCGATCTCCGACAAGGACCTGCGCATCCTCAGCCTGCAGCCACACATGCACAACGGGCTGATCCGGCTACACGCGAGCCAGACCACGCTCGTCGACCAGCTGCGCCACTACCCCAAGGCCGACCACGACGACGGCCCCGACGCGCTGCAGATGCTGTGGATGCTGGCCATCACCGGCGGCGTGGCGGCTGGCGCGCAGGTGGAAGACCCCGCCGCGCGCAGCCGCGAGTACTTCGACCGCGCGGCGCGCCAGGCGCAGCGCATGTTCGCGCGGAGGCGCACCTCATGAACCTGCTCGCAACCCTCATCGGCCGCGCACGCGGCCTGCTGGCGCCGCCGGCCGCCGCCGCGCCCGCACCGGCGCCGGCGCCCGCGGCCGCCACCGTGCGCGAGGCCGCCGGCGTGAACGGCCTCGAGGACGACGAGGCGGGCTGGACGCGCCTGTCAGGCATGGGGGGCGGCAGCGGCAGCCAGCGCGATCTCACGCCGCTCAGCCACGACCGCATGCAGCGCGCGGCCGAGTGGCTGTGGCAGAGCAACCTGCTCGCCAATCGCCTGATCGAGATCCCGCTGGCCTACCTGCTGGCCGAGGGCGTGCGCCTCACCTGCGCCGACGAAGAGCACCAGAAGGTGCTCGACCGGTTCTGGGGTGACCCGATCAACGCCTGGCCCCTGAAGCTCTACTCCCGCGCCCGCGACCTGGCGCTGATGGGCGAGCAGTGCTACGCCGCCTTCGTCGACGAGGCCGGCACCGTGCGCCTGGGCTACGTGGACCCGCGGCGCATCGGCGAGGTGGTGCTCGACCCCGACAACCCGGAGCAGCCGATCGGCGTGATCACGCGGCGGGACAGCAAGGGCCGCTACAAGAAGTTCCGGGTCATCGTGCTGGGCGAGGACGACGCGCTCTTCACGGCGCGCACGGCGGAGATCCGCAAGACCTTCGCCGATGGCGACGTGTTCCTGTTCCAGGTGAACAAGCTGGCCACCGGCACGCGCGGCCGCAGCGACCTGCTGGGGCAGATCGACTGGCTCGATGCCTATGACGAGTACCTCTTCGGCGAGCTCGACCGCGCGCGCTTCACGCGGGCCTTCGTCTGGGACCTAAACCTCAAGAGCGGCACGGCCGACGACGTGGAGAAGCGCTCGAAGACGTTCAAGCCGCCATCGCCCAACAGCGTCTACGTGCACAACGATGCCGAGGAGCTGACGGCAGTGGCGCCCGAGCTGCAGGCGGCCGACTCCAGCCAGGCCGCGCGGCTGTTCCGCAACCACGTGCTGCTCGGCGGCACGATCCCCGAGCACTGGGCCGGCGGCGGCGGCGACGTGAACCGCGCCGCGGCGGCCGAGATGGGCGAGCCGACCTTCAAGGTGCTCACCGCGCGCCAGAGCGTGCTCAAGCTCATGCTCGAGGAGCTCGGCCGCTACGTGCTGGCCAGGCAGCCCGACGCCAGGCCCGACTGGGGCGCGCCGGAGTGGAAGGTGACGGCCGTCTTCCCCGAGCTGGCCTCCAAGGACGTGACGAAGTTCTCCGCGGCGATGCGCGAGACCGCGGCAGCGGTGCTGCTGCTGGTGGACAAGGGCCTGCTCACCGAGGAGCGGGCGCTGTCGATGGTGGCCGACGTCGCGAAGCGTTTCGGGCAGGAGATCGACCCCGCCGAGGAGTTGAAGGCGGCCCGCGTCGAGGCCGAGGGCCGCCGCAAGGCCGCGGCCGATGCCGCCGCCGGCGACGCCTTCCACACGCCGGGCGACGGCGGCCCGGCCGACCCGGCCGCCGACCCCGCCGCGGCCGGAGGCTCCGGTGCCGGCGCCGCTCAGCCCTGAAGAGCGCGCGCTGCGCGAGGAGCAGCAACGCTTTCTCGCCGCCTGGCGCCAGCAGCTCAAGGCCCGCGCCGCGCTGCTCAAGGGCACGCGCGAGGCCGCGCTGAAGGCGCTGAAGGAGGCCGCCAGCGCGATCGCGGCGCTGATCGCGGAGCAGCCGGCCGAATGGCAGCAGTGGCAGCTGGGTGCCATCCAGGGCCAGGTGCAGGCGCTGGTCGAGGGGCTCACCGGCGAGCTGCAGGGCGCCCTCGACGGGGCGCTCGTGCGCGGCTGGGCCGGCGGTGCGGCGAGCATCGACACGCCGCTGGCCGCGGCGGGCATCCAGTCGCGCCTGGTGCTGCCGCTGCTCGACACCACCATCCTCGGCGCGCTGCGCAGCTACACGGCCGGCCGCATCAAGGACCTCACCGCCACCGCCGAGGCGAAGGTCGACCAGGCCGTGCACCTGGTGGTGCTGGGGGCGCAGACCCCGCAGCAGGCCGTGCGCCAGGTGGGCGCGGCGCTCGGCGGCGGAAGCGAGGCGGCCGCGCGCGCCAAGCGCATCATCAACACCAGCGTGGGCGAGGCTCACGCGGTGGCCGCGCAGCAGCGCATGGAGGCCCGCGCCGCGGTGCTGTCCGGCCTGCTCAAGGAGTGGCTGCGCAGCGGCAAGATCCACTCGAGATGGAACCACGATGCCATCGACGGGCAGCTCGTCCCGGTGGGGGACTCCTTCCGGGTGCCCACCAAGCAGGCGGGCGGGTTCATCCTGATGAAGCACCCGCACGACCCCGCGGCGCCGCCGGCCGAGGTGATCAACTGCGGCTGCGTGGCGCGCATGTGGCTCGAGCGCTGGGGCCTGCCGAAGGGCGGCACGCCGTTCAGCGAGCGCGAGCAGGCGCTGAACCCGCTGAAGCGGAACAAGGCGGCCTGGGTGGCCGGGAAGCTGGCCGGCAAGGGCCGCTGAACCCGATTTCGTGAAAACGGCCTAGGTGCGTTTTTTAAGGGTGGGGGATAGGCCAGGGTAGCGCCGCGGGCCTCCGACCCGCCTTAAACCACGCTTAAATCGTCCCGGCGCGGCATCGTGATCGTTCACGGACCCCCGGGATTGGCTCTCGGAGGCAGAAAACAGGGGTTCAGCCGGCCGCCCGCTCGACCAGTTGGGCGGCATCGTCCAGCGCCAGCACCGAGCACCGGACGGCCGCGCTCAGCACGGCCGCCAGGCCGCCAAGGTGGGCGGCGTCGAGCTCGGCGCAATCGCCGGCATTGCCGCGGCGATCGACGACGCTGCGAGCCAGGTCGCTCAGCGCCATGAGCGCCTGCGCCGTCTGCTCGAGCCGCAGCGCCTCGCTGTGCAGCTGCTCGGCCACGGGTCGCAGGATCAGGCTCTGTACTGCTGGATCTCGGGGGCCGGTCATGAGGTGCATCTCCCTTGTCCTTGTTGTTGGCTCAACTTTGCCGGGCAGTCCCTTGGGATGGATACCCCTGGTCCGGGGCACACGTCCGGGGGACTCATCTGCGCACCTTGGGGGGAACCATCTTCCGTGGCGTGACGAAATGTGGTGTTGCTCTGGCAAACGGCCGCACGAGCCAAGGATGTAGGGCGCCCGGCTCTTGCGGCTGGTCAGGTAGGAAGCTACTGTTGTCTCGAACGCGGAGGTGCAACATGGGTGGTCGGCTATTCGTACTGCTGCTGCTGGCTGCGGGATCGAGCGCCGGGGCAGCTGGCGACTACAGCGGTCAGTGCCGCGACCTGAAAGGCGACGTCGTCGCAAAGTGCGTCGAGCAGATGCAGGTGTCCGAAGAGCGCGACGACGCGTACATGAAGCAGCTCGCTCGCGACTTGGCCGCGGCGGCCGTGCGCGATCGGAACGACGAAATCAAGGAAGCGGCACGTGTCGCCGCGCTTCCGCCGGCGATGAGAGGTCTGGAGCGCGAGTACGACCGCATGGAGCGAATCTCCTGGTACTCGAGCAACAAGTCACCAGGGTCAAAGTCGCACGGGGGCTTCTACCTGTACTTCGGCGTCAAAGACTCCGGCCAAGTGCTGCCGCTGCGTCTGGTCGTCAGCTACTACGGACCCGAGTGGCTCTTCATCAGGAGCGCCTGGGCGGTGGCGGACGGTGTGAGGGTTGTCGTCCCGAGTCGTTCGATCGGTCCGCTGGGTTGGGAGAGGGATCACGACGGCGGGATGATCTGGGAGTGGTCGGATCTGGCGATCACCGGGCCGCGCGACATCGAGGCCGTCCGGAAGATCTCGCGCGCCACCGAGGTGACCGTCCGATACGAGGGATCGCGCTATCAGGACGACCAGGATCTGCGTGCAGAGCAGTTGGAGGCAATGCGCGAGGTGCTGCAGGCCTACGAGGCCCTGACTCGGAGGGCGCGGAAGTAGCGCCCCCTCTTCCCGCCGCCCTCGCTTTCCGCTACTCTGATGCATCGCCCCGGCGCCGCCCGGGGCGAACTGCTTCACCCTTATCTGTAGCCGGCCCCACCGGCACGATGCGCGCACTTCGACCCCCGGAGCGCGACGCCACCTGACGAGCGAGCGCTCCATCAACAGGAGTGCCACTCGTGAGCGACATTAAGAGCCTGCCCCCGGTCGCCGACGCGCCCAAGAAGACGATGGACGCAGCCGCGGCCGCCAAGGCCGTGCGGCGCCCGGTGCGCAGCGTCAAGAAGGACGACGCCGGCAACGAGGTCGAGAAGATCTCGTTCGTGGCCGTGAAGGCCGGCGAGGTTCTCGCGTTCCGCGACTACGGCACGCACGTGGTCGTCGTCACGCTCGACGGCCAGAAGTTCAGCAGCGCCGACACGGTGGCCAGCCGCGAGCCGGCCGAGGCCTGACCTGGTCGCCCTGCCCCGCACTCGCTCGCCACTCCTCCGCCTGCAGGTGACCCGATGACGCTGTCCGCGCGCCTCTCCCGCTTCCGCGCCTGGCTCTCGTGCCTGGTGGTGGTGGCCATCCTGCCGATCGAGCGCTTCGCCGAGGCCGCGGCTGGCGCGGCGGCGGCGGGCATCAAGACGCTGCCGGCCGGCCACCCCGGCTTCGAGCGCCTGAGCGAGGCGGTCACCACCGAGTTCGGCGCGCTGCTCGAGCTGGTGCGCCAGGCGCTGCGCGACAAGGTGCGCCTCGAGCCCGGCCTGGGCGACTACTACGTCGACATCCAGGGCCTGTTCCCCGAGCGCGTGGTGGCCCGCATGGGCGGCCGTCTCTGGGCCTGGCCGTACACGCTGACGGCCGAGAACACGGTGGCGCTGGGCGAGCGCGCCGAGGTGGTGGTGAGCTTCGCGCCGGTGCGCGAGGCCGCCGCCGGCGGCGCGCTGCCGCTGTTCCGCGAGGCGGCCGACGGCAGCGGGGCGATCGAGGTGACGCTGATCCGCTCGGGTCTTTCGCTGAACAACGCCTTCTACTCCGACGCCGCCCTGCAGGGCGCGGTGAAGCTCTTCGAGGGCGTGCGGGTGTTCGCCAAGAGCGACGCGCAGCACCTGAAGGGCGAAGGCAAGGACGTGCGCGACCTGCTGGGCGGCGTTTACGGCGTGCGCTTCGTCGCCGGCGCCACGCCCGACAGCGGCGCGCTGGTGGGCACCTTCAGGCCCATCGACCCCGAAGACGCCGTGGTGCGCAAGATGGTCGAGGCCTGCAAGCGCGGCCTGCAGGGCCTGATGGGCCTGTCGATCGACGCGAGCGCGAAGACGCGCCGCGAGCAGCGCGGCGGCAAGACCGTGCGCGTGGCCGAGAAGTTCGTGAAGGTCGATTCCGTCGACCTCATCGTCGAGCCAGGCGCCGGCGGCGGCCTGGACCGGCTGGCCGAAGCGGCCGACCCTTCCGCCGACCAAGACCCCAACCGCAACTCCGCAGGAGCCAGCATGTTCAAGACGCGCCTTCTCGCCGCCCTGGCGGCCCTCAACGCCGCCCGAGCCGCGGGCATGGACGCCGCCAAGGTGAGCGACGACGACGTCGCCACCGCGCTGCGCGAGGCCTGCACGGCCGCGAAGCTCGACTACGGCCAGGTGGTGGCGCAGGCCGTCGCCGCCGCGAGCGATGCCGGCGTGGCCGGCGCCGTGCAGCGCCTGGTGGAGGCGGCGGCCGGCACGCAGCAGCGCGAGGCCAACGCCGGCGGTGGTGGCGAGGGCGACGACGCCCCCGTCACGCGCGCCGAGCTGGCCATGCTGCGCCTGCGCGAGGCCGCCACCCGCACGGTGCTGGGCACTAACCTGCCGCAGTTCACCAAGGACCGGCTGCTGGCGCAACTCGACGCCCGCGAGCGCTTCACCGAGGCCGACGTTGCCAAGCTCATCGCCGACGAGCGCAAGTACGTGGCGCGCTTCAGCGAGAGCGGGCGCGTGGCCATCGGCAGCGGCGACGACCTGCAGGTGCAGGACCGCGGCCTGGTCGTGAAGGACATGCTCGACGCGTTCTTCGATCCGGCGCACAAGGACCACCGCAAGGTCCACAGCTTCCGCGAGTGCTACATCGAGATCACCGGCGACCGCCGCGTGACTGGCCGGCTCTCGGACTGCGACGTGCCGCGGCTGCGCGAGGCACTGGGCTCGATCGCCGACGAGCACCTGCGCGAGGCCATCAGCTCGAGCACCTTCGCCAACGTGCTGGGCGACAGCATCACGCGCCGCATGATGGCCGTCTACGGCCAGCTCACCGAGCTGGACGCCTGGCGCCAGGTGGCGCAGGTGACGAGCGTGAACGACTTCCGCACGCAGGAGCGCGTGCAGATGGGCGGCTACGGCAACCTGCCGGCGGTGGCGCAGTCCGCGGCCTACGCGGCGCTCACCAGCCCGGGCGACCTGAAGGCGACCTACGCGGCGACGAAGCGCGGCGGCCTCGAGACCATCACCCTCGAGACCATCAAGAACGACGACGTGGGCGCGGTGCGCCGCGTCCCGCAGGAGCTGGCGCTGGCGGCGAAGAACACGCTGCACGAGTTCGTGTTCGACTTCTTCCGCACCAACCCGACGGTGTACGACACGCTGGCGCTGTACCACGCCACCCACGGCAACCTGTTCACCGCGGCGCTCTCCGCGGCCGAGTTCGCCACGCACCGGCTGGCGATGGCCAAGCTGACCCGCCTGTCGAGCGCCAAGCGCCGCGGCGTCACGCCCAAGCGGCTGCTGGTGCCGTTCGACCTGCAGGAGACGGCCTACAACCTGTTCGTGCGCAACCAGAACCTGGACAAGACCTTCGTGCAGACGGTCAACCCGATGGTGATCCCCATCGCCTACTGGACCGACGCGAACGACTGGGTGTCGGTGGCCGACCCGATGGATCTGCCGTGCCTGGAGATCGGCTTCCTCGACGGCCGCGAGGAGCCCGAGCTGTTCGTGCAGGACATGCCCAACGTCGGCTCGCTCTTCAGCAACGACCAGATCACCTACAAGATCCGGCACATCTACGGCGGCGCCGTGGTGCCCGAGGGCGAGAAGGCGACCACGAAGGCCGTGGTGCCCTGATCCGACGCGTTCCTCCTTGATCAGGGGCGAAAGACCCTGGTCTTCGCGGTCCGGCCGAAGCAGGCCGGCCGCTTCTGCCAGGCGCACGGGTTGCGCCTGGCGCAAGCGGCGCCACGCCACCCCCTCACCCGCACGCACACCCCCATGTCGCTCGCGTACTACCAGACCCTACTGCCGCGGCTCATCCGCGAGCAGGGGCGCGAGCTGCAGCAGGCGGGCGACATCGATCGCGCGATCGCGAGCGCGGTGGTGCAGTACAGCGCCGACGCGCCGCGGCGCCTGGCGGCCGACCTCACCTGGCCACTCTCCGGCTTCTTCTCCGACGAGGTGCCCGCCGGGTTTACCGAAGACAGCACGGTCGTCTCGGCCGAGTTCCCCGTCGGCGAGCAGCCGGCGGCGCTGATCGGCCTGGCGGCAAGCCTCACGCCCACGGGCATCAACCTGGTCAGCGACACCTTCCTGGCTGCCGGGAACGTGGTGCGCATCACCTACACGGCCACGCATGCGCTGGCCGGCGGCAGCGAGCCGGCCGACACGATCCCCATGCGGCACCGCGACGCCGTGGCCTACTTCGCCGCGCACCTGCTGTGCCGCGAGCTGGCCACGCTGTACAGCGCGGAGCGCGAGAGCAGCATCGCCGCCGATGGCTCCAACACCGAGAGCCGGGCGCGGAACTACGCGCAGCGCTCGAAGGAGTTCCGCGCGGCGTACTTCGCCACGCTGGGCATCGCCGACCCGATGAGCAGCTCGGCCGGCGGCAGCGGCGGCAGCGGTTCGGCTGCCGCGGCCGGCCAGGCCGCCGGCGCGGTGGTGAGCTGGGGCTCACGGCCGCGCTCGAGCTTCCGCTCGAACGACTCGACCGACTGGCGCAACGGGTAGCGCGATGCTGGCGATGAAGCTCACGCCGTACGGCATCGACGCGCTCGAGCGCGGGTTCCGCGAGGCGCCCCAGGTGGCGCAACGCGAGATGCTGGCGGCGATGAACGAGGCCATGGCGCTGCTCGAGGCCGACGTGGTGGGCAACTTCCCCAAGCACACGGGCCTCACGCGCGGCAGCATCGCGTCGGACGCGTTCGCCACGCCGACGGGGGTGCTCGGCGTGGTGGGCTCTCCGGCACCGGTGGCGCTGTTCATCGAGCTGGGCACGCGGCCGCACACGCCGCCGCTGGCGCCGCTCGTCGACTGGGTGGCCGACATCCTCGGCAAGACCGGCGGCGAGGGCTTCGTGGCCGCGCGCGGCATCCAGCGCAAGATCGCGCAGCGCGGCACGCCGGCGCGCGAGCCGTTCGGCAACTCGCTGCGGCAGCAGTGGGCGCGCATCGGCCAGATCTTCGAGTCAGCGGCCGGCCGCATCGCGGCGCAACTGCCTGGTGGCGCGGCATGAGCGCGGCCACGGTGCGCGCGGCCCTGGTGGCCCTCGTCGCCTCGGTGGCCGGCATCGGGCGCGTGCACGACTACCAGCGCTACGCGCGCGAGCCGCGCGACTTCGCCGAGCACTACCTGTGGGCCGACGTGGCCAACGGCGGCCTGGAGCACATCCGCGGCTGGCAGGTGAGCCGCACCAGCGGCGGCGAGCGCACGCTCGGCGTGGGCCGCGTGCTGATCAACGACGGCTGGACGATCCGCGGCTACATGACGCTCAACGACGCGCTGCGCAGCGAGCTGGCGTTCGACGACCTGGTCGAGGCCATCCGCGACGCCTACCGCGCCGACCCGACGCTGGGCGGCGCCTGTTCGGCCGAGATGTTCGGCAACGGGCCCGACGGTGTGCAGCTGGCCGACGCCGGGCCGGTGGTGTTCTGCGGCGTGCTGTGCCACAGCGCGGCGCTTTCGCTCGAGACCTGGAGGTACGCCTCGTGAACCAGACCAGCCCGAAGACTTTCAAGAGCATCGACGAGATCGACGAAGGCGGCAGCTACGAGCTGCGCGACGGCCTGTACGTGCGCGTGCAGGAGCCGACGGCACCGGCCGGGCCCGGCGCCCGCGCCGTGGAGCCGGTGATCGACTCGTCAGACCGGGCCGATGCCCGGACGGGGGCGGCGGTGGGTGCCGCAATCGGGGCGCCCCCGTCCGTGGCGGAGGCTTCCGCTGCCCGCAAGGCGGCGAAGGCCTCCTGAGCCCCTCACGAAGACCGAGCCTTAAAGGGAGAGAGTCATGCCGCTCTTGATGCGCAAGCTGGCGCTGCTGGCCAAGCTGGAGGTGACCTACGGGACCGACCCGGTGCCCACCGGCGGCGCGAACGCGATGCTGGTGCGCAACGCGAGCGTGACGCCCATCGAGATGGTGACCGAGAGCCGCGAGCTCTACCGGCCCTACCTCGGCAACAGCGAGGACGTGATCGGCGCCTTCTTCGGGCGCATGCGCTTCGACGTCGAGGCCGCCGGCGCCGGCGCCGCCGGCACGGTGCCGAAGTACGGCGCGCTGCTGCGCGCGTGCATGATGGCCGAGACGGTGGTGGCCGGTGCGGGGGTGACCTACACGCCCGTGAGCACGGCGATCGACTCGCTGACGATGTACTTCCACCTCGACGGCGTGCTGCACAAGTTCATCGGCGCGAGGGGGAACGTCAGCTTCCGGGGCAGCAATCGCGCCGCCACGATGTTCGGCTTCGAGTTCATGGGCCTGTTCGTGCCGGTGACCGACGCCGCTTTGCCGACGGCCGACTACAGCGGCTTCATCGCGCCGCTGGCCTTCAACAAGGCCAACACGCCGACCTTCACCATCCATGGCGTGACCGGCGCGGTGCTGCGCAACTTCTCCTGGAACATGAACAACCAGGTCGTGTACCGCAACCTGGTCAACAGCGAGATGGTGCGCATCACCGACCGCAAGCCCACCGGCTCGATCGAGATGGGCGCCGAGCTGATGGCGGTGAAGAACTGGTTCAGCACCGTGCGCGACGCTGCCACCGGCGCGGTGCAGCTCATCCACGGGACGGTGGCCGGGAACATCGTCGAGTTCAACATGCCGGCGATGCAGCTCAACAGCCTGAGCTACAGCGAGTTCGAGGGCGACGCGATGCTCTCGGCCAGCACCAAGCTGATGCCCACCGGCTCGGGCAACAACGAGCTGAACATCGTGGTGCGCTGAGCGGCGCACGCCTTCTTTCCGACCCACTGGAGCACTCCCCATGCTTCGACTCTCCGACGACCTGCGGTTCAAGACCCAGGTCGAGATCCGCCTCAAGGGCCTGACGGCCGACTTCGGCATCGAGTGCCGGCTGCTCGACTACGAGAAGCTGCAGGAGCTGCAGGACCGGCAGCGCCGCGGGGCGCTGACCGAGGCCGAGTTCACCGACTTGCAGGCCCTGGAAGGGGCCACCGAGCGGTCGGCCCTCGAGGACGGGCGCATGCGCGACCTGCAGGTGCGCCTGGCGCAATCGCGTCTCACGCCCGAATCCTTCGTCCGCGAGTGGCTCACCGGGTGGGACGACCAGGTGCAGGACTCGCAAGGCGCGCCGCTGGCTTTCACGAACTTCAACGTGCAGCGGCTGCTGGCGGTGCCCGGCGTCTCGGTGGCGATGGTGCGGGCCTTCTACCGCGGCTACGAGGAGGCCACCGAGGGAAACTCCGAGCCGCTGCCCGCTGGCTCGTGAACCCCCGAGCGGCGAGCAGCGGCGAGCCCTCGAAGCAGCCCGAGCACCAGTTGATGGACGCGGAAGACCGAGAGGCGCTGGCCCGGCTGAACGTGCAGGTGCCGGCCGAGCCGAAGAAGGTGGCGGCGCGCGAACGCATGGGCCCCGAGCTGGCGCGCCACCTGCACGGCGCGTTCCGCCTGTGCGACGCGATGTGCACGCAGATCCGCGCGGTGGCGGGCCCGGCCGGGATGCTGGTGCTGGGCTTCGACTACGCGCCGCGCCTGGACCTGTGCCGCACGCTCGGCCTGCCCACGCGCGGCGAAGCCGGGCGGCGGCTGCTGAAGCACCTGCAGGTGATGGAAGACGAGTTCGTCGCTGCCCGCAACGAGCGTGCGGCGGGCGCGTCCGCTTGAGCGGGCTTTAAGGGGGGCGGCGTGGAGCGCAGGGCAGGCATCAGGATCGAAGGTGACGCGAGCGGCTACCTGGCCGCGGCGAACCAGGCCGAGGCCGCCTCTCGCCGGCTGAACGAGCAGAACCAGGTGCAGGCCGCCGGCATGCGCCAGGCGGCGCAAGGGGCCACCGCGATGCAGCAGGCGCTGAGCGCCGGCGTGCAGCAGGTGAGCACGATGGCCTCGACGATGGCTGCCGGCAACCCGGTGCTGGCCGCCGGCGCGCAGCAGATGGGCGCGGTGGCCACCGCGATCGGTGGCATGAGCGCCAGCGCGACAGTGGCGGTGGGCACGCTCGGGGCGCTTGCCGCGACGGTGCTGGTGGGCGGGATTGCGTACAACCGGGGCCGGGCGGAGATCGAGGCCTACCACCGGGCCATCATCATGACCGGCAACGCCGCAGGCGTGACGGCCGGGCAGCTCGACCAGATGGCGCGCCGCGTGGCCGGCGGGGGCACCTACACGCAGGGCGCGGCGGCCGGCGTCTTGAGCCAGCTCGTCGGCACCGGAGACGTGAGGAGCTCGCAGCTCGCCGGAGCGACGGAGGCCGCGCTGGCGTTGCAGCGGAGTCTCGGTGTCGAGGTCGAGAAGACAGTGCGCGCGTTCTCGATGATGGGCGACAAGCCTCTGCAGGGCGCGCTCAAGATCAACGAGCAATATCACTTCCTGACGCTCGAGGTCTACGAGCAGATCAAGGCTCTGGAGAAGCGTGGCGACGTCGACGGCGCCGCCGCGCGGGCCCAGAGCGAGTTCGCTCGCGTGGCAAAGCAGCGTGCTGCCGAGATGGAGGGTCAGCTGGGCTCGCTCGAGAAGGCGTGGCGCGGCGTGCGCGAGATGGCCGCCAAGGCCTGGGATGCGATGCTGGGCGTCGGCAGGCAGCAGACCATCGAACAGCAGCTGGCCGAGCTCGATCGTCAGCTTGAAGCGCCCATGCAGCGGGGCCGCAATCCACTGCAGGCCGAAGCCCGGCGCGATGCGATGTTGGAGCGCCGGGAAGCACTGCAGGAGTCGCTCCGCATGGCCTCGCGGGCCGCGAGCCTGCAGCGGGAACGCGATCGCCAGGTGCGCGACCAGGCGCGGGCTGACTCGGCCGGCCCCGGCAGGACGCCGCGGGTGCACCTCGGCGACTCTGCCCCGATGCCGTTCCTGGAGTGGGAGCGCTTGCAGAAGGAGGCCGAGAAGGCGCGCGAGAGGGCCCTGCAGGACGACATCGAGATCCAGCGGCGGGAATTCGACCAGCGCGCCGCGGCCGGTGCATCGGCGGACGCCGCAGCTCGCGACGGCTCGCGGCAGGCCTGGATGGCGCTCGGCGGCGACATCTCCGGCATGCAGCTGAGCACGATCTCTGACCCGCGCGCGCGCGGCATGGCGCAGCTGGCCGCCGAGGAGGCGGCCATGCGCGAGAGGCTGCGCATCCGCACGATGGGCGCTCAGGAGCAGAAGGCGGTGGAGGAGGACCTCGCGAAGTGGCGCGTGCTGCGCGAGCACCAGCTCACAGAGGAACTGAAGCCCGAGTGGCAGCGCATGCTCGAGGCCTGGCAGGACAACGCGCGCCAGATGAAGGACACCTTCGACTCGACGATGACGGCCGCCATCCAGGCCGGCGAACAGGCCTGGGTGCAGTGGGCCACCACGGGCAAGCTCAGCGTGAAGTCGCTGGGTGACGCGATCTCGGCAGAGGTCGCGCGGGGCGCATTCCGCCAGTTCGTCGGCATGCTCAGCCGCTACTTCGTGGGTGGGGGCGGGGGCTCCGACGGCGTGTACAACGAGGGCGGTGTGCCGGTTGACACGAACGTCTACGCCACCCCGAGCGGCGCCGGCGGCACGATGGGCCGGCTCTCGGCCGCCGGTGGCGGCGTGGCCGCGGCTTCGGCGGGGCCGCGCATCACCATCATCAACCAGAGCGGCACGGCCCTGGAGGGCACGAGCCGGGTGCAGGGCGACGGCTCGGTGGAGATCCTGCTGAGGGCGTTCAAGTCGAGCGTGGCGGGCGACATCGCCGGCGGCGAGGGCGAGGTCACCGCCGCCATTCGCAACCGGTTCGGGCTGCGCGACAGCTTTGGCTCGGCCTGACGCCTGGCCCCGGATCATCCTGGAGCCTTAAAACACCGTGGCCGCATTCCCGAGCGTGAAGTACGACTGGCGCGAACTGGGCGACGACCAGGCGCCGGTGGTGGCGCGCGCCGCGATGGAGCGCGGCATGCCCAAGCAGCGGCGCATCAACAGCGACGCGCTGGTGACGGTGGCGCTGACGGTGTACTTCGACTCGAAGGCAGAGGCGCAGAGCTTCCTGACCTGGTTCAACTCGACGATCCACGCCGGGCAGGACTTCTTCGACTTCACCGACCCGCTCACCGGCAGTACGGTGCAGGGGCGCATTCCGGAGGGCAAGCTGGGGCCGCTGATGTACCAGCAGGCGACGCTCGAAGCGAGCAAGCGCAGCTTCAAGGTCGAGTTCCTTCGGGCGGCCTACTGACATGGTCACCGCCGCGACGCGCGCCCAGCTCCACCGGGTGAACGACCCCGATGGGATGCTGGTGCTGCTGGAGATCACGGATCCCTCGATCGACGACCTGTTCCTGGTCAACGACACGCGCGACTGGACCATCGGCAGTGCCGAGTACCTGGGCCTGCCTTTCCGGTTCAAGCTGCCGCAGGACGCGCAAGGCCAGGCGCAGCGGGCCGCGCTCGAGATCGACAACGTGGGCCGTGCGGTGGTGACGGAGCTGGAGAAGCTGCCTCCCGGTGCCTCGCTGCAGGCCACGGTGAAGATCGTGAGCCGGGCCCGCCCCGAACAGGTGGACTACGAGTTCACCGCTCCGCTGTCGAACGTGACGGCCACGATGACGGTGGTGCAGGCGACCATCGGCAACGATGATGCGCTGCGCTCGCCGGCGGTGAAGGTGCGAGCCGACCCGACGCTGCGCCCCGGGCTTTTCGCCGGCTGAGGCTGCAGAAGATGCACTGCCACGCTGCAACTTCGAGCCGTTGGGGCGCCGCTCCGGCGCCGGCGCTGCCGCTGGTGCCGGCCGTGCCGACGCTGCGCCAGGCTGAGCAGCTGGTGGGGCTGACGTACGTTCCCGGGCGCTTCGACTGCGTGCACCTGGCGGTGCTGGCGCAGCAGCGGCTGTTCGGCCGCCCGTTGCGGGAGACGGCCAGCGCGATCGGCGCGCGCAACCCCGTGGCAGCGGATGCGCAGGCGCGCAAGCTGCTGCTGCTGCGCAACGCGCTGGCGGACGCGGTGACAGCGGAGGACGCACGGCCCGGTGACGTTGTGTTGTTCGTCGACGACCGCACGCCGGATGGCGGTGGCTGCCAGTGGCACGTCGGCACCGTGCTCGAGCAGGGCGGCGAGCGCTGGGTGCTGCACACGAACGAGGCGCTGGGAACGAGCGTGCTGGAACGCCTGGCGGACTGCCGGAGGCGTGGGCTGCACGTGGATGGCTTCTATCGCCTCAGGGAGGCCGAGCCTTGAATCTGAGGTTCGCCGCCGGGCTTTCGAAGGACCGCGAGTACTCGTGGAGCCTGCACGTCAACACGCCCGCGACGCCGGGGCTGCGGGCGCGCATCGCGCAGGCCCTGCGGTCGTTGGCCGATGCGCTCGACCCATGCATCGGCCTGCGGTTGCGGATCGAGACCAGCCCTGAGCTGTCGGTGGGGCAGAAGGTCGAGTGCATCAAGCGTGGCCTCGACGGCATGCGGGCCGCGCTGAGCGACGTGGTGAGGCTCGAGTGCATCGAGCAGGGCATGCGGGAAGAGCGGCCCGAGCTGTTCGACCTGGCGGGCGGTCGCAAGTGACGCTCGTGGTCGACGTCGACGCGCGCGAGGTGCCCACCGTCGAGGAAGGCACCGTGTGCGGTGGCGACCTGGTGCTGACACCTCACCCGCTGACGCTGGCCGGGCGCACGGTCAAGACGGTGACCTTCGGCTCTCGGTGCACGCTGGCCGACGTGCTGGCGATGCACGGCGTCGACGTCTCGCGCGGCGATTGGGTGGTGACGATCGGCGGCTACCAGGTGCCCATGGAGATGCTGCACCGCACGCGGCCGAAGCACGGGCAGTTGATCGAGTGCCGGCCGAGGCCCGGGCGCGACCTGGTGCGGGCAGCGCTGTTCATCGTGCTGGCCTACTACACGATGGGCCAGGGGGCCACGTGGATCTCGGCGAGCGGCTTCTGGGCGACGGCGGGCTACACGGCGGCCTTCATGATTGGCGCGGCGGTCATCAACCGCATGCTGCCGCCCTCGCGGCAGAGGCTGCCGACTTACGACGCCGCAAGCCAGAGCTCCACCTACAGCCTTGCCGGTGGCCGCAACCGTGCGCGGCCGTTCGAGCCGCTGGGGCTGGTGGTCGGCGTGGTGAAGGTGGTCCCGGACTATGCCGCGCAGCCCTACACCTGGTTCGATGGCGATGAGCAGTACCAGGCGCTGCGCTTCTGCGCCGGGGTGAACTGCAAGAGCATTGCCGACATCAAGATCGGGCAGACGTCGCTGGCCAGCTTCACCGACGTGGTGGAGTCGCGCAGCGGGTTCCCGTCCGGCAACACGGCCGACACCGACTGGGCGAACGTGGACACGGTGGCCGGGGCCACGCTCGATGCCACGACGGCGCCCGGGGCGTGGGTGCAGCGCACCTCGTCGGTCGACACCGTGCGGTTCGCCGTGGACCTGGTGGCGCAGCTGTACAGCCTGGGCGACGACGGGACTCCGACCCAGAGCACCGTGGTCGTCGACCTCGAGTACCGGCTGGTTGGTGCGCCATCGTGGTCGGTGTGGGGTTCGGTGCCTCTCATCAGCACCAGCACGCAGCCCGTGCGGCTGACCATCACCGGGCCGCTGCTGAGTGCCGGGCAGTACGAGGTGCGCGCGCGCAAGGCCACGGCCAACGTGGCCACGCTGCGGGCGAGCAACGTGGTGGACTGGGTGGCGCTGAAGAGCTACCAGGCGCCCACGAACGACACGCCCGGATATCCGCAGTACGGCCTGCGGATCAAGGCGAGCGCCCAGCTCTCCGGCGTGATCGATGAGCTGAACTGGATTGCCACCGCCGGTGACGCGCCGGTGTGGAACGGCAGCGCCTGGGTGACCGGGGCCACGCGGAACCCCGGCGCGCAGATCCTGCAGTTGGCGCGTGGCATTTACGACCCCGACGGCCGCCTGCAGGCCGGTTTGGGGCTCCCGGATGGCCAGATCGACATCGAGGCGCTCAAGGGCTTCATGCTCCGGTGCACGAGCGCTGGCTTCACGTGCGACCACTGGTTCGACCAGCCGATGAGCGTGCTGGACCTGCTGGAAGCGATCGCCAACGTGGGAATGGGGAGCATCAGCTACCACTCCGGCAAGCTCGGGGTGGTGTGGCTCGAGTCGGGGCAGCCGATCGAGGCTGTGCTGAACATGGGCAACATGAAGGCGGGCTCGTTCAGGGTCGACTACGCGACCCGGGAGCTTGCCGACGAGCTGGAGGTGACCTGGTTCGATCGCGACGAGGGCTGGGCGGTGCAGAGCGCGCGCCTGCTGGCGCCCGGCGTGACGGTGCCGCGGCAGACGGCCCGCTATTCGCCGACCGGCGTGACGACCCTGGCCGGTGCGTTGCGAGCGGCGCGGCTGGTGATGGCGCAGAACGTCTACCAGCGCAAAGCGATCTCTTTCGAGACCGACCTCGAGCACATCGCCTTCCGGCGCTTCTCGCTGATCGCGCTGAGCCACGACCTCACCTCCTGGGGCCAGGGCGGCCGGCTCAAGGCTGCGGCCGATGTCAGCGGCACGGTGACGTTGACGCTGGATGAGGCGGTGCCCTCGCACGGCACGCGGTACATCGGCCTGCGCATCCCCGGCGAGAGTGGGTGGCGCGTGTTCGGCGTGAACGCGTTCTCCGGCGAGGCGAGGACGCTGACGCTGTCGACCGGCTGGCCTGGTGGCGTGGCGTTCCCAGGAGACAGCGCGGCCAACCCCGCGCACGACACCCTGTGGATCTACGACTTCAAGGCCGAGCCTGGCCAGCGGCTGCGGGTGGTGAGCATCGAGCCGAGCAACGACCAGCAAGGCGCGCGCGTGACGGCCGTGCCGGAGCCCGATGCGTTCTGGACCTATGCCGACACGGGGGCCTACACGCTGGTGGCGCCTCCTCCCGGGCCCGGCCAGGTGGTGGCAGCGAACATCATGGTGGCTCAGCGGCTGCTGGACATCAACGTCGGCAACTCGGCCGAGCTGTACATCACCTTCGACGTGAGCGGCCCTTTCGGGCACGCTGAGGTGTGGGGGGCCACGCAGGGCGACGCGCTGCTGCTGCTCGGCACGACGACCGCTCCTCGGTTCGGGCCTGTGATCGTGGCCAACGTGCCGATCTACAGCGTCGAGGTACGGCCGTTCGACACCGCTGGTCGGCCCGGCACGCCGGCGACCTGGGACCACGAGCTGAGCCTGGGACAGCCGCTGGGCGCCACGCTGGTGCTGACCGCCTCAGCGGTGGTGTTCTCGTTCGACACCGGGGGGACGGCTGTCCCGGCGAGCCAGACCATTACGTTCGTCGCGCAGCTGTCCGGCCTGAGCGGCACTGCCACCTTCACCTGCATGCGGTACGACGCCGACGGGGCTCCGATGGGGCTGGTGGTGCTGGGCGGCTCCGGCAACACCCGAACGCTGACGCTCGCCCAGTTCGCAAACGCCTACCGGGCGGAGGTGACGGCCACGCTGAGCGGGCATTCGGAGACCGTCTCCGTCAACCGCATGGTGTCGAGCGTGCCTGCCGGCGGGCCGGTGGCGAGCCCGGGCCACCTGGTGGCCGTAACGTACGGCACGGGCATCACCGAAGCGCGGGTCGAGTTCCGGGCGGACGGGAGCATCTGGAAGCACTATGGAGCGGGCGAAAGCCAGATCAGCCAGTGGTACACAGGTGGCGTTCCTGTCGGCTACGAGGTGCGGATCCTTCTTGATGCGCCGAATGCGTCGGTCTCGGGCGCTGTGGGCTCGTGGTACGCGCTCACCTCGACCCGAGACATCAAGCTGACCTCGTCGGTCACGGATAGCGCATCATTCACGTACGAGGTGCGGCGCACGTCCGACAGTGTCGTGGTGGGCACCGGAACTGGCGAGGTGTCGACGATCGTCTCGTTCGAAGGGGGTGGAGACGGGTGAGCGATCCTGGTGCCTCCGGGCCGAAGTGCGGGCCTTAAAGAGCGCGGCTACAGCGGTCCTTTTGACTCTGGTTATCCACAGGCGATTGGTTGATGGAAACCCGGCTGTGGAAAAGCCGAATGGCGTTGGGCTTGCAAGGCAGGCTTAAATAGGCCTGTTTCCTAGGCGCTTTGGCCTTAAACCCACTGCCAAAGCTCGCGCGTTTTACTGCCAAAGCTCGCGCGTTTTACTGCCAAAGCTCGCGCCGCGCTATTAGACGCTGGTGCTCGGTGACGACGCCTCCAGCGTCGACGCCTGGCCCGCGCTCGAGGTGCTCGCCGATCCGGGCCGCGCGCTCGGCGAGCATCCGGGGAAGGGCGGTCCGGTCGTCGC
>CAZQAU010000017.1:0-10320 GCA_964591375.1 uncultured Gammaproteobacteria bacterium
GAAGCCTGCTATAATATCTCCATGCAACTCTCAATCGGAATCGTCGGCTTACCAAACGTCGGCAAATCAACCCTATTTAACGCTCTTTTAAAAAAACAAGTCGCCTTTGCGGCCAATTACCCATTTGCCACAATCGAACCCAACGTCGGTATTGTCGAAGTCCCCGATGAACGTCTGCCTGTTCTGGCCAAAATTGTCAACTCAACCAAAATAGTCCCCGCCGCGGTTGAATTCTACGACATTGCGGGACTTGTTAAAGGTGCATCGACTGGCGAAGGCTTAGGCAACAAATTCCTCTCCCACATTCGGGAAGTCGCCGCCATTGTCCATGTCGTCCGACTTTTTGATGACTCCAATGTCATACACGTTGCCAACAAAGTCGACCCGCTCGATGATATAAAAACAGTCGAAACCGAACTCATTTTAGCCGACTTGGAAACCGTCACAAAGCATAAAGTACCAAAAAACAACGCAAGCAAAGAGATTATCCAAACCCATGAAGTTGCTCAAAAAATTAAAACAGTACTTGATAAAGGACTATGGGCTAATCAAACTACTCTTTCCGATGAAGAAAAATTCCTTGCCAAATCCTTAAATTTACTCACCATGAAACCAGTTATTTATGTATTTAATGTCTCCGAATCACAACTTGAGAACAAAGAAGCCACCGAACAACGCATCGCTGAGATAATGAAAACAGTGGCGCCTAATGAAGCCCTATCTAGCATATATCTTTCTGCAAAACTCGAAACAGACGTGCTTGCTTTCAGTGAAAACGAGCAAAAAGAATTCCTTCAGCAATATGGATTAACGGAAACCGGCCTCAACCGGCTAATTAAGAAGTCATATGAGACTTTGGGGCTTATCAGCTTTCTAACTGCTGGCGAAAAAGAAGTGCGCGCCTGGACAATCGCCCGTGGGACACTCGCGCCTGATGCCGCCGGTGTCATTCATACTGATTTCATTAAACATTTCATTAAAGCTGACATTGTCTCCTATGCCAATTTTGTAGAATGCAATGGGTGGGTTAAGGCTCGGGAACAAGGCAAAGTCCTTAGTGCCGGCAAAGACTATGTAATGCAGGATAATGAAGTGGTAGAATTCAAAATCGGTGCCTAATCAAATAAATTCATACCGTATTTCTTCTATTTTCGCGCCCGTCTCCTCTGATATTTCCGATAGATCGGGATTTTTTAGCTTAAATTCGAACTTGGCATTCGGAAGCAATAACTCAACAGCCTGAATACCAGCCTGTGGAATACGCTTTTCTACCTGATTTCGATGCGCAAAAAAAGTACCACAACTCGTAAACCCGACCATAACAGCAAACTTTGCTGACATCAATCGTAGATACCCCTGATCGGCAATCGCCTCCTCAATATCGGGAATATAATTATCGCCGGTCAGAATTTTTTTACGAAGTTTAATAAAAAGATTTTTGAAGTCTGTCCGCCAATCTGCCTTCTTGGCATTGAGTTCAAGATTTATATAATCATTATAAAAACGAAGCTTACGACTAAAAACATACTTATTATGGCGCACCTCATGAGATGGATTATCACAGTCGCACTCCCCTGTCCAGCGCCCAAAACCATGTGCACAGCTCCAGCTGGTTGGCTTAACGGAGGCATATAACTTTTCCGTTGTCTGAAGCATAGAATGAACATCAAGAGGAAGAAAACCTTTCGACTCCATCACCTCATGCATACGGGCAAAAAAAAGATCCAGATACTGAATATGATGACCAATTGTTTCCCCATCGATGGCACTGAGCTTATTGGTATGCATATGATTCTTCAAGTCTTCCAAAAAATTATCTGCATTCACGGTCGCCTGCCGGTTAAAGGCATACTGTCCACTTAAAAATGTATCCACTAAAACGCCCTGAATCTCATGACCGTCCGGAAATTTGATGGACACAACATTATTCACAGCATCTACCCGACCATCGGGATACTGACGACTGTGGTCATCTAAATCAACCTGATAGTCACGGAGTGGTACATATTCGTATCCTAGTTCCGCAGCGATCTTCAATACCCGCGCATCAACCGCCATCTCCGGACAGAATAATCCTTTTGGAGTGAACCCAAAATCCTCGGCATCAATGGCGCGTGTCATCTGAAGCACCGTACGGATATCATCTTCGGGCAGAAGCGGCAAGATAATATGAATTGGTGGACCAGAAAGCACATGATATTCGCCCGCGGGCATTTTTTTAATTTTATCCTGCAGCATATGATTAAATGAACTCCAGCCCGAAAGTTCGCCCTCCGGATATGCTTTTTCAAACCAATATCGAAGGCTAGGAAAAAAAGTAATACAACTTTGATGTAATACACGATCCATGTCACGACGAAGAAAAAATGGCAGATATGACTCGTTGGCAATTTTAAAATTCACTTCCGAAAGTAACCGAAAATGTACTCCATTTATACCCAGTTCCGGCAAACGCACAGAAGGCCCTATGTGGCCCCGTCTTTCAGGCTGATAGAAATGAAAAAACTGTCCAATAATTTTCTGACGATCTTCAGCGGAATAAGGAATTTTTGTCATACTATATTAGCTTAGATTAAGAATCATGTGGATGGTTTTATAACATCAGACTTCATATACTCTATCGTGACTGAATTTTCTTTTAATTCACGAACTATGAATTGGTATCCAAATGCTTGTGCAGTATCATCATGAAACCCAGCAAATCCACCAAATCTGAATTCAATCATCTGCGTTTCACTCCCTTTAATAACTTCTGCTTTAGCTTGTTCCATACAGTCATAACAATTTGGAGGCATTGTCTGACTCTGCAGGAGGCGGATAGTTACGTCTCCTTCCCCCACTGGTGTGGTCTCACCTGCTTTTAATATCAGCATTCCAGGAACTTTTTTAAAAGGAGTAGAAGTAATTGGTATATTACCGGATGGCAAGCCAGGCAAAGAAAGTACATACAACATGGTTAAAGAAAGAAGGAGCAAAAATACAACTACAATAATTCTAATACGAATCGAGTGTTTTATATTATATTTCATAAAAATGTATTAACTATAAACCAAAATACCCCTTACGCCAGAATTCAAAATCCAGCATATCGACAATTCCGCTACCATTAAAATCCGCAACAATAGTACTTACCGTCTTCATAAACTCCTTTCGCCAAAGTTCAAAATCCAGTAAATCAATTAACCCGTTGCAATCAGCATCTCCTTTAGATTTCATTGCACATGCCCCAGCTGTTGGCGATACGGTAATGCTAGTAGTAGGCGTTACCGTAACTATCGGCGTGACGGTGACAATGGGAGTGGGTGTGTTCGTGGCGGTTGGTCCTGTGCCACATTGCGGTACAGTTGGTTGACCGCCGTTGCACACCGGACTATCCTGACTACTGCTGGGCTGCTGATCAATCTGTGTCGCTAAAAATGCCTTTTGCACCTGCTGACAGGTACTGGATGTGGCTCCATATAAATCATAACATGCCTGCATGACAGCTGAATATGCAAAACTAAAGTTGGAAGTTTGAGAAAGATATGTAGTTAAAGCTTTATACCAGATAGGTAAAGCGGTAGTTTTGCCGATGCCGGTAATAGAACATGTATTAAATGTGCCACCTTCGCTCATCAGATAAAATGCTTTTGTAATGATCGTCATATTAGAATGCACTCCCCCGTAATCGGCAGCTCCACATCGATAATTTTGAGAAAAAAGACGGTCTGGATGTGGATTACGATCCGTAGTCGGATCAGCCGCATTACGAATAACCCCTAAGGCGGTATCTTCTCCAATCGTCCAGTCGTTATCAAGAGCAAAAGCAAAAATATCAGAGATTCCTTCATTCAAAGCTCCAGATTGTTTATTCATCATCAATCGTGCAGTAGTTCCGGTTACCGCATGAGTATATTCATGAGCAATTACGTCATTGGCCACCATATCCGGACAGATTAGAAACTGATTATAAGGAGACCCTACCCATGCGGCATTGGGACAGCCTACCTGTTCACTTTCAACATTTACAAATGCCAACAACTGTGCACCCCCCGCATCATAACTATCGCGATTATAATTGTTTTTATAAAACGTATAAGAGTCTCCCAATAGATCATACATAAGATCAGCATCACGTCGATTGGAATTTTGCGAACCTTCACGTCGTACAACCGGACAACTGGTTAAACCACCATCACAGTCATATATCTGACGATTTAGAGCCTCGTGTATGAGATCTTCAGCATATAATACGTCTCCTGAATCAAGCGCAATGATGTATTTTTTTGCAAAAGTTGGCTGTGTATTTGAATCTCCAATCACGATTTCGACTGCTTTATGATTGGTTGCGTTTGCCTCACCATTAATAATACCGCTATTAAATATGGTTTCTGACAGAGCCATGACTCGCAGGGTACCCGTGTTTTGATACTCAACAGCCGCAATGGTTAGGGCTTTCTGTTTAGCTTCCTCTGTAGAGAGTATTGCTGCTCCCAGCGTTGAATCCACCACCAGACTGCCTCCGACTGCATACACTTCTCCATCACGCCGAATGTGAACGGCTATTTCAGAACCATATATCTGTTTATTATCTAGTTTTTGTCGAAAATAATAATGTTTTGTACCGTCTGGATCTGTTTTCCTTCTTATCAAGACAATTTTCTTTGCCAGTTCTTTAGGAAATAATTTTTTGGCAGCTGAACCTGAAAGTCGTGAGGTGGACGCACCCTGGACATTATCATTAATTACCTGAGGATCATTGGAAATAAAATCAAAAGCAGCCAGCTCTTCCTGTTTATCACTTTTAAATAAATAACCGTTTGCGGAAGAAACAAAAAACTTTACAGTAGAATTATTTTCAGTAAGCCGGGAAATAGTTGTCGTAGAGGCAAGATCAATCGTGGGTGTATTTTCAGCCTGTATTTTCTGAGGCGAATGACTCAGATTAGTCATCACGGTAATAAACAGAGCACACATAAAACAAAAAGTAAGCCATAGAATTAAGCGTGCCATACTTTATACTATCATAAACTAATCTTAAATGTAGAAAGATTATTCTGATTTATGTACATTTTTCTGCAGCAGTAGCCAGACCTTAATATAGATTAACCAAAACCTGATCGCAGAAAATAAGGAGAAAACAAATCCCGGAAAACCGTCCATAAACCCTTTATGACGTAAGTACATCATAAAAAAAGTATAGAATGGCTTCCAAAAAAAATATTGAAAAAATGACAATGTCATTCTACCGTCTACAGTCTCCTGTCTACTGACTATTAACTCAGCATCAAGAGTGGTATAACGATCCCAACGATGCAGATACCGGGAAAATTCCGGATCCGCATAGTGCAGGAGTGCCTCTTTCAGATACCCTATCTTCCCTTCGGGGAATTGATTACTGTTTAGTTCCACATTTTCGTGAACTGATTTACAGGGAAAACGAACAGCATTTTTTTTATAAAATCTCACCGTATAGTCCGGATACTGACCGCCTTTTAAAAGAAATCTTGTCAAAAAGAAATTTTTCCGTGGAATCCAGAATGCAACTTCTTTCAGGTTTGTTTCACCAATAGCACTGGCAATTTTATCTAAAATTTCTTTCTTTAATTCAGGTGAAAGTGCTTCATCTGCGTCAAGCTGCAATATCCAGTCACCTTGAGCGGCATCAAGCGCTTTCTGTTTATTAATATGGAACATCGGCGGATTATCGGTATTGATGATCTTAATTTTGTCTCCGTAGGAAGCGGCGATTTCCAATGTTTTATCAGATGATCCGCCATCTACAATAATTACTTCATCCGCGATATCGTATGTTGAATCAAGCGGATAGCGGATAAACTTTTCCTCATTAAATGTCGCCAGACAGACTGATAATTTCATAATGTATATTATATAATATCCGTATGATTAAAATGGTTATACAGTCACTGGCAACTCTGGTTATGCTATCCAATATATTTATTGGGATTGTTATCATAACATTCATTCTAGAAAAAATAAAAATAACAAAGTTGCATTCGACAATAAAAAAAATATTTGCACCCTACGCAGTTTCGCTCGCTTTTTTGGTCGCACTGACAGCCACACTCGGTAGCTTATTTTTGTCTGAAGTCGCTAAGTATCAGCCTTGCCTCCTTTGCTGGTATCAGCGCATTATTATGTATCCCCAGGCCATATTACTCTATATCGCGATATTAAGGCGCGAGTTGTATATTAGACCTTATCTTATGGTGCTGAGCTACATTGGTATTTTTATATCTGCATATCATTACTTCATTCAACGCTTTCCTCAAGCCGAGATACTTCCCTGTGATTCAACCGGTGTTTCCTGCACTCGGGTAGGCACTCTCTATTTTGGATATATCTCAATACCGTTTATGGCTTTAACAGGCTTTATACTGATATTAATTTTTCTGTCTTTTAGTAAAACATCTGAAAAAACTAAAAACACAAAATAATGTAGTATGCTAAAAATAGTTCATATCCCCAACAAAGTACTAATTAGCAAAGCAAAACCAGTAGAAAAAATCGATGAATCGATTACTAAACTGGTTAAAGAAATGCAAAAAACTCTCGCCGCTCAGGTAGACCCTCAGGGTGTAGGACTCGCAGCACCACAAGTTGGTGTCAGCCTCGCCCTTTATATCATGCAGCCATTCCCCGACTCCCCGTTCGAAGTCGCGATTAATCCGCGCATATTGGAACAAAAAAATTTGACCAATCTCAAAACAGAAGATTCTGAAGAGCACGAACAACTGGAAGGTTGTTTGTCGATACCACGCATATGGTCTCCGATTAAAAGACATGATCGCGTTCTACTGGAATTTCAGGATTTAACGGGGAAAAAAAAGACAAAGTGGTATGAAGATTTTGAAGCTACAATAGTTCAACATGAAGTCGACCATTTAAATGGCATACTATTCACACAACGGGCAATTGAACAAAACGAAAGACTATTTGAAGAAAAAAACGGTAAGCTGAAAAAAATTGAAATGTAATGATCTCACTTAATATTCAACTGGACGGCTTTGTTGAGCTCAGGGACTACGATATTGGCTTTGTCATCGACGAATTTAGTCTTTTCACGTCCAATTTGTGGAGCAATGATAACCGGAGTTGATCCTGCTTTGAGTGGTCTGACAACGATCGATAAGATACTGCTGTTGGAAAATAACGAAGGAGCACTCACAGAAAGTTTCTTTGTACCTGTGATGGATACATATCCTTTGTTATTAAATGTAAAGATATCAAAGGTAGGATCTGCTGATGTAACTTTAACTATTGAAATACTATTTGGATCATACAAAAACAACATATCATACCCGGTTACGGCAATGTTATTTGTATCTGCTTTAACTGTCAACTCTACATCCTGATTCATAGAATAATTTTGCATTCCTGATGCAGTTACTAAATCCATTTTGGTTCCGTTAGCTACGGCAACCGTTGGTGTCACTGCAGAATTGGCAAAAGGAAGTGTAACTTTTTTAGATGTACCTTGCGACAGTAATAATGCAGCCAGTCCAAAGCAGACGATAAAGACAACGATATAAATCATAATTTTGAAATGGGGTTTGTAGTATTCAAAGACTTTTTGCATAGGATATTTACATACTAATATATATCAAAACGGAAATGCAACAGCATATTTAAAACTCATCGTATTTAATATTGAGTGCTGCAATGACAAGCGAATAATCCTGTGTGTCTACGATTCCATCAAGATTTAAGTCTGCAATAGATAATTCTTTTGTTCCTGAACTACCTAAGTTTAATTTAATATATGATGTGTCATAAGAGTCAACCACGCCGTTCTGGGCTCCACCCTGCTCTGGCAGATCGCCGACAAGCATATAAACCTTACTGAGATCAAACGTATTCTGACCGTTATTTAAGGTTATTTTTCCATCAGCACAGCGGTATGTACCGGATGAGGTTTCCGTTGGTGCTGCATCACAAAACTTTTTCTGTAAATGCTTTGGACCTTTGACATAGATTCTGTAACCGGACCCAGCTGGGACATTATTGAATGATACGGTACCTGACCAGATTCCATTCGCATCAGAGGTAAATGTTCCTGATTGCGGACTTGAAAGGAAACCATCTTTACCGACCATTACCTGTACTTTAAATGAATTAGCAGCTGTTGGCGGTTGTTTTAAAATGCCTTGAAATTTGAGTTTGAGATTAAGAACCATACTGCCTGTTGTACCGGTTGGTGTTACAGTAACGGATGGATTAGTAGTAATTGTTGGAGATACGGTTATAGTTCCGGTGGGTGTAGGATTCCCTGTTACTGTGGGACTCAATCCTCCTGAACCAATAGTATATTGACCCGGAGTTGAGACAACACCATACGCGATCTGACTTATATTACCGGTAACCTGAGCAGACTGCACTGTTAAATAGCCGGTACCATTGGCAATACCCGTTAATGAAATATCCAGTTTGGCACTGGATGGTAATGCGGCATCTTGCTGTATAGATACATAGTTCAATTGGATCTCACCTGTGGAAGCATTGAATGTATTAGTCAGTTTTGTAAATTTACTACCATCACCGGTCGTCGTATCAATAGGTTCACCAACTGAATTGATGCGCAAAGTAACTGGATCAGCCTTTAGCTTGATGTCAATTCCGGAAATCTTTTGACCAGCTTGTTGTCCGTCAACTATAAGAGAAACAGTGAAATTAGTATTGAGTGCTTGCGTACCGGTTGTCGGTGCAACACGCACATTAATAGTAGGAGTTCCTAAAGGAATTGTCGGTGTTGGGGTCATTGTTGGTGTTCCCCCACCATTACCAGTAAAGGTAAATGTCAGTGGTTGTAATGTGGGAAGGTCATAACTATTGGATGGGATATTACCCACAACTGAAGAACTGGCTGCATTCAACGTAAGCGTCCCCGTTCCGGCAGCTGTCCCCCTGACAGTTAACTGAAAACTGACGGTAGTAGGTAAATCTGCATCGGCACTTAAGTATGCATAAGATAGTCTTGTGGTTTGTGCGGTCACCGATTTGACAAACTCAGTCGCGGTGACATTACCGCCACCGGTAGCTACAGGAGCGGAAGCATTTGTCATCGTTAAGTTTGCTCCGCCATTAAAAACGAGATCAAATCCGGATATTTTTTTAGCTGCATCCGGAGTGGTCACTGTTACCGTAACAACACTATCCTGATTGACCGGAACTGAAGCACTGGGAGCGGACATGGTTATGGTGACACCAGTGCCCACTGCTTTTGATGGCTGGGAATATTGCTGTACGTAGGAGATTATAAAACCAAGCACAATAAGTGCTACAAAGCTAAAAATGAGTAGTTTGTCTTTCGATACTTTCATACGATGATATATAAAAAGATATAGGAGAAATTATATGAAGTCAAGGGCAATGTGTAAAAATCTTAAAGCACTATAATAACTAAGTACAGTTGGTATATATAGTTATCTTTCTATATAAGGAATTAGGCAGTTTTATACTGAGCGAGTTGGAGGAATGGCTGTTTATTTTCACTCATGTCTTTTTTGATTCTCTTTATACATTTGGTGCATAAACGAACGCGTTCCACTTCTCCATCTTCAACAATATCGACAGGCTGAAGATTAGGTCGGAACAAGCGGGCTGTTTTAGGAGCTTTCTTTTTCCAGCGTCCTCCGGCAACACCTCGATGATGAGTATGTGATTTACCGTAAATAACGCCTTTGCCGCAGTGATAACAAAACATATTTTTTTCTTAAATTATATAAAGAGTCAATACCACTTCAAATCGTAAAAAGTGATTATTTATGATAACATAGAGTAATTACAAAATCAACCATACAAATTATATATGCTGTCTACCTTATTTTCCAGTCCTATTGAATTTTTTATCAGTCTCTTAGCATTACTCGTTGCCATAACGATTCATGAATTCTCTCATGCCTATATGGCCGATTACCTCGGAGACCCAACTCCAAGGCTTCAGAAAAGGCTAAATCTTAACCCGCTTTCTCATTTGGATGCATATGGTTTATTATTTATGCTTCTGGTGGGATTTGGCTGGGGTAAACCAGTGGTTTTTGATCCATTTAATCTAAAAAATCCCCGTCGTGATGCAGCCCTCATCTCGGTTGCCGGTCCGGCTTCAAACATAATACTGGCTCTTATTCTTTCTATAATACTACATATATATAATGCCGCCGCGATTGTACTTGTGCCGATGATAATTTTGAATGTAGCGCTGGCCGTATTTAACCTTCTCCCCATCGCACCCCTTGATGGATTTAAAATTGTCGGTGGTATTCTTTCGAAGAAACAGGCTAAGGAATGGTATGGATTGGAGCGTTATGGCTTTATTTTTTT
>CAZQAU010000017.1:10420-30118 GCA_964591375.1 uncultured Gammaproteobacteria bacterium
TTGGTTATGGGAACCAGAGGCTCCCGACAGCTCAAATGATGAATAGTGACTCACCAGCTAAGCTGTCGGGAACCGTAAAAGCTCTCTCCTTGTGGTATTAAGTAAAAGTGCTCGGTTAACCTTATGTATCCAGCAATTGGATAGTAAAAATTAACCTATAAAAAATATTATAGGATTTTACAATATATGTCAAGGGGTAAATTAGCAGGCTAAACAAGAATGCTCATACGCGACTCCCTATCGCTATAATATCCTGATGACTATTCATACTCAAAACATTATAAGCTCGTTTTTCGGCTTCACGCACGCGGGGTATACCAAAATTTTGCAGTTCGTCCAACGCTTCAAGCGATATAATCTCCACATTCTCTATTTGCTCTGAATCCAGTATCGCTCTCACCTGTAGTATTTTATCAGCCGGACATGCGATGGTCTTTAATTCTTCCGTATCAATCACAGCATCTTCTTTGATAAGAACTTCGCTGTCGAGACCTTCCGAATATTTCACTGACTGGGCTTCTTTATCATGAGATTTATATGTTTTTGAAGTTAAAAACATATAATTGGAGTTGTGGGGATAGGGACCACCCTGATTATCTACCCGGGCGTAACCTAGTACAATGGGAAAGTCCAAGGGAATCCCCGCATCTTTCTGAATAATGGCGAGACGAAGCTTATTTAAACGGGAAGCTATTTCGGGGGCTTGTGATTCTTCACGGCCAGCAAGTTTGGCGTACTCGATATTTAATTGTTTTACAATTTGTTCTTTAGTGAGACGATTATAGTTCCACCACGGCTTTTCTACCATTCTGGCATACGCCATCGCTGTACCCAGACCACCCTGCCCAATCCCCATTGAAAGAGATCGAGATCTTTGTTGGGAAGAACGAAACCTATCCCCTTCGCCAATACCGTGTTGATAGAGTGGACTATCACTAAGCATTGATCGCGGTCGCAAATTACGATGCAGAATGTTCCCCAATGCCGCAGAACTTGTACCATGTGATAGCTCGGGAAAGACTCCTCCATTACGCTGAATATATTCTTTAAGCTCAGCTAGATGGGTAACCTGTTGCAGATCACCTGAAGCATGTATTGTATTATCAATATCTTGTGCTAACTGTCTAATCTGCACTTCTGCCAACCGGTTTGGTTCGTAATCATATATATGATGTCTTTCATAAGTATCAACCATCTGTTGCCGGTCACGTACAGTCAACATCGTGGGAGTTCTTTCAGCCGGAGCCTGGTAGTAGGGATCTTGATAAAACTGCTCTAATTTATCATTGAGAGATTCTGTGAGTGCCTTATATTCAGCATCATCCATATATTTAATACATCTTTATTGTGCTGTGCTTTTGGCTTTCAGACACTTTATGTAGTCTTGTGTATCACACCCGGAAAAGAATTTAGATTTTATCTTTTCACAATCTGTCTCATTACAGGTAGGAGATGTATTAAAATCAGCGGCTTTTGTAGTTGGTGTTGGATTCGTATTATTGATATTGCCGTTTTCAGCGGATTTGGTAGTAAAAGTCCACGGGACACCGGAATTATCATATTTTTTATCAGCTATTCTTATCTGAAAATAATATGTTGTCGATGGCGAAAGTAATGTTAAATCCACACTATGATCCTGGGATTTCTCAGACTCGGGGGCAAAAAAGTTAAGACTTGTTGGTGAAGTACCATACTCGACTACTCCCTGAGTAGATCCTCCGGTTGTCCACTGAACTTTTCCAGAATTTTGTGTTATTTCGGCCACCACCGTATCACGAGGGACAGAATCATCAGCTCGGCTTATGCCATTCATCATAAAATACCCTGCTCCTATCAGAAGAAAGGATAAAACAACTCCAATACTAATAGGAATTATTTTTGATTTTTTTGGCTGTGGATTCATATTGAATAACATAACTAAATAATAATACTGCTTACAAAAGTAAACTTGCGGCACCGCCTATAAGAAATAAAACAGAGCCGGCTACACCGATAGATTTAAGATTGTCTAACCCTCCACTCCGTGGTAAAGCGGTCGGTTGATTGTTTACATTCTGACCTGTGCCGATGCTTGCGTTTCCACCCGATCCAGGTCCGGTACTATTATTCACACCGCCCGTTCCTGAACCAGAAGTACCACCTGTACCCGAACCAGATGTTCCACCTGTGCCGGTACCAGTACCTGTGCCGGTAGGGGTGATACTTAATGTTCCACTCGGTACTGGAGTGGGACTAACTGCGATAACTGATGCAATATTATTCTGCGTACAAACAATAATATTGGAGGCATTAATGTCATTTTTGATAATTTTGGATGTATCACTGGCATTCATATCACAAAAAAATGAAAGTGATGCACTTCCCGCGGCTAATGTTTTGAAAGTAATGGTTGCCAGCGTTCCTGATCCGGTTCGTGAAGTAGCGGCATCGGTTACGATTCCCCGGATAGAAACTTTACCGGCTGAAATATTATGTACCACATAAGGAAAGTAACTACCATCCGCGACTGTCTGAGCTTCTAGTACTTTTGAGTCAAATAATATATATGCATCAGAACTGAGGATTTCATCGGTGCCTGAATCAACTAATACGGAAACCTGAAAGGTATTACCACTGACCGATGAAATACTGGCGGGACTGAATTTAAAGAAAGCTGCTTCTACAGGTTTAGAAAACAGGAGTATAAAACTAAATACTCCTACTATTGCAACAAAAGTAATAAATTGTCTTTTCATGATTTTATTCATTCTCCTATACTATTAACAAAAATTCAAGCCTTAGACACATAACTCGTTAAAGTCCTAAAATTATCATCAGGATTACAAAGATTGCGATGATGATAGCAACGAGTGCCTGTAACATTTTCGCACGATCCACAGGCGGTGTAGTGGGTTTGGTTGTTGGTTTTGGCGTGGTTGATACTGATGAACCATTACAGTATGACGGTGCCAGAGAACAAGATGTTCCACAAGATAATGATTTTGGTGGATTTTGTGCCCATTCAAACCATTCCTTATCAGAACCGTTTTTGGGACCATTTACGCCTTTGTATTTTTCTGCCCGATCACGACATTTTCCTAAATTAAAACTGGAAGTCCCATAACGGCATTCTTCCCAGCCACTATCTTTTTCAGGCTTACATGGAGGCGGTGAACCCGATGGTGATACAGTAACGTTTCCGATCGTGACATTAAAAGTATTGTTACCTGAACAATTAATAATGTTCTGAGCATCTATATCATTTTGTATAATTTTCGAAGTATCGCCCGCCTGCAAATCACAATAAAATCTTCCTGATGCAACTCCCTGCTTTATTGCTTTAAATTTAATGGTGGCTAACAAACCCATTCCTTTGCGAAAAGAAGCCGGCTCCGTAACCATTCCCCGTAGTATTACGCTATTACTTGAGATGGTGGAACCAACGGAGGGGAAAAAATCTCCTTGTTGGACAGAGACCGCCTGTATCTTGTCACCATCAAAAATCACGTATGCATCGGTACTTAACGTCTCACTGCCTGCCGTATTGACCATTACCTTGACATCAAACGATTCACTTGCCTGTACTTTTTTTGATGTCGGGTCAAAAGCTAAAAATGCGTTTGAATTGGCTTGTGCTAAATAACGTGGTTTGGGAGACTGATCAATGGCAATGATATCTCTTTCTACTGGTTGATTTTTCACAAAAAAAACTAATCCAACTACAGTCAAAAGTAATATTACGAGGATAATAACTCTGTTGGACACATTATATGCTTTTTTAGTAATCCTTTTTTTATTGAGTTTAGTTTTTTTTGCCATACTTTATCTTGTAACTGCTTGAACAGTTGTTTGAGGTACAGAAGAAGCTCCTGTCACCAAATACATGGACAACCCAAAAAAAATTATAAATACGACAATATATAGCATCAATATGAAATGATGTTTATAGGGTTTGAAATGTTGCATATTATCAAATAAAAAAATTTATAACTATATTTATCCTAGCAAATTGCTATTTATAATTCATCATACTTTACATTTAATGATGCGACAAGCAATGAATAGTCCTGTGTATCTACTAAACCATCAAGGTTTATATCTCCTATTTGGATTACACGTGCATCTGTCGAGCCTAAGTTTAATCGGATGTAAGAAAGATCATATGAGTCGACAATTCCATCCTGATCCGGTAAGTCTCCCGTTAATAGGATAATATTGGAAAAATTAAGATCATTATCTCCTTCTTTCAATGCGATTTTCCCTATATCTCCACATCGATATGTTCCGGCACTCGTCTCTGCAGGATTTGAATCACAGACTTTCTTTTGCAGATGTTTTGGACCTTTCACATATACTTTATATCCGCTGCCGGCTGGTACGGAAAATGCTGCAGTACCGGACCAGACTCCTCCATCCCCTGCTGTAAAATCTACAACCTGAGACTTTAAATTTTCTCCGATTGAGTTGCCTCCTAACGAAACCTTCACTTTCATAGTTGTTGTTGTAGGTTTCTGAAGAATACCCTGAAACTTTAATTTGAGATTAAGTTTTACATTACCTGGTACAGGTGTAACCGGTGTAGTCGGGACAGTAGTGACATTTGGTGAACAGACACCAGTTTTACAGACACCCCCGTTGGGGCATGAGGTACCATCAGGCATGTATTCAATCACACAACTATGATTACGGGGAACCATGCGGATACAGGCGGCTGCTACCACCGAACATGGTAATTTCATACAACTATTAGAAGAACACAGCTCATCAGTCGCACAATCATTATCAGTTGAACATTGTGTAGCACTTATGGGCGGACTGGTGATCGTCACCGGTGGAATAGTCACAGTAACTGGCGGAACTGTAATCGAAGAAGTTACGGTATATTGACCTGGATACGTATTTACAATATATTCTATTTGTTGTAAAGGACCTACTACCTGTGTATTTTCAAAAGTAAAGTTTCCCGTCCCTGCATTTTTTCCTTTAATATGAATTATCTGCTTTGGTCTTACCGGTAAATCTGCTTCACCACGGATGGATATATAGGATAGATTTATAATACCTGTACTGTTATTGATAGTTTTTCGAATTTCTGTAAATTTATCGGCATCAGCACCGGTTGCTGCATCGATCGGAGGATCAATGGCTGTTACTTCTATAAGGTTGGGATCAAATCGCAAACTCACTTCATAACCAGATATTTTTTTTCCAGTCGGTACATCGGTTATGGCTAAAGCTACTTTAGTATCTTGAGTTGATAATGCAGGAAGTTGAATACTTGACGGATCAAAACGCATAGACACCGCTCCCTCCTGGCCATCGCCAGAGAAAACATAATTACCTTCATCTGTCTGACCAAGTGTATACTGCTTACCGGCAACATTTCCTACTATCTGTGATTGAGTAACCGTAATTTTTCCGGTGCCTGCTTGGGTACCGATATAAGACACACGGATTTTTATTACCGAAGGAAGTTCCACATCGGTTTTCAGAGAAACATATGAAATACGAATTTTCTGATCGGCCACTGTTTTCACTACCTGATTAAACAATGAAGTATCTGTTCCGGGAAAAGGAACCGGATCAGTTATATTTGTCAGCTTAATTGAACCTGACGCCTGTAAAGTAAGATCTATTCCTGAAACTTTTTTTGCTCCATCTGTCGTCTGAATAATTATGTCGGTGTCTTTCTGTTCACCGATTTTAAATGTACCCGCTGTCGGAGTAAATGTGATATTAACAGTATCGCCTGCGGCTCTGGAACCGACTAATCTCCCCTGAATATACCAACTCAAAAATCCGGCCACAATAAGGGCAATATATCCTAAAAAGAAAAGTTTCTGTTTCGAAATCTTCATACTATTTCTATATCCTAGAGATTTCTGTAAAGGAAATCAATAGGATGTTTTGTGGAGCATATAGGCGCGTATTTCATTTGACATTTCAGAGAAGCATATTTATAATACGATCTATGTCAATAAAAACCAAAACGGCACCAAAAGTATCACTCGATGATTTACCCGATCTTTTGACGATTCGAGAAGTCGCCCAAATACTTCGAGTTTCTCCACTAACAATTAAGCGATGGGGTAAAAAAGGTAAGTTGCCGGCTATTCGTATCAATTCACGCGGTGACAGACGCTATAAAAAAGAAGTCGTTACTCGCCTGCTCGGAGTAGAAAACGAAGAATAATTTTATTGATTTCCTACAGCAGTCGGATCGTCATCATCATTACCACCATTTTCATCGTTTCGCATTTGTTTTAGGATATCAACCCCCTTTTTCTTCCCTAACAATTCTGTCAGTAGGCCACTATTTATCTGTCCGCTAAAATCAGCAGCGTTGTTTGTCTTAATATTAAATAACTCCAATAACTTGGTAAGTACTTCATTAACTATTGCTGAGTCCTGGGCTCTTTGACGCTCTAATAATTGTTGCTGTAATTCTCTAAAACTTTCTTGCGTGGCGTGTAGTTGTTTTGTTAATTCTGTTAGCTGGGCTACCATAGCCGACATTTCGGTAGATGGACGATTTTCCGCTGTTTTATTAGCAGTCGGTTCTGTAGTGATAACAGAATTCTCTGATGCTATATTAGCCTGACCGTTTACTGAAGTTTCTCCTCCCTGAGATGGTCCTGATACTGCCGTGTCTGTACTCACTTCTCCGGAACGAACTGATGTACTGTCAACCCTATTGGGAGGGAATGGTGTAGCAGCATCAACTGTTACGCGGCCATTTGTCGGAGTTTCTCGAAATGCCTGTACTGCTGCACTCACTCGTCGTCGTATATTCATACTTTGACGGGCTCGTCTATCTGTTTGGGGCCGATTAGTATCGATATTCCCCACAGGCTGCATCGTCGACTCAATCGGTATACCCAAAGCATTCACCTCTGCCCATACTAAATTACCATTACCATCTTTTACTAACTGTCTGTTTGGAGTACGATTCTCACCGCTAAATGCCTGAGTTCTGCCGCGGACCGAATTTTCCCGTGCAATACGATAGTTTTGAGCATCCTGCGCCTGGGCATTTATCTCTTGCTGTTGTGGACTATTTCGCAGGCGAAAGTTCGCCAACACACTCAATCTATCCCGAGGAGATAATTTTGAGTCTTTTAAAGACTGATCTAAATCAGCATAGCGTTGTCTATAACTATTTTCCGCCTGCTGAGAAGGAGGAACTGCCTGTTGTTTCTCAATTTGTGGTACCGGCTTGGGTTGTTCCATTGCATTTTCTGCCATAATTATGTTTGTGCCATTTTTAAGGCTTCTTCAATTTTATTATCTTTCATCAGTGATCTCATTTTTAATAGTAGATCGCCGGTTTTTTTTTCTTCATCAAAATTCAGTAACGTCAAATACATAATTTTGAGATCGATATGCTTATCGGTAAAAGCTTTTAACTTAGCATGAAAATCTTCCGGGTCTTTAAAAGGTGTTAACGTCAGGTATTCCCGGGCAGCTTCCTGAGCTTTTTCCAATGTATATGTTCCCGAATCAAGTAAATTAATTATTTTAAGAAGCATCTCATTTTCTACTTTGTCCAACAATGCCTGTTCGACGCCATCTTTTTCCGTTATAGTTTGAGACATAAATATGATTGTATTCAATAAAGAAAAGAAAAATCAAGGTGTCATTATCGGCGCGGTGCCATTCCTTGCATTACTGCTGGTATTACAGTGATCGCTCCAATACCGAGTATGGCAAATAAGGCATATACCCACTTGTTATTTTCCATAAAACCTCTCGTTTTTTCGTCTGTTTGTGCGATCGCCGCCTTTACCTCTTCCGGGAGTGTGCCATACTTTTGTACTAATTCGCCCAAATGATTAACATTTCCAGTTCGGACAAAATCATGCATCATCTTCAGATCATCAGGAAGCAGTTCACCATTCTGTACCTTAGTACACATACGTATTAAACCTGGATTATCACCTAAATCTTTCAATCGTTTAGCAGCTTCTATTTTTGCTTCTATTGTGGCTAGTTCCTGCTTTAATTCTTCCTGTCTTATAGGGTTGGCTCCCGTCATCTCTTTGGATTTGGCATCATATTCTTTTTTTAGATCTTCTGCGTTAAAACGCGTCTGGCATACTAATGTACTATATTCTGCTAAATCTGTGGCAGACACATATTGTTCATGCTTCATCCGTTCTTCAAGATCGACTAACCGGTTAAGATTTTTATCGGCCGCTAATGCATCATTGACTCGTTTAGTTATTTCCTTAGCGACCACTGCGGATGCCGTACCTTCCTGAACAAGTCGTGCTTGCTCAGCAGCATCTGCTTTTTTGTAATCTTCGGAGTTTTCTATTTCTTCACGCAACTGTTCTTTTATTTTTGCTGTTTCATTATCTTCAAGGGACTGTCGGATTTCTTCCAAACGGGTCCTGCCAAAATGGAGATCCGATCCATGCATGATAGGCAGTTCTGCCACTGCTTCATCAAGCTTTCCCTTATCAAGCGTATCCGCCTCATCTGGTTTAGCAAGATCTTTTAAATACGCTTTGCCCGTATCATCTTTTAAAATATCAGGTAACTTATCTGCTTGTGATAACGCTTTGGCCAGACACATTTCATCGACGGGAATCCAGACAGGTTCATGAGGGACAGGTCTTCCCTCCATATCATATGCCATCGCAAGATTTGCTGCCACGCATTCGCGACCGTTGATCACCTGTTTATCATATAAATACCATACATCGCGTACGGTTTCGGTATCATCAGCCGGTTTTGCCGTTTTTTCACATGCAGTAACTTTATATGATCCGTCTGCGGATTTAGAAATACGTACTTTGGGTCGCGCGTAGGGAGGATTTTCGTGTGTGTTCGGATCATTAATTTTACTACCATCAAGTGCCATAGCTTTTATTCGATCATTGCTATCTTTTCCGCCGTCGTATTTGGCAATGGCTGCTATATCATTTAATACATCTTCTGCAGTTCCTTCGACTGGTTTATTCTCCGGGGTGACAGTCGCGTTAAACTGCATCGCTTCATGAATGATGTGTACGGCCGCAGACTTGCGAACTAGATCGGATTCACTGAGTTGTTCCGGTGGTTTTACCAGTTCTTTTGAGGGAAGTTCCAGTTTGTTTTCTGACATAATTGTAAATCTACTTGAAAAGAAAATTTTATTCAAGTACATTGTTGATATGGCAACAGATGTCGAATCAATTGGAGCAACAAATATTAACCCCGGTATTCCTGACGGACCAGTCTCCGATAAGGAATTAAGTACCTTTGATAAAATCTCCAGCAAAATATTCTGGTCAGAAGAAAAACGCAAACAACTCGCCGCTGCTGAAGCCGCGAAGAAAAAAGCCGCTACTGATGCTGCTGCTGCACTCCAACGCACACTTACCACCGGTAACACGTATGAAAAAAGAAAGTTCATCAATGAGACGAATACCGGAATCAAACTGAATAAAGATGGCCGCCCTGAAGGAAGAACCTCAGAAACGGTCATGTTGTCCAATAATCTGCTACTTCAATATCGTAAATACATGAATGATCATTTATTTAATCTTAGTAGATTATATGATCCTAAAAATGGATTTGCCGGGAGTGCGCTTGATAATCCCGCCCACTCACACGAACGTCGCATTTATCGGGAAATTGTTGGCGACAGCGGCAGTATACCAGCCGATATTAATAAAAAAATTGAAGTTTATTTAGCTAAAGAAGAAAATATCCTGAAAATCAAACAGTTAATGGAAGAAGAGATGGAACGGAAAATGATGGCTGTTTCGATGATGGCCAGCTTTAATCCGGGCGGGTATCGGGAAAGTGATACCTGGACGGGAAAAGTGCGCACTAAACAGGATGAGGGTGCTATCCGTGCCGCCTGGAATGATAAAGTCTATCCATTTTTACTCAATCAGATAACAGTGGGAGGCAGGCCCCCGGAAATACGGAAAGGTAGATTACGTCTTGCTGGCAGCACAATGGAAACAGAGTTGTTTAATAGATATAGGCGTGTAGTTGCTCTCGCGGCCAACATTGGAGTCTCAACGGGAGTAGAAATTGCAGCCGTCTCTGCCGCTATTGCAACGGCTAATCCGGCGCTTATTTTAGCTGGTCCCGCCGTGTTTGGAGGTATGGCCGCCGTGGAAGGCATTGGTTCCGGAATCGCCGCATCTATGAGACGGGGTCTGGAAATTCAGAAAAAAAATAGTGGTGCTGGCTTTGATGCTATCGCCAATGATCCAGCCGAAAGACGGTACGTCGAGGCAATGTATGGGATATTTACCAGTGATTTTCATCATGATCCAGGCAGTAATGATTTCCAGGTGCGACAAAATAAAAGAACTGTTGGTGTCGAACAACTTATTGCGGACTGTATGCAGATGGGTTTTACCAGAATTCAGACATATCAGGAAATGTTCCGTGATCAACCTGAATTGATACGGAATGTAGACTTTTTCCCTTCCGAGGCAATTACGGAAGGCAGCCCCACTTCCCAACAGACACGTTTACAGGATGACATAGAGGTTGATCGTATTTATAGAGAACATGCTGACCGGTTAACTCCGCTTGCCGCCCATGCTTCGGATGTAGAGTATCAGCAGCGTCAGACAGAATTGATAAAACTTAAATTTCAGGCACGCCATGAATATTTTCTTCAACTGCATGCAAAAGAAATCTCTCTCAAAACACTCCAAAGAGAAAAAGCAAATGAAGCTCGTCTTGGACAAAGTCTGCAGGGCGCTCTGGTGGCACGCACACATGAGACAGGCGCAGTATATACGAGAATGTCAGCCGATATTGATAAACGCCTTTCCCCTATCAATGAAATTATAACCACACTGGGTACAGAGACTCCTGCTTTGGAAGCTACTCTTGAATTTGATAACGATTACAATGAAGCGTCATTAGCATTACATGATCGAAAAAATTTAGTCGGTGTTGGTGGAGTTTCCGATCAGGAAGCTGTCGACACCTTAAATCAATATGTTAATTCTGTAAATAGAAATGTATTTAGGTCAGGATTGACTATCGATGGGGTTAATATTGGCGGAGAGTCAATTAATTTTCAGATACAAAAAATATTAGAAGCAGTAAAAAAAGATTTAACTGATGCAGTGAAAGATCTTGCTCCTCTCACCCAGGCTATCAGCGAAGCCCAGGCAGAATATGATAAAGCTAATGATAAAATTGCCGGAGTCGACAGACGCATTGATTCTCTAACAAAGACTAAAAATACATTTGAAGCAACCTTACAAAAGTCAAAAGATCCGGCAGAGAGAACCACTTTACAGACATCCATTAACCAGATAGATACTACTATAAATGGTTTGATCGGTGATCGGGACACATTATATGATGACAGACAAAAAGCTAGTAATAAAAAGGCGCAGGCAGAAGCAGCTCGTATGCCCAAACAGGCTGAATTCGATATTTTAAGCAATCGATTAAACACGATTACGTCCAATCCTCAAAATGACCCGGAAACCAGAGCTTTAGAAAGCCTTCGTACCCGAATCAATGAAGAATTAACGGCCATCAAAGATCTGATCAAGGCCCGTGATGAAGCACAAACAAAAAGAGAAGAAAAAAAGAAAACTGATCCTGCATTCAAAAAGTCTGAAGCTTTGCAAAAAGATTATCAAGAACAACACAATTTATTTAACAGAGTTTTTTCTATAGCCAATGTTGATCTCATCAATAAATCTATTGATGAAATCATGACTCAGGAAATAAATATATTACACCCAGGTAATCAGGAAGCATGGCCAGCCCAACAAAATACATTACCGGAACGAAGACAACAGGTTCTACACGCTAAAATGGAAGCGATGGCACGAGAAGTCGCCCAAACAAACGCCACCACCAACGGATCTCCATTTAGCGGTATAGTAACCACCGAAGATCGCATCGAAGCTTTCAAGAGATATAGTGCTCAACTGGCAAGAAATAAAAGCGTTATAGAAGCAGAAAAAAGAACAATACCGGCTCAGCTTCAGCATGAAGTAGCCGAGATACAGACAGCGATTGAGTTAAATGCCCGCCGGGCGGAAGGGTTTCAGGATGATGCAGAAATATTTACAGAACAAATCAATCAGACATCTCTGGCACTTTTAGAAACTGTGGTGCCACAAACCAACGATCCGGATATAGCTGGTTCAACCGACACCGAACGAGTTACCCTAAATATCAACGGCACCAATATTGATTTTTCCACCCAACCACGAATATATTTTGAGTTACTCAAATTAGCCACCAGTTATGAGCCGCATGATTTTGCCAAATGGGCAACCCGGTTCCCACCAGATGAATTGCTAGCGTTCTTTAACGATATCATCATGCCACCATCATTCCCAGCCACTGATTTACGAACATTAGCGAGTAGTCTTAAAAGTAGAGTTACCAGCCAAAATGTTGATTCAGACTATATCAGACAAGCATTACAAAAAGGCGTTCTTAAACGAGTTACCAGTGCCGCGCGATTTGCGCAGCCTTAATATCTTATGAAATCTATTAAAACACTCGATATTATCAAAGCACTTCCCATTGATGCGACATTAAAAGCAGATATTCTGGAGAATTATTTGGATAAAATGGATCAGACTACCAAGACAGTCATTAATGATATGGCCTGGAAAGCTTATGATCATCTTTTTTCTATCCAGCTGGAAGAAAACATTGCTCTCGGCATGGAGGATGTAAAAAACGGAAAAGATACATTAGGTAACAATTTTTCCGGAAGAATGCGTGTCAAAACACGTCAGCAAATGGAGCACTGGATCTTTGAATCCGGCAAAGATGAACGTGAGATTGAACTGGTGCGAGAAAAATTAAAAAATATATTGTCATTTTCTCCTAAAGTTTCTTCTTAAATCGTATGTCCTGTCCTAACTGTGGCAAACATTTCAAAACACTGGAATATGATAATCAAACTATTCTTCACTGCCATAATTGCGGCTGCTCATTTTTTGAACAAAATGGTATTAATCGGATTACTTTAAAAACTGCACGCACCCTTTCCTGGGATAAAAAAGAATCTTTTATTAAAGGAGAAGAACTGGCCTGTCCCAAAGACGGCGCGATTATGATTTCAGTTCAAAATGAAGATGCCATTCCACTGACCGTTACACTGCTCCGTTGTCCGAATTGTTACGGAGTATTTGCTCATCCGGAAGATCTGGTAAATTTTAAGCGTGCTCAAAATGTAAAACTGCGCTTTTTTAAAATCTGGAGTAAACCACTTCCCTCTTTGCAGACGGTACTCGTACTTGGGTTTATTGGTTTTTTCATTCTCTCCATCGCACTGAGCTTAAATAATTTAAATAATAAACAGCTGACAACGACTTCGGCACAGGACAGAATTTTTGCTGTATATGCTAAACAATCTGGCGACTTTATTTTCTTTTCTTTTAAAACAGCTCAGGCTGCGCGTACCGCGGTCCGGTTTATAGATAAACAGACTAACGAAACAGTTACCAAACAGGTATCAAATACTTTCACAACTCTTCATATGGTAACGATTAAGGAGTTAAACGCGCAACATCCAATTTCTTATCAGATTATGCTGGAGTATGAACATGGAGATAAGTATACGTCTGAAGAAAAAATTCTACCGTTATAAGGTAGAGACGCATCATGATGCGTCTCTACAAAATATTACACGCTTTTCATTTCCTGATATGCCCTTGCAGCTTCTTTAAAACATCTTTTGTTTTATCTTCCTGGTCTTTAAACTGTTCCGCAGCATCCGTCGGATCAACAACGTTTACTGATAAACCGGTACCCAACTCAAACCCTGCGCGTTCGACAAACCGCGGAATGATACGAATATACCAGCTCTCTTTTGGATGAATATAAAAATTGTATCCAAATGGGATATGAGAAATCTGATGTTTTTTATAAATTGCCTGTAGTTTTTTTAAGTACTTAATAAGAAGAGGTGCCAGATCGGATATCTCCTGATCTTTAATATCACCAAAAACCGTGTTTTCTTCTTTGGCAGCAATCCATACTTCGTACGGCCACTGGGAAAAATCCGGACAATACACATTAAAAAACTCATTTTCTTCGACCATATTACTGAGCGGCTCGCGGGAAAGTGTATCTAAATTAATCTGTGAGGGAATTACTACCAACTGGGAATGTGGATGTTCAATCGATGCTCCGGCATGTTCTCCATGGTTGGAAAATATCATCACCTGTCCTTTTTTACGATAAAAATTATAGCGTTCCCGATATGCAGTAATAATATGACCGACATGTTTCTCCGGCAGTTCATGCAACTGTTTGTGACAATCCGGCGATAAAATAAAAACCTCATGAAAATCGGTGATCGGATATTTGTTGGGTATAACCCGTACCTGCCAGCCGGACTTATCTTTTTCACCTTCTCCAATTCGGAATACTTCGGACGGCACCATATGTTCGTTACCAGGACAGAATATGCAAACATTCGATACATGAGTTTGTTTTTTTGCGTAATCATCGGGTCGGGAAAGACGCTGTCCGGATATAATCACCCAGCGCCGGGAAAGAATGTCAGGAACGTATTTTGACATAGAATATATCCATGTTACACGCTAAAAAATATGAAATCAATTATAATTACAATCATGAAACTTCTTGTTGGACTTGGTAACCCTGGCGAAGAGTATATACGTAATCGGCACAATGTGGGTTTTATGCTCTGCGACTATATATGGGAAGTATTTTCGACTGAAAATCCACAGGCTTTCATAAAAAAATTCTCTTTTGATAAGTACTCCCATGCCGAGACGACAACCCTCAAAACGAAACTAGAACAACTAACTATGATAAAGCCCCAAACCTTCATGAATCGTTCAGGACATACCATTGCCAAACTGATGATGCAGTATAAATTAAAAACTGAGGAGATAATCGTCGCCCATGATGACCTCGACATTCCGCTGGGCAAATTCAAAATTCAACAGGGAAACGGCCCTAAACTTCACAACGGACTGGAGTCGATTGAAAATTCAGTAGGTAAAAATTTCTGGAGGATAAGAATCGGCGTGGAAAACCGTAATTCAGAAAATAGAATTCCGGGCGAGGCATATGTATTGCAAAACTTCACTGAAACAGAAAAACAAACACTCCATACAACTTTCAAATCTATTTTACAACGATTGGAAACGGAAAAAATGATATAATCTTACTTACACTATCATATGAAAAATACTCCAAAAAAACTATCTCGCGTTTGTATATTAAATCCTCAAGGTTATGTGGAATATCCTCCGCCACTGGGAAAAACAGATACGGGTGGACAAACTCTCTATATTTTACAGCTGGCTAAAGCACTGGGTAAAAAAAATATTAAGGTAGATATCGTGACCCGACAGTTTGATCATTTACCTCCGGAAGAACAACTGTGGGAGAATGTTACTCTCGTGCGCATTCCTGCCGGGCCGGAAGGATTTGTCGTTAAAGAAAAAATGTATGAACTGATGCCGGAGCTTCTGGAAAACTTCATGCATTACATCGAAAAAAAACGTAAAAAATATGACGTGATTCATTCACACTATTGGGATGGTGGATATGGCGGAATAATACTTTCTAAAATGTTAGATATTCCTCATGTGCATACTCCCCACTCTTTAGGAAAGCTGAAAAAAATTGAGATGTCCATTGAAAATCTGCCTCCTCAGAAATTAAAACCCATGTATCGGTATCATGTACGGATCGCCATTGAACAGAAAATCATGAATAAAGCTAATGCGGTGGTTGTTATTTGTGAGACTTCACGAATACAAATACTGCAGCATTATATGGTGGATTTTGAAAAACTGCATGTTATCTACCCTGGTATTGACACAGAGTTCTTTAATACAACTAAAACTAAAGAAGATGAAAAATTAAAGATGAAAAAAAACTCAATTCTTACCGTGAGTCGATTAGTACCAGCCAAAGGTTTGGATCGGGTTATCGACGCTATGGCGATGATTAAGGGTAAAGTGGATTTCCATTTATATATGGGCGGCGGTTCAGGACTAACTGAACAATCAAGCGAAGAAAAAGCCACACGGGAACAACTTTCACAACTGGTAAAAAAATATAAAATGGAAGATCAGGTAACATTCTTGGGGTTTGTCCCCCACGACAGTGTTCTGCCAGCGTATTACCGCAATGCGGATGTCTTCATTTTAGGTGGCCGGTACGAACCGTTCGGTTTAACTACCCTGGAAGCCATGGCCTGTGGTACCTTGCCGATTGTCTCAAATGTGGCCGGTAGTAAAGAAGTAATCATTGACGGATTAAACGGATTTATCACAGATACTCATGATCGCAAAAATTTATCGTCGCTCGTACTGAAAATGCTTGAAGATTCAAAGTTACGCAAAAAAGTATCAGATAATGCGGCATTTACCATCAAGGAACATTATTCATGGGATAAAATTATTGAGAAGATGATTACCTTGTATAAGTCTTTGATGTAATGACTTTTGAGCCTTAACTTCCGGGAAACATGATATATTGAATATATTATCAGTACACAAAAAAACCTTATGATAGTGATCGATGGTTTCCCACTTATTTTTCCACCGGGTGGGATTAAATCCTACTTATTTGCCTTTCTTAAAGCATTACATAATCAGCCCCCTTCTCTGTTAAAAAATCAACAGTTTGAATTGGTCGTACCCAGTTTTAAAAACGTTCCCAGCATCTTTGATTTTACTCAGATTAATATCTTAAAAGAGGCGCCATATAATACGGTTATTACCGTGAAAGACATTGACGTTCCTGATGTGTTCATCGAAAGTATTAAAATATTTAATGATCACGCAGACACTATTCGCCGTTACACCTTATTTGCCTGGGCACATCACTTTTTACCCCAGTATATACAACAAAATAAACCGGATATAATACTCCACCCTTACCAGGTTGTTAGTAATTACGAAACAACGGCTAAAAAATATGTTGTTGTACATGACATATTTCATTGGGCATATTTAGAGCGTTATACTGATCTGGAAAAATATTTTTATAATACGTTTGCAAAAGGGTGTGCCAATACAACGAAAATACTTACTATTTCGCAGGCTTCAAAAGAAACTATAAAAAAATATCTGAACGTTCCGGATGAAAAAATAACTGTTTGTTATGAAGGTATCGATGACGTTTTTTTAAATCCTGTTTTTGACGACCAGGAAAAAATCAATATCCGCAATAAGTATAAACTGCCTGATGAATATATTTTAGGCTTTGTTTCAGTCCGTGAATATAAAAATAGTATAGGAAATATTAAGGTCCTTCATGAGCTTATTAAAAAAGGAAAAGCAACTCAACTGGTTCTCATTGGTGGAGACATTAACACCAATCAAACCGTCAAGCAATATATTGAAGAAAATAATTTATTGTCCTATATCACCTTTATCCCACGACTGGAAAAATTTTACGACCTTCTGTATTTATATCATTTGTCCAAATTTTTGCTCTTCCTTTCTTATGAAGAAGGATTTGGTTTACCTCCCCTTGAAGCATTAGGTTGCTATACGTTTCCACTGGCCTCCAATAAAAGCTCAATGGGTGAACTATATAGTGATTATATGCAGACATTTGAACCGGATCAGGCAGGTATAATTGCTGACTTTATTCTAAAGTTAACAGATGAAGAAAGAAAAAAAATAATCGATTCGGCACGCACAAAACTCTTAGCACTATATAACTGGAATGCAATCTTACCCAAATATTTAAATACTATCCTGAGCGAATCATAATGGACCAAAAAAAAGCAGATCGGTATTGGTAACAATAACCCGATCTGCTTTAGAGTTTTCTAATTAGATTTGGTAAGACTTCGCTCTTAATACTCTCGCTGGTCTTCCCATTTGTTCAAGTTGTACTTCGACATTTTCAATTTGTGAGGCTGCTTCTTTTAACAGTTGATTGGTAACTTTTTTAAGCCGTGGCATGGGATCGGCTTTTTGTACAGACTTCTGCAAAATCTGCATAAAAACTTTATCAGCGACGTACAGTTCATGAAGCATTTTTTTCATATAGTTTGAGTTTTTCATATTTTTTCGGTTTTAAATGATAATAGTTTATAAGCCTATATGCAATACTGATTTTGTGTATCGTTCTGAATCGAACTGTGTTGATTAGTATTATTAAGGTTTATAAGAATTTATTTTAAAACCAACCCGTATATTTTCCGGAAGATAAATGTAATAGAAATGTAAGGTTTTTTTACATGCTTTATACTATAATGAAATATACTTTTTTATAAAAAAATATCCATCATTTTTTAGATTTTTCTTTCGATACACATGCAATCAATAAAAGATATTTTAAAACGATTCGATCCGGTAGAAGATAAATATATTTCACGCGAATTTCAATCGTTTGGAGTGCATCTGGCACAAAAGCTCGGAGACGAAACTCATAAAGGTTTGTATATCCGATTGGCAAAAACGTTACCCCGCCCCGTACTGGAAACAGCCTACCGTTTTGTTATCGATTCAAAAGCAAAAAACAAAGGTGCTTTATTTATGTGGAAGTTAAAAGAAATGGGAGCATTTCAAAAAGCCCAAATTAAAACTGCCAAGCCCAAACCGAAAGCAAAGATAAAACCACAAACGAATATGTTTGAGTAGAGACGCGATTAATCGCGTCTCTACAATACGCATTATTAAAAATATCCATACGCCCAGTAGGCAATACTATCGATCCCCTTTTGACGCATAAATTCCGATTTTTTGTCCACAGAAACCTGGTCTTCAAACCAGACAATATGATAGTTGGATGCATCATCGATATAATTAACTTCCGATTCAAATGCTTTTTCATCACGACGCACGATACAGTTTTTGGAAATACATTCATCGAGAAATTTCTTTTTGACTTCATGAAGAGTGACGGATGTGGCCGGTTTGATCGGACGTTTTTTTTCATCCACAATCCAGTCATAACCATACATCCCGTAAATAATGGTCAGGTTTTTTTCCGGAACAAAGAGTAAGAAATCACGAATCATTACGTTGAAATCGTATCCGTATGTGTCGCGTCCGGAAAACTGAAAATTTGGTCCGGCCTCTCCATATGTTTTATGAAAATCATAGGCCATCACCATTATCTCTTCCGAGTTTTTGGCCAATGCTTCGATATCATACGGTCGCTTACGGTAAAACGTATCGCCATATATAGTTAGTGCCAGCGGCATATTTTCAGTTTTTAACCGGTCATGAATGCGGGTAACAAATTCATTAATCCGTGTTCGCAACCCTTCTGAAGGCAGTGCGCCCATTTCCAAGTCAAGTACGACACCATCAAAATGATTTTCCTTTGCAACAGTGGCCGTGTCTGAAGCTATTTTATCCCATGTATCAAGTGCATTTAAGATGGCGAGATTTTCATCACCATTTACCATCCGGATTGTTAGCCACTTTTTTTGTGGTTTTCCCTCTACTGCTTTTAAAAACTGATTCATTTTGAGGTAACCTGGTTCATTGGTATTCACACCCGCTTTTGTAACACCGAGTCCAAAATACATAAGACGATCATACATTTCAAAGTCGGAATTCTGATCAACTTCCGACCAGTAAGGAACAAATACCGATTTCATCCGTAATGGTACACTGGTAGGAGTAATCGTTGGCTTTACGGCTTCAGTATGTTCTGAGATTACTTGGGGTTTAGAAGTGTTTCGGGAAAAAAATGCTGTCGCGAGACCAAACAAAATACCTAAAACAATAATAATTTTTATTTTCATTATTTGATTATAGCGAA
>CAZQAU010000017.1:30218-34783 GCA_964591375.1 uncultured Gammaproteobacteria bacterium
TATATGTCAATAAAACTTCCCAAGATCTATCTGGATTCCGGAGATCCTGAAGAGACAAAGAGAGCCAAAGGACTTCTTGGATATCTTGATGGTCAAACAACCAACCCTTCCCTCGTCGTTAAAAATCCTGATATTCAAAAATTTTTAGCTTCAGGTAAAAAATTAAAAGAAGATGAACTGTTTGCCGAGTATAAACGTATTATTACGGCATTAAACGCCGAACTGGCCGGACCGATCTCCGTTGAAGTATATGCAGATTGGGAAACAAAGGCTACTGATATGCTAAAACAAGCCGAAGATATGGCTACATGGGGACGTAATATCTATGTTAAATTTCCAACCATTCCCCAAGGTTTAAAAGCAGCCCATGAATTTGTAGGAAAAGGTGGCCGTGTAAATATGACACTCGTTTTTGACCAGAACCAGGCAGCCGCGATCTATTCTGCAACTACCCAGACAGCTCAACCTGCATTTGTCTCCCCTTTTATCGGGCGATGGGATGATCGTGGATACAATGGTTTGGATCTCGTAAAAAACATTTTAAAAATGTATAAAAAATTCGATAAACAAAGAAATCAGAAAAAATCTCATGTTCTGGTTTTGGCAGCCTCTATACGTAACATGAATCATTTTTATTCTTCGATTTTCTTAAAAGCAGATATTATCACGATTCCTTTGAAGATCATCGAAACATGGATTCATGAAGAAACCTGGATGCCTGATGAACATTTCCGCATGGAAGAAGCCGGACTTAAATCTTTGTTATATGAAGATTTGACTTTTAAGCAAAATTTTGAAGATTATATTGTTGAAGCTAAAGAAGGTAGCTTACTTGATGAGGGATTACAAAAATTCGTCAAGGACTGGAAAAATCTGATTGCAATATAATTGTTTATTATTGTAGAGACGTGCCGACGGCACGTCTCTACATTCGTCTACGATAGTCGTTCTTCATAAAAGTGTTGACATTTAAAAAAATATTCTTCATAATGGTTAAATATTATGAAAATAACTATCTACACAATAACTGATTGTCAATTCTCCAAACAAGAAAAGGAATATCTAACAAGCCATAATCTTCCTTACGAAGAAAAAAATCTCGAAACAAATCATGAATATCTTACTGAAATGTTGAATGTTTCCAATAATTTTGCCGGAACTCCGGTTACTAAATTGGAAAAAGATGATGGAAATATCATTGTCTTAAAAGGTTTCACTGCAGAAGAGTTCGATAAGGAACTGGGTTTCAAAAAAGAAGAAGCTAAAGAAACCAAACCGGAAGCTGTTAACCAGCCACCAAAAGAAGCACCGGTACAGGCTGCGCCACCTACCGAACCACCAGCACCTATGCCACCGGTACCTCAACCACCGGCTCCCACACCAGTTCCTCAACCACCAGTGACTCCTCCAGCACCTCAAGTACCATCTATGCCACCAACCGTTCAGGAACAACCAATGCCAGTTAACCAAAATCAGTTTGGTCAGAGTCAGCCTCCCCAAGCACCAACTGCTCAAACACAGCAACCAGTCGTTGAAACAACCAATAGTGTCGATGATGCATCCTTAGATGCTATTCTAAGCCAGCTTCAGGAAAAAACAGGTGAAAATAATAACGGAGCCGCTAACCAGAATACTGCCAATCCTAATTCACCAAGTATTCCTGATTTCGGGAATAATGGTTGAATAGTTTAATTGCTTATAGTGATGGTATTGTGCAAATGATGCTATAACCATGCGCAATTGAGCTATTTAGAAATTATAAAGGTCTCATAATGCGCCATTTAAGATATGTATCCATATTTGTTCTTGCTATCAGTCTTCTTTTTTTATACGTATTTTATGGAGTAACAAGAGCATATCCTCACACATATATTGCGCGTGTGGATATTTCAGGTAAATCTAAAGCAGCTGTAGAAAAAACTTTACAGGACATTTTAAATCAGCCGCTTAATATCCGGATCAAAGATCGCGTATATCAATACAAATATGCGGACCTGGGAATAACTTTAAACTCTGAGGCTTCACTTCATAGTATCTTTGAAAAAAATGACCATCCGTTTCCAGAAAATATCATCGCGTACATTCGGGCGTATCAAAATAAAAATATTCTCCTGCCTACTCTTGAGTTTAGTCAGGATTATTATCATTTCACAACCGATTCTGTCTACGATTTCACCAAAAAAAAAGACGCCGTGGAAGTGGACAACAATGCTAAACGAATTGTCTATCAGGAAAATGAAGAGAAATACACAATCGATTCTCAGGATCTTAAATCACAGATTGTGATGAACTTCGGGCGTATCACCGTTCTGAAACCCCAGCTTGCGCGGGTGAAAAATAAGTCGATTGCCAAAGTGCTCGGGATCAATACTGTGCTAACCAATGTATTTGATACTCCTGTCCATATAGCACTCGTGGGTGAGGCTTCCAATCCGCGTTTTACCTTACCTTCGGATCAGTTAAAACAACTAATCAATATTCATTATGACCAGACTACAAATCAATTAGGTATCGATTTCGTGGAAGAGCGTCTGAAAACATTGGTGTCCAATATCCATGATATTTTAAGTCTTGAACCGGATAAAAAAGTCGATGAACAGGCCTTAAAAGATGATTTTATCGGTCTGATCAATAACCGTTCCCGTGGCGAAGCTGTCAATACTGTTACCGCTAAAACTCATTTTACTCCCAATAGTGGTGGGACGATTGCCACGAAATATATTGAAGTCGATATTTCGCAACAAACCATGTATCTGTTTGATCAGGGAAATCTGGCACGTACTTATAAGATTTCAACCGGTCTCTATTACCCTACCCCGGTCGGACAATTTAAGATCATGAATAAAGCAGAAAATGCATTTTCTGATATCTATAATGTCTGGATGCCGTACTGGATGGCTTTCTATTATGGACCGGAAGTAGATGCCTACTTTGGTATTCATGAACTACCATATTGGGTGACTGATAATGGACAAAAAATTCAACGACCCCGTGAGTTTATCGGCTCACCACATACAGGTGGATGTGTAGCACTCGATATTGGGGCGGCTAAGGAAGTGTATGCTTTTGCTGAAGTCGGTATGCCAGTGGTGGTATATAACTAGACGAAACCTATATAACTTGCCATGGCAATTGTATTTATCAGCACTCCATAAATAGTTATGAGAATCAGTATCTTCCTGGAAATATACATACTGCCTATCAGACCCAATAAATATATATGCGGGATAATATCAAAAAAGTAACGCGGACCTGCCATCTGATAGAAACAGATAATTATGCTGTTTATAAAAACAATCACTATTAATCCTTGTATACCAGGATACTTTTCAGTTTGAGCGAACTTCTTAAAAATTCCCCATAAACCGACCAGAATATAGGGATATAAAATGAATATGTTTGTAGTTTTAATTATCCGCCCCCACCCAATCGGTTCGGATGAATCATATGTCTTCAGTAAAAAATATGTTTCCAGCGAGTGCGGAATATTCTTTAGTGAAAATGATGTACCTACATTGCCCACCTGATGTGACAAACCTGTTTCGAAAACGGAATTAAATCGTATGTAATTGTAAATACCAATCAAACATAGAAAACAGAGTGTTATACCCACGATAGTAACGACGGATTTTCTCCGGGAAAAGACTATCTTTTTTTGAAAAATGCGATACAGGAGAATAAGAAACAAAATACCATTCGTAATGAGTAAGTAACGAGTTGTCCAGGCAAGATTAAAAAACAGAACCGATATAAGCAGAAAAATATATCTGGGTTTTTTCCAAAATTTCAGGTAGTAAATGAAAAATATTTGCCAGTAAAAAATACATAAAATTTGACTGGTATGCCAAACGGCAGCGGCCTCGGTGAGATATAAATTGGGTGAGGCTAATGCAAACGATATAACGGCACAGATTATATGAATTCGCTCCAAATTGAGATTAAAGGTACGACTGAATTCTTTTATCAAGAAAAAAAATAGCACGATATTCGCTAACCCGGCAATAAATGTATAAAAGACATCACTCGTTTTTATTCCCTGTACGAAATAGAATGGAAAGATAAAAAAAATTGCCGATATTCCCCAAAAAATATACCATTTGCCGTGGTAATACGAAAGGTCCATCGTCTGCCAGGGTTTATCAAAATCAAGGCGATTGTGCAGCAACCCATCGATAAAATAGTTGTAATAGGGATACTGCCCGATACTGAACATAGTGGGATACATGATTCCGTTAAATCCAATATAAATAAAACAGATAAATACAGATATAAACACGTAGGTCGTATCCATTTTTTTTAGCAGTCTGGAAAACATAAATAATTTTACCATTCTTTAGCGATTTTCGTTTCCTGCTACACAGTTGATACTGTTCTTTTAGCCTGATATAATATCCTTTAACTAATTTACTATGGGATCTAATTCGCATGGATCTTAGGGTATATTATTTCCTAACTCCGGATTACCGAGTACTTGCACTTTGAAAATTCCTGAACTATTTTCCCTGAAGACACAAGACATCATAGCGATTGTTCGTTATTGTGTCTGGTGTCTTCAGCGGAAGCAC
>CAZQAU010000017.1:34883-36904 GCA_964591375.1 uncultured Gammaproteobacteria bacterium
GGATTTTAAATTGCAATAGACTAAACCTGCGGGTACGCTTACCGCAGGTTTTTTAATGGAAAAAATTCCAATAATTGATAAGCATGATATGGTTTGATATAATTACCTCACAAAATTTACATAAAATATACGCATATTATATGGAGATTTTGTCCCCTATCTCCGGGTTATTGAGAGCACTTTGAATTCTAAACGTCACTATACTGTCAGCAAAGGAGTTACCAATGAACATCGTATTAACAATAGGAAAGTATACTGCTGATCCAGCCACCTGGCGGCAGGAAGTACAGGCGAAGTACCCACTCATGCAAAAGAAATTTGTTCGCATATATGGTCTGAACACCGCGGAGTTCCGCTATCAGAATGGACAACTGGCCGCGCTCATTTTCAGCGGTAATGAAAGGCATTTACGAATCGCAGCGCGGTTAGCATCTGATGATCCTTTCCTGTATCGAACTTTTTTTGAGACTCAGCCAGAAGCCATGAACTGGCGCCATTATATTCCTTGGATACAGCCTCAGGGTGTCCGGGCATATTTTAGCGTAGTCATGCCCAATCTATATGAGTTAAAAAAGTTGCGAATACAACTGTTTCGCGACAGCGTCGAATACGCTTTATGCGCTTACAAATGTGTACGGGAGGATGTACAGACACTCATGACGTATCGGAAAACGATCACAGAGGATCATTATATCTTCTCTGCAATCGTTTCCACACCAGATGCTGCATTAGATACGCTCAAATTTATCTCCCAGATTGGAGGCATTCGCTATGCATTCGCCATGGTAGAAGACACCGCCATCTAGTTTACGTTTAGAAATCAAGTATAGACTAAATCCGCAGGACCCCCACTGCGGATTTTTTAATGGCCTAAAACCTATAGTATTGATATTACCTACTTGATTTGATATACTTACGCCATCAGAAAATACATAAAATATACGCATATTTTGTGGCAATTTCTTATCCCCTTCTCCGGGTTACTGAGAACTGTACTTTGAAATTCTGGACTAAACTCTGAAGACACATATCATACCATCAATTCGTTGATCCTATGGTTTGTGTCTTCAGTAATGGATAAAAGGAGAAGCATATGTCAGTGCAATTTGAAGCTGGTAACAGATACGCGTCAATGATTTTTGGACTAAAACCAAGATCAGTAAGTGAACAAAACTGGCAACATAGCTGGGCTGTTGCCGCAGCGCAAATGAGATTACAGAATGCAGGGCTTGTACATGTATATGGCCCTCAAATGACAGGTACATTAGGTGGCTTCATGCTAACTAATATTGGGCCTGCGACTGGCTACTATCAACTTGAGCCGTATATGACTCAAGTTATTGTAGAAGTGTATAGAACAGATCAGGCAAAAATACTGCTAAGTAAGATTAATTATTTTGCTCAAAAGGTTCCCCTCTTCATATATGTAGCATGTTCAATACATCATTACGATGATTTCATTAAATATGCTAATAACTCGCCTAAGTTTCTCACCGTTTCATATGTCATGGAAGAAGTGGGAAACAAAGCATTAAGACAGTTGCATTTAAAGTTTATGCTAGAAACCAAAGTATCGTCTAAGGAAAGCGGATTAGCTCTCATCAGAGAGGTACGATCGACCGGTTTCGTAGAAAATGCGCTCGGATTCATCGGCGTTTAGTCCAGTAATTTGTACAGATAGACTAAATCCGCAGGACCCCCACTGCGGATTTTTTAATGGAGAAAATATAGTTCGGGGTGGTTGTAGATGAGAGAATACTCCCCCATCTACAACCGATACATCTTGCCTATTCTTCAAAATATAAAGCACCAAAAAAACCAAATAAGCCGCCGAATACCGCGATGACTGATTGGCTCCATGTAGGATTACCCATTGATATACCCCAACCAACAATCATCCCTAAAGCAATTCCTCCGGCAATTCTGGTCCAATTAATCATGATTCCTCCTTAATTGTCCTTGACCTTTTGTGATTCAATGGAAATTAACAAACCAACAAACAGCCCGATGACTGCGCCAAA
>CAZQAU010000017.1:37004-43869 GCA_964591375.1 uncultured Gammaproteobacteria bacterium
TATACTCCTTCACATACCCCAGTAACAAATATGTAAAGATTTATCCATACGATCCAAAAATAACAAAAATTGGCGAAGATATAATACAGCAAATTCATACCTATTATCCTCACCTCGATGTTCATTTTATCGGATCGGCGGTATTTAAAATCGCCGGACAGAGAGATATAGATTTAGTAATCGATTGTAAGCCAGAAAACTTTAATCAATATCTGCCGGGCTTAATTACAGTACTCGGCTCCCCCACTAAAATACGAACCGACCATGTTGAATGGACCACTCACAAAGATACCTGCAGTGTCGATGTACTGCTTCTTGATAAAAATCATCCTATCTCCCGCAAAACCGTTGAAATCTGTGAAAAAATCGGGGCAAACGAAAAATATATTAGACAATATGAAAAACTGAAACTTTCTTCCAACGGAGTTTCTTACCGGGAATATAAACGCCGCAGAATCGAATTTTTTAACAAAATAAATAATCTTTCATAAATCGCGATATAATATAGATATGCGTATTTCCGGAAACATTGTCGATGTCGCAAACAAAATAATCTTTCCTGGGACACTAGTGGTCGAAAACGGGACCATCACTTCCATTGAAAAAGATACGCATCAGTATGAAACCTATCTTATGCCCGGATTTGTTGATGCTCATATACATGTCGAAAGTTCAATGCTCCCTCCTTCCGAATTTGCGCGCATCGCGGTAACTCATGGCACGGTCGCTACCGTTTCCGATCCGCATGAAATTGGCAACGTATTGGGAGTTGCGGGTGTTGATTTTATGATAGCCGATGGAAAACGAGTCCCCTTCACATTCGCCTGGGGAGCGCCATCATGCGTCCCGGCGACAACATTTGAAACTGCCGGCGCGATCATTGACCCGCACGATGTAGAACAGCTCATGCAGCGGCCGGAAATTAAATACTTAAGTGAAGTGATGAACTTCCCCGGTGTTATCGCCCGGGCTCCTGATTTAATGAAAAAAATTGCGGCCTCTCAAAATGCAGGAAAACCAGTGGATGGACACGCCCCCGGACTGCGCGGTGAAGCATTAGAAAAATATATTTCCGCCGGAATCTCTACCGATCATGAAGCATATATGCTGGATGAGGCTTTGGAGAAATTAAAACGGGGAATGAAAATAATTATTCGCGAAGGTTCAGCTGCAAAAAACTTTGAAGCACTTCACCCTATTTTAAAAGATCACTGGCAGATGTGTATGTTTGGCAGTGATGACCGCCATCCCAATGACTTGGTAGACGGACATATAAACACGATTGTCAAACGAGCAGTCGGACTGGGGTATGAGACAATGCATGTACTCTATTGTGCCTGTGTACATCCGGTAAACCATTACAAACTACCAGTCGGTCTGCTACAAGTTGGTGACACAGCCGATTTTATAGAGGTTAATAATCTGGATGAGTTTATTGTCCAAAAAACGTTTATCAAAGGACAACTGGTAGCCGAAAATGGACAGGCAACATTTGCCCGCCTGCCTGTTGATCCGATTAATAATTTCAATACTGCTCCCAAAAAAACAGCTGATTTTGCACTTCCGTATAAGACACACACTAAAGTTCGGGTAATTGAGGCTTTGGATGGTCAACTGATTACTAAACAACTTCAGCACGAGCTTCCGGAAAAAAATGGATTTGCCTGTGCTGATATCGCACATGACATTTTAAAAATAGTGGTGGTTAATCGGTACCAGAATGCCCAACCTTCCATCGGATTTATACGAGGGTTTGGACTTAAAACAGGCGCACTTGCTTCAACCGTCGCTCATGATTCACATAATATTGTGGCCGTCGGCGTGGATGACGAATCTATCTGTCGGGCAGTGAATTTACTTATTCAGGAAAAAGGTGGCGTTTCAGCAGTAACACAAACTCTTGAGGAAGTGTTACCCCTTTCCATTGCCGGTCTCATGAGTGTGGCGGACGGGTACGCAGTTGCTGACGGATATACCAAACTGGATGCATTAACGAAAGAAATGGGTACCAAACTGAAAGCACCGTTTATGACACTCTCATTTATGGCTCTGCCGGTGATACCTTCTCTTAAAATTACCGATCTGTCTTTGTTTGATGTCGATACATTTCAGCCGGTTTCTCTGGAAGTATAAGAGGCGGTTTTTTTACCGTGGACCGCATTGATACTATTTGTAAATTGCTCTCTATTTTTGTATTATAGAGTACCTACTTATAAATTGATCAATACTATGAATAATAAAATCGCAGTTGCTGTATTACTGGAACAATTAAAAGATGCCCATCAATGGATCGAGGCGACTATGGAAGGAGTCACCAATGAAGTGGCCGCATTTATGCCTCCAGGAAAAGCCAATCCCATTGCCGGGACATATACCCACCTCATTATGTCGGAAGATTTTTTTATCCATGGACTTTTACAGGGCAAAAAACCACTAATGGAAACAGAATACAAAGATAAAACAGGTGCCAGCGAGATTCAACCAACAGAATGGGAAAAAGCATATCCAAAATGGCTCCGATCTGTTAAAGTGGATGTCACACAGGTCCGTACATACGCCAAAGCAGTCTATAAAGCTAGTGAAGAATATCTCGCTTCTCTGACAGATGCTGATCTGGAAAAAGAAATTGATATGAGTATGTTTGGTATGGGAAATCGTAAAGTTTCATCAGTTATTGGTGGAATGATAGTCGGACATGCGCGGGATATTATGGGTGAAATTTCAGTATTAAAAGGTATCCAGGATTTGAAAGGGTATCCCTTTTAATGAAGAAAGCGACTCGTAATCGCAACATGCGTTCTTCTTCCCAAACAGCGTTTCCATTATATGGACTCATAATTGTCTGTCTAATTTTTATCGGCCTTCTCCTGCTATTGCGCCGATCGCCATCTATTATTAAAAAACCCCCTGCACGTCCGCCTTCAAAATTTCTGGAAACGAGTGGTACGCAACTAAGATTACTCGGCAAACCCTATACATTCACCGGTATTAATGCATACAACATTGCCGGTAAAAAAGGGCGTACAGCCGGTTGTGGAGGCTACATTGATAATCCGGATGAACTCTTTGCAGCTATACGCCCGAACAGTATTGTCCGTTTTTGGGGGTGGCAGGGCGCGATGGTAACTAATATGAAAACAAAACAACCCGACTGGTCAGGGATTGACCGGGTTTTACAGTCAGCCAAAAAGCATAATCAGCGTGTCATTATTTCACTGGGAGATCAGGCCGGGACCTGTGATGATGGCATCTGGAAAAATAAAGAATGGTATGAAAGTGGTTATAAGGAAGTGAATAATACAAGTGGTCTAACTCCCCTTTCTTACTGGGAGTTCGTGCAACTGTTCGTTTCCCGGTATAAAAATTCACAAACAATCGCCATGTGGGAACTGATTAACGAGCCGGAAACAGCCGACTGCGTCGATGGGTATACGGGGCGACAGTGTTATGGTCATCAACGCTGTACTGATCATGCGGCCGCGGCCAAGAGTCTGCGTAATTTTTTTGATACCGTGGGCGGCAGAATTAAAGAGATTGATCCTAATCATTTGATCGAGTCGGGTGTGATTGGTGGTGGTCAGTGTGGGGCCGATAATGAGTACTACAGTTACTTACATGAAAGTCCGGCTATTGATGTCGCCAGTTATCATGATTATAATGCACCGGATAAAGAGATGCCCGGCGATCAGTGGAATGGACTGGCAATGCGCCTGAAGCAGATGAAAAAAATTGGTAAACCATTGATTATCGGTGAAGCGGGTATCCTGGCACAGGATAATACATCTGAATGTATAAGCTTTACGCAACGGAAGGATAAACTGGCGGCTAAAATGAAGGCACAATTTGAAGCCGGGATAGTGGGATATTTGCCCTGGAATTGGTCGAGCGACAATGCCGGTGTATGTAACTTCGATATTCCCCCTGAGGATCCTTTGATGAAGGTACTCCGTGATGGTGTACCCGTTCAGTAACCCAATATGAGGCTTACTTAAGAAGCTCGACTGTAGATAAGGTTGAGTCAACTTCTGCCTGATAGTTTTTTTTCTCCGGATCATGTACTGCTGCAGTTATCACCAGTGCATTTTCAGATGCGGCATCTTTTTGAATGATCCAGTATTGTGCTTCACCCAGCCCTCGTGCTGTGTAAGAAAATCCTGCATATGTATTTAAACTAATCTTTGATTTAGGAACAATTATTTCTGTTGTTCCATCGGCAGTGGAATTCTTAATGCGTGTATCGACCCACTCTTCGAGTGTCTGACCACTCAGTTTAATGGGCTCAAACACCATAATAACGCCATCGTACATCTCCGTCTGGCCCCTTTGTGTGGCACCTACTTTATATATACGGGTAAGAGTGTTTTCGTTTTCGGTATCAATCTTATAATCGGCTGGATATAAAAAAGTATAAAGACCATTGGGATCACGATAACTACTTCCCCCCATCTTGATAGTATTAGTAATTGAAGTAATGGCGGGTGGTGTGGTGGAAACTGTATCTTGTGTCACTATTGTCGCGGAGGGTTGATTGGTGGGCATCGGTGAGTTGATTACAGTCGGTTTTTCATTTAATGAAAGTGTATAAAAAATAGCCGCGGCGGCAACGCCAGCGATTGTTAGTATAATGATTATGTTTCGCATACTGAATCTTAAACAACAGGAATTAGCAAAAACCCAAGATGATGTAAGAAAACGGTAAGATTTAAGTGACCGAATATATTATAGATACTTAGCGAATTCTCGTTTCATCTGAGCTTCGGTATTTATATTTTTGCAGTTTGTCAGAAACCGAAGAAATGTTGGAGTATGTTTTTTTTTCAGATGCATTAGCGTAATTTCTGCAATTTCGTCACTAGTGATTTTCTTTTTTTTCAAATGGAGTATAACCTGTTCAATACTGCGTGTAATTGTATCTATAAAAACTTCCCTATGTGAAATTTTAGATGACTGCGAAGCATAGAAAATACCTGAATATAATTTCATCCGGCTAAACATCTCTGACTCCCCTGTTCTTTTCGTTACAATAATGTGCGATATGTCAATTATTTCATGAGTAGTGAATACAACCTCACAGGCAAGACATTTTCTTCTTCTCCATATCTGAGAGTTCGCCTTGGAAGCACGGGAGTTGACAACGGCTGTCGTTATTTTTAAACAATAAGGGCAATGCATATCTATATATTGATATTATTTTGAAAAATATTAATAAATATACGTTCTGTAAATTAGATTACTACGTAATTATATATCTATATTTGAACATATCAATATATGGACATGTTGATTATAGTATGTACGTGAAAGAAACTTTATTCATACAAAATGAATGGGTAACCGTAGAACGACCGGGATTTCAAGGCAAACGGAAGGACGCGGAGATCGACCGATGGAATCGTACATATGGTGAAAATAACTGGCGGATAGCCTGGGAGTTAAATAACCGTGAAGTGCTGAATTTTGAAGATATCTTTTATAAGATCTATGTCCCAGGCTATGTTGCTCACTTTATTGATCATCCCAATGAAGCCGATGATATAACGGATAAATATGCGTACGGCTATGATAAGGATTTAGTATCACGTATAGATGCGTTTAATCCTAATGCCCTTTATAATCAACCGGGAGTTATCAATCAGTTTCATCATGTGGCTTTTAATATTGCACTGGAATGGTTTTTGAATAAACCGTTTAGGGGTATGACTCCTTTAAAAGTTCGGGAAGGTAAAGCGGATCAGCCAGTTTCCGAATGGCCGGCTGGCTGGCACTGGAGCCCCGGAAGAATTGCAACTGTCCGCGCAGACTTAGTGCCGGAAAATGGTATTACGGGCTGGTGGCAAAAAGGATCGGTTGAGGATATATATCAAAGTTGTAAGGTGTTACAGATTAACTATAGCACCGGCCATTCAGTAGGATTATCAAATATCTTTCGATCTTGACGATAGACGGGAAAACTACCATTCGGTGCCAGCTTACTTCCTTCCGGCGCAGCTGCACAAAAATAATAGATGCCGCCATATTTTTTTTGTATTTGATCATTTTCTTCTGGCGATAATCGATAATTATCCGCATCAGTACATGCGCCGGCTCTATACCACAAAATTACCCACGTAAAAGAATGAAGGGCCAGCCGAAAATCTTGCTGATTATGAACCGGGTTGTAATAAACTTTTTGACATTTCCGATAGATGTTGTCTACACAGAGATTATCAGTCTGACGGATTTCTGAAATACGGCGTGGATATACGCCGTGCTTTTTTTTATAGGCATCTAGTTCGCGGACAAGAGTAAACATTTCTTTATTTAAAGCATAGTCTCTCTCCTCATCAATAAACTGGTCGATAACAAAAAATGCCAAACTGGCTAGGATAAGAAAAATAACAACTACACTGAGAATAAATTTTGGATGGAATCGTATTGATTGAGGCGGAAACATAAGAGATATTATAGCAAGATGGACATTTTTTCTTCGAATAATTTGGAATAAAATTACGGAGAGTTTTATCTAACGATTTTGAAAAGATGACACATAATCTGTCAGTTTTTGAATCATGTCTTCACTATTCTCATATTCAATGAAAGTATCTGAGACAACTTTCAGTGCTCCTGACGGCTTTATTCCTTTTTTGTATAAACACACAATCGAAACATTGTATACGTTAGCCCATCCCAATTCTATTCCCTGCCCCGTGGAAGGGTAAGATACTTCCGCAACTATCAAACTGCATTCTTTCATATAATCTTTGGAATTGAATTGACTGGTTGTGTGTTCGTGGGGTAAGGTGATTTCGTGAATATTATTTAGCTCGGATTTGCGAAGTGGTTGATACAGTTCATTTTGATAATCAAATCCAGATGAATGAGTTAC
>CAZQAU010000018.1:0-2655 GCA_964591375.1 uncultured Gammaproteobacteria bacterium
AATTCCGCTCCTGGTGAGCACACCGCAAAAGCGGGAGATATTACAAAATCTCCTAAAGCTTCAGAAGAAGTTTCGGGTAGACCTGAGGGATCGGTTATGACCGCGGAATGCGAACTTGATGGAATCAGCTTTATGGCCTTAAACGGTGGTCCTTTTGACCAATACAAACTGAATGGGTCGACATCTTTTATCATTGAGTGCGAAACTCAGGAAGAAATTGATTTTTTCTGGGAAAAACTGGCAGCAGATCCAGAAGCTGGACAATGCGGATGGTGTACCGACAAATTCGGTGTCACATGGCAAGTAGTCCCAAGGATTTTGGATGAGATGATGCGCGACCCTCAAAAAGCTGAGGCGGTGACCGCTGCTTTTATGCCCATGAAGAAAATTGATCTTGAAACAATAAGAAAAGCCGGCGAATAATTAAAAACCCTTCACCTATGAAAATAAAAAAACCGGCAGTTAAGCGGATGGATAATGTGGGTATTGTTGTTGAATCCCTTGATGATGCCATTTCTTTTTTCACCGAACTTGGATTGAAACTTGAAGGAAAAGCGATGATTGAAGGAGAATGGGCCGGACGGGTCACCGGACTTAGCAATCAACGTGTCGAGATCGCAATGATGGTCACACCCGATGGTCATAGCCGACTTGAGCTCTCACGATTTTTGAGTCCTTCTGTAATCGCCGATAATCGCAACGCTCCGGTAAATGCGCTTGGCTATCTTCGTGTAATGTTCACAGTGGAAGACATCGACGAAACACTTGCCCGGCTGCAAAAGAAAGGGGCGCAACTGGTTGGTGAAGTGGTTCAGTACGAGAACACGTATCGTCTTTGCTATATTCGTGGCCCGGAGGGACTTCTTATCGGACTAGCCCAGGAACTGGGCACCGAATAGACAAAAGTGTACAGTGTTGTTATTTGATAAAACCATATTATGGCAATCAAAGTGTGTAAAAACGGACATAGATTTGAAAAAGCGAGTAGTTGCCCTGTTTGCCCCATTTGTTCGACTGAAGAAATGAACAATAAATATGGTGAGGAATTTCCATCTATTGCCGCACCCGCTTTCCGAGCGCTTGATCGTATCGGTATCGTTAAACTTGCAGACCTTACACGCTATTCTGAAAAAGATCTCTTAGCACTGCATGGATTTGGTCCTAAAGCATTGAAAATACTGCGTCAGGCATTACAAGAAAAAGGCATGTCGTTTTCTGCTAAGTAACTTCGTGAAGAAAAATAAATACTTTATTTATTCCCTGATTGAGTTAAATCTGCTTTATCATTCGTACTCGTGAGCTCGGTTGTTATAATGTAAGTATGAACATGTTCAAGCCGACATTGGCTAAAACTCCAGAAGAATATATAGCAGGGATTCCTGAACCACGCCGGGCGGATATTGAAACGATTCATGCGTTAATTCAAAAAACTGTTCCTTCACTTAAACCACATATACTTTCCGGCATGATCGGATATGGAACATACCATTATCGTTATGCGAGTGGAAGAGAAGGGGACTGGTCGCTTATTGCCCTGGCCAATCAAAAAAATTATATCTCTGTATATATCTGTTCTGTAGATAACGGAACATATATCGCTGAAAATTATAAAGATAAATTGCCTAAAGCAAGCATTGGCAAAAGCTGTATTCGTTTTAAGAAGCTCTCTGATATTGACCTTTTAATTCTTACTGATATTATAAAAAAAGCAGAAAAAACAGGTGGTGCAGGACAGGTATAATTTGTGGAAATAGCTGGGTAACTATTCATTATTTAGATTAATCTGCGCTACTTCATCATAAGCTAGTGATGGATAAATTTTTTCGATTCGTAACAAAAGAGTATTTACTTTCATTGAGTAAGATTGCGTCTGGTTCTCCAAATAATGTAAAACACGGGCAGGATCGTATAGTTTATTTTTATAACGTGCAATTGTGGTATGAATGATATGAAGATTTTTATTACTATGGATAACGTCGCGTAAAGACTGTGAGAGATGTGCTCTTAATTTCTCCATTTCATCATCTGCATCGGTTGCGCACCATATAATACCTCCGGTAGTTGCGATGAACTTTTGAAAATTAATTGTGAATGCGGGAAAGGTATAGTCAAGAGCTTTAAACTTTTTTAAAAAAACATCTTTCAATTCTATCCATATTTTTTCAGCGTTATTTTCGGCTATTGGAACCCAGTTAATCACAGGATCACATGTAATATGTTGCGCTTTCTTTGGTGGGAACCACAGATTTTCACCTTCCCATGAGTATAATGTGTCAAGATGTTTTTGTAATCTATCCTTTATTTCTTGTGATAAATCAATTTGCATTGAAACGCCAAATACAGAAGTTTCCCAGGCTTTATCGATTGTTATTTCATTATTAAGAACTTTAGTTTTGTGCTTCTTTTCAATTTCGGTATATTCGTTAATAAGGCGGCTTTTCATGCAGATATTATATAGCATTTCTATAGTTTTGCCCCCAAAATAATTATAGGACATTTTGTAAATTAAAATTCAGGATATATTGCTAATTAATTTTTCTATTTGATTATGATCTAGCTGGTGGCTAGAGTCTAGTATCGGTCTGTTACAATTATGAATGTATTATTAATAAAAAATCATATGGAAGAATTCACAATATCAGAAGATATAACAGT
>CAZQAU010000018.1:2755-17256 GCA_964591375.1 uncultured Gammaproteobacteria bacterium
CGCAAGGATATTGTTTGGAGTGGTATATAAACTTTACCGATGGTGATGTGCGTTGCATGGTCCCTTTGAAATCTTAAATTGATTTGCATCACATTAATTTACCCTCAAGAATACATTCTTAATTTCTTTTTTATAACAACTTTTGTATTATGAAAATAATGATCAAAAAGATTGGCATTATTTTTATTGGATTTCTTTTTTTCACCTTCTTCCAAGTTTCTGGAGTTTATGCGGATTACACCATTACGGGAAGCACTTCACTTACTGGTACAGTCAGTGTGGCGATGCCTATTTCTGATTTACAAATCTCAGGAACCGGTACGGAGCCTATACCCGTCAAACTATTAGTCACGAGTGGTAGCCTGTCGATGTCAACTACTACGGGCTTAACTTTTGATGGGGCTTCAAGTGGATCCAGCATATATTTTAGTGGTAGTAAAACCAATGTTAATAATGCGTTAGCAACGTTAACATATACGAGAGGATCAACAGGTACCGATACACTGGAAGTGTCGCTTGTACCAAGAGGAGAAGTTTTTTTTACTGATAATGGCCATCTATATAAATTTATAACAGGCAGTATTTCGGCAAACAGTGCGCGATCAGCCGCTACAGGGCTTACGGCCTATGGTGCCACTGGTTATTTAGCCACTATCACTTCACAAGCAGAAAATGATTTCGTCGCGGCTCGACTTCAGGGTGATGGTTGGATGGGAGCGGGTGATTATACGACGGAAGGAGATTGGAAGTGGGTAAGCGGTCCTGAATCAGGGACATCGTTCTGGACTGGTGCTGCCGGCGGACATACAGTGGGAGGTAACTATGCCAACTGGTCAAGTGGTGAACCCAATGATTATCTCAATGGTTCGCCTGGTGAAGACTGTGCCCAGTTTTATATATCTTCAGGTAAATGGAACGATTTACCATGTTCAGGAACAAACTTATCGGGTTACGTAGTCGAGTTTGGTGCACCAGGACTGCTTCCGACTGTAGTGGCAAAAAATGTTTCCCTGACAACGGGAAATAATCCCACAGCAAACAGTTTTAGTCCGGCGGATAATGCAACTGGCATTACTCTTTCTGCTAATTTAGTTATTCAGTTCAGCCAGACAATTACCAAAGGTACTGGCAATATTTTAATAAAAAAATCCAGTGATGATTCGACCGTGCAGACCATTGATGTGACAAGTGCACAGGTCTCCGGAGAAGGAACAAATGCCATTACCATTAATCCTCCATCTGACTTTGCAGAAAGCACTTCTTATTACGTAATTATTCCTGGGACTGCATTTCGTAACGCTACAAGCAATTACTATTCCGGAATTGCATCTAGTTCTATCTGGAACTTTTCCACAGGTGATTTTACCAATCCCGCACTGAGTGATATAGCAGCGACCGTAATAGCATCAACATCAGTGACAATTACATGGACTACTGATGAAAATTCATCAACAAAGATTTCTTATGGATTGAATACATCATATGGAACGACTACTTCCGAGACAGATACATCACCTCGGGTGACAGCACATTCACAGATTATTAACAGTCTGTTAGCCTGTACGACGTATCATTATAAAGTTATTTCTACCGATGCTTCAGGTAACGAGATAGCCTCTACTGACAAAACATTTACCACAAGCGGTTGTGAAGCCAGTACTTCTGCGACCAACACTACTTCCAACACACTTACATCTAGCAGTGGAGGTGATACCAGTCTTGCAGAGAGTGATGCTGAAATTACCGTTGATGCACCAGCAAACTTTACCGACGATGCTGCTTCGGTTGTTATCCAGATTAAATCCTTAGCAAGTGCACCCGTATTGAGTGTAGTTGGCAGACCGGGCAATTTACCTCGTGAAGTAGGGGATATTGTTTTTGATGTGAAAGCAATCATTAACGGAACAACAGTTCTTGATTCCTTTGATAGTCCCGTTACTATCCGTTATCAATATTCAGATGCTGATATTGAAGGACTTAATGAAGCTAGTCTTTGGTTATATCATTATCACAATAGTGAATGGGTACCGCTTGATTCTTGTATTGTTTCACCCGCCACCAACTTGATCTCATGCACGGCGTCCAGTTTTTCTATTTTTGGTTTATTTGGTAAAGAGAATGGAACATCAAGCTCAACTGGAGATTCCAACTCATCTCCCGCTACACCCCTGGCTTCGTGTAATTCCATAAAACCTGATACTATTCCGGATTTATTTCAGATAGATGTTACTAATCATCAGGCAACTGTATATTTTACACCGCTCACAAAAAATGTAACAAACTATTTTGTCTCCTATGGTTATAAGCAAGGAGAAGAAAGATTTGCAGTACTTACTAATCAAGGAGAATCATCCGGGGTCCTTTCATATACTATCAATCATTTAAACGCAGACAGTATATATTATTTTAAAGTGCGACCTTTAAATAGCTGTACTTCTGGAGACTGGAGTAATGAAATGCAAATAACGACCTTAAAACAGCCATCCGGTAAAAAAAACTATTATCGTTATGTTACTTCTCCCACTCCGGTTTTTATTTCTACAAAACGCTAATAAGTAAAATTCTTTGATAAAATATATATATGGCAGAACTTAAAACGAAGGCAACTAATCAGGACGCAAGAGGATTTTTAAAGACTATTCAGCCGGAAGAAAAGCAAAGAGATAGTTTGGCATTACTTGATTTGTTTGAAAAAATTACTGGAGAGAAAGCCGTAATGTGGGGAACTAGTATTGTTGGCTTTGGCAAGTATCATTATAAATCAGAAAGAAGCACTCAAGAAGGCGATTGGCCTCTCGTTGGATTTTCTCCCCGCAAACAGAACATTACTCTTTATATTATGGCGGGAAACAAAGAAAATCCCGTGCTTGCAGAACTTGGCAAATATAAGACAAGCGGTGGCTGTTTATATATCAAAAAAATGACTGATATTGATGAATCTTCATTGACGAAACTTATCAAACAAGCATTTGATTACATGAAAAAAATGCATAACGGCCAATAATTACATGCAAATATGAATACATATGTGGCGCTTCTTCGAGGAATAAATGTAGGTGGTAATAATATTATCAAAATGACAGAATTAAAAGAGTGTTTTGAAAGTATTGGCTTTGCCGAAGTTTTAACATATATTCAAAGTGGCAATGTTATATTTAAGTGTGACGGATTACATGGAGAAAAACTTATTCAGACCATTGAAGCGGCTCTGACGAAAGGATTTAATAAAAATATCAGAGTAGTTACTATTTCGCAAAAAAATCTCCATCAGATAGTGATCGAAGCTCCTTCAGGATTTGGAATGGAACCAGAAAAATATAGATATGATGTGATTTTTCTCAAACAGCCATTAACGGCCGCCGTAGCAATGAAAAGCATTATGATTAAAGAAGGGGTTGATACTGCAACTGCCGGTACCAATGTTTTATATTTCTCGCGTCTGATTGCAAAGGCCTCCCAAAGTCGATTATCTAGGATAATTGGATTACCTGTCTATCAGAATATGACGATTCGTAATTGGAATACTACAACTAAACTTCTTGCATTAATGGAAAAATGAATTGCCTGTGCATTATATTTTTACAGTATAATAAGCACGCTATATCGCCTTAATCATTTGTTTCTTGTATGGCGTATAATCGGATGGAAAACAAACCACTCCAACGGGTTATGAACAGGCGTGATTTTACCCGGCTTCTTGCTTATGGCGGAATTTCACTTACTCTTGCGGGAATGCTGGGGGCAGAATATATAGGTGGTCCTATCTGGGATCAATATCTTACCTGGCAGGAGAGTAGCTGTGATGCAAATACATTTCTGAAAAAATATCATCAAAAACTTTCTCAGATGCATCTAGGTATAAATTTATGCCCGGATTATAAACTTTTTGCTGCGGAAGTCGATCCGGATACTGCCGTCTCTCAACTTAAAGAATCTATTGGATTTTCCCACGCCCGACTGGGACTGCGCTGGAATACCCATGCTGAACAAGGGATGAGTGTATACGATCCGTGGATTAATGCGTTATTGAAACATGATATACAAACAGTCATTTCCTATGGATTACGTTCACCATTTCCACCAGAAGTACATTTGCCTCAAGAAGTAGAAAAAAATTTAAGAGCTATGAACGTAATAGAGGGAAGCACTATTACCGCAGGATCTCCCTTAGGACAGTTAACACTGGAATATTCCAACGCTGTCTTAGATTATTATGATAGAGAGTTTGGTCTTACAAACTTTGCGGGCTTTCATCCGGAGAATGAATTCGATTCCTACTTTGGTAAATACCAGCTTGGTATTGCACCTGATATGATGATCGAACAAGCAAAACTGGTACATGAACATACTCCAGCCGGTACCTTACTAATAAATACTCCCTGTGTCGCATCACTCAATAGACCTGCGTCACTAAAGAGTGCTGTGTCGACGGCTGTAGGTATCAAAGATACTTTTGATACTTTACAGGTACGGGTGGGGGCAGATATTTACGAAGAAACAGAAGCTGGTCGAGTCCGGCCGAACGCATATATTGATACGATCGCGGGCATAGAGATGCTAAAAGGACCTTCAGAAATCCCAGATGCTAAAAAAAAGTTAGCTAAAGCAGGAATTCCTTTGGAAGTGACAGAATTTCAAGTGAGTGAGTGGGTAAGAGAGCCAAGACGTAATGAACCAGGCAGCAGGATTCATACTCAGTACCTGCTCGCACGTATCGCCGACAATTTGGTTGATGACAATCCCGATAGAACGGGGCCCTTTGTTGTGCGACTTTGGGAAATGAGTAATATTATTTTGCAGATGCTTAAAAATGACAAAAGTTTTTCCTCCAACGATGTCTATCCGCTTGTTTCAAGCATCAATACTTTAAGCAGATAAGGATGTGTGATAAAAGTCGTAGAAAACGTATTGAGACAAATTATCATATATGTATGAAAAAAGAATTTTCAAAAATCGTATGGTTGGGATTCTTGCTCTGGTTAATGGGATACATTTTAGGGATTATATTATTTCCATTCGTATCTATTGAAAAGATTGGTTGGATAATTATGCCCATTGGAATAGTAGTTACTCTTTGGGTACTTTTTAAGAAACTCTCTAATCTGTCAATGAAATCGTATTATATGACTAGTGTAGTTTGGACTATGATAGCTATCATTGCTGATTATTTATTTCTGGTACTATTATTTAAACCAGCCGATGGGTATTATAAACTGGATGTATATATATATTATATTGCCACATTTTTATTACCTGTTTTTTTCGGATGGTATAAACAAACGCTGAAAAAATAATAGATTGCTAATCTTAGCCTTCCTGTATTATTATATATAGTGTGACTTTCATCACAGTTAGTTCCATATAATTTTTTTGTATTAAAAGGGGGTGAAGAAAAATGATTAGACTTAATCCTTATTTAGGCTTTATCAATAATGCACGGCAAGCAATGGAATTCTATAAAACGATCTTTGGCGGTAAGCTGACTATGAGTACATTTAAGGAAGGTATGGGTGAAACAGATCCTGTTGAAGGCAACAAAATTATGCATGCGATGCTGGAAACCGATAATGGTATGGTGATTATGGCATCTGATGCACCAAAAGGTATGGAGTTTAAACCAGGTAGTACCATTAGTATTTCCTTAAGTGGTGATGATGACGTAATGCTTCAAAACTATTGGGATAAATTAAGAGAAGGCGGTGTTATACGGATGCCTTATGCAAAAGCTCCCTGGGGAGATACATTTGGTATGCTTACCGATAAATTTGGTATTGAATGGATGGTGAATGCTGCTGGCAAAAGGGTATAAAATATTTTTGTTTAGTCTATAAAAAGGACTCAGCGAAAGCCGAGTCCTTTTTATTGTGTATTTGCTAGAATATATTCATGGATACCAATAAACCATCTTATAAAACTATAGAAGAATACATTCAGTTGTTTCCAGAAGAAGTAAAAAAAATTCTACAAATTGTTCGAAAAACTATTCAGGAAGAGGTGCCCACTGCAACAGAAGCTATTAGTTATCAGATGCCTACATTCAAATTACATGGGAAAAATCTTGTCCATTTTGCTGCTTGGAAACAACACATTGGTTTTTACCCCACTCCAAGTGGATTAGATGCGTTTAAAAAAGATTTAGAAAGATATAATGGTGCGAAAGGATCGGTCCAATTTCCCTTAAATGAACCTATGCCTTTATCACTGATTCGTAAGATTGTTCGATATCGGGTTGGAGAAGTAGAAAAACTTTTTTCCAAACAAGGAAAGTAAAAATTATTTTTCTTTCTGCCACGGCCATCGTCCATCGATTTCCACTCGCAAACCAATACTTAAGAAGGTACGGATTACAACAATTAAGCCAAGAATTCCCACACTGGAAAAAGTGGGAGATACAGCTATCGATCCGATGATATCCGCGGCAACCAAAAACTCGAGCCCGAGTAGTATTACTTTACCCAAACTTTGTTGATAATGGGTGAAAGATGTGCTCATATTTTTACCATCAAGCCAAGAGTAGACGTACGTAATTGAGGAAATTATTCCACCGAAAATAATAACACACACTCCGACAATATCAATTATTTCCGCTGTCGATTTTACAAATGAATAGACCATATTTATTAATATACTCGATTTACTTAAAATATTCACCAAAATGAAACTTTTATTAAATAGCTTATAAATCTCCGGTAATAAACTTTGTTGGATAGACTGAGGAAATGATTAGGGGATATGAATTTGTGACGCAAATCACAATTCTGTTGCACACAAATAAAAATTCAGATACTATGATCTTATATGGTGTCGCGTAATTGCGTAAAAATGATTCTTTCTTTTTTTATTTGCTCTATTATATGTGTTTTTTTCTCGTCTGAAACTTTTGCCTTCTCTGGTACTGGTGGCGGTATAAATGGTAATCCCTACGACATAGCAACATGCTCTCAACTTCAAGAGGTAGAGAATAATCTCAGTGCATATTATCAGATCAACAATGACATTGATTGTAATGGTGTAACTTTTTCACCAATAGCTACAAGCGGAGGCGCCTTTAGCGGTAACTTTAATGGTAATAATTATGCAATCAGCAATATAACGATCAATTCATCAAACACATATATCGGTTTTTTTGCTCAAACAAGTGGAGCAACTATTACTAATGTTCGGATTGTAAGCGGTACAATCACATCTACTGGTGGAGTCGTTTTTTTGGGAGGTTTAGTAGGGAGTGCTAATGGTACCACCATTACTCACAGCTCTACCAATGTAACACTAAACCCAAGCGGCACATCATATACAGGTGGTTTGGTTGGATACTCAGGCGGTTCTTTAACGATTCAAAAGAGTTTCTTTACCGGAACAATTAATGATAATGGTAGTGCGGCCACTTCTTCAGGATTAGTAGGTGTTGTACAGGGAGGCAGTAATACTATTAGTGATAGTTATACTGCGGGAACATACTATGCGGCCAGCTCCGGATACGCGGGAGGATTAGTTGGAATTGTATATAGTGATATCACTGTTACTAATTCCTACAGTAGTGGAACTATGAATGCGGCAAGTCCTTCATATATTGCTGGTTTTATCGGAGGTTTTTTTGCCGGTTCGGTCACCAATTCTTTTGCGGCAGTTACCGGGAGTGGTGGCAGTTACCGTGCCATGTTTGGGGTAGGAAACGGTACATCCACGGGAAATTATTATGATACGTTTTTAGCGGGAACAGGTAGTTGTAGTTATTCGGGATCAGCAAATTGTACAGCTGTTAATTCAGGTAACAGCACACCTAATTATTTTAAAAACAATAGTAGTAATTCACCTCTGAGTAACTGGAATTTTTCGACTGTTTGGCAAACAGTGAGCGGTGGTTATCCTACTTTACAAGGATTTAGCTCACCTGCACCTATCCCGACACAAACACCCACTCCCACTCCGACAGGAACAGTAACTCCTACACCCACAGCTACGCCAGTGCCAGTATCAGTTCAATCATCAGCGCCGACGGAAATTCGTTCTACCAACACGACTTCTGTGCCAGTTTGTGGTGATGCTGCCCCAGTCAATCCTCCAGATTTATTTCAGATTGATGTCACTTCAACTACGGCTACTTTATACTATACCGCTATTTCACAAAATATCAGTAATTACTATATTGCTTACGGATACTCAGTCAACGATATGCGCTTTAGTATTGGTACCGGTAACAGTAATCGTGCCGGTGTTCTATCTTATACTATTAACGCTCTTTCACCGAATACTGAGTATTATTTTGTGGTACGTGGACAAAATGGGTGTATGACCGGTACATGGAGTAATGCAGTTGCAGCCCGAACCATAGCGGCAAATGCTTCCGGAAAAATTTCCTATTATAAAACTATGCAAAGTTCTGCAACCATCATTAGAAAAGTTCCGTCACAGGTACTGTCGGCTCAAACATCATCTTCAGTATCGAACACTAGTTGTGAATATATGGTACGCAATGGAGATTCATTGTGGCAGATTGCTGTGAGTCAATTAGGTGATGGTTTTCAGTATCAATCAATTATGAATAAAAATAATATACCTTCCACTGTTATTTACCCAGGTCAACGTTTAAAGATTCGTTGTTAATTTCTCAATTATTTCTTACATAGCATAAACGCAAAATTTATCTTACTAGAATACATTATTAGTATTAATAATGTATTCTAAATATGGCTAAATACAGTAAAAAAGCACAGGAAAAAGTAAAAATAGCTTTGCATGAAATGCATGAAGGAATATTAAAAAGTGGTCGTTCGGGTAAAAAAGTAACCAACCCTAAACAGGCCGTTGCGATCGGATTATCGGAAGCACGAGAATCAGGAGCTAAAGTACCTAAAAAATCATGATAGTGATTGATTAATATCACTTACTGAAAGGTTTATAGCTGATACATTATCTTTCTATGATAATAAATAAGGATTGGCATCTTTCTCATAAAATGCCCAAGAATCCCACGATAGATCAAAGAATTGTCTGGCATCTGGATCATAGCAAAAATTGTCAGTGTAGACCTCTTCATGGAAAGATTTTGGAAGAAATCAAAAAAAGAAAACTATTGTGAGCTAACGTTCAAAAATTTTTCTATTTCATTCATTACAATATTTATTTGATGCTTTGATTTCCGGAAATCATGCCCCATATCAGGAAATTTTACTACATACGGCATATGAGCTACTTGTGCCAGCTGCTCAGTTTTTTCAGGTAGAACTACTAAGTCGTTTAGGGCAATACCGATCATGACGGGTTTATGAATGTTCTTTATTTCTTCAACTGCTAAATAATTTAGAACATCCTGCGCATATGAGATGGGTACCTCAAATATTCGGTACATATGAGGATCGTTCGGTAGATCACGACGAGATTGTCGGATTGCTTGCCCCTTCCATTTAGCTGCTCTATTTTCCATCGTCGGTGGAGGACATAAAGCCACGATTCGGGTTACTTGTTTAAATCGATTGCCGGCTAATATAGCAACATATCCTCCCAAGCTATGGCCAATTAATACGATTTCTTCTGGTTTTTTGTTGATGTTGTTGTTAATAATGGTTTCAATATTGCGAAGGTAGTTAGTAATAGTGTAAGTCTGCGTATCTCCTGAACTCCAAAGATCGCAGGCATCGACGCGTATGACTTCATATCCCAACTGAATCAAACGTTTTTCGAATAGTTTCAGATGCAAATAATCAGGTGAATCGAGATATCCAGGTAATAATAGTGCTAATTTCATACTGTTTATTCTAACAAATAAAGCAGGTGTGCTTTCATGTAAGCCTCATACCAAGTAAAATATAAATATTATTAATTATAGAAATATCAAAAATATGGCTACATTAAATCCTTATATTCATTTTCCGGGTACCTGTGTCGAGGCAATGCATTTTTATAAAGACATTTTGGGAGGTAAACTGGATATTATGAAGGTGGGTGACTCTCCTGTTGCAGCCCAAATGCCAGATATGAAAGATCAAGTTCTCCATTCGTTTCTTCAAAACGAACACATTACTCTTATGGCGTCTGACATGGGACCAAAGAATCCTACAGAACAGATGGTAGAGTTGACTTTAGTATGTAGCAGTAAAGAGGAAATAGAACGATTATATACAAAACTTTCTGAGGGTGGAAAGGTTACCCGAGCTTTAACACAGGAATTTTTTGGTACCTTTGCACAATTTACTGATAAATATGGAGTTAATTGGATGATGCAGTTTACGCCGCAAAAATAAATGCTATCATAGCAACCATAGATTTTGTTTTTAAGAAATAGTAAGATACTATTAAATGAAAGTTATATTCTATTGGTTCGAAAGAATTTTCATTTCGAACATCACTATTTTTTTTGTATTTCTTTTGTTTTTTTTGTACGCTCTTCCACGAATCCAGCATAAGCTTTTAGCCGTTTCTCGTACCGTGTGTTCTTCAGGCTGTCAATTCACAACAATTCAATCTGCTATTAATGCAGCTTTGTCGGGTGACACGATCAGAGTTGGTTCAGGCACATATGGTGCTACGACTGTTAATAAACAAGTAATTATAGAGTCCGAAGATTTTAATCGGGCTAATCCCAAAATGAATCCAATAAAAATTAATGGCGCTGTTACAGTTAGTGGAAGTTGGGCTTGGGATCAAGGTCCGACTATCCGCGGATTTGCAATTAATGCGCCAGATGCAATTATTGGAAATGCGCCTTATAGTATTGAATACAATTATGTGACAGCTGGAGCGGACGGTGTGAGTTTTGAAGCGGGCGGAGGAGGAATCGTACGGGGGAATTATATCGAAAATACGGGTGATGACTGTATCGACGTTGATAATCAGGCAAAAAATATTCTTATTGAAGACAATATCATGTTGAATTGTGGACAGGATGGGATAGAAATTCGTCAGCAGAATGATTCTATTCCGAGTCGTGTAACACTTACATTCCGTAATAATCGTGTCGAAGGTTCGGGTGAAGATGGTATGCAGATTATGGATTACAACAATTTTTCTAATAGACATTATGTGGTGGAACGAAATTTGTTTAATGCCAACGGAAAAGCGGCTATAGGCATTATGTCGGCGGATGTGACGAATGAAAACTATTCAGCAGCTGCCATGCCCGAACCCTTGTATGTAGTGAATAATACCATTGTTAACAATGACGCAGGAATTTCCGGAGGTGCAAACCTTATTGCTATTAATAATATTTTTATGGCTCAAATAATCTTTGATATAAAGAATGTTAATGGAAAATCAAAGTTGTTGAATAATCTCTTTGGTACTGCAGTTAAACAACAGGGGACTAACAATCTGGATGCAACATCAACTAAAACAGGAAATCCTTTACTGGATTCAAACTATATTCCACAAATAAGCAGTCCCGCAATTAATGCAGGTCTGGCAACTTACCAGCATACATATACAAATGGTTCACAGAATATAACCGATACTGTTGTAAATATTCCAGCCGATCAGTATGTGGGATCGGCACCTGATTTGGGATGGAAAGAATCATCCGTGTCCGGTGGCGCTACTCCCACTATTACACCGATAACATCTCCTTCTCTTACACCCACATTGCCTCAGACTACTCTTACCATAACTCCAAGTCCTTCTATTTTTGTTACGCCAGGTCCTCTAGTTGCTTTTCCGGGAGCGGAAGGATATGGTGCCAAAGCACTTGGAGGCAGAGGTGGTAAAGTGATACAGGTAACAAATCTGAATGACAGCGGAACAGGTAGTTTACGTGCCTGTGTGACAGCAACAGGTCCACGCACCTGTGTTTTTACTACTGGCGGAACAATAACTCTCAACGCAAGTCTTGATATCAGTAATCCTTATTTAACCATCGCTGGTCAGACTGCACCTGGCGGAGGGATCATGCTTCGTACCAGTGCTTCCAATGATAAGGGACTTGTGGTAGTGCGGCCAACTGCCAATAATGTAATTATTCGTTATATTCGTATTCGGCCTGGTCCGGGTGGTACAGACGGAGACACTCTCGATGCCATAACAATTAATTCAAATGACGTAATTCTCGATCACGTTTCAGCAAGCTGGGGGGTAGATGAAACAGTGAACACATGGTATCCAACGGCGCAGAATATTAGTATTCAGTGGAGCATTATCTCTGAAGGTTTGAGTAACAGCATTCATCCGCAAGGTGAACATAGCAAAGGATATTTGATGGGAGAATTTAATAAGAATATTTCTGCACATCATTTGTTATTTGCCCATAATATGGATCGCCATCCGGAAATGAAAGGAGATCCTGCTGGTATATTGGAGGCGATTAATAATGTGGTATATAATTGGGGTTGGCGTACATTATTAGTTTCTGATAATAACGGAATTGCAAGAGTAAATATTATTGGCAATTATTTTAAATCAGGTCTTAACAGTCCCACCAAACATGAAATAGAGTATTATAATTCCTCGGGACAAGGAGTAAAAATGTATGTAAAAGGGAATATAGGACCTAATAGAGTTGCTGATTCTAATCAAGCCATGACAAGAACCAATGGTGGTGAGTGGTCTGTTGTGTCTCCATCGACAGCAGACAGCAATTTAGTAACTACTTCATTTGGAACAGCCCCTATTCCTGTGACAATAACTTCTGCTGAACAGGCATATGCAGTAGTACTAACAGATGCGGGTGCAAATAAACGACTTGATTGTCAAGGAAACTGGGTTAATAATCGGGATACTGTAGATACGAGAGTAGTAAATGATGTGAAAAATAAAACAGGAAGAATTATTAATCACCCGAATGATGTCGGTGGGTGGCCGGCTTTGTCAGCTGGAACACCGTGCCCAGACACAGATGCCGATGGCATCAGTGACGCATGGGAACAAACAAATTTTGGATCTTTAACGGTTGGTTCTACGACTAATTCAGCATCAGATTATGATAGTGACGGTTATACTGATTTGGAAGAATTTCTCAATGGCACTAATCCGAAAGGTTCAGTAAATCCATCTGTGTCTCCACAGCCTTTCTGCACATCAAAACAAAATGGAGATGCAGATTGTGTAAATGGTATTAAGTTGGCAGATTTTGAAATCTGGAGAAAAGAATTTTTTGGACAATGTAGTAGCTCTAATCTTTCTGCATGTGCTCCGGATGATGATAATAATGGAATTTTAATGGATGCGAATTTTAATTTCGCAGGATCTATTCACCCATCACAGGATACTAAAGTAGATACAGTGGATTTTGAAATCTGGAGAAAAAACTTTTTTTAATTCGAAAACAAAAAAATGAAAAAAATATATGCATTTATTATGATAAGTCTGGACGGATATTTCGAAGGCTCTAATCACGATTTAGACTGGCATAATACCGACGTTGAGTTTAATGAGTTTGCTATCGATCAGTTAAATGATATTGATACACTTTTGTTTGGTCGTCGCACATATGACTTAATGGCAAGTGTTTGGCCAACAGAAGAAATGAAAAAAAACGACCCTGTAATTGCAGAAAAAATGAATACCATTCCTAAAATCGTTTTTTCTCGAACATTAGAAAAAGCTGATTGGGAAAACACAACATTATGTAATAATGATCTTATCGAAACAATACAAAAATTAAAAGCGGAGTCTGGCCGGGATATAGCTATTTTTGGTAGCTCAAATCTATGCACATCATTAATAGAACATGGTTTAATCGATGAGTTTCGATTTATGGTTAATCCGGTAGTACTGGGTGGTGGAACACCACTATTTAAAAATATAAAAGAACCTCTTTCTTTACAATTGATAGCCGAACGTAAGTTTACTAATGGAAATGTACTGCTTGTATATACTAAGAAAACGATAATGAAATCCTGAGAGAAATTCCAACTCATCTCCTCCAGATGTTAAGAAATAAAGCGAGACATGTGTGGTTTAGTAAGCTATAATAATTCAAACGTCATTTTTATGAAAACATTTTATCACTTATTAGCCAATACCCTTTTAGCCTCAGTAATTAATTTTACGGTTTGGTTTGCAATCACATTTTATGTTTATTTGCAGACTAAATCCGTGGCGGCAACCGGATTTATTTCCGGAATATATTTGATAATTACTGCCATCTCCGGAATTTGGTTTGGTAGTCTAGTTGATCATCATAAAAAGAAAAAAGTGATGTTAGCTTCAAGTCTTGGTTCATTTATTCTGTTTAGTCTATGTTTTTTTATATATCTACTTACTCCAGCCGCTGCTTTTAAAAATCCCGTCAATCCTGTGCTTTGGCTTTTTATTTTGCTTTTATTATTAGGTGTGACTATCGGAAATATTCGAAACATAGCCTTAACAACTGTTATCACGTTTCTCGTTGAGGAGAAAAAACGTGATAAAGCCAACGGTATGGCGGGCACTGCATCAGGAATATCGTTTTTAATAACTTCGGTTATCAGCGGTTTTTTAGTGGGATTAGCTGGCATGTACTATGTATTACTATTGGCAGTAATATTAACTGTTGGTGTATTAATTCATCTTTCCTTTATAAAAATACCAGAAAA
>CAZQAU010000018.1:17356-18793 GCA_964591375.1 uncultured Gammaproteobacteria bacterium
CGGTTTGGTTTGGGTAAAAATCCGTTGCGAAGTATGTTCCTTGCTAATATAGTGATCTGGATTATATCGAGCGTTTTTACTATCCCTCGTTCAATTTATGCACTGACATCAGGCATGTTTATCTATCTATGCGTAGTACCGTTTATTCAGGCATCCGAACAAACGATTATTCAAAAAGTAGTTCCGGCTGAAAGACAGGGTCGAGTATTCGGATTTGCGCAAAGTGTTGAACAGGCAGCTGCACCATTGACAGCCTTTTTGATTGGGCCACTGACTCAGTTCTTTTTTATTCCTTTTATGACAAAGGGAGCGGGAGTTCATCTGATTGGTAGGTGGTTTGGAACAGGCCCTGATCGAGGAATTGCATTAGTTTTTACAGTAACGGGAATTATAGGGTTATATGCCACAATTTTGGCTCAGAATTCTAAGTATTATAAAATGCTTTCACATCAATACATTTCCAGCAACGATTCATTGTCAAAATAGTGGTTAGATTAATCATTTTTTTTGGTCTTTCGCAGGCTTTCACACGCATTACCATCTTTATCCCCATCTAATCTATTTAAATCATGATCTGTTCCTCCAACTTTTTCAAAAAATGCCTGAGCCTCAGGCTGTGTGTTAAAGTCGGCACAGTTATAATCATCAGCTTCTTTACCCTGAGTAGGATCAGTTACGATATTACCGAGTTTATCAAAAAGAATATTACCTTTTTCGTCCCGGGAAACTTCTGATTGTTGAAATGATTTTGTTTTTATTAGTTTCTGAACATCATAATCTTTTTTTGTCGCTTCCATGCCAAACGCAGTAAGTAGTAATACAAAAATAATTGCAAGCCAGATACGCAGTTGCTTAAAAAAGTAAAATAAAACAGCAATTATTACGAGTAAGCTTCCAATAAACCATAATCGAAATGTATGGCTATTTCGTAAACGGGCAAACAGTGAAGGTTGTTTTTTTTCAGATGTATTAGAATTATTTTCTGTCATGCCCAGATCATATCTTATTTGTAGATTAAAGTCAACAAAAATTCACTTTGTTATAATCGAATGTAAATCTATGAAAGTCATTGTAAGAGCTCATCCTAACTCTAAAAAACCACGTATAGAGAAAGATATGTTTGGAACTTTGCATGTATATGTCAAGGAACCTCCATTGGAAGGAAAGGCAAACAAAGCGGTGGTTGAGGCCTTGGTAAATTTTTTTAAAATAAAAAAATCTGCTGTAATTCTTGTCTCTGGTGAAAAATCAAAAAATAAAATTTTTATGATTAAATCAGATTAATTTTTACAAAAAAAACCGCCTCAGGTGCAGTGGGAAAGCTCGTAATCTCCGAACATGAGAGAACATACTAAGATAAAATCTACATCCAATCGCATGACCTGTCATACATTGAGATTCAGCTCTGGTTCCACCGCACCTGACGCGGCTTTTTAA
>CAZQAU010000018.1:18893-41818 GCA_964591375.1 uncultured Gammaproteobacteria bacterium
CTGTCATACATTGAGATTCAGCTCTGGTTCCACCGCACCTGACGCGGCTTTTTAATGGTATTTCACGGTGAAGTTATAAAGGTTCTTTTTTGTTTCTATTTATACTATACACTGTCTTAAATGGTGGGAAAGTGATATATCGCACACCGTTGTTTAATGTGTATTAAATATGTATAATATGGTATTCATTGTGTCTTATTGTATTAGAGGAGGTTGGTATGGAAAAAGGTTGCAAGATTGACGGATGTAATGAACCAGTTAAGACTGACGGGTACTGCAGCAAGCATTGGAGGCAGTTGAGACGAAATTTTAAAAATCATCCTGTCCTAATTACAACAGGGACATGTAAGTATAGAGATTGTCCAAGGCCACCTTTGTCCAACGGATATTGTAAGAAACACCAAGATAAAGCACCCAAAAGCTAGCTTTATTTTTGGAAATGAAAAAATTTATTTACCCACGGCTAGATTGCCGTGGGTTATTTCCACACACCCCAGCATTTTCCGATTTTAACATCTACGGCTACTGGTACAGAAAGGGGATAAGCAGTACAAAGTGCTTTTTTAATATCGGCCACAATAGCATTAAATCGAGAAATATCAGTGTCTGATATCTCAAATACTAAATCATCATGGATCTGTAATAATAAAAACACATCAGATTTATTTTTAAGTATAGTATTCTGAATATTTACCATTGCTTTTTTCATAAGATCCGCAGCCGAACCTTGGATCGGATAATTCATCAGGACACGTCGGGTAGCATTATCTATAAATCTGCGCTTAGGATCATCAAAAACATAGCGTTTTCTTCCCAGTATTGTCTCCACTACGCCATTTTTTTTAGCATCGGCTAAAAATGTGTCATAATATTTTTTGATACTGGGATAAGAGACATAAAACTGTTGAATAAATTGTTCTGCATCTGCTTGAGGTATATTCAATCCGGCACTCATGCCATAACTGCTCATGCCGTAGATAATGCCAAAGTTGATAGTCTTTCCAACAGCTCGTTGTTGTTTGGAAACATCTTTATATGACACATTAAACAATCTGGCTGCAGTAAGTGTGTGTACATCCTGATTATTATGAAAAGCATCAATGAGTGCCTGCTCACCAGCCAGATGTGCGAGGATTCTTAGTTCTTGCTGTGAATAATCAAACGATACTAACGAATAGCCTGGTGTTGCAGTAAAACAGGCCTTAATTTCTTGCCCAAGTGGCGATGTCACAGGAATATTCTGGAGGTTCGGATTGGAAGAAGAAAGACGCCCAGTGGCCACTACAACCTGAGCATAGGTCGTATGAACTCTATTATTTTCATCTACTTTTGAAATTAAACTATCCACGTATGTTGAACGCAGTTTACTGAGTTCTCGGTATGTCAGAATATTGGCTATTATAGGAAACTGACTTTTAAATTTAGAAAGTTCGGCTTCATTAGTAGCATATTTACCGGTTTTGGTTTTGCTTAACGGAACCATCATTTTTTCTGCAAGAAACTGGCCAAGTTGAATGGGAGAATTGAGATTAACAATACCTTGTGTTTCTTTGTTGATTTCTACTTGAGCTTTAGCTAGTAATTCATCAATATGTGTTCCGATAGTGGATAATTTTTTTGTGTCCAGTAATATTCCTCGCTGTTCCATGTGCCAGAGAATTGATGCTACCGGCAGTTCGACATCATAAAATAATTCTTTAAGCTTAGAATGTTGATCTAATTTTTCTTTTTGCTTATGCATTAATTCTTCAAGAGTCGATACGTTATAAAATATCAGAGTTTCTTCTTTTGAAGAGACAGAGCGTCCTTCAGCCAGGAGAGCTTCAGCAATATAACAATCAAAAACATTATCAAAATTTCCTAAAGATTTACTGTCCCAGACAGGTTTTTCCATGGCTTTAGTATACCGTAAAGTTAATAATATAGATATCCTATCTGTAAAAATTTTGATGTCAATTCAATTTTATTATCGTTTACCAAAATCTTACACTCAAAATTATTCACTAATATATACTATATGTATATGTTAAATCTTAATTCACTTATGGTTGGCAGTATGCAACCAAAAAAACTCGCAGAATTTTATGAACAGGTTTTTAATAAAAAACCGGATATGGCAGATGGTAACTGGGCTGGTTGGCAGGTAGGCAGTTGTTTCTTTGGTGTCGGAGAACATTCAGAAATGATCGGCAAAACAAAAGAACCAGGCCGAATTATGTTTAATCTCGAAACAAAAGAAGTTAAAGAAGAATTTGCTCGCATCAAAGCCGTAAAAGGTGCGGCTGTCATTAAGGAACCTTATGAAATGCAGGGCGCATGGATTGCTACTTTTGCTGATCCGGATGGTAACTATTTTCAACTCATGACTCCTTGGGAAAGTAAATAATTCAATCAGATTAATTTGATATAATTCTTTTTACTGATAGACATAAGCAAATTGCGTGCTAGAGTCTATCATGATGTCATGTAGAAAGGATAATTCACATGACGTTCTTTACTATCACCCTATGGATTTATGTTGTGGGTGTGATCATCTCATATGTGCTATTTTCGAAAAGTACTATAGAGATTGATGATCCGCGACTGATCCCATTGGGTATGCTAACCAAACCGGTACTTTGTTTGTTCCTTTCTTTGTTTTGGCCAATCATCCTGATCGCACTGAAAGGAATGTCTGTTAAAAAGGAGAGTAAAAAAGACAAATAATACCGAGTCTCGTGGATATCGATACTACGATATCCACGAGGCACCTTATAGTGTGAATTTTTTTAAATTTATATCTTACTAAATTGTTACCAAATTATTTTCTTCATATAGTATAAACTTCAGATAATAGAGTTGCTTATTATTTATAGATTCATAATTATTATGGCTAATTGGGGAAGAATTAGTAGTCGGGGTGATGTTGAAGACAGACGCGGATTTCGACCGGCGGCTTTGGGAGGAATTAGTCTGACTGGTGTGCTTGTTTTACTGGCTGTCAATTATTTAACAGGTGGTAGTGCGCTTGATGTATTAAATCAAATGAGTCAGGTTTCTGTTGAAAATCGACAGGTAGTTGACAAGACATATGATGGTAATGATTCTTACGAAGAATTTTCTTCAATCGTTTTGGGATCTACGAATGATTTATGGAAGTCTATTTTTTCCCAACAACGAAAAACATATTCTTCACCGAAACTTGTCTTATTTAGAACAGCAACGCAATCGGGCTGTGGTATCGCAACATCCGATGTCGGCCCACATTATTGTTCTATAGATAAAACAATCTATCTCGATGAAACATTTTTTGATGAATTAACTAAACGGTTTGGTGCACAAGGAGGCGATGTTGCTGAAGCTTATGTTATCGCTCATGAAGCTGGACACCATGCTCAGAATGAGCTAGGGATTATGGACAAAGGAACATCTATAGATACTGAGTTACAAGCAGATTGTTTTGCGGGCCTATGGGCTAACTCTATTAAAGATCAGGGGGTGTTTTTACCCGGTGAAATTCATGAGGCGATGGATGCCGCGGCTGCGGTCGGAGATGACCGGATTCAGGAGAAAGTAAATGGTTATGTTAATCCCGAGAACTGGACACACGGATCATCTGAGGCACGGGTACAAGCATTTAATAAAGGATATAATTCTGGTATGTTATCTGGGTGCGATTTCTAGTTTTTTTTGATGTTTAGGCGATCTTTATTAAATATCAAATTATGGTGGAATTTACTTTCCGGATCAATGGGTTGTATTTGCTGCTTATGTTTCTCGATCTCTTCTTGTGTAGCTGTAGGTAGTGTAAAGTGGAAGGTAGATCCTTTACCCAGTTCGCTTTCAACTGTAATGTGGCCTTTATGCATATCTATAATTGATTTTGTAATGTATAGTCCTAAACCATTTCCTTTTGATCCCTGTTCCAGAATGCCGGAGATTCGGAAAAATTTAGTGAATAATCTGGGTAACGCATCTTTGGGAATCCCTTGTCCTGTATCGCTTACAGTTATATGAATCAATTTGTGTTTTTGTACGATAGTAACTTTTATCTGTCCGCCTTCCTGAGTATAATTGACTGCGTTTGCTAGTAAATTTGTCATCACCTGTCCGATACGAAATCCATCAGCCATTACCGTAGATAAGGGAATGGGCGGTTCTTCGAAGATTAACTGTTGATTTTTCGATTTAGCCTGTTGTGCAATTCCAGAAACGGCAGTTTTCATAATGGGTAAAATATCGATCGGTTCCATTTCAACTTTAAACGAATTGCGTTCTATACGAGAGACATTTAGCAAATTATCGATCAGTCGGCCTAAGTTTTCGCTGCTGATGTCTAATCGGTTAATATACTCTTGTCCCTCTTTATCAATGATCGGGGCGAACTCTTCTTTAAGGAGTGAAATATATCCGCGTATTGAAGTAAGTGGGGTACGCAGTTCATGAGCTGCCATTGAGACAAAGTCTATTTTCATTTCTTCAAGTTGTTGGTCTTTCGTCGTATCATGCAGAACCATAATACACCCGAGTTTTGCAGACAGGCTTTCTTTAATCTGACTTACTGTTAATGTAACGTATTTTTCACTGTCTTTGCCATGCAGTTTTACATTTTCTTTATGAACCAAAGAACCTTCAAAGCCATCGGTCCGAATTGGACATATTTCTTCCTTACCAAGCACGCGGCCGTTTTCGGAAAATGATATTTTATTGAGAATAGTGCTACCAATAAGTTCTTCTATTTTATAACCGGTTATTTCGCTGACGGCTTCGTTACCTAATATAATTTTATGATCCAAATCAATAGCTAGAACACCATCGGTAATACTGGCGATAACAACTTTTAGTTTATTACGTTCGGCTTCGGCCATCTCTTTTTCTTGAGAAAGCTGAGCTGTTTTTTTATCGACCAATGATTTCAGTTGGAGATTGAATTCATTAAGTTCAACAGCTTTATCATTCCACCGCAGTACCGATCGATTAATCATAATCATTGTGATAAACCACAATCCAAAAATAGGTAGTACAATCGGGGTACCTTCCTGTGGATTAACATACATAAAAGCACTTGAGACAAGTCCGAGACTATACATGGTAAGCAGCCAGCCTGTAACCATCGCCAGCACCAATCTACCCCAGGCGTTTTTTTGCACAGCCAGATAAAATTTGTAGCTACGGGAATATAAGTAAATACTACCACCTATAAGAATAGGCCATCCTACAAGAAGAATAACTGTACGAAGTGTCTCCATATTTTCAGTATATCGTATCAAAATAAATTATGCAGATCTATATTTAGTAAGCATGACCAATGTAAAGATAGCAATTGTTATCAGTACAATGGTGCCTCCGGTCGATAGATCAAGATAGTAGGCAGTAATTATGCCTGAGAAAACAGAGCAGATGGATATAATTTCGGCAATAATAATAGTTTTTTTAAAGCTCGTTTTAAACTGTAGAGCAGTTACAACAGGTACTACAATCAGAGCAGAAATTAATAAAATTCCAATTATAGGAATAGCTAATGAAACGGTCAAAGCAGTGAGGGTGATGAGTAAGATATTGATAAATTTTGTAGGAATGCCACTTACACGAGCGGCTTCTTCATCAAAAGTCACATACACAAGTTCTTTATAGAACGCGACTAGAAGTGTGATAACGATAAATCCTAAGATAGCAATTATATAAACATCAGATTGTTTGACGGTTACAATAGAACCAAATAAATAGCTAAAGAGATCTGCACTAAATCCGTGCGCCAGACTAATAAGAACAATAGCTAATGCTAAGCTCCCGGATAGAAAAATAGCTAATGCCGATTCACCATAGACAGCCTTTGAGATTCTCAGACGTTCAATAAGGAATGATGAAATAACAGAAGCCCCAATAGCTGTTAATATAGGATTTATGTTAAATAAAAGTCCAATCGCCACACCTGCAAGCGAGACATGCGAAAGAGTATCGGCAATAAGAGAGTATCGGCGTAGCACCAAAAACATACCGATGAAAGGAGCAATAATAGCAATCAGAATGCCCGCTTCCAGTCCCCGTAGTATAAATCCGTACTGAAATATTTCAAACATTTAATGATTATGTAAAACTAGTTTAACTTGGTTACCATATATTTTTTCAAGTCCGCCGTTTTTAAAAAAATCTGGTGGCTTACTTTCATATAGTAATGTTTTATTGACACATGCAAGTTCTGTGACTTCATGAGCAACAACATCGACGTCATGAGAAATTAAAATTAAGGTTATATTTAGTTCTAAGTTAAGTTTCTTTAACAGTTTATAAAATGCTTCCTGCGTATTTATGTCTACTCCTACAGTTGGTTCATCCAGAAAGATTACTTGAGGTTCGTTAGCAAGTGCACGGGCGATGAAAACACGTTGTTGCTGTCCTCCTGAGAGATCTCCAATTATACGATTTTTATATTCATCCATTTCAACTTGCTTGAGTGCATGATTAATAAGTGCGTTATCATGTGTATTAAGCGAATTGAAAAGCCCCTTTTTCCCATAACGTCCCATAGAAACAACTTCGTATACGGTAGCGGGGAATTTACTGTCAAAACTGGCCGCTTTTTGAGGGACATACCCGATTTTAGACCATTCATTAAAAGTGGAGAGTTCTTTACCGAATAAATGTACGGAACCTGATGTTGGTTTTAATAGACCAAGCATAATTTTAAGAAGTGTTGTTTTTCCACCACCATTGGGTCCAATTATGCCAAGGTAATCACCCTGATGAATGTTTAAATTCACATGTTCAAGAACCAGCTCTTTGCTATAGCTAAATGATACATCTTTGAGCTCTATAATATTTTTAGTATGATCTACTTGCATTCGAGTGCGGTGCGTAAATTAGTAAGGTTAGTTTTCATAATGGTAAAATAATTTTCTCCCAATTGCATTTGTTTTTCCGGTATCCCTTCAATAGGATCAAGAGTAAGTGTTTGAGCATTGATTTCCTGAGCAAGAGTTTGAGAAAGTTTGGGGCTAACTAAACTTTCAAAAAAAATATATTTTATATGTTTTGATTTTATAAGATCAGCGGTTTGAGCTAATTGTTTTGTTGAAGGTTCCTCCTCAGGGCTTATTCCGGAAATAGAAATTTGCTGCAGATTATAGGTGGTCGCTAAATATGCAAACGCCGCATGAGATGTTACAAAGACATTTTTGTTACAGATACTAAGACCTTTTACGTAAGTGCTATGAAGATTTTCCATTTGGGAAAGTAAGATCTGTGTATTTTTTTCATACTGTATTTGGTTTTGTGGATCAGCCTGAATGAGACCTTTTGAGATTATATTTATTATTTCTTTTGCAAGAATAGGAGAAAGCCAAACATGCGGATCGGGTCGAGAATGGCTGTCTTCGACCAACTGCTGGTCAGCTAATTTTTCTCCCGTAATGATTAGTTTGTTTTTTAAAGTGTCCTTTAATCTTTCAGCCCAAGACTCAAATTTCGCGCCATTTACGATTACAAGATCAGCTTTTTCAATCAGTGCCATGTCACGTGCCGTTGGTTCGTAATCATGTGGTTCAGCACCAGCAGGAGTAATGTTATATACATCTGCGTATTCTCCGGCGATCTGAGTTGAAAAAAAATATAGTGGATAAAATGAAGCTGTTACTTGTAATTTTTTATCTTTTTTTGATACAGTATTATTCTTACCTAGTAATACACTAATTAAAAAGATTCCCAGACAGATGCCAGCAAATAGTAATAAGTTTCTCAAAATATTATTTTTCATTATTTATTATGGCAGTTTATACATATGCCAAAAAATTCTAAATGATGATGGTCTATCTTAAATGATGTTTTTTTTTGTACTTCTTGTAAAAGATTTTTTTCATTGATTTCTATATCCTCAATCGTACCGCATCGATTACAAACAAGATGATGGTGATGGTTTTTGTCGTTAACTAATTCATATCTTTTTTTATCTTCTCCGAGTTCGATTACATGGACAATGCCCATATTCACAAATAATTCAAGCGATCGGTAAATTGACGCAAGATCTATATGTATGTTCTTTTTATTGAGTTCCTTATCCATTTCCTGTACCGTTAAGGGGTATTTATCTAGGATTTTCAGTAGTTCCTCTCGCGGTTTTGTTATACGATACCCTTTATTTTTCAGTTCTTCCAGTATTTTCATATGCTACAGAATAACTTATTATTGCAAATCATTCGCAATATGTCAACTGTAGTTGAAAAAAAATTAATAGTATTTTCGAATAGAGCTGACGACTACTCCTCCTACTTCGAGATTCTGTTGAGGGTATATAGGCTGATATTTCGGGTTGGCGGGTTCCAGATATACAGTGTTGTTATCTTTTTTAAAAAATTTGAGAGTCCATTCATTATCGACAAAGGCTGCTATAATATCACCGGTTTTTGGTTCGCGTTTTTTATCTAAGATTACAAGGTCACCTGGTTGTAACCCTGCATTAATCATAGAATCACCAGATACTTTCAAAAGATATGTATATCCAGGATTTCCTACCAGATAATTATCCAGTGAGACCGATTCTGTTTCATATACCGGATCATCAGTGGGGGAGCCGGCCTTAATTACTCCCAGAAGTGGAAGACGAAAAAATTCGTCTCCGGGAATTAATTTGCGATCTTCCATATAGAGAACACCTTCATCGATCCATTTACGGACAATATATGCGACTGCGTTTGGTGATGCAAAACCAAACATACGAGCCATTTCACGGAAAGTCGGTAAGCGTTTATAACGATGATAAAATTTTTTGACTTTATCGAGCAGTTGTTCGTTTATCATATTTATTGTACAAATGTATAATAACCTCATTTTATTGTACATTTGTACAGTTGTCAATCGCAATATATATCAGTTATCAGACTTTATAAATAATCAGATCTGATATACTACATTTATAAAAATATCTTCTGAAAACTATTCAGATAAGACGTTTTTATACCAATCTAGACCTTGAGTTTCGGAGTAAGAGAGTAAGAGGAATGAAAATGAACTATCAAAAGATTGATGCTGTATTAAGTACTCAACTGTTAAAAAATAGGCAGACTTACCACATATTTCTGCGAACCAATCGTTCTATTGATATAGTCATTCTTGACTGGCTTAAAGGGAAAAATCTCAATGTTTCCGATCGGATATTGGGCAAAGAGATCGTTACATTAAATGTTTCTAAAGCCATTATCGAGGAACTGTCAGCACAAGAATGGGTTGGAATTCTAGAAGGGAGTGGCAGTCTGCGGTTAACGTAGTAACGTAGGTTTAATTCAAGGTTAGGCAGGCGTTTATACATCATAGACGCCTGCATATTTTTCCGTAATCTTACTTGTTTAGTATATTTTTCTTATAAATTGATTCTATCCTTTTTATATGAAAAAAGGTTTTATCGGAATTAAATTTTTATTTTGGCCATCAATTATTATTAGTATTATTTTATCCATACTACTAACAATAATTTTGAATGTCATTTTTTAACTAGTTAGATTGCAGATTTTCAAAAAGGTTCAGGAATTACACGACCTATTTCGACGAAAACAATAGCGCCAATAACTCCTAAAATAATTACACCGATACTGAGGGTAATGAATTGTGCAATGATGGTTCCGCAAATTAATGCGCCAATCATACCAAAAATAGCATCAGTTACCGGATCTACATTCTTACCTTTTTGTAGTTTTGACATAATAATTCCGGCTAATAATCCTGTAAAAAAAAGAATATATATAGTCATATATACATCATCCCCTTTCTGTGTCCACTATATAAAAAAACTTATTTTAAGACAGTGATTTATGTCAATATGACAGGTTAGTTGATTTGACTTGTCGTTTATAATCCACTATGTTTATTCATATGTTTAAACATGGTTTTACTCTGGTTGAGTTGTTAGTTGTCATCGGAATACTAGCAGTGTTACTGGGTATTACTCTATTAGCTATTAATCCTGCCCGACAGTTTGCCCTCGCGAACAACACTAAACGAAAAAATGATATAAAAGCAATTCTCGATGCCATAAACCAGTATCAAGTAGAGAATAGAGGCTCACTTCCGGCTGGGATTACCACAACATCCGCGGTTATTGGAAATGGATCAGGACAAGTTAATATCTGTTCGGCATTAGTTACTACATATCTGGCTGCTTTACCGGTTGATCCATTAACGAATAATGGAAGCAATGTTACCAACTGTACGGCTTCATACAATACGAATTATTCTATTTATCGGAGTGCTTCCGATAGTAGACTTACTATCACCGCTCCCGCAGCCGAGTTGGGTGTTAGCATAACGGTAACCAGATGATCTGCTTTTATTCTTATTTATAATATCAGCAGCAAGTGTGTTGCTATAATTACATACATGAAGCATATACTTAAAACACTTGAGAAGAAATTTGATACATTGGGTAATGAGAATCTTACTTACTATTTGATTGGCGGACAGATACTATCATTTATACTGATTCAGTTTCGACCTGAATATAGTAGTACATTTGCGTTGGAGGGGAGTGCTTTAATTCAGGGACAATGGTGGAGGTTAATAACTTTTTTATTCTATCCGATATCCAGAGATCTCTTCTTTGCGGTTTTCGTTTGGTATATATTTTATCTTTATGGAAGTGTTCTAGAACGTCGTTGGGGATCATTTCGTTTTTTTGCGTATTTGTTCATATCTTACATGGGAAGTATTATAGCGTCAATAATTTTCCCTTTTTTTTCTATAACAAATGGATATATGTATAGCTCTTTGTTTCTTGCGTTTGCATATTTGTTTCCCGATTTTCAGCTTTTGATTTTTTTTATATTACCGGTGAAAGTTAAGTGGTTAGCCTTGATCGCCTGGGTTGGTATTACTGGCTCTTTTCTGTTTGGTCCTATTTCTACAAAAGTATTGACGTTTTTTTCAGTAAGTAATTTTTTGATTTTTTTTGGTAAAGATGTGCTATTAGAATTGCGTTCACGATTAACTCATTTACCCATATCTTCTATCTCCGTAGTCAAACGAAAAGCATATCATGTGTGTGCTGTGTGTGGTGATAATGAAGTCGATAATCCTCGTATGCAGATTCGGTATTGTAGTAAATGTGTGCCATCGTTATGTTATTGTATAGAGCACATTAGAAATCATCAGCATGTAATTAAGTCAAATTAATTTTATAAATACATAAATGAATATGTCTTTTCGAGATAGAGTTTATGCAATAACAAATAAAATACCGCGCGGAAAAGTAGCAACCTATGGACAGATCGCCGCGCTTGCGGGTAATAAAAATGCAGCCCGAGCTGTTGGAATGTGTATGAGGACAAATCCGAATGCACCTCATACTCCCTGCCATCGAGTCGTGGCGGCAAACGGTAGTTTAACTGGTTATTCTGCAGGAAATGGTGTTATAACAAAAAAGAAAATGTTACAGGAGGAAGGTGTAATATTTAAAGAAAATAATGTTAATCTTTCTGTGTCTCAGTGGCAGCCGCAGTCCAAATCTTTTTAAAAAATTTATTTTTTACTGAAAGATTCATAAATGCCACTGATATTAACGCTGTTCCAATACCCAGTAAACAACCAGCTATAACATCGGTTGTCCAGTGTTGTCCCATGGCAACTTTTGCCAGAGCAACGAGACCCGCAGCCAACAACACTATTCCCATAATCCCTATCTTAATAAATAAAGGAAATTTTTTTATGCATGCGATAAACATACAGATAAGAACTGCAAAAAAGAATGCGCGCAGACTATGACCTGATGGATATGAATTACCTTCGGCTACATAATTAGCGGGAAACCATACATTATTCTGATTCTGTAATTTGTAAAACATAAACGGAGGTGGAGGTTGCGACAGAATGAGTTTACCTATGAGTTCAAGCAAATGGGCTCCAACATAAGTGCCCATTACAATAATCATCTGCCACCATTGGCGTAGCATTATAAGAAACAATATAATAAGACCGGTGATGATTTCGAAACGAGGAAATTCACCAATTAATTCCAAATAACGATACCCTCTTTGAGGAATATGATCTTGTATTTTGACCGTCATGTTAAAATCAAATGCTCTGAGGTTATCGCTCCTTACTAAAAAGGTAAAAATAAAAAAAAGCGCAACAAATATAAGTCCTGTAACGAGGGTATATAGTCTACTTTTCATACATATAGTTTACATCATTAGGAATGATAGCCGTGCTATAATTTCTTCATGACGATCGATAAGACAAATACACCGGACGAAATAATTGACCTTGTTAATGAACGAGATGAGGTAATAGGGCAGACTACAAAAGGAGAAGCCAACGCGAATCCAAATTTATATCATCGTGAAGTGGCGATTATTTTATATGATGATCATAATCGAATAGTCTTTCAGCAACGTAGCCGTAAAAAAGTGGTAAGCCCACTTGAATGGTCTATTAGCTGTGAAGGTCATATTCCTTCAGGCTTATCCATTGAAGAAGGTGCAAGAAGAGAACTGAGAGAGGAATTAGATTTAACTATTCCACTTCAATTTATTGAAAAAGAACTCCATAAATTTAATAATGAAACGCATTTCACATATTGGTTTATGGGAAAATATAATGGTGAGCCTATCACTATAGAACAAGAAGAGGTGGAACAAGTCAGATTATTATCTGAATATGAAATGGAAGAAATGCTCGCAGAAGGTTCTAAATTTGGTACGCATTCTTTAAATTCCGCACGACGTTTTTGGAAAAATGAATTTAATACTATAGAATAATAAAATGAGTACGCCGACGTATGAGAAAGGAACCATTAAGGTAGTATGGATAGAAGACAATATTTATGAGATTCATTCTCAAATGTTTGATGACGAAAAAAAAGCTGCAGAATTCGCTCAGAAAAAAAAAGAGTACATAATTTTTTCGTTAATAAAACAGAAAAATATGGAAGAATTTTCATGGAAAATTCTTCCATACGGTAATCATAAAATTTATTTAATGTTGCTTCGTAATTATCATCGTTATAAAGGAAGTTTCTACAAAATAGTAAAAAAAATTTTCGGAATTTAAAAAGGCAGCCTTTTTAAGCTGCCTTTTATAGCTTTGTTCTTTGCATAGTATTGTTAACTTTTATGCCACCGTGCGTGAGCTCCCATTTTACCTAACCTGCCGCTTTTAACATCTTCAGCCTGTGCCCGTGCTTCGCCTCCTTTGTGAGCTGCACGAATGGTGCGTGGATCACCAGCCTCAAATTTTGTCGGAGATGCTCGTCCGCCTTTTTGACCAATCGCTGATACTTTATCTTCAGGCATAGATGCAAATCCCCGACGGCTTTTCTGAATTGATTTGTTCATATTATTAACCTCCTTTCCATTATATTTCTCTATAATAACTTTCTAACGTAAAAACAGAAGAGGAATGAAGTAAGGTTTTGGTAAATTAAAGGCAAGTATTGTTATACAATAGGAAAGGCGTTTGCGTCTGAAAATTCACCAATATGTGTTCTTTTAATATTATATGCTATAGCTCCTGTACCGATTTTAGAGCCCAGATCGTGCACTATTCCTCGAACATATGTACCGCTTGAACACTGTATCTTTAACTTTACTGTAAAAAGAGATTGATCATTTTGAAGATGCTTTTTCCATTGTTGAATTATTGAATCCTGTCTAAAATTGCCAATAACCTGAGATATTCCATCTATTGCAAACTGAGAAAACATTGAGAGTTTTATAAAGTCACTTTTCAAAAGATTAATGTCGTAAATTTCTATCTTCTTCTTAGGAATTGGGATATCTATTCGATTTTGGCGTGCCCAATAATATAGTGGTTTTCCTTCAAATCTGGCAGATGAAAATATCGGATATTTTTGTTCTTGTCTGCCGATTAGGGTGGGGACTATTTCCAATATCATGGGCAGGATGTTTTTTTTTGATTCCTGAATTTGTTTATTTATGATGCCCATATAATCATATGTATCAGTAGTAAATCCAAAGAGCGCATCGCATGTATATATCTTTGGTAAGAGTTCATATTTTTTTCTCAATTTGTTTTCTTCATTTATTAAAATCAGTAGTAATCCTTCTGCCAACGGATCTAGTCGGCCTGCGTAACCAAGTACTGCAGATTTATATTTGGGATACTTCTTGCGAAATAAATCGATTGCTTGTAGTGGTGTGCAATAGGGAGGTTTATATATTATTTTTATAAGATCCATATTTTTATCAATTCTACTTGATAATTTAGTTTTGACTATGATGTAATAGATATATGCGGAGTATATTTTCAGTGGGGTTATATAAAAAATTTTTGTTCCTGCTACTCGTTATTATGTCTGCTTGGACGTTATATCTTACGATAGTATCTCAAAAACAAAGTTTTCTAAATTATTCTTATAATAGTGGTTTGGGCATATTATATCTTGCCGGAATGATACCTGCATTACATTTTTTTTTACAAAGAAATAATGATTCCATTACGAGTAAAATTTTTTTGTATTTTGGTATAGGCCAACTAGTATGGGCGTTGGGAGCTTTCTCATGGTTGTATTATAATTCAGTTTTAAGTATTGAGATGCCTTATCCTTCGGCAGCAGACATTTTATTTTTTGCATTCAATCTATTTACGGGTTTAGCATGTTGGTATTTACTCAAAAAAATGAAAATAACTATTACTGCTTCGCGAGTAATTACTCCATTTTTAGCTATTTTTTTGATTTATATACTGGGAGCCTTTTTATTGACTTGGCAGGAACTCACATCAGGTTCTCTGCTTGAAGTTTTCATAAATTTTATGTATCCGATCTGTGATGCATTCTTATTTGCATTAGCATTTGTAATTTTTAATAATCAAGAAAAGTGGAATATAGGTGTTTTATATCTTGTAGTAGGGCTATTAATTCAAGTTATTGGTGATATTATGTACTCAATTCTTGATGCTTTAGGCACATACTGGAATGGCAGCACACCAGATTTATTATATGCAGTAAGTGGTTTCTTTTTAGGCATGTCTATTCTATATCTACAGCAATATTTTTCTCAAGAAAGTAATCAGTCTTTAAGTTGAGATGAATATTTTTCAAGAAAGTGAGCTATTTTAGGAGCAATGACTATTTGGCAGTAAGGCTGTTGTGGGTTAACTGCGAAATAATTTTGATGATATGTCTCAGCATTATAAAATTTATCTAGTTCTTGTATCTCGGTAACTATCGGTTTATTAAATTCTCCCGAGTTACTGATAGTCTGTAAAGATTCTTCTGCAATCTTCTTTTGTTCGGAAGTTGTATATAAAATAATCGATCTGTACTGCGTTCCTGTATCTGCCCCTTGCTTATTGAGACTGCAGGGATCGTGAGTATGCCAGAATATATCAAGCAGAGTTTCATATGGTATGATGGTGGGATCAAAGACTATTTCTATAACTTCTGCATGCCCTGTGTCTCCTTGGGATACTTGATCATAAGTTGGATTGATGACTTTTCCACCCGCGTAGCCAGGTTTTACGGATATAACACCTTTTAGCTTAAGAAATATGGCTTCTGTGCACCAAAAACACCCTCCTCCTAACACTGCTGTTTCATGTTTTTGCATCATTTCTTTGAGGGGATAAATTTTATAGAAATAGAATTTACACAATGACGAGTGTTTTTAGGTGTGTAACCTTCACCTGTAAAAACATGACCTAAATGTCCACCACACTTCGTACAAATTATTTCGGTCCGACTACCATCGGCATCTGGTATGTGAGTTACAGCACCGGGTATTTCTTCATCAAAACTTGGCCAGCCGCATCCCGAATGGAATTTACTTTTTGAATTATATAACGCTGCGTTACAGCGGCGGCAAATATATGTTCCTTCATCGAATAATGTGTCATACTCGCCTGTATAGGGCGCTTCTGTTGCTTTATGGAGAATTACTTCTTCTTCATCTGGAGTCAATGTATTATATTCTGTTGGCATATAGTATTTTATACTGGTGAGTAATGATTATGCAATCGCGTATAATCTACAACAGACTTTGTCTGAGACGTCTGTAGACTGCTATAATGCCTGTATGCAACGAGTAATTCGATATATTACAAACGATATATATACTAAGAAAGTAGGAATCTTATTGGTGTCACTTGCTTTATTGAATACAATACTGTTAATTTATCCAAATTATCTCTTTGAGTGTGCAGATAATACGTGTGGTTTAAGCATGGTAGATACATATTTTCATGATGCCTTATGGCATGTGGGTATTTCTGCTTCTTCGTTTAAACAATTTCCTTATCGTATGCCAATATTCTCCGGCTATTCTCTGCAAGGATATCACTATCTGTTTGATTGGATGATTTTTATTTTTGGAACGATGGGTATCCCTTATTTATTGTTATATTGGTGGATTAGTCCGATTCTATATACATGTTTAATGACATATCTTTGTATAAAACTCGGAAATAAAATTTCTGATAATCCTTTATTTACCGGCATTTTGCTGTTTTTTATATATTTTGCCGGTACTTTCAGTTTTATTGCCAATCTTATTATGAAGGGAAGCGCATTTGGATATGGTGTTTCATCTTTGGCTCATGCAAGTACGACTGTATTATATCCGACAGTCGCGTATTCATATTGTCTCATTGTGGGAGTTATGATTGTCTTGATGAAAAAAAAACTTATATTTCGTGATCATATTATTTTGGGAATTTTATTATTCATTTGTATGGGAATTAAGTTTTATGCGGGGATAACTCTTATGATAATGCTGGGAGTATTTGAATTATTACAATGTTTTCAATTATGGAGTAAAAGTAAAATTCATTTTTTTCATGTCATCACCACAACAGTTGCTACATTACTTGTTTATGCTTTGTTTTTGATATTGGCTTTACTTGTGTTTTACGAGTTTCCCCGTTCTTTACAACATGAAGCAGTATTTTCCTGGGCTCCACTAGCTTCCGTTCATGGTGTAATAGAAGATCCATATATTTATGGTATGGCCGATTTAGTTCTAGCCAGACAAACTTTATATGCACATGGTATTTCACCTCGACTAATTGCTATCGAAAGCTTTAGTATCGTACTTTTTTTGTTTCATCATTTTGGTACCAGATTACTAGGATTGGTATTTCTAACATGGCTTTTATTTAAAAAACGTGCTAACAAAATAGATATTGCTTCTTGGATAGCAGTAGTTGTAACGACATTTTTAAGTATGGTTCTAGTTCAAAGAGGAGAACAGTGGTGGAATTCGATGCAATTTTTATATTACGCCACATTTTTATCGGCTATCTATACAGCACGCTTTATTTATGAATTAACAAAATCTTATAAAAAGTATCGTTTAGTAATTTTGATTGTTATTTTTTTTCTTACTATCCCAAATACCCTTGAAAAAGTACAGGAAATGTATAAAACAAAAAAAAGGGCTATTTCTTATGCAGAACTGGAAGCTTTATCATTTCTTAAGAAAAAGTCAGACGGATTGGTTTTGTCTGTTCCTATGATGCCCGATACTGCCTATATCGCGGCTTTTACCAGCAAGCAGACATATTTTTCCGACGAACAAATGTTACGAAATACCGGAGTCTCATTTCAAAAGCGCAAAGAATATTTATTAAAAAAAGAGGATATAGACCTTAATTTTGTTAAAGCTCGTTATATATATATGATTAAATCTGCTGTGGAATATCCATTATTATTGCGGAAAGCAAAAGAAACAGGATATATCTTTGTATTTAAGAATAAAGAGATAGTAATCATGGAAAAACGAATTTAGTATCTGGTATAATCCTGAATATGAAATATTATGCTCGGTTGTGTGGATTACTGGCGATTTTTATCTTGACATTGGGCGTCCTGATGGCTATTTATGTATATAAAAATGAAACAGCCCCGATGATTATTCAAACAGTACCACCAGCGATCGTTCTTCCTTCATCAACTGGCAAAAAAACTATTAATGAAGAAGAAAACCTGAAAATGACAGGGGAGCGTGACCGAGTGACTTTTGTAAAAGTACAGCTAAAGAAATACCCGCAGTTACAACAAGAAATAAATACTGAGAATATAACACGTGTTTATACTACCAGTGCCCGGTCAGGAGTATCGTATTTTTCAGGCGGTATTGCGTGGTTGGTTGAAGTAAAAGATGCTCAAAAATTCGGCATGTATTCATATTATTTAGTGCATTCTGAGTTACAAAAGAAACTAGTCTTCGTAGGTAGCGATCAAGCAACTCATCAGACAGAGGCTCCTTGTCAGGTAGATATATTAAAACAGCTGCAAGGGTATATTGTATTGTCCGGATTTTGTGAGGGATATGGTAATGGAGGAAAAAAATTCACTTCTGTTTATAAAATTGAAAATGGAGAAAAAGTAATGTTATCGTCTTTGTCCCAAGAAAAAAATATAGTATCCAACCAGGGTAATGCATTAGGAAAATTAGCTGGTATCTACGGGGTGAGTAATCCTACTTTAATGATTAATTACAGCGGCCTGAGAGAAAATACAGAATCAGAAATTTCTGCTATTGGTTATTTTGATCTAAAAACAGGGAAAATGGAAGATTTAATTATTATAGAGTAATTAGCTTGTCTCCAAAGTAAACTGGGTCATATGGTTGCCCTTGTCATAGGTAGCTTTATAGGAAATAACTTTTTTTGTACCGTCAAATAGATACTCACTTATTTCATGGAGTTCTGCCAGCAGATTTGGTAATTTTTTTATTTCATCCAGGGTTACCCACTTGAATTGGCCATCTGTAATATTAGGTTTTAAATCACCATGGTCATAATCTGCCATTACTAGATGGAAGTGAAATTCTGTATCCAGATCCCCGATATATGCGGTACCGATCGCTTTAACATGTAGATTTTTAATTTCTAAACCAGTTTCTTCCCGCACCTCGCGTCGTGCACATTCGAAAAGACCTTCACCTGCTTCCTGGTGGCCTCCGGGTGCCATCCAAACATCTGGCATGATTTTTTTACTAGGATGCCTATGAAGCATCAAATATTGATTATTTTTTTTCACAAAACATTCCAAAGTTATTGCAATGTTTCTTTTTGTCATATTACGATTATCTCATATAATATATGGTTTTATATAGTACAATACCCTAAGATATGGCAGGCGATTATAAACAAAGAAAAAACAGTAAACCTTCACCTTTCGGCCGATATTTTCGGTATCTTGAAGATATTGATGGTGAATGGAAAGCAACCAGCGAATATGGCTCGATTTTAATATTGTCTTTAGTTGAAGAGATAGGAGAGATGTCACGTGCATATCTGGCAGAACATGGCAGAAAACCACATAATATTGCTGCACAAAACGATGAGACATATGAACAGGAGCTGGGAGACATAATTGTATCAATACTTAGATTTGCACGAATAAAAAATATTGATCTCAATAAACGAATCATGTATTCATTAGCCAAGATCAAACGCCGTCGTTCTCAACCGAAAGTTTAATTTTATCTGCTATTAGCCTACTGCTATAGTTTAATTAGTATCAATCACTTATGGTATGTGAGCAAGATCACATCAATTCAAACAAAAAACATGTATCATCGTTAATGATTTTATGAAAAAAATAATTCGCCATTTCTTTGAAGAAGGTACCAAAAACTACTATCGAAAAGGAGACATTATTATTAGTCCTAACAATATTCCCCCTGGAGTTTTCTATATTCTGGATGGTTTTGTGAAAGAGTATTCCTTTACCGAATCGGGTGAAGAAAAGATAAGCTGTATCTACAAAAGAGGAGAAATTATTTCACTTTTATGGGTTTTTAAAGATAATCCCATAAATAAGTTTTATGAAGCACTTGATACAGTTAAGGTAGGTATTCGTCCTAAAAGTGAATTTTTTACCTTTATTAATCAGCCAGCAGTAGAGAAAGAAATGCTAAGCATATTAGTTTCTTATATTGATCTTTATTCTTTTCGACTTAACAATCTTGAACTCTCAAATGTTAAGTCACGCTTAATTTCCCGACTTATACTTCTTGCCAAAAGATTTGGTAAGGCAGTAAATGGCAGTATTTCTATAGAGAATATTTTCAATCAGAAAGTAATCGCTGCTTCAATTAACACATCCCGTGAGACAGTAAATAGATTGCTGAGAGAACTATCGGAAAAAAAATTAGTGATAGTAAAAGGAGACTCAATAGATGTCACCAGCATTGCTCGACTAGAGGAAGAATTATCGCTGGCAAATTCTGTATAATGTGAGATACTATATAAAGTCAAATATCGTTCTAGATTGATAGGTATGCTGTTTACTGCATTTCCCTTTCTTTCTGTGATATTTATATGATATAATCAGTACTTCATTTGAGATAGTTATTTATAGTATGAATATTCGAAATATTGCCATTATTGCTCACGTAGATCACGGGAAAACGACTCTCGTTGATGCTTTATTGAAACAAACACATACCTTCCGCGACAACCAGAAGGAGATGAATCAGGAATTATTGATGGATTCAAATGATCTGGAACGGGAAAAAGGTATTACTATTTTAGCGAAAAACACCTCTGTTTTTTATAAAGATGAAAAGATTAATATTATTGATACGCCTGGACACGCAGATTTCGGATCAGAAGTAGAACGAGTTCTCAATATGGCCAGTGGGGCGCTACTTTTAGTGGACGCTGCAGAAGGACCTCTTCCTCAAACACGATTTGTACTTAAAAAAGCGCTGGAAGCAAAATTAAAGATTATTCTTCTTATAAACAAAATTGATAAAAAAGATGCCCGAGCTGAAGAAGTGTTACACGAAGTAGAAACATTATTCCTTGAATTGGCTCACGATGAGGCAGCACTCCACTTTACAACATTGTATGGTGTCGGCCGCGATGGTAAAGCTTTCTATGAAAAACCAGAAGTTTATTCTTCAGATATGCAAGGGGATTTGTCACCACTATTTGAAACTATTGCAAAGGAAGTTCCTAACAGTCATATTAATGAAGAAAAACCTTTCCAGATGCTTATTTCGACACTGGATTATGATAATTATGTAGGAAGACTTTGTATTGGAAAAGTTAATCAAGGTACTTTAAAAAAAGGTGGAAGAATTTCACTCGTTGATGAAAATAAAGTAATTGGCACCTATTCTGCATCCAAACTATATACAAGTAAAGGATTAGGTCGAATGGAAGTTGATGAAATTGTTTCCGGTGATATCGTAGCATTGGCTGGTATTGCAGATCTGAATATTGGTCAGACCGTAACCGATCCCGGTACACCTGTAAGTTTACCTACTATTAAAGTAGAAGATCCAACCATTAAGATTACAATAGGTCCAAACACCAGTCCTTTGGCAGGAAAAGAAGGTAAATTCACTACATCTCGCCAGATTAAAGAAAGATTATTAAAGGAAAAAGAAACTAATTTAGGTCTTAAAATAGAACCAGATCCAGAAGGTGTGCATTTTATTGTCAACGGTCGAGGAGAACTACATTTGTCAGTTCTTATCGAGACGATGCGAAGAGAAGGATTTGAAATGGAAGTATCAAAACCGCAGGTTATTTATAAAACTATTGATGGAAAAGAATGTGAGCCTTATGAAGAAGTAACCATTTCCATGCATAAAAATTATTTAGGTACTGTTTCGGAAGAACTGGGAAAACGGAAAGGTACCCTAATTGACATGGATACAGATCATAATGATAATGTTCGCATTATATACAAGATTTCCAGTCAAAATTTGATTGGTATTCGTAGTTCATTACTTACAAAAACTCGAGGTACAGCAGTAATGAATACTTATCTTTTAGGATATGAACCACGCGGCACACGTATGGAACAACTTCGCAATGGTGCACTCATTGCAGTCAAACCTGGTACAGCTCTATCCTATGGATTGTCTAACGCTCAAGAACGCGGAACATTATTCATTGGAAATGGTGTGGAAGTGTATGAAGGTATGGTTGTAGGCGTATCATCTCGAGAAGAAGATATTGAAGTAAATGTATGTAAGGCAAAACAACTTACAAACAATCGTTCATCAGGAGAAGGTGTTTCTATATCAGTCGAACCTCCAACAATTTTGAGCTTAGAACAATGTTTAGATTTTATTGCTGACGATGAACTATTGGAAGTCACACCAATAAACCTTCGTATTAGAAAACGTGGCCTTACGCAGGCTGCACGTCGTGTAACTAAAAGAAGAGACAATTAATTTTATTTATTTATCTTCTTTATCTTTGTCGTCTTTTCCCCAAATATCATTTTCGTCTTTAGGTGCGTTAAACCCCAGAAGATCTTTTCCTGCCTTTTCATCGTCGTGCGAATGATCAGGTTCTGCCTTATTTAAACCGAGCAAATCTTTATCTGCCATATTTTTATTACCTCATATATAACTACTAATAATTAAATTTTATAATGTATGCATAAATTAGACTTCAGAATACTGTAATAAAATAGTAATGATACTTTGAATGGATTAAAAGTTATACAAAACCCACAGTGCATGTAAGACACCTGGGAGCCATCCCAGCATAGTTAATATAAGATTGATCCAAAAATGTAAAGTAAGTCCTACTTTTAAAAAAACTGCAAGCGGGGGAAGAATTAGAGCAATCAAAATATCAATAAGATTCATAGTATTAAAAAAATAATAATTATTAATATAACGCGGAGCATACAAAAGAACATTATAAAGCTGTAAGAGTTTAGTAAAGTTAAGGTCTTCTATTAAACTAAACCAGTGATAACAGTTGTATATGTGGCTTAAATTTAGGTATAGTGAAAGAAGGGATGAAATTCTTTAATTTTAAACTCAAAATTGGACCCAAATTATTTGTGGGTTTTGCTGTTTTGGCTGTCGTATTTGCCGTGTCACAGTGGTATTTGGTTTCCTTCATGCGTAGTTATTCATTAACACAGTCTAATACTCTGTTATATGAAAAATCTCATAGTGCATCCATTCAAATAGATAATTTTTTTGCACAGCTTGATTCTTATAATCAAGGATTAACTGAAACGT
>CAZQAU010000019.1:0-15403 GCA_964591375.1 uncultured Gammaproteobacteria bacterium
TTTATGATTTCGGAATAAATCAAAAAAATAATGAGAGTGTAGCATTTTTTTTATCCGAGGAAACTAAGCAGGATATAGATCAACTTCCTAAAGAAAATGAAGTGCCTTTTTTATCACCACGCCCTCTGGTATATCCGCGATATTTTATTATTCTTATTTCAATATTGGTAATTATCATCGGTTCTCGAATGATATATCAAATGACCCGCAAAATTGTGCCAGGGCGGGTGGAAATAACTTTTAAAAGTTATGTTTCAGAAGAAATTAATCAAAATCTACTTACACAATTTGGAGCTATAAATTGTGTTCATATTAATCCTAAAATAATTAATGCATTTGAATGTGAAGTACCGGTAGGAGAAGAACATAATGTGGTAAAGAAAGCATCGGAAAACCCGGCTGTAGAACTATCTGAACCGAAATTTGCCAATTAACTTTAGGAATATGCTATTATATCTTCATGAAACTTCTTATTACGGGAGGACATATCACACCAGCTCTGGCTGTCATTGATGAACTACAATCAGGTAAAAAATCTGAGCATAAGATTATATTTGTAGGAAGAAAGCATACCAGTAATTCTGCTAAAGAAATATCTCTTGAATATCAGGAAATTCATAAGCGAGGTATACGTTTTATCGACTTAAAAGCTGGAAGGATGACACGACTACTGAATATCCGTTCACTGAAAAATCTTGCTAAAATACCGGAAGGTTATATGAATGCATTTCGTATATTGCGGAGTGAAAAACCTGATCTAATCCTTACTTTTGGTAGTTATATTGGATTGCCTATCGCGATATGCGGCTGGATACTGGGAATCCCCATATATGTACATGAGCAGACAATACATCCAGGTCTTTCTAATCAGTTAATTGGGCAATTTGCTAAAGAAATTTTTGTATCATTTCCCGAAACAAAAGAATATTTCGATGCAAGAAAAACTGTTGTGAGCGGAAACCCGGTGAGAAAAAGTATTTTCCATACAGAAAAAGTCCCATTTCATTTAAAGAAAAATCATCCGGTTATTTATATTACGGGTGGATCATTAGGTTCACATAGTATTAACGAATTAATTAAACCAATTTTGCTCTCATTACTACAACGATATACTGTGATTCATCAAACTGGTAATGTGGTTGAGTATGATGATTACAATACTTTTTTGAAAATTAGAAAAAAGCTTCCTTCAGAACTTCGTGAAAGATATATCGTCCGCACACATTTTTTATCAGATGAAATTGGATATGTATATTCTATAACTGATTTGGTAATTGGGAGATCAGGTGCTAATACTTTTTTTGAACTGGTAGCTTTAAGAAAACCGGCTATTTTTATTCCGCTTCCATGGTCTGCTCATAATGAGCAAATGAAACATGCTTTAATGTATCGTGAAGCTGGAACGGGGGATATGTTTGAACAAACAGATACAAGTGAACGATTACTGGGAATGATTGTTAATATTGTAGATAATATTGATTCGTATAAAGAAAACTTCAAGAACATCGATTCACTCTATAAGCATAATGCAGTGCAGATTATCATGAAAGGTAACTGGCAAGATAAGCAGTAATCTCCTTATGAAAATATTTAAGATAAGACGAGTATATATAGGTATTCTTATTGGTGCCATTTTTCTGGCCACATTATTAATTGCCAATGAACATTTTTTTACAGTTCAGAAGGTTATTATATCTGCCACAAACAAATCGGATTCGAAAAAACTTATTTCAGTAAGAGGATTAACTACAATATATCAAAAGAAAATCTTCTTTTTATCTAAAGAGAAGATTAAGAAGCAATTGTTGGATACTAATCCATTACTTAAATCCGTAGATGTCCAAATTAATTATCCCAGTCAGGTTTCGATTACATGTGTCTTTTATACTTCTTCAGCCTATCTTCAGGTTAATGAAGGATACTTTATGTTGGGTGAAGATGGACGTATACTGGAAAAAACAAAAACATTGACTAATAAAAATCTTCCAATCATAAGATATTATCAACAGCTAGATTACTATGCGTTCCAAAGCGGGGATATTATTACATATAAAGACGTGACCACTTCACTGCGTTTACTTACAAAAATGTCTGATTTAGGATTTATTATTAATAATATTGATATTAACGGTCTGAGTATGATAGTATTAAATTCGAAAGATAAGAGATTTATATTTACAACTGAAAAGGATATATCTGAACAAGAATATCAATTTTCAGCAATCGTAAGAAAATTTAGACAAGACAAGAAAGATTTTAAAAGTTTGGATTTGCGATTTGATAAACCGGTAATCAGTTTATAAAGTAGAAAGCAATATGGCAGATAAACTTATATGTGGTATTGATATCGGCAGCTCTAAAATAGCGACGGTTGTCGGCATTGAGTCGCAAGAGCACGATGAAGTCCGTATCATTGGATTTAACTCGACTGCCTCGCGTGGTGTAAAAAAAGGATTAATTGTAGATATTGACCAAGTCACAGCTGCGGTTGAAGAAAGTGTCGAAAAGGCAGAACGAATGGCAGGACATAAAATTTCTCAGGCATTTGTATCTGTAGGAGGTCCTCATATTTCTTCTTTTAATTCTCACGGTGTTGTGGCAGTATCGAACCCTCAAGCTGAAATTATGCAGGAGGATGTAGACAGGGTTCTTGATGCTGCAAAAGCAATATCACTCTCCACCACGAGGCAAATTATTGAAGTATCACCCCGTGAATATAGTGTGGATGGACAGGCTGGTATACGTAATCCAATAGGTATGAGTGGAGTTCGTTTGGAAATTGAGACGCATATCATTACTGCATCAACAACAAACTTAAAAAATATCGAACGCTGTACCGCAGATTTAGGTATTGCTAATACTGGATTTATTTTCTCTGGTTTAGCTTCGGCTGAAGCTGTACTCACAGATACAGAAAAAGATTTAGGTGTGGCTTTAGTTGATATCGGTGGAGGAAAGGTGGATTTTTGTATGTATGTTGAAGGTGCACTTTCCTATTCAGCCTCATTGCCCGTAGGCGCAAAACATATTACCAATGATATAGCGGTTGGGTTACGTGTCTCCTTAGCATCGGCAGAAAAGATCAAGTTATTTCTTAGTCGTAAAATGAACTCGCCACATGAAATGAAAAAGCGGGGACAGGAAAATGTTGATTTAAAAGAACTTAATTTACCTGAATCAGTGGCCGATGTATCGTTAAAAACAATTTTAGATGGAATTATTGGTCCACGTCTTGAAGAAATATATCTATTTATTGCTGATGCCATTGAAAAAAGTGGCTTTGCTAAACAAATACCTTCTGGAATTGTGATTACGGGTGGGGGTGCTTTGACAGTTGGTATGATCGAAATGGGTAGAAAAACATTGGGCCTTCCTATACGTATTGGTGTTCCTGAAAAGGCTACCGGACTGGTTGATGAAATATTAGATCCTCAATTTGCGTCTACAATAGGCTTGATTTTATATGGAAGAAATAATATGATGGTGGATCCGCATAATAATATGAAAAATTTCAATAAAATTTTAAAGGATTTCTCAGTCAATACCTCAGTTTCTAAACTGAAGGATTTCTTAAAGCAGTTTATTCCTTAGTATTCTGTATATATTATCCTAGCGAAAGCAGGGATCAATGAAACTTAGAATTATGTTAATCAAACCACATGCGGGACAGGCAGCAAAAATTAAGGTTATAGGCGTAGGCGGTGGTGGTGGAAATGCTATTTCTTCAATGATTGCAGAAGGAGGCATACCGGGTGTTGAGTTTGTGGCAGTAAATACCGATGCGCAGGCTCTTCTTCATAATAAAGCTGAACTGAAAATTCAAATTGGAGAAAAACTTACCAAAGGATTAGGTTCAGGAGGCGACCCAGATGTTGGTCGTCAAGCAGCAGAAGAAACGAAGGAAAAACTGAAAGAAGAATTAAGCGGTGCGGATATGGTGTTTATTACGGCGGGTGAAGGTGGCGGGACTGGCACTGGAGCTGCACCAGTGATAGCAGAGGTGGCAAAAGAGACTGGAGCCTTAACAGTTGCCGTTGTAACAAAGCCATTTGAATTTGAAGGATCTAAGCGTAAATTATCCGCTGAAGATGGCATAGCTCGATTAAAGGAAAAAGTAGATACACTCATTATCGTCCCTAACCAGCGAATTCTTCAGGTTATTGATAAAAAAACACCAATACTTGAAGCATTTAAAAAGATAGACTCGGTACTTCATCAGGGTGTAAAAGGTATCGCGGAACTTATTACATTACCTGGTCTTATCAATGTGGATTTTGCCGATGTACGAACAGTGATGAACAATTCAGGTACTGCCCTTATGGGAATCGGTACGGCAAGTGGTGATAAGCGGGCTATTACTGCAATTAAACAGGCCATTTCTTCACCATTACTTGATACTACTATAGAAGGGGCACGCGGTGTTCTTTTCAATGTTATTGGTGGACCAGATCTTTCTATGTCGGAAATAGATGAAGCTGCTTCCTTAATTGCCAAAACTGTTGACCCAAATGCCGATATTATTTTCGGCGCGGCAATAGACGAACAGATGGTAGATCAATTACGTATTACACTTATAGCTACTCGTTTTGATGAAAGTCGTGTTCAGTTATTCAAATTTAAAAAAGAAAGCCCTTTGGAGCAGGCAGTAACTCAGACGCATTCTACTCAACAGTCAAATGAAGAAACAGAAAAAAAAGAAGTGGCAAAGGATATTGATGATGCTGATCTGATTGGGGATGATCCATTGGAAATTCCAGCCTTCATGAGAAAAAAATAATGATTGTTTCTTGAGATTTGCCCCTACTTCATTTACAATATACCCATGGCTAATGAATCTACACCCGGATACAACTTTATCGAAATGGAAAAGAAGTGGTTAAAACACTGGTATGAGTCAGGGACAATAAAAAAATATTTAACAAAGAATGATTCTTCATCTAAACGATTTTCCTTCATGGACGGGCCAATTACCGCAAATAATCCAATGGGCGTTCATCATGCATGGGGTAGATCATACAAGGATATTTGGCAAAAATTTCATAATTTAAAAGGATATAGACAGCGTTTTCAAAATGGTTTTGATTGTCAGGGACTATGGGTTGAAGTGGAAGTAGAAAAAGAGCTGGGTTTAAAATCTAAAAAAGATATTGAAAACCTCGTGCCAGGAGATAAAAAAGCCTCAATAGCAAAATTTGTTCAAATGTGTAAAGATCGTGTTCATAAATTTTCAAATATTCAAACAGATCAATCTAAACGTTTAGCTTATTTTATGGACTGGGATCATTCCTATTTCACCATGAGCGATGAAAACAATTATATGATTTGGCACTTTCTCAAAACTTGTCATGAGAATGGCTGGATATACAAGGGAAGTGAATCTGTACCATGGTGTCCCCGCTGCGAAACCGCAATTTCCCAGCATGAAATGCTTACCGAAGACTATAAAGAAGTCGTTCATGAAGCTATTTATTTTGCTCTTCCACTCATCGGTCACGAAAATGAGTACTTACTAGTATGGACGACTACACCATGGACCTTACCGGCTAATATAGCGGTTGCTGTTGATTCTGACATAGATTACTCCTTAGTTGAGGTAAAAACAGGTCAGTTATACTGGATCGCACAAGCTCTGGTTGAGAAAGTGTTTAAAAAAGAGTATCAAAAAATTATAAAAACAGTTAAAGGAAGCGAATTGGTTGGTTTAAAGTATATCGGCCCGTTTGATGAGCTTGAAGCAGTAAAAAAAGTGGCTACAGCCAATCCAAAGACTTTTCACACGGTTGTTGCTACTGACGCGATGATTCTGCCAATTTCTACTGAAGAAGGTACTGGGATGGTACATACAGCCGTATCAGCAGGTATCGAAGACTTTAAACTGGGTAAAAAATTAGGTCTTCCCATGATTCCTGTTATTGCCGACAATGCAGCCTATCTACCAGGACTTGGCTTTTTGGAAGGTAAAAATGCTAAAAAACATCCAGAATTAATATTCGATTATCTGAAAGAGCGTGAGTCTGAGGGGGAAAAATGGATATTCCAAATTCATCGGTACAAACACCGTTACCCTGCTTGCTGGAGATGCAAAACAGAACTTGTTTGGAAAGTCGCCGATGAATGGTACATCTCAATGGATTTGCCAGTAAAAGGTAATAAAAAAGATAAACGAACTCTGCGGGAGCGAATGATGGATGTAGCAAAAAAAATTACTTGGATGCCTGAATTTGGTCTGGATCGAGAGCTTGACTGGTTGAAAAATATGCACGATTGGCTGATTAGCAAGAAAAACCGCTATTGGGGTCTGTCGCTCCCTATTTATGAATGCAAAAAATGTGGAATTTTTGAAGTTTTAGGTTCTAAAGATGAACTGAAACAACGAGCTATATCAGGATGGGATCAATTTGATGGAAAATCTCCTCATAAACCGTTTATTGATGATGTAATTATTAAATGTGAAAAATGCGGAGGACAGGTTCGTCGTATTGAAGATGTCGGTAACCCATGGCTTGATGCAGGTATTGTTCCATATTCGACAATTGCAGAAAACAATCAGGGAGAACCATTATATTTTAAAAATAAAAAAGAATGGGAACAGTGGTTCCCTGTTGATTTCATTACTGAATCTTTCCCGGGACAGTTTAAAAACTGGTTTTATGCGATGATTGCCGAATCTACCGTTCTTGAAGATGTTAATCCATTCAAACGAGTCCTTGGTTTTGGTACCTTATTGGGTGAAGATGGTCGAGCTATGCATAAAAGTTGGGGAAACTCTATTGAATTCAATGAAGGTGCAGATAAAATCGGTGTCGATGTTATTCGTTGGATGTTTGCTCGTCAAAATCCTGCCGACAACATGTTATTTGGGTATAAGAAAGCGGATGAAGTGAGACGACAGTTTTATTTGATGTTCTGGAATATATATCGTTTTTTCCTTGAGTATGCCCGATTGGATGAATATAATTTCAAACTTGAAGATTCGTTTATCAAATCAGATAAAATTTCTGCAAATGTATTGGACCAATGGATTTATCATCGTTTTATTTCATTGACTCAATCAGTAGAAAATCATCTTTTAAACTATAGCACCAAAGATGCTTCGGCAGAAATAGAAAAATTTGTGAGCGATCTTTCGACTTGGTATATCAGACGCAGTCGTAATCGTGTATGGAGTCACTCTGATGACAAAAAAGATAAACAGTCATTTTATAAAACTCTCTATACAATTCTGACTAATATTTCAATCATTGTTTCTCCATTTTTACCGTTTATTTCTGAAGAAATATATACAGGTCTTACAAAACAGCCTTCAGTGCATTTATCTTCCTGGCCAGATCTAAGTAAAATATCAGTACAGGATACATTATTCATTGATATGCAGCTTGTTCGAGAAATTGCAGAAGCCGGACATAAAGTGCGTAAAGAACATAAAATGAAAGTGCGTCAACCATTAGCGAAAGTTGTCGTTACTTTACCTAAAAATAGAGCCTTCCTGTCACGAGAATATATTGAACAATATAATAAACTTATTGCGGAGGAATTAAATGTCAAAACAGTAGAACTTTTGACAGGAACAGAACTCATTAGTGTTACTTTTGATACAACACTTACGCCTGAGCTACTGCTTGAGGGCGAATTGAGAGATTTACTTCGTACTATACAGGCAGAAAGAAAAACACAAGGCATTGATCCGGATCAAAAAATCGGGCTAACAGTTCCCGCAAAGTTTAAACCACTTGAATCCTTAATAAAGAAAAATATATCAACTACTACTATCTCATACGGTGAAGAACTAAAGCTTGATATCAAGAAAGTATAACCATACAATATACGGTATGCAGTCTTTATTAATCCCTTCTTTTATCTTGTATCTATTTGGCATGTTCAATATCCTAGGAATAAAACAAGATTTATTTGTTAGACACATAGTCTTCTTTGGACTCGCTTTGATTGCATTTGTCGTATGTCGTTTTATAGGATTACAGTTTTTTCGTGTAAACTCGCGTTTTTTTTATTGGTTTTTTGTTGCGCTGCTTGTCATAACATATATTATTGGTTTTGAGGCTAAAGGCTCGAAGCGCTGGATTGATCTTTATTTTTTTAATTTTCAGGCTTCAGAATTTTTTAAATTTTTCTTTATTGTTTTTTTTGCAGAAAGATTTGCCAATAACAGATATAGATTAACGTCCTTTCCTTTTTTTATGGCGAATTTATTTTATTTTCTTCTACCTGCGCTTATCATTTTTAAACAACCTGACTTGGGAAGTATGATGGTATATTTATTTATATTTCTTACTATATTGCCATTTACCGGGACTCCTATGCGGTATTTCCTGTTTATAGGTGTTATCATACTGCTTTCATTACCATTGGGGTGGTTTATTCTTCATGATTATCAGCGTAACCGAATATTAAGCTTTATGAATCCGCATATCGACCAGCAGGGGACTGCATATAATATGACCCAAGCAATCATTACAATAGGATCGGGCAATTTTGCCGGGAAAGGATTGGGCTTAGGGACCCAGTCACATCTCTATTTTTTACCCGAGAATCATACGGACTTTGCATTTGCTTCACTCGTAGAGCAGTTTGGATTTGTGGGGGGATCTATAGTTATCATATTATATAGTTTCATAATTTTCATCTTAATTAAAAGAGTAATTACATATTATTACCAGCGTGATACTGGAGGGAAATTTAAATTTTTTGTTACTTTAGGCTTTCTTTCGTTTCTAATCATTCAGATTTTTGTAAATATGGGTATGAATCTGGGCATTTTACCCATAGCCGGTATCACATTGCCATTTATATCGTACGGAGGCTCTTCTTTGATCACTTTAGCGGTCGGATTAGCTCTTTTGCCCTGAGTACCGTTTTTAGGGCTAAAATAATCTTAAGTCTAATACGTAGTTTATGTATAATTTCATGTTGCACAACTCGTAATTTACGGTATAATATTACCTTATATGGCAAAAATGGCAGTTATCCGAACAGGTGGAAAGCAATACCTCGTAAAAGAAAATGATGAAATCGTGGTTGCGCAGACTTCTGCAAAGGAAAAAGAAACAATTGAACTCGAAACTCTAGCTGTTTTCGATGATGAAAACACTGTTCAGTTAGGCAGTCCTTCTATTTCAGCTCCTGCAAAGGCAGTTGTAGTGGGGAATCTTAAAGGAGATAAAGTGAGAATTTCAAGATTTAAAGCAAAAGTTCGTTACAGAAAATTGAAAGGTTTTAGACCACAACTTTCTAAAATAAAAATTACATCTATATAACATGGCACATACAAAAGCACAGCGGGCAGTACGCGGAAACAGAGATTCACGTTCAAAAAGACTTGGTATTAAAGTTTATGGTGGACAAACCGCTAAAGCTGGTAACGTCATTGTGCGTCAAAAAGGATCAAAAGTAAATGCCGGTGATGGTGTGTTGTTATCTAGAGATTTTACACTTATTGCTCTTCGCGCAGGTACTGTTACCTTCTATCAGCGCTATGGAAAGCAATACGTCACCATAACTGCTCCTGCTTCAACTTCTGTCTGAACGTGATACAATTGAGATATGTCAGAAGATATATCACGGCTAATTGAACAGATTAAAACAGAGACTGATTTTTTCAAAAGAGCATATTTGCTTCATACATTAAAGACACAGCATAAAGTACGTATAAAAGATATCAGTAGTAGTCTAGAAATGAAACCTTCTTATATATGCCACATTCTTCGTCTTAATAAATTGCCTGAAATTATCAAAGATGGATATTATTCTCAACTTGTTTCAGTCAGTCATTTATTTATTGTCGCACGTCTTAATAGTCATGCCGATATGCTCCAGGTCTACGAAAAGGTTCTGGAAAAAGGTTTAACAGCACTTGAAACAGACGAATTGGTACGCGAAGTGTTATATTCAGTGTATTCAGGGGGGGAACATATTCCGCCACATGAATTAAAAAGTCAAATTCAGCGAATAAAACAGAAACATGCTGATGTCTATGTTAAAGTTACTCAAACCCGTGTAAAGGGAAAAATTGTGATTGAGGTTAAAGGAGGGCTTCAGGATACGACACCTGTGATTCGTAAGATTATCCAGAAGCTGGAGTCGTAAATATGGCTACAAAGGTGCGAAGTATCTGGGTACGAAAATCGTTGGGAAATGGATTAGGGATAGAGCCCATTTTATTGGACGGGAAATATCGATAAAATACCTGGCCGATAATACTTCCTAAAGGTATAAAACCAAATTCACGTGAATCGGATGATCTGGGGCGATTGTCACCCATCACAAATAGCTCTCCTGCGGGGACAACCTTTACTTCACTATCCTTTATAAAACCACCTTCCCATAAAGGGGTTTTTGCAGCAATATAATTTTCCTGTAACTGTTTGCCGTTTACAAATATCTCTTCTGATTTTATTTCAATGGTGTCACCTGGTAATCCAATAATTCGTTTGATAAATTCTATATCTGGGTTTCTGGGAGAACGGAATACAATTACATCTCCTCGTTCAGGTGTTCGTAATTTATATGTGATTTTACTGGTAAAAATATAATCTCCGGATTCAAATGTGGGTTCCATCGAAGCGCCTCTAATCTGATTGGGCTGGAGAATGAATAGATAAATTACTATAAAAAGGGAGCCTACAAATACTATCGTTTCCAGAATATCCATTATAAACTCTATAATCTTTTTTACAGCATTCATACTGATACATTGTAGAGAAGAATTGAAGAAAAAACAATACATTTACATATCGGGAGAATTGATGAATATAAATGCATTATGTATAATAGGTCTAGCAATAATTCAGGATCTGTAGCTCAGTTGGCTAGAGCGTTCGATTCACATTCGAAAGGTCACAGGTTCAAGTCCTGTCAGATCCACATTTAAAATGCTTTATTTAAGAAAGATTTAACTGCTTTAACGATTTCATAGTACCAGGGTCGATTTTCTGCAATCAGTATAATATCCTTTGTTACCATCTTCGCCGTTTTGTTTTGAATAGTCAGGTTTACAGGTACATAACCTTCCTTTGAAATTTTAAGGTAAGTATCATCTAAAATTGCTACTGCGTATCTGCTATTTTCGATTGTTTCCATGCGATATTTCGTCTCGATATTTACGTTATTTACTTTAAAACCAAGATCATCAGTGATTGTTCCTGTAATAACACGAGGTTTATAAAACTGTTTTAGCATTTTTGCTGCCGGTTTTGCTGAGTTATCCTCATTCCATATGCGTGTGGTACCACCTCTGTTTACCCAATAGTTAACCGCGATAATCGATGGATCTTTAATGATTGTCTTGAAAAATTTTTCAATCCACAAGGCTTGTTCTTCATCAGTCATTTCTCCCTGAATATCCGGGATGGGTGCACCTATTTCTCCAATAACAATGGAACCGCCGCTTTGTTCTTTCAAGTAGTTTACATCATTCATGAATGTCTCATTATCCAAAACATAGTGATCTATTGTTACTATGCCATCTAGAGCATTTGTAGTATCGCGATCCATGATGAGTTTGGCCACATCACCATTCATCGAATAATAGTTTGCTTTTACCTGTTTATTTAAGCTTTTAAAAGCATTTTTAATTTGAGTATATTCATTAATAAGAAATTTTCGATGGCCTTCTGTATCACCATTTTGCCGTGGGTCTCCCGGACCTCCGTTTTCACATTCCGGGCAGGAGGTAAAAATATCGCCATTTTCAAACAAATCCGGATTTTTTTTAATAAAATCAATAGTTTTTTGTGTATGTTCATCTCGGGATATTCTGTCATATTCGAACCATCCTTCCCAGCCAGCAAAGTTCCCTCTATACCAGACATTTAGATTGTGTTTTCGTGCGCTCTGTACCCATCGTCTTAGAAAGGGGATAAATTCTTCATCATATGGTGTGCCAAGGGCAATATGTGTCGTTCCAACTGAGGCAATCTGAACAACCTGTTGCTCTATTTCATTGTCAAAAGTCGGGTCGTTATTTTTATCCTGTGCAAGATCACGTGAGTACTTAACCGTATCGACCGCCTGCACTTCAAAGAAACGATCATCTGCTATTACCGGTTTATTTATCATATTCTGAAGGAAAATCAGTATAGCTACTATACAAACTGTCTTAAGCTTAAATATAAAAGGATGGTTACTATCAGTATCCCTATAGGCCGAATACATATTAGTTTTTTGCATTCAATTTTGTGTTCCTTTTGAAGATGAGCACGTTAGGTGAAGTGTAGACTTTTTCATAATATTTATATAAATCATCCTGTTCTTTTTTATTTGCATACAAAGCCGTCCATACGATATCATCGCGCTGCATGATAATCCATTTTGCATATCTCTCAGGACTGACCATAGAAATTTCCCAATATGGTTTAGTTCCAATATATATAATATTTTGCATGGGGACATTACTACGAATAATACTCATTGTACGAGCAAAGTCATCGATCAGTACCAGGCCACCATCATATTCCTTTGTAAACCATAACTCCGCATAGTCCTGTTTTTCCTGTGATAATCCTTCTGTACCATCAGCAAGTGAAATTATTCGGGAATATCCGATACCAAAAAGTCCAAACTGGAAGATTAACAACCCCACTATCAACCAGCGGGAGATTGTTTTACTTTTTTGAAATGCATATGAAAGAAATACAGCTGCGAAAGGAACCATCATGACGCCATATCGAACATTGAATAATCGCCATTCGAAAGAAGTAGGTGTGATACTAGGTATGAAAATAACCGATTGGCCTAAAAACATTGTAAACACATTAAAAATAAATGGTACTGACATCAGAATAAATACATACACACGTCCTTTTTGTTGTTTATCCATTAAATAGTACACTATTCCAATTAAAGTCAGGCCAGTTACAATCAGGCCGACATTGCTCATTGCCGTGACGAAGTAATACAAAAATGCGACAGGGATATTATGATAGGCAGGTAGCTCACCACGTGCTTTCCAAGCTTGTTGTTGTGATTTAGCAGAAAACTGACTGTTAGTAAAATAAAAAGCATCGCCAAGAATGAGATAGTCCCATAACATCCATAATGCGATACCAAAAAAAGCTAATGTAGAAAAAAAGATTACTTTTCCTTGCAGCTCATTCCAATTAAATTTTCTTTTGATATGGAGTAAAACGACAAAAGCTGCTTCAAAAAGCACGAGAAACCACCCATCATAGCGAGTAAGTGTTGCGCAAAAACCAAAGAAACTGGCAAGCATTAATGCCACATAGTTGTTCGTGTCTTTAATGAATTTTATAAAATAGTATGAAGAAAGAATAAAGAATGCAATCAGGGGAAGTTCGGTCATTGGTGTCGATTGCAGATATAGTATATTTGGATTTGTCGCAAAAACAAAGAATGCCATGAAAGAGGTGAGTCTGTTGTTAGTTAGCAGCATAGTAGTTTTATAGAGAAAGTAGCCACTTACCACATAAGAGATTCCAGATACTAATGCGCCTGCTAAACCTGTTCTCCAAAGTGTATCACTCCAAATGAACGGCAGCATCAGTATATGGGGCATAGGCAGCCAGATACCACCCATTTGGGCAAATCCAGGGGTGAGACTGTCTATGATGCGCTTGGAAATGTTTAAATGTGACTCTGCATCTCCGTAGGCAACCACAATATTGTGAAAATAAGATACAGCCGTCGCTAATGCGCTCAACTCTATGCCAAGCATGATTATAATGAATGTAAGAGGAAGTTTTTTTATTTTCTTCCAAATTTTTTCAAATATGTGGTTGTTGATAGCTAAACGAAGTTCCATATTATTTCTTGTTAAATTCCTTAAATAATGGTAGTACAAATAATATAAGGTACATAATCAGAGTTAAAGCAAAAACAATATATGCAAAATAATGAAGGAGTGACATATTCTGTAAAAATGTATTATATACAAAACTACTACTCCTGTGGTCCTGAAGAAATTCCCAGTTAAGCATAAAGTTATATTTCATCTTTAAATAATCAGCTTCTACTTTAGGAGGAACTGCATTTGTGGTTAAAGCTCCTAACAAAGCAATTGCACTAGATATAGCAAATAAGAATAAAGTCAGTAGTCTTCCGATAAGCTGGAATCGCGTTTTGGATATCCATATTGCTATAAATATTGAAAGATATGACATCGTTGGGATAAGATATCGGGGACCGTATGCCCAGCCTCCCCATGGATCACCAAAACTACTATAGAGAAACATATTTACTAAAATACTGGCCAGTAAAATTCCTATTTCTAAAGTAATGTGCGGTATTAATGTGATAATTCCAACGACTCCCAAAATAAAGATGGGTGAAAATAAAAAGATTCCTTTATCTACAGCAAAAAGAAGAATAGTCAGTCCACGGGGTAAATTATCTTCTTTAAAAAACCGAATCGGAACCTTGTTTTTTTCCAATTCAGCAATTTTCTTTTCCGGATCCTTTGCTTTGAGAATTTTTAGCTCTTTAAGAATTTTATATCCGACGATTCCGTTACTGACTTTTGTCCAGCCACCAAAATGAGTATAGTTAAAATAGCCGTGTACTAAAGAGATAATTACAAATGCAACTGATGTTATCAGAAAGCTTGCACGAAGAGATAGTAAAGTTTTTGAGTTTTTAATAGTAACTTTTATAGCAGTAAGAAAAAAGTAAAACATTACCGGTGCCATCAATGCGACATTGGGGTAATCGACACCAATGGCAAGCGCGAAGTTGATCCATATAAATAATGCCCAGATCCAGTTATATGCTTTGTTCTGTTTATATTTCCAGGCTGCATATAAAGAGGCGATGATACAAAATACCGTAATATGATGCTGGTATAGTGTATTTGCATAACTCCATGAGGTAGATCCAAAACCAAATATTAGTGGTGCGGTTAATGAAGCCCAGATGGGAAGATTAAATATATTACGACATATTTTATAGAGAAATACCAGCGTTAATGCCGCAAATAACGAGATTGTTAAATATGTAGCTACTTGTGCAACATTGAATTGTTTACCGATCCAGTATAGAGGGAGAGAAACTAATGACACACCAGGTGCAAAGAAAATATAAAATTTGCCTTTGTAGTAACCTACATCAGGATATGCAGCATCAGCTAATTCTTGATTTAATGAAAATGATTTATTCTCACCAAGAGCTATAACTAATAAGTAACGTCCACGTTCAGGAGATAGTTCAAAGGGTTTACTGGCCTGATCTAAATTGTTTTTAACCATTTTTCCTGTCGGGTTGCCATAAATTCCTCGAACAGTTAATACATAAAGCAGAATGCTTAATGTAAACAATACGGTAACGATTACTTTTTCTTTCATACGAAATTATACCACAATTATTTATATTATAGGACTAAATTATTGAGAAAATATCGCCTTTTTGGTTGATTCAACAGGTTGCCACATACCTTTCA
>CAZQAU010000019.1:15503-22721 GCA_964591375.1 uncultured Gammaproteobacteria bacterium
ACATCAGCGTCAAATGTTACTAAAACGTCGCTTGTATTTCTCTGGTACAGTTCGTTCAGTCGCTGAGCTTTTCCTTTACGGTCACTATGATTTATAAGCTCAAGATTCGAGTATTTGTTATACATCTTTGCTATAATTTCCGGAGTTTTATCTGATGAACCATCGCAAACCACGATTACTTTTTCTAAAGTATAAATGCCGGTATATTGCGAATAAATACTATTGATAAGATGTTCAATATTGGCTTCTTCATTATATGCTGGGATACCTACAGTTACCGTTAATTTTTTAGCACTGTTACTATTCTTTTTAATTTTTTGTATATCTCTTAATGCCTGTATACATGTAGATGTTACATACTGTACTTCCTTTGGTGTCATTGCTGCATATAAAGGTAAGCGTATTAATCGATCACTTATAGACTCAGTTACCGGTAAATCACCTTTTTTATTACCCATTTTTATACCTTGTGGTGATGAATGCAGTGGTACATAATGGAAAGTGGCATTGATACCATGTTGTTTGAGATATGAAAGCAGATAGTCTCTTTCAAAGCTGCTTGGAAGAAGCATATAAAAAATATGAGCATTATTAGTTGTTCCAACAGGGATAGTAGGTAGTTTAATAAGTCCGTCCTGTTCCAAAGGTTTTAGTTCTGAAAAGTAACGATTATATATATTTTTTCTTTTTAACGTTATCGTTTCTATATGTTCCAGTTGTGCATACAAAAATGCAGCCAGTAAATCACTGGGAAGGTAGCTGGATCCAACATTTACCCATGTATATTTGTCTATTTCACCACGGAAGAATTTACTACGATTGGTCCCTTTTTCACGCATAATTTCTGCGAGTTCCGTTAATTCCGGATCTGGGTTATTAATCAAAATAGCACCGCCTTCGCCACTCGTAATGTTTTTCGTATCATGAAAACTTAAGCACCCGATATCACCAATCGTACCTAAAAATTTGCCTTTATAGGTGCTTTCGATAGCCTGGGCTGCATCTTCGATCACCTTTAAATTATGTTTCCTCGCCAATTCCATAATGCTATCCATATCACATGCAATGCCGGCGTAATGTACAACAATAATTGCTTTTGTTTTTTTAGTGATCTTTCTTTTTATATCTGCGGGATCAATATTAAGAGTTTCTTTTGTAACGTCAGCAAAAACTACTTTTATGCCACCCGCCATAAGAATAGCGTTAATAGTGGATGAAAAGGTAAATGAAGGAGCAATAATTTCATCTCCGGCTTTTAAATCAAGAAGACGGACTGCCATCTCTAGTGCTGTTGTACAGGAAGTAGTAAGTAATACCTTGGGTACATTGTATCTTTTTTGAAGAAATTCATGAACTTTACGGGTATATTTACCATCACCAGATAAATCATAACCATTATCTATAAGGTCTTTCATATACTGAATTTCCTTACCGGTAATATATGCTTTGAAAAATTTAATGTTCATAGCGTCCTTCCTTTTTTAAAATTTCTATAAAAAAACTTTCAAATTCATCAGCGACTTTATCCCATGTATACATTCTGGCAAAATTGCGTGCGTTTTCACTCATAGTTGTATATACCTGAGTATCACATGCTTTTTTTAATAATTTTGCATATTCATCAACATCGAATGGTTTGGCCAGGAGTGCTATAGAATCATTTGTCCATGACAATCCGGGAATATCGAATCCGACCAGTGGCAACGCTGAAGCAAGAGCTTCAAGAGAAAATAATGAGAATCCCTCATGTCTTGAAGGAAAAGCTACAAAAGCGGAATGAGAAAGTACCTCATCTTTTTTTTCGCCATATGTCGGTCCGATAATTTTTACTTTAGCTTCTAAACCTTTACTTTCGATTAATTTTTTGATTTTAGCCTCATCTGGTCCATGTCCTGCGAGAACTAAAGGAAAGGCTATCTGATCGACTATTTTACTATATGCTTCGATTAAAATGTCGATACCTTTTTGTCCCATATCAAAACGCCCTAAAAATAAAATATGCTCGGCATTTCTTTTTGGTATAGAAAAAAATTCTTTACCTACACCTTCTGGAACTATTTTTGAAATTATTTTTGGGTTAATATCAGCTACTCTTTTTTGGAAATACTTACTATAGGGGAGGAAGTATTTATAAAATCGTAATCCGAATTTTTCAATTTTATCAAAGGGAAGTCTATATAGTTGAGCAAATCTGTCTGCTTCGAATGAAGTAGGTATCCCGACAACAGGTATTTTAGTCCAGAACGGGGATAACAGAGTTGAAATAGGGGCAGTAAAACACTCAATGATGATATCTGCCCGAATACGGGAAACACAAAAGGGGATAGATAAGATATAGGCGATATTATTAAGACGAATATTCTTTGATCCGAGTCCTATATGTATATATTGAATTCCAGATTCAGTTCGGTTTTTACTGCCTGGATATTTAGATGTATAAACTGTTACTTGATGACCTTTTTCTACTAATAATTTTCCTACTTCGTAAGTAGCACGAGCCTGACCACCAGATAATATTGGACTATGCAAATCATCGAAATCCAGAAAAACTATATGGAGTTTATTTGTTTGTGTATTAACCATGGTTATTAAATAATTCTAAACTTTTGTCTGCACTTTTTTGCCAATCAAACTTTTGTGCCCAACTCAGTGATTGTTTTGCCATTTCTTCTCGAAGTTCATTTTTAGTAATTAGATCATAAATTTTTTCAGCAAAGGCATGTACCTGTCCATAAGGAACTAAAAACCCTGATAGTTGATCACGTACCGCATCACGGAGTCCTGGCACATCTGAAGCTACTACTGGAGTAGCACAGGCATTCGCTTCGATACTGGTAATACCCCATCCTTCCATAAAGGATGGATTTACAAATACCCAGGCTCTCTGATACAGATTTATTTTCTCCTCTTCAGTGACTTTTCCCACAAAAGAAATTTTATCTGCAATCTGCAATTTTCTTGTTAATACTCTTAGTTTACGCTCCTCTTCGCCATTGCCCGCAATGATAAATTCAGCATTCGGTACTTTCTCTAATATTTCCTTGGCAGCACGTATAAAAATATGTACCGATTTATAAAATTTCAATCTTCCAAGATAGAGAATAAGAGGGTGACTGCTTCGTATACCAGGCTTAAATATCTCCAAATCAACTCCATTATGAATTACATAGGGACTGGTATTGGATATACCATAATCCATAATATCTTTTTTAGAAGATTCGGATACTGTTATAAGATTTATATTTTTATATACATAGGGCATGATATGCATTTCCAAATACGAGGCAAACCATGAAAAAGGAGGTTTAAGACTTTTTCGGAAAACTTCCTGATGTACATGATGAATTAACAAATATATTTTCCCTTTAGCATATAAAGGGGTAAAAAAAGGAATACCATTTTCGCAGTCCACTATAATATCATAATTGCCACGGAACTTTACCACATAATATAAAAAGGCCCAAATATAAACAAAATAAAAACCGCCCCGTCGTACAATCTGTACACCATCAATAACTTCATATCGCAGACACTTACTGTCATTTCCACAAAATATAGTGACTTGATTTCCGGCCTTTACCCAGCGTTTTGCCATTTCATGTATATAAACTTCAGCTCCTCCGGCGTAGGCATGTTTCATATCTCTCCAGTTGAAAACGAGAATACGCTTACCGGTCACTTTTTGTGTAGATTTAGGAAGAGGTGAAATAACGCTTATAAAATCAATTAAATTACGAAAAAAGAACTTCAATGTATTCAAAATGAACGCAAAAACATAAAAAAGAGCTTTTTTGATGATATTTTTGGTAATTCTTTTCATAGTTCGGCTTTTGCTAGTAACCCCGGCAATGACGTATTATAACACAATTTCATAGTAATTTAAAGTAATATTATAGGTATATATTAAGTCTGGTTTAGCCCTTTATTTAAGCTAGAGGCATTTGCTAGTTGAGTGAGAAGTAAGGAGGTGTGAATAATATTATAAGATAAAAATTTAAAGCATTTTATGACTTTTCCGATCATATAAGATTAAATGCCTTTATTCATATCTTGTTGAATTTCACTGGCGTTAAGTGCACGGTTATAGATCCTTATTTCATCTATTTGTCCATTAAAATACTCACCCCAAACTGTATTCCCACCAATGCGGAGAGGATTAGTAGAAGTTTTTAAGGCTCCATTGATTGATTTTGACCCTACTTCCACACCGTTGATAAATATTTTTAGTACAGAGCTATTATAGGTAACGGCGATATGTGACCAACTATTCAGTGGCAACTGAGCAGGTGATCGTACATAATCACCGTAAGTAGTGAATGATTCACCGCTGGGGACGTTGCCATCGGTATTTGCATACATTCCGTATACCAAATTTCCTGACTGTTCTTTTAATAATATAGTGTTCCATTCAGTGAATGCTGCTGGTTTTACCCAGGCTTCAAGAGTCATTGCATTAGTTAAATCCAGAGAATTACTGTCATTGATAGTTACATAGTTGCTGGAACCATTAAATGTAAGAGCATTTCCAAATTTGCCAGTAGTCCATGTAGCACCATTAATAGTGCCATTATTCCCATTACCTGAGCTGTCATTGAGAGTAGAACCGGTATTTTCGTTAAAACTAAACGCTGCGACTGGCGGACTGGCAGGTGTGTTAGTCGGTGTAGGCGTTGGCGCAGATGACACAGTAGGTGTCGGTGTTGGTATTTGAGTTGGTGTTACAGTAATCGATGGAGTTACAGTAGGAGAAGAACCAATTGCTGTATTCATATCAGATTGTATTTCAGTTGCTGATAGTACTTTGTTATATATTCTAATTTCATCAATTACTCCATTAAAGTATTCTCCCCATATACTATTTCCTCCTATGCGTAAAGCATTATTGGAAGTCTTGATGAGCCCGTTTGTATTTTTGGATGCCACTTCTGTACCGTTAATATAGATTTTTAAAGTGGTACCATTATAAGTACTGGCTATGTGAGTCCAGTTGTTAACTGACACCGGTGAAGGTGATCGCACATAATCATTATATGTGCTAAATATTTCACCACTGGGGACATTACCATCAGTATTTGCATACATTGCATACGATAAATTATCTGCTTGTTCTTTCAAAAGTATCGAATTCCATCCATTTAAGGTGGTAGGCTTAATCCAGGCTTCAAGAGTCATTGCATTGGTTAAATCGAGTGTATTACTGTCATTGACCGTGACATAATTACTAGTTCCATTGAATGACAAAGCACTCCCATATTTGCCTGTTGTCCATGTTGCTCCGTTAATAGTCCCATTATTGCCTTTACCTGAGTTGTCAGCAACAGTCGTACCTGAATTCTCATTAAAACTGAAAGCAGCAACCTGTGTCCCTGCACCCGTTGTAGGTGTTGGTGATGGCACGTTGGTTGGGGTAGGTGCTATCGTACTTGTTGGTGTTGGATTTTGAGTTGGAGTTGGACTACCGGTCGGTTGTGATGCCGATAACTGAATTATTTTAGCGACAGAAGGGACTCCATTTGAATTTACGATGAAAAGCATGTAATAGCCTGCTGGAGCTTGTGATGTGTTTGCAGGGGTTGTCACTGATAAATTACCTGAATTTTTTGTGAAAGTAAGTTCTATATACCGTTGATTCATATCCATGGTATGGGTTACCGATGCGAGAGGTATAAAAGTGACTTTAGAGATTGAACTGGCGTCAGCAGTTTGCACAGTAATGGATGTGTTATAACCAGCTGTAGACGGCATACTGCTAATAGTAGGTCGGGCGCCTTTAAATAAGTAGGGTGGAGAATAATACTGCGCCGTCAAATAATTGTTCGTGGATCCATATCGTCCACCACCGGCTGATAAGACGCGTCCATCTGGCATAAGCATGGCAATAGAGTGGTACATACGGGGATCTGCCATTGATGCCATTGTTTGCCACGTCTCAGTAGCAGGATCCCATAATTCAGCTTGTAAGGTGCCATTGGTTGAACCTTTGTCTACTTCCTTTGATCCACCTACTGCAAGTACTTTCCCATCAGGAAGCATGACGAGATTATGTTGAAAGCGGGGATATGCCATTGCAGATGTGGAGCGCCATGACGGATTGGCAGTATTTAAATCAATAACAGCTGTATTTTTTTGAGAGTTAGAGAATTCCGGTCCACCGCCTGCAATCATAAATTTTCCTGGACGATACATTACGGTAGCTGAGTTTAAAAATGGTGCATCAGCCATGGTTGTCCATGTTTTATTACTCACATTGAGTCTTCTGACGACACCGGTAGAAGGTGCAATAACATATAAAGTTCCGTTGTCGAGCATATAGGGATGTGGATACATAATATCCCGCATATCAGATGTGTTCACCCCTGTTAAATTTGACCAGGTATTTGTGGTGGGGTTATATATTTCTGGTATATCAGCCCAATCCACAGCATCGCTGGATCCACTGATAGTAACAACTTTATTATCATTTAATGTAGTAACACTCGGATACCATCGTGCTTGTGACATGTTAGGTGCAGCAGTCCATGAGTTAGTCGCCGGATTAAAAATATTGGTATCCCGTATACCATCACCATTTTCATTATGACCTCCTGCAACAACAATGCGTCCATCTGCTAAAGTAGAATGTCCGGAACAGAATAAACCGGATTGATTTGTTACAGAGATAAATGAATTATTAGACGGATCCCAAACGCGAGCATAGGCTGGAATTTCCCAACCATCCCACATTAGTACTTTACCAGTATTCATTAATACAGCATGTACAGCAACGAGCGGCCAGTTCATAATAGAAGACCATTGCCCAATCTGAGCACCGGTCGGTGATGACGTTGGGGTTGGAGTTGCCGAAGGGGTACCGGTTATGGTTGGTGTAATGCTAGGTGGTGAAGCTACCGCGGTATTCATATCGTTCTGAATCTCAGCGGGAGTAAGTGCAACATTGTAAATGCGCACTTCATCAATCAAACCATTAAAGTATTCGCCCCAAATACTATTACCGCCAATATATAGCGGATTAGTAGACGTACCAATAGAGCCAGTCATTGCATTACTAGCTATTTCCGTACCATTAACATAAAATTTTAGTGCACTACCATTATAAGTCACAGCTACATGAGTCCAGTTTGAAGTTGAAAGTGCTGAAGTATTACGTACGTCTTTATTTCCATTTATATACACTTCACCGCTGGCTTTATTCGTTTCTGTACTTGAGTATATTGCATA
>CAZQAU010000019.1:22821-37105 GCA_964591375.1 uncultured Gammaproteobacteria bacterium
CCTTCATTAAAGCTGTAGGCAGCAACAGGATTACTGGCTGCATTAGCAATTTTTGGATTTATTAATGCGGCGCAGACAAGAAAAAAGATGAGAAAAATCAGATGTACTTGTTTCTTTTGAAATGAATGAAAAAAACTCATCATATTGATATATCTTAAATTTAATCTTATTTGATTTGACAAGAAAAATAATCTTCAAATTTAGGTTAATGTATTATAAATATCAAAATGCTATAAGTCAATTGCAAATAGTCAAAATATACTTAATAAGAGTGTATTTTTCTTTTAGAAGAACGAGGCAGAGACCAACTTCTTGATGAAGTGGATTCGTATTCACCAAATGGGAAGGATTTGATAATACTCATAAACGGGATAATAAACAGATTAAGTGGGTTCTTTATTATAGAAAATAGCGTTGTTTTTGCTTTATGTAGTGCTGAAATGTTATAAGCTTGTTTTATTTCTGATCCAAATAGGCTTATTAATTTCAGTTTTTCAGATGATTGTTTTTGAATTTTTACTAAATATTCACGAATACTTTTGGGAATTCTATATAATACTACGGCTGAAGGAACAAAAAAGAATGAAAGATATCTGGATTTAGAGAGTAAATATAAGTATTGCGCTTCATCAACGACACTTTTAGGAAAAATGACTTGTTTGGCAAAGCTGCTTTTTATGCCATATGCAGATGAGTGGGCATTGTATATAAAGTCTCCCTGATTATAGTTTTGTGTTAATTGTTTCCAAGTATTGGTCCATATGGCAATAACTCTTGCAGGTAAGCCTTTGATTTCTATTGGCTTTAAAGCAGCACTTACAAGAATATATTTTTCTTGATTGGAAAGTGCTACAGCCATTTTTTCCACTACACTGTTGTCGGAAAGGACGATATCGGCATCGAAAATGAAAATAAAATCTGATTGAGCCATTGAAAATATCTGCCTAACTCGACTTACTTTACCTTTTCTTTGTGATTCACAAAGGACTTTAATTTCAGGGTGTTTTTGAGCATACGCAGTTATTTTTTCTGCAGTACCGTCCGTCGATCCATCAGATATGACTAATATCTCATTGAGGATAAAAGATGGGCCTTTTTGTTTGAGAATTGATCGGAGAAGGTATAAGATGTTTTCAGATTCATTATGAGCCGAGACTCCAACAGTCACTGTGGGAATTCGATTTTTCATCATAGCTGCTTATTATACCATAAAGTAGCCCTACTTAATACAACAAGGTCATTTATTATTGATTATCAAAGAGTTATAGAACTTTTCCAGATTATAAGCCACACTTTTCCATGAGTGTTTTAAACCAAATTCTTTGTTACGGGCTTTCATATCTAATATTTCCCGATTATTTTTGTTATCAAGGACATATTTAATTCGATTGGCTACTTTTTTATAATCATAAGTTTTAACGCAATATCCATTTATTCCATCTTTGATCAGCAGTGGTAGAGCAGTGTTATTGCCGACAATACAAACTAATCCCTGACTGAGTGCTTCATGGACAACATTACAAAAGCTTTCCCAAATAGCCATATGAACCATCATTTCAGCATGTTTAATCAGATAGTATTTATCAATTCCTCTTACGACGCCGGTAAATATAACTCTGTTTTCCAGCTTTAAATCGCTTATAAGCGTATTAAGCGATTTTATATAAGTGGGATTCGATTGTTGTGGCCCAGCAATCACATATTTTATATCATCAGAAAGTAATGATAATGCTCTGATGGTAGTTTCATAATTTTTTATTGGATATATTCTTCCGATTTGAATAATATATTTTCCGGTTTGTTTTACAAATTGCTTAATCTGTGTACTTGCTAGCCTGTCAATATCTTGATATGCTTCATTTTCAATTCCATTGGAAATCATAGTTACCAGACTAGGGTTTACTCCCTGATTTATAATTTCCTGCTTTTCCCATTCGGAAACAGCACGAACTCCGTCAACTGAGACATTAATTAACCAGGTTCCGACTGTTTGATGATAAATTTTTTTCAATGTTCTGGTAATGCGTGAAAAAATCGACCATTCAGGTGTAAAACCGCCATGGGGAATTAAAACTAACGTATATTTTTTTCTACCAAACATTTTCAGTAGTAAGGTATATAACATGATATAAAAGTGAGGTACAACATTGAAATTGTGCAGACAGATAATATCTGAAGTCTGCCAAGGAATTTTTGGAAAATATCCAAAAATACCATAAGAATATCGTTTCACTTTTAACTGTCGTATTTCATCTTGTTTTTTTAAAACATTTTTTTCAGTAAGGGTATCGCGGGAAGTATGAATCTGAATACGCCAGCCTCGTTTTGCTAAAATACTGTATGTTTCAAGAATATTTGTTTCAATTCCTGCGGCCACGGGATAAAAATATTTAACCACTATATGTAAACGTTTCCAATGTTTTTTTTGATTCATAGTATGTAATTTAAGAAACAAAATATTTTTTTATTGGTGTTTGTTTCATAAAACCTCTAAACCAGATTACCAGAGGTGAAAACAGTACTTTAAATTCTTCAAAACTATGCGTTTTATCTATTCCAATTCGTGGGATTAAAAATTTATTTGTTTTTTTATTTATAAACCCATCATCCATTGAAACCGCCAGACGATAATTGCTTTTCTTAATAAGATTGATTATAGATTGAGAATACGCTCCTTTGGGGTAGGAAAAATATTTCATCTCTGTATTCAACTCTATTTCGAGATTTTTTTTTGAATCAACAATTTCTTTTTGCATACTATTTTCGTTTAAGCTGTGAAAATCGGCATGAGTGGCACTATGTACACCTAGCGTCCATCCGGATTGTTGTAATAACGAAATTTCATCCACTGTTAAAAAATCTAGATTATTATTCATTTCGTATCTATCTGCATTTTTTGTGTCTCCCAGTAAGAACAGAGTAGGTTGGATATTGTTTTTCTGAAAAAAAGATACTGTCTGCAGGATGTTTTTATATCCATCATCAAAGGTTATAATAAAGGACGGACTATTTATATCTTTCTTTCCATTTAAATAATTTTCGAGATCTTCCAGAGTTATAGGTTTACGAATAGTGATAAGATATTCTATTTGCTGCTTAAAATCAGCAAAATCCACACTAAATCGCCAGTCATCACGCGCTATACTATGATAACAAAGTATGATCACGTCATTTCTTTGCTTTTTTATAATTGAACCAAGAAGTAAATAAACATTTTTCCGAATTGTAGTAGCAAATGTCTGCATATTAAGAATGTACAATCTTCGAACTTTTAGAACTTTCCCACGCGCCGTTAGACTGTGTTTCCATCGGTGAAATTAAACTTATGAACATTAAAATCATAACATATGCTATTAATTCAACAGGATATCTGAAAATGAATTTCGCCAAATTTTTAATAACAAGTGAAAATGGCAGATAATAAGCCTTTTTTAAATATTCGGCACTGAATTCATTCTGAAGATTTTTTTTAGAGTTAATAAAGCGTGTGCTTTGTTTTTTGTGATCTGCAAAATTATTCGGTAGTCGAAAATAGATTGCAGTTGCATGAGTATGACAGTATTTAAAACCATTATTTACTGCAAATAAATAGGAAAAAGCATCCTCGTTGGTACTGGTTTTAAACCGTAGCTTTGTATATAGTTTTTTAGAAAAAGCACGGGCAGGTCCACAACATGTATATATATTATTTCCATTTTTATATGCATCATAAATTGAGAATTTAAGTCGCGTGCTACAATACAGAATTCGTTCGAAGTATGTTTTCGGCACCATTTGTTTATATTGAGGCGTCACCAATCCTGCATTTTCTTCAATTACAGGTTTTATTATTTCTTCGATAAAATGTTTATCAGGAATACTAATATCAGCATTTAACAAAATTAGAATATCAGCTTTACTTTTTATGAAAATTTCATTTTGTCTGGCAGCGACTCCAAGTCTTCTCTTATCGTCTATTATTGTAAGTAACGGAGAATCAATACTGTTCAAAATAGAAACAGTTTTATCATTACTACCGTCGGATGAAACAATAATCGACTGTAAGTTATATCCGTCCTTAGACTGCGATAGAAGTTCTTCTACTAAATAGCGTATGTTTGCTTCCTCGTTGTAGGCTGGTATGCCGATTGTAACTGTTGGTTTCATAAACTTGAAGTAAGCCAGGCTATCTTGGAACTGATAAACTGAGAAATTGTTCTCTTATCGTATCGATAGAAAATATGCATCACAATGACAATGATCATATTGAGTATAGATATAGCAAACATTGTGCTTATAATTTGAAATATGCCATCATGCCGATATACTATACCGAAAATCATGCAGAGGGACATAATTAAAGAAACGTATGTAAAGGCATACTTTTTTCGGGCCAACTGAAAGGTAACTATAGAGTTGGCAAGTGTAAATAGCATAATCGTTAGTGCATAGCGTTCGAGAAACTGAATAATAGTAAGAGCTTTTGGCCCGAATATAATCGGTACGAACAATTTGCCAAAAAAGCCTAGCATGACGGTCGAGGTAATTACCAGAACTAATATTCCTACAAATAGCTTATAGAAAGATGCATGCGGATTTTTTCCTTCACCTTCATCACGACTAACAAGCGTAATAATAAAAATATTGAGTAAGGAGCTTATAAAATATATCATCTTACCTATAAGTGAGAGTAATGAATATTCACCTGCTAATTCAGGGCTTAGATAATGCTTTACTAAAGCAATATCAAATGTCAGTAATGTATTAGCGGCAATTCCACTCATAATGGAAGCAATAAAAAAGTGTGCCGGAAAATGGAATTTATGGGGGTGTATATTTTTTTTGTGCTGATTAATCTGCTGCTTAATAACATAGTCAGATACAATAAAGGAAATTATCGCACTGATGGGAATAGAAAGATATGCCCATGCAGCCTGATGAAAAAGCACTAGGAGAATGACTGATATTAATTTGCTAATTGGTTCTGCGATTACTATAGCTGCAACGGTAGTAAAAAAGAGATTGGCCTGTAAATATCCACGATTATTGTATTTTAAGGCAGTTACAATAATGACCAAAGCAAATATTATTATGGGGCTAATAGAACTGATTTTGAAAAAAGAAGCAATATAGGAGCTTGCTAATACCCACAGTACTGTGAAAATTAAAGAAATCTGAATGGTTTTTTGCTGAATATACTGAAGAAATTCTATACTACTTTCCTTGCTTACTTTAGTTGAAAGATATGCGGCCCGATGATTCACAGTTGCACCGAGTGCAATAAGGAATATACTCACAAATGACAGTAATGTATTGATGAAAGTAATCATACCAAAATCAGAAAAACTAAGCATTCTGCCAAGGTATGCGTTATAGAGTAAATTCAAAACATTACTAGCCATCAACGAAGCTACTAAGACCCCTCCACTCGTTAATAGTTGCTTCGGTATATATTTCATATAATTTAGGTATTATAGCATACTTAGAGCCTTATTATAAGTCTTTTTGCTATCTGGACAATAAAGCATTCTGCCCATAATTTTCAATTATTATGAGTTTATTTATGAAACGACTGGTTTTAAGTGAAGACCGTGTTTTGTTTTATCCCAGTAGTGAGGATTGAGTATAATTTGTTGCAGTGCTTTCCAGGAAGATACACTCATCATTATCCAGTAAAAAGGAACAACGAATCCATATTTCATTAGATCCCACTGATTCTTTTTAGCTGCTCCAATCATATAGTTATAAAAATAGAGAAAATTACCAAAGATAAGGGACACTACAGCTAAATAATAGGCAGGCGCAATATATAAAGATTCAATAAATGGAGCTAACTGCGCTCTGAAAATAAAGTATGCGATCGTCATAAGCCAAAGGAAGGGATTGATAAGAGATGAAAGAATTTTACCACCGACTACCAACTGAAAGGTTAATAAGTGTGGATTAGACCAATCAGTAATAAACTCATGCGGACGGCGCATATGGACTAAATATGTTTGTATATAGCCCTTAGACCAGCGTGTGCGTTGAGGAAACCAGCCCCAGAAGCTACTATTCGCTTCTTCTAAAGTTACAGAGTCAAGAATTTTAGTTTTGTAACCATATTTGAAAAGTCTGATACCTAAATCACAGTCTTCAGTAACATTAAACGGATCCCAGCCCTGCAATAAGTTTAAATATTTACGTTTAAAATGGTTAGAGGTTCCACCAAGTGGAATAGGGGCACCGATAGCGTGTAAGCCAGTAAGAATCAGATCAAACCAGAGAGTATATTCTAGAGTAAACAAACGAGTTAACAAATTTTGTTTTACGTTATAAAAGTTAAGTTTCGCTTGTAAACATACGACATTTTGCCCTTCCATCTTCTGGAAAGTTAATATAGCTTTTTTCAACTGCATCGGATCAGGAATGTCTTCTGCATCATATATAACTACATAGTCACCTTTCGTATGAAGTAATGCATAATTACATGCTTTTGGTTTTGTTTTAGGATAGGTATGTGGCGTAACTAAAACTTCAAAATATTTAGGCAAATTCATTTTTTTTATTTCATGCTGTGTTTCGACATCATCTTCCTCAAGAATGAGTAGTACCTGTAATTTATCTTTAGGATAATCCATATCATCTATTGCTTTGGTAAACTGAGGGACGACCTCCCATTCTTTATATAGAGGGCACATAATTGTATAAGTGGGCCATTCTTTAGTATCTTTGAGTTCCGATTGAGTGATTTGGAATTCTGGTTTTTGACGGATAGAACTTACAATAAGATATACATTAAATAATACGTCGGCAAAATACACTAAGCTAATAAATGTTATAAAAGCAATTGTTGCGTACAACCAGTTAAAGATAAAAAGATTAACGATCAGTAAAAAGACAATTATCAGGATAAATATTTGGTTTTCATTCAATGTTTTGATAGCACTGTTATGGGAAGGAAGATCTGTATATGGTTTAAATCGTTTTTTTTGATACCCAATTTCCAGACTGTGCATGGAATCTTTATTGATATACACTGGTTCTGAAGAGCTAAGTGAAAATTTTAGAGCCATGATTGCCAACTCTACAGTACCTTGAAAGACACCCATTTTATCAATACCATGTTTACGAGAACCGTATTTCAGTGAATGACCAACTATTCTATAACCGGCGTGCGACGCTTTGTATAGAAATTCCAGATCAAAACTCCATTTAGATGGATTGAGTGCAATATGTTTAAGAATTTCTGACTTGAATACTTTTAATCCAGACTGAATGTCATAATTAAGTCCAAATAATATTTTGCCTAATATCATTTGTGATAATTTAGCAAATATTTTTTTTACTTTTCTCTCGCCATTCATGTATACTCGGTTTCCTATAACAACATCTGCACTATGAAGTTTTCTAATCATTGCTGGTAATTCTTCGGGAGCATATGAAAGATCTGCATCGATTACAACAATAATCTCACCTTTTGCTTTTGTCAAACCTTCTAAAATGGAAGTGCCTTTACCAATAATGCCTTTTTTCTTAAATACACGAAGAGGATATACAATAGACATTTTTTTAAGAAATTCATAACTACCGTCAGTAGAATAATCATCTACGGCAATTATTTCATATTTTTGCTTAACATTAATCAATGTGTCATTAATACGTAGAATTAGATCTTCGAGATTCGGTTTTTCATTACGAACCGGCACGATAATCGACACGAATGAATGTGTAAATAGTTTTGTGGCGTTGATTTTCATAGCTATATACCTATAGTATTACCGGAATTATAATATAGAGGTTTTATAATTACAACCGTTTATTTTGGAATATCTTCTTATCATAACCTAAACTATTGAAGAAAATAGTCGATGAATATCTTATAGCATATTTTTGACACTTTTCAATTACTGAAATATATTCCAAAACGTAAGGTGATGATATGCAAGTGTACCATGATAGAATAAAAGTAGGCATGAAAAATAAATTATCGGTAGTGATTATTACCAAAAATGCCGAGTCAACACTTAATCAATGCCTTGAATCTGTCTCTGGCTGGGTTAATGAAATTATTATCAGCGATGACTATTCAGTAGATCAAACAGTGGAAATTGCAACTGAATATAATGCACAAATATATTTTCATCACGAAAAAGATCTGGGAAAACGTAAAATGTATGCGCTAACAAAAGCTAAAGGTCCCTGGATACTCGTTCTTGATAGCGATGAGGCGGTTTCTGTGTCACTGAAAAAAGAAATACAAAAAATACTATTATCATCTAAAATCAAACACTTGGCTTACAAAATCCCATTTCAAAATCATTTTTTGGGTAAGCCAGTTCAATATGGAGGAGAAAATTATTGCATGCTGCGTTTTTTTAGAAAAGATGCTGTTATAATTCAGCCAGCTCTAGTGCATGAATCATTCATTACGGCTGGACACACTGTTGGACTATTACACAATAAAATTATTCATTATTCTTATCGGTCAGTGGTACAAGTATTTAATAAATTTACGGGTTATGCTTGGCGGGAAGCCTGTCAAAAAGCACGAAATGGTGAGGGAGTAACCTTGAAAAAACTTACTTTGTATCCGATACATATGTTCTGGGCTAGGTTTTTCAAGGACTCAGGTTATAAAGACGGAGTGTTTCGTATTCTTCTTGATGGTGCGTTTGCCTATATGGAGTTAATGACATACATTTTTTTATTATTTATACCAAAACATAAAATAGTAAAGACAGAAAAGGCTATCCATTAATTTTTTAACTATATGAAGATCGGATTTATCATTATTTTTTATAAAACACCTCGTGTTGAGAGAACTCGGATTGTGAGTGAAGTCCATGATTTGAATGTACCGGAGTATGATGTTATTGAGATCGATAATACCGTGAACAATAAAGGCTTTGCGGGAGGAGTCAACAACGGAATCCAGCAAGCAATTAAAAAAAAATGTGATATCTTCATAATCATCAACCCCGATACCATTCTGAAAAATCTGCCCACCGGTAAAAGCTTTATAAATCTTTTGATTGAAGATGAAAAACATTTTGATATTTGGGGATATAGTTTAATACAGGATAATCAAGTATATTATGGCGGTGAACTGGATAGATGGCGTATGAGTGGTGGGCTCATAAAAAAGAAGCCTGATCAAAGATTTTCAGAATGCGATTTTGTTTCGGGTTCATTTTTATGTATTAAAAAAAAGGTGATCGATACCATAGGCTTGCTGGAAGAAAAATATTTTATGTATTACGAGGACGTTGAATATTGTCTACGTGCGAAGAGGGCAGGATTTCGAGTAGGAATTGATTCGAATGTGATTTACAAGCACTTGGAAATTTCCAAGACAAATCCCGAAAAAGCGATGTATCTAATTCGTAACAGAATTTTGTTTTTATTGGAATATGGCAATTTAAAACAAAAACTGTTCGAATTATTCAGGCTGCCATTAACCATGTACGAAGAAAGAAACGTTATTATTCACCATATAAGAAAAGATAAATTTTTCATTAATTTTTTGAGTTTAAATGTTGCGTCGATTGCAAATAAAGTTATTTTTTTTATACTTTTTATTTTTTTATTTCGGCATCTGGGAGTCTCACAGTATGGTGTTTATACTCTGGTATGGGCACATACGGCTTTGCTATCACCCCTTCTTGATCTGGGAACTACATCATACGGTATAATTTATTCACCTACTGAACCAATTCAAAAAATTAAAACTCTTATATCTTTGCGGGTTATACTTTCTTTGATTGTTTTTATTCTGACAGTAGTACTCGGGTTTGTCTTTCAATATGATCCTCGCACGTTATTATTTATATTTCTAACATCAGTCATAATTTTTTCTAATGCACTTTCCGGAAGCTTACTGATTATTTCTTCTATTTTGAATAAGGCATATGTGGCATCATTAGCTTCGTTTATTTTTAACATTATTTTAGTTGCAATCCAAATATCTATCTTGGTTTATACGCAATCTTTATCGCTTATATTTTGGAGCATTTTTATATTATATGGACTGTATACATGTGCGAATGTTATCCTGATAAATCGTTATGTGCCGGGAATTTCCTATTTTCATATTGATCTTTCGAAATGGCGAACAATTATTACCAAATCTTATGTCTTTGTTTTAATTGGACTATTCGCAGGATTGTATTATAAAGTAGATGTTTTTTTATTAAACATCTTGAAAGGACAGGCAGCTGTGGGTGTGTATTCAGCCGGATATAAATTCCTTGATGCACTCATGTTTATCCCGGCAAGTTATAATATGACTTCTACACCAATTTTTGCCAGATTACATAAAGAAAATACAAGCTTATTTGTTCAAAGAATTAAACGAGATCTGGTGCTCGTGGGAGTGTTAGGATTTAGTGCCAGTGCTGCTGTTTATTTTATAGCTCCGTTTATTCTGCCGATTATTTTGAGACGGGAAATTACTGACTCCATCCCTGTGATAAAGATCGTGGTGTTTGCTTTACCATTTATGTTATTATCTTCTGTTTTCTTTAATACATTATATATTCTCAATAAGCCTAAGCTGGTGATATGGCTATTTGCTTTTCAATGTATATTTAATGGCGTATTGAATTATCTGTTAATACCCGTATACTCTTATACAGCAAGTGCATATATTACCGTTTTTTCTGAATGTATTAATTTCATAATTTTAACAGTCGCTGTTATCAACTATTTAAAAAGGAATTCGTATGAAAATCGCCGTTGATGGAGGAGCTCTTTGTTCCCCTTCGTATAAACGATTTGGAACATTTACTTTTACTTCAAGTCTGCTGACAGCATTGTCAAAATACGACACAATCAATTCTTATTATCCATATTCGTTTTGTAATAAACCGCCAAGTGTAGTCCTGGGGAATAATATGTTCTATAAAATTTTAAAACCAAAATTTTTATGGACTAAAGTTCGTATCAGTCTGGAGGAATTTACAGCAAAAAGTGATATTTATCTCGCTCTTAATCAGGCAATACCTTTGTATACCTCAGGAAAAGTAATTGCCTTTTCACACGGACTTTCGTTTTTACATTATCCAAAATTATATCCATATGGTGCAATACAATTGAAAAATCAGCTGCAAAGTATGGTGAAAAGAGCTGATGTTATTGTTGTTTCTTCACAAAAAGTAAAAATAGATCTTGAGTCACGGTTTATTAACCGTAATTTAAAAATCGCGGTGCTTCCTTTTGGTATCCCGATGGATTTTGAGTATGCTCCGGAAAAAAAACGGCAGCCGTATTTTATGTTTGTAGGATCTAATCACCCCATTAAACAAGTTCAGTTTTTAATAGACGCGTTTGCAGATTTTATTCAAAAGGAAGAATATTCGCATTATGAGCTACATTTAGTTGGACCGTTTAATTTACTAAAGAAGAAAGCAAAAAATGTTTCCGTTTTTACTAAATTACCACGCTCTAAGTTGCAGGGGATGTATCAGCGGGCGAGCGGGTATCTGACGGCTTCTTTGTATGAAAGTTACAATTTGCCGGCGTTGGAAGCCCTGAGTCAGGGGTGTCCCGTGATAGGATTGGAGACAGCGGTGATTCCTGAATTTAAGGAATACTGTGAAGTGGTTGATTCAAAAGATGCATTTATAAAAGCAATGAAAAAAATTGCTGATGGCAAAGGAAAAGAAATCGATAATAAGAAGCTTAAAGAAAAATTTTCCTGGAAAACATATGTGCAGGAATTAATGCGTTATTACTGATTTATATGAAAAAAGTTGCTTTCGTGCGTGGTGCTTTTTTGAATAATTTTGAAGGACAGAATTTTAGATTCGAAAAGAATGATATAGGCTTGCTGGCATTTTCTTCTTTGTATCCACTTGATACCAATGTCCCTTTTTCTGTTACTAAGTTAAGAAGTATCGTTGATCTGAATCATCTGCCTTTTCTTAGATTTTTTCCGTTATATCATCGTAGTATAAAATATATTTCCAACCGGTTAATTGGTGATAGTCAGATATTATTTGGACTGGAAAAAAAGGTTAACGGATACGATGTGGTTGATACTGCAGACCCGCATTACTATTACAGTTATCAGCTTGCTAAAATGCGCCAAAAAAAACAAATAAAAAAATTGCTTGTAACTTACTGTGAAATTATTCCTTTTAACAATGAATCTGTTTATCAGAAAAAAAAGAATAAATATTTTACTATCAGTCAGGCCGATGCGTTTATCTGTCATACAAAACTTTCAAGAGATACATTGGTATTGGAGGGAGCTAATCCGGATAAAATATCGATTGTACACTTGGGTGTTGATTTACAACGATTCGCTCCTGTTCGACGCGAAATATCGAATGATATAACATTGTTATTTGTAGGCAGATTAGTGCCAGAAAAAGGCATAAAAGAACTATATAAAGCCTTTACTATCATCAGAGGAAACGTAAATCAGAAAATAGTTTTACAAATCATTGGAGAAGGACCGCTGGAATCGTGGCTAAAGATGAAAATAAAACAAGATGATCTAGAAAACTATATCAAAATTAAGAAAATTTCATACGATCAGATACATAAAGCTTATCAAGCTGCCGATATTTTTGTTCTGCCTTCTCAACCTACTAAAACTATCGCCGAGCAGTATGGTATGGTACTCATTGAAGCTATGGCATGCGGTTTACCCGTTGTCGCAAGCAATATTGGTGCCATTCCGGAGGTGGTAGGCGAGGCGGGTATCGTGACCGACACGTCCAATATAGAAAATTTGAGTAACAAGCTCGATCAGCTCATTTCAGATAGAAAAATGCGTGAAAATTTGAGCGCTAAAGCATTACAAAGAGCCACGGAAATGTTTGATTGCCGCAAAACAGCCGCAACTATTGGTACAATATATTCCAGGTTATGAAAGCACCCATTACAGCGATTATTCTTACTAAAAACGAAGAGAAAAATATCGAAGACTGCATTAAGTCGGTAGAGTTCTGTGATGAAATTATAGTTATTGATGATAAATCTGTCGATGCAACAGTCTCTATCGCCAAGAAATATGATGTGAAAGTTGTGGAACGTGATTTGAACGATGACTATGCATCACAGAGAAATGCAGCCGTATCGGAGACAAAACATGATTGGATACTATATGTAGATGCCGACGAGCGCATTGTTGATTCGCTGCGTGAAGAAATTATTGCCACTGTACCTAAAACTCCATTTTCTGCGTTTTATATAAGAAGACGGGATTGGTGGTGGAATCATGAGCTTAAATATGGCGAGGTACGAAAAGCAAGATCAACTGGCTTAATAAGACTTATTAAAAAAGGATCGGGTAGATGGGAAGGCACAGTGCATGAAGAATATAAAACACAACAGACGGTTGGTAGGTTAACTCATTTTTTAGATCATTACCCGCATCCCACCGTGAGTGATTTTTTACACGAAATCAATACGTATAGTACCCTGCGGGCACGTGAATTATTATCTGCAAATAAAATCACATCTATCTATGAGATCATTGCATATCCATTCTTTAAATTTATTCTGGTATATTTTGTGTATTTAGGTTTTCTTGATGGTCCTGCTGGTTTTGCTTATGCCTTCCTAATGAGTTTTCATTCATTTTTAGTGCGGGTTAAGTTATATCAGTACCAAAATCTATAAAGCTTTAATTTCATGACCATTTTAATCACTATATTATTCTTTCTTTTTTCTCTAGGGCAACTGGGAAGGATTTCATTTTTTCGTCAGGAAATCAATATGTATGCCTTTGAAGTGATAATGGTAATTTCTTTAATTAGGTTTTTTTTTCAATATAGATTACAGCCATTAAGAACAGCATTCAGAGTATATAGAAAACTGATGATATGTTTAATATGGTTATATATTTCGTATCTTCTTTCGATTACTACATTTTCTAGTTTCCAAAATATTGTTGCTTTGATGTATTTATTACGTTTAACTGCCTATTTATTTTTCTTTTTCTATTTTTATTATGCAACACACCAAAATAAACATCTTGTTACTGTCACTCAGCTTCTAATTTTTATTTTTATTCCAGTTGTCATCATTAGTTCTGTTATACAGTTTTTTTTATATCCTGATCTGCAAAATATTTTTTACGCGGGATGGGATCCACATTTGTATCGAATGGTGGGTGTATTTCTAGAACCACCTATATCTGGGGCCATCTATTCTCTTATTTTCTTTTATGTATTAAATTATTCGAGTATAAAATATAAAAGTATAAAAGTGTTGACTCTTATTTTTCTCCTGGTTTTGATATATCTGACCTACTCGCGCGGCACATATGTGGGGTTTATAGGCGCTATTGCTCTAGCTGGTATGCAATATCTAG
>CAZQAU010000020.1:0-24331 GCA_964591375.1 uncultured Gammaproteobacteria bacterium
GGACTTCGAATTACTTACGAATGGAATCTAAAAAACACATGAAAGAACAAAACCATACCAATGAGTTTGCGAAATATTCTTTTATTGGTATATATAATGCCATTTCCAAAGACATAAAAACGGACAGAAGCTTAAGTGGCGGAGACAGAATATTCGTAGAACTGACTAAACAATGGTATACCGTTTTTAAAAAATATGAAATAGTAACATGCTCTTCTGGAGACGCTTTAGTACGAGAATATATATCAGATAAATTTCTTCCCGAAATTCAAACTATTCCTACAAAATCTTCGCTTTATAACAACATACTATTTTTATATGCATACAAAACTTATCAGGCATGTCTTTATATTTTTAATCGAAAACTCGATGATAAGCTATTTGTTTTTTCTTCATCCGATTTTTTGCCCGATGTGATACCATCCTGGATTGCAAAAAAACGAAATAAAAATATAAAGTGGATTGCTGCTTTTTATTTTTTTGCATCAAGTCCTTTTTCACCAAACTTTCCTTACAAAGGATTTCATCAACGTTTACGTGGTACTTTATATTACTATACTCAGAAAGTTGCATACTATTTAATAAAAAAACATGCTGACTCAGTTATTCTATGTAATGAACTCGATAGAAATAAATTTATTCAGGACGGATATGACTCGCAAAAAATTTACCCTATTTATGGCGGTGTAGATTTATCAGAAGTCAACTCTGTTCCGACACCTTCAAAAGCTCTATTTGATGCTGTATTTATGGCCAGATTTCATCCCCAAAAAGGTCCGCTTCAGGCTATTCGTTCCTGGATTGAAGTACTAAAGGTTAAACCTACAGCCCAACTCGCAATGATAGGAAATGGACCGCTAGAATATGAAGTACGAAAAATTATTGAACAGAATAATTTAAAACAAAACGTGACAATATTTGGTTTTAAAGATGGTAAAGAAAAATACAAAATTCTCAAATCAGCAAAAATATTTATTCATTCAGCTATATATGAAACAGGAGGAATGGCTGCTGCTGAAGGAATGGCGGCCGGACTACCGGTAATTGCGTACGATCATGAAGGATTTGACTATTGTTACCCACGGGGAATGATCCGTGTCGCACCTGTTGGGGATGAAAAAAAACTGGCTGCTGAGATTCTAGATTTACTTCAAGATGAAAAAAAATATAAAAAAATAAAAGAGGAGGCAATCGATTTTGTACAGGATTGGGATTGGCGAGAGAGAGCAAAATTTCTTTTGGAAAAATTTAAAATCTTACTGTGAGGCACCGTTATTCAATCCTTAGATAGGGGATGGTAATAATAAACTGTCCACCTTTCACTCGGTAATCTACTTTTTTTCTCAATATCTCATCGGCAAAGTTCCATGCTAGCATAAGGGCATAATCAGGTTGATCTTTGTCTAAATAATTCTCCGGATGAATGGGAATATGAGTACCCGGCGTATAACGACCTTGTTTATAAGGAATAGAATCGACAATATAGTCTAAAAGATCTGTTGATATTTTACAATAATTCAACAAGACATTCCCTTTTGCAGATGCTCCATAACCGATGATTTTTTTCCCTTGTTTCTTTAAGTCCTTCAAATATTTTACAAGATCACGTCGGATTACTTTAACTCGGCGGCTAAAATCATCGTATGCTGTTCTTCTGTTTAATTTTTTAAGTGCTTCAAGTTCTAAAATTTCTTTCACTGAGGAATTTGGCTTTGTAGCAGAATCTTTTCTTTTTACAAAAACTCTGATCGATCCACCATGAACAGTCATACGCTTCACATCATGTATCTGCATATTATGCTTTTTAAATAAATGCACCAGAGGTGTGATGGAAAAATAAGACATATGCTCGTGGTATATAGTATCGAATTCGTTCTTTTCAAGTAAATCCACTAAATAAGGAAACTCCATAATAAATACGCCATCTTTATCCAATAATATTTCTACTCCTTCACATAATTTATGAATATTATCCATGTGTGCGACCACATTTGTACCCGTAATGACTTTTGCCTTACCTCTTGTTTTAAGAGCTTCTTTTGCCACTTCCGGTCCAAAAAAATCATCGATGGTATCTATTCCATTTAAACGAGCAACTTGAGCTAAATTAGAAGCCGGATCAATACCTAACACTCTTATTTCCTGTTCTTTAAAGAAGCCTAAAAGAGTCCCATCATTACTTCCAATATCTATAACCAAATCTTTGGATGTTAATTTAAAATCCTCAATGGCAGAATCTGCAAATGCTTTGAAGTGTTTTAACATTGTAGTTGAAGTGGATGGAATATAGAGGTAGTTCTTAAACATTATCTCTGGTGGAATAATATGCGTAAGCTGCACTAACCAACAATCTTCACACACATTTACACCTAAAGGATAGCGTGGCTCGTTTTTTTTCAACTCTTCTTTAGTTAAAAAACCATTTGGGATAGGCATGGAGTCGAGTGATAAGAAAGAGTAAAGTTTTGAGCTGCCGCATATTCGGCAAGAAGTAGCTTTATATTTTATGTTATTGACTCTGGACTTTTTTATATCACTCATAATGTTGGTACATTGTAGAAAAAATTTTTTTATCTTTCAAGGGTAGATTTATTATCTGTTATTTTATAAAATGTAGCTGATGAAAAAAAATGTGCAGTTATACTTTACATGTCCGTTGTGTAAAAGTAATGAAACAGCCTCTCTATTTCAATCCTACAATCGACACGGACGACATGACATCGATTTAAAAGATTCGTTTACCGTCAGAAGATGTCAATCATGTGATGTTGTTTTTCTTCCTAATATTAAAATTGATAATGCTTATTATAAAAAATATTATGATACCGGTTATTATGATGGAGGCAACTCACAGAGTGATTCCATTGTTAATAAAATTATTACTAAACTAGAGACATGGTCATTACGTCAGAAAGAAAAAACACTTCTTAAATCAGTTAAAAAGCATCCCCGCAAACTAAAAATCCTAGATATTGGTTGTGGCAGTGGGAAATTCCTTGATAGTTTGAATTCAAAAAAATTTAAAAAATCCGGTATTGAAATTAATAAAGAAGGAATACAGTTGAGCCGTAAAAAGGGAATTGAAGTATATGAAAAAGATGTTACAAAAATAAATTTTGGCAAAAAAAAGTTCGATATTGTTACTCTATGGCATGTACAAGAACATTTAGAACATCCTATTGCAGTGTTTAAAAAAATTTATGATATTTTAGAAAAAGATGGCATACTTCTCAGTGCAACCCCTAATACAGATAGTCTCGGGTTCAAGATAGGTAAAGCCCAATGGTTTCATCTAGATTCTCCCCGACATCTCATATTATTTAATAAGAAAAGTAACCGATATATATGCAATCAAACTGGATTTAGGGTAGTCTCCAATATACATGAGCCATATGATTTTCCACTCGATCTTTTCTGGTCTCTAAAAAATTCTCATTTTAAATACATCGTATATCCGTTGTACCCATTAGTTAAATTTTTTGATCACGAAGCGCTTATACAAATATTTCGAAAGTAAGATTAAATCTTTATGAATTACGAATATTATAATGCAGAGCATACCAATGCTATCGAAGGCGGTGGAGACTATCCCGAAAAAATAGCCTTTTTTGTTAATAGTCTTCAGAAGATTAAACACATAAAGAAACAAAAAAAACTCTCTATTTTAGATGTGGGTTGTCATGCAGGTAAGATAAGCAGACTTTTTCTCGAATTTGGTGAAGTATACGGACTTGACTTAAATGAAAAAGCTGTCGAAGAAGCAAAAAAGTCTAAAATACGCGCAAAGGTAGGCGACGTATTTCAAGTTGATCGAATATTCAAAGATCTATCGTTTGATGTGATTATTGCCGGTGATATAATTGAACACGTTTTTGATACCGATCTATTTCTACAAAAACTAAGAAATATGCTCAGTCCAGATGGGGTGCTGTTATTATCCACTCCTAATTTATTATCTTTGGGTAGAAGATATATGGCACTTATAGGTAAAAATCCCTACTGTGAATTCTCTGCTAAAGAAGATGGCATTAATGTAGGCCATATACGATACTATACGTACGACAACCTTTTTTCTCAGTTGTTGGAAAATAAATATCAAAAAGTAAAGATTGAAACAGATATTGTCAATTTCCCCGTTAAATTTATCGATCAGCTTTTAGTTAGAATCAATCCCAGACTGGGAAGGGAATTATATGCAACAGCGTATAAATAATCCCGTTACAACTATGAAAATCCTATTTATCGAACCATGCCATGTAAACTTTGGCGGATACTTCAGGGCATATAACATATGTCTTAACCTTTCCAAGAAGAACATTAAAGTCGACTTACTCTGTGCTGCAGAAGCTCGGTATCAATACGGAATAAAAAAAACTGTAATCAATGAATGCTTTACACGATATGAGCTCCCTAAATTCTACTTTCACTTTTTCTTTAATGGGCGTATACTGCGCGGACTTTTGGGAATATGGTTCGGATTAACCGGAAATTATGATATTATTCACGCGGCAGTACCAGTTCAACTCGAATCTAATATTCCCGCGTTTTTCTTGAAACTCCTGGGTAAAAAAGTGGTAATGGACTGGGATGATTATTGGGAGGGCAGTAGCATTTATGGAGGATATAAGATTATGAAAGACTACGTGGCTTTTTGTGAACAAAAGGCACCGAAGTTCTTTAATCACATTGTCGTTGTCAGTGAATTTTTAAAACAAATAGCTGAAAAAAGAGGAGCACAGCATGTACTAAAACTTATCAATGCCGTGAACAAAGAACAGTTTATACCTCACAAAAAAGAGGAAAGCCGAAAAAAATTAGGTCTTCAGTTATCAGGAAAATATCTGATAACATTTGGAAATACATATATCAATGACCGCGCATTTTTACTTTTTAAAGTATTTGAACGAATCATTAAAGCAGATCCGAATGTAAAACTCTTATTTAATCTTGATGCAAAAAAAATCATTGAAGAAGAACATTTAGAAAAAAAAATTAATCTGAAAATTTTAAATAATATAATAACAGTGGGAAATATATCTCAACAAGATCAAGGATATTATCTTGGAGCAGCGGACGGAGTGATTTTTATAATGCCTGATACCGATGCAGAACGTGCCTGTTTTCCGATCCGACTGGGAAGTTATCTCAATGGAGAAGCAGTCATAATATTAAATGACATAAACTCAGAAGCATCAAATTCATTAAAACCATATAACTGTGCGATTATTGAAAAAGATTTAAATACACTGGCTGATCGGACGATTGATTTTTTTAAAAAACCGGAATTACAAAAAAAGTACTATGCCCAGGTTTTAAAAGCAAAAGAAGAATTATCATGGGAGAATAAGATAGATGATCTTATTTCGTTTTATAAAAAAATATCATGATGATAGCTATATTCAATAAACTAAAACATAGCTGGCTTTTTATAGCATTCATTATTTTTTTTTGTGTGATCCATTATTTAATTTTTTTTAAAGATGGAACTTTTGTACTCGGTGGTGAAGGACATTATTGGCTAGATTTATCGTTTCATGTAAAAAATCAAGGATATACGTGGCTTAATATGGGAACAGGAGAATCCACCATGTCCGTAAATGGTTTTTTTTCTTATCCTTTCCTTTTTTCATATATTAAAAATATCCCTCTTCTTTCGTACATAATTTCAGTTTCTATATATATGCTGCCATTTTTCAGTATGTATTTACTTCTTAGTTATTTATATAAAAATAAATATATTCATTCCGCATTATTTGCTTTTTTTTATATTGCTAATCCTTTCAGTATTATGTATCTTGTCGCTATTAATCCCTGGAACATGCATATTTTGATGACATATCCTTTGTTCCTTTATATATTTCTTAGATGGTATGATCGGTTACCTCCTTTGTTTTTTATACTTGGAGTAACTTCAAGCCTACTGTCCTATACACTCACGAACCCACCTCAAATGGCCCTATTTATTGTTATGGTGCCGTTTATGATGCTCATCGCTTCTATCATGCATAACAACTCTCTTAAATTGTTTTCTTATTTGAAGAATGTTACAGTTGCCGGAATTTCATTTTTACTATTTAATATATGGTGGATTTTTCACTGGATCATTGTTCTTCCTCAAGCACAAAAAATTTACACCTTGAAATTCGCAAAAGCCTGGTTACAAAACCAGGCAGAAGTAAGCCCGATGATCTTAAAAGATATTTTTTCATTTATGTGGATTATGCCACGAAGCGCTGATTTTTCGACACTCGCTAATTATTTTAATCAGCCTGGGATTCAGGTGCTTATGTATATTCCTTTTCTTTTAATATTCATCTGGATTGTCACAGAGATGAAAAACTCTCCACGAAGAAAAATTATTGCAGTTCTATTTTTAGGACTATTTATTCTAGGATTATTTTTAAAAGGAATAAATCCGCCTTTTGCGAATCTAATTTCTGCCTGCTTCGATTATGTACGCTACTGCTATATATTTAAGACTGCACCAGAAAAATTCGGTGTTGTTTTTGTGTTTTTGACTACCATTATTATCTTTTTTGTAGTGACAGATTCAAAAAAAATTTGGTTTCGTCTTGCGGCATATTTGTATTTATTGCTGCTTTTTGTGCCCTTTATAGGGAATTTTTATCTACCTGATATTCAAATAGATAAAAACCAGTATACAACTCGAAAATATACTGATTATCCGGAATTTCAGAATTTTCGAAATACTATGGTACAAAAAAAACTGGATTTTCGATTGCTCTCCCTACCAAATTCTGGTAATTATCAGGTTAAAATGCGTCTTAATGATGATAAATTTTATACCGGACACAATCCATTAATGATGAATATACCGCAAAGTTATATTGCAGATCATACGAATGATGCATATATTCCGCTTTTCAAAAATTTAGATTTTAAAACAGAAAGTAAGCTACTGGGTCTGTTTTCTATTCGATATATATCGTTTAATAACCGACTTGAAGTATGGTTTGGAAACTTTACGGGCAAAACACATCCGGAGATAGAATCCATATTAAAAAAATATTACAAACGAGCGTGGCATGATGGTCAAATAACTTTGTACGAAAATACAGATTTTATACCTCATTTTTGGGTTCCGGATTCGATTATCCCTGCTGATGAATCGACTACCGTTGAAGATATGGCAAATATATTAGAAGAGTTTCAGCCAAAAATGAATGTTGCATTCATACCTCATGACATAACTGTCGATGCAAATAAACCTACTATTGAATTCAAACAGATAGATGCGACCAAATATCGGGTGATTGCACATAATGTTTCTTCCGCTTTTCCTCTCATTTTTAATGAATCTTATTATCCGGCATGGAAACTATATCTTAAAAAATTAACTACTCCACAAAACAATAATAATTTTTCTTTAGAAAAATATTTTATACTTGACGGCAATTCCGCCGATCAAGCAAGCCGGGACGAAGTAAAAGATTACATCGCCAACGGTTATATTTCCACATTTGAAAATACCAATTATATTTCTAAAAAAATCGCTGGTACAATTCAAAATGATAATTTGCCAACGATAAAAATTTTTGAAACTGATGATAAAAATCAATATTTAGAATTCCCTGACTCTTCACATATAATTGCTAATGTGTATGCAAATGCATGGATCATAGATCCGGCACTCTGTGATAACGGATTTTGTAGAAAAAACATAAACGGAACCTATGATATGGAGATGGTAGTCGAATATTCACAGCAAAAAATTTTGTATAAATCTATTATAGTTAGCATTGGAATATTTATTATTTCAAGTATAGGCATTACTGCTTGGTTGTTTTTACGATTAAAAAAAAAGAACAAGCATGAATAAACCACTCGTGTCTATTATAGTAACCAATAATAACGGTCGACGTTTTTTAAAGACTTGTCTGTCGACCATTTATGCTCAAACGCATAAAAATATAGAAGTGATTTTTGTTGATAATAATTCCAGCGATGATAGTGTGGAATATGTTAAAAAAAACTTCCCGAAAACCAAGGTAATTCATAATAAATATAATATCGGTTATGCCGGTGGAAATGTATCTGGATATAAAAAAAGTCAGGGTGATTACGTGATGATTCTTAACAATGATGTTAAACTTAAACCTGATCTTATTAAAACTCTCCTCGGGGCTTTTGATAAAATTCCTAAACTAGGCGCAGTACAACCAATGGTTAAACTTATGAATGATCCAAAGAACCTGGATTGTTGTGGATCATTTTGGACTGATACAGGCTTCAACTATCATTACGGAATCTATAAAAATGCCAAAAATCCCAAATATAACAAGCATTACCCTGTATACAGTCTAAAAGGAGTTTGTATGATGATACCAAGACGGGTGATAGAGGCAGTCGGACTATTTGACACAGACTACTGGTGTTATTTTGAAGAGACAGATTTTTGCCATCGTGTGTGGCTTGCCGGATATGAGTGTTGGTACTATCCGTACTCATATCTGTTTCATTATTTAAGTGGTACACGTTTGAAAAAATCAGAAGCGTTTATTCAGTTTCATTCATTTAAAAATAGACTCTGTAGTTATATAAAAAATCTCGAGATTGGCACTTTATTGAGAATATTACCCGTATATTTGGGTCTTAATGTCTTAAGTAGTGGCGTATATTTGTTTCGTTTTGGAAATGTAGAACTCTTCTTGAGTGTATATAAAGCAACCTGGTGGAATATTGTAAATATAAAAAAAACTTTACGTAAAAAGCAGGATATAGAAAAAAAAATACGTATAAAAAAAGACCGCGAAATTTTTGACATTGTCAAAAGAAATCCACGCATTAGTTATTATTATTATCTAATCACTGGCCTCAAAAGCTATAGAGATGCATAAACATGAATACTAAACTATATATAGGTTTTTTTCTCACTCTATCTTTTTTACTCATAATGAACTTCACATCTTATTTCACCTTATATGGTATTTTATTAAGCTATATAACCATCATCATAAGTATGGGAATACTTGATTTTTTTGGCCGTTTCACAGAATCTTACATACATCACACACGCAAAGTATATGCGCTAAAACATGAAGTATATCTTTACATTCTATTCGCAGTATCACTTATATGTATACAACCTATTTTATGGAAGAATATATCATGGCTGACAGAAAATGTGGATCGGCCAACATTTCTTTATTTCTTATTTCTTCCAGGAGTATGGCTTATGAGACTCCAGTTTACAGAGACTGCTAAAATTTCATTAGTATGTTTAGGACTCATTCCTATCTTATTACTCAACAAATACAGTTCCATCGCAGAAACTTTTGCGATTTTAACGTATTTATTATGGGGAGCAATGACGTTTGAAGTTTTATTTCAAAAAAATAAATAGAAATTTATAAAATCTTTATTATGCATACGCATCCTAGAATTGAAAAGGTATTAAATATCTTTGAACAATTATCCCGATATATTTCAATTACCTTATTTTTTTATATTTTTATATCCCAAATTACTAAATATATATCATTGGAGACAGTACATTTTGATGATCGAATGAGCACTCAGCCATATCTAAAATTTATGATTCTAACAGCGCTCTCGACGGGAATTGCGGGCATGATACTGGCTCATTTTCAAGGAAAAAAATCTTTACTTACCTTTACTTCTTTTCATATTAGAGAAAAAATCGTTCTTATAATGAGTGCTCTATTTTTTAGTATTTTTTTAATGGGCGATAATCCATCACTACTATATAAATTTTTGATAGTATGTGAAACATTTTTATTAACTTTAATACTGCCTCGGCTGATTGGTTTTTATACTGCAACGAAAATTAAACATCTAATTGTGGAAAGATCAATGCCGCAGTTAAGTTTTCGCACTGTATTGACGATATGTATCGCATTAACTGTTGTGTCCTTTTCAGCGTTTGTTTTGTTAAATATAGTCTCAACATACCTTAGTGGACAGGTAATCCGCAATCAGCAAACCAAATCACAGCTTTATATAAAGGCAGTTTCTCCTCCGAAAACTGCTCATGCAGAAACGATTAATATACTAGGTTACAATTTTGGATGGAGAACTAATGATAAATATAAACTAATGAATGATTTAGGAGAAATTCCCGTTAGTGAATGGACGAATGAAAAAATTACCTTTGTTGTTCCCTTGCATTTAAAAGAGGGTCTTAATAATTTATGGATACAGAAACCAGACGAAAAAGATCCTAAAAAAATTATATTGAGTAATAAAATTCAAATGACTATTGTTTCGCGTTTTAGTCTCTATCCTCTAGAAGATGATCCTTTATGGAAAAGAGCATTGAAAAAAGCTAATCGCATCCTATTTTTTAAAGTAAAATTTTTAAATAGATTTATATATTAACTATGAGTATTCTATTATTCTTTACGTTTTTTGTTAGCTTTGCGTATCGTATATTTGGTTTGTGGAATAACCATCCTTTTTGGGTTGACGAATTTAGCTCAGTAGCACAAGCCAAATTATTGTTACAGTATGGATTACAAGTATTCACTGATAAAACACTCCTGTTTGATGCTCATAACATTACAACGCATTTTCTTATTGCTACGTCTTTCAAATTATTTGGTATGAGCGAGTTTACAGCACGACTTCCCAATGCTTTCTTAGGTGCTATAGTCCCTGTTGCAGTTTTTTTAGTTGCAAAAAAAATATTTGGGAAAAATATAGCACTCTCTGCTATGATCCTGACTTCATTTTCATATTTTGAAATCGTCTGGTCGAGACAAGCGCGTTCATATATTGGTATGCAGCTGCTTATATTGTTAACTATATATTTTTATCTTTTTATTCTGGAAAAAAAACAAAAAATTCATTACTATATATATTTCTCTATATGTGTGATATTGGGGATATTAACACACTATTTGTATTTCCTTTTTGTTTTAGCAATTCCACTCCACGTAATATTATTTTATAAAAAGTTGATATCATGGAAAAAAATTCTCCCGATAATTGTAGTATTTTTATCTGCAGTCATTTTTTTCTCCATTTCCAGAGCTATAGAATACTTTAAAGATAATTTGGTGATCGTTAATAATCTTTGGTACTATCACTCATTTTTATGGCGTGAATATGGTTTAGTCACGTTTCTCGCGGTAATAGGATTAATGATGGGATTTCTAGAACAGCCGAAGAAAATGATATTGCTTTTTTTTCACATAGGCTTTCATCTATTATTCATAGTATTTCTTTTTCCTCCATATGTATCTAGATACTTATTGCCTATCTTTCCATATCTTTTTATAGGTATGAGTTATACCATTGTGCGCATCGCCGAATTAATTAGCTCGAATGTTACATCAATCCTCCCACAAAAATACAACAAAGTCAGTTCACCACTCATAATTAGTTTAATAATATCTTTTGCGATTCTTGCCAATGGGTATAAATTCGTCAATAAACCAAAACAGTTTTATTCAGTTAATCACGATTTCCGCGAAATAGCACTTATTGATTACAACCAGGTATATAACCTAATTAAAACTAAAGGCCGCTTACATGAAGGAAAAACAGCCGTGGTTGACACATGGGATGCTCGTCTCTATTGGTATTTAGGTCGCAATTTTAAGGGTCGGCATATATTTCGATGGCAGAATGAAAAGGGTACCGTCAATGGGTTGTCCAAACAGTCTGATTTTATATATAACAAAGAAGGTGAAAAAGTAGTTCCGACTGATCGTGAGGAGCGATTTATCGGTGAACTCTCAGATTTAAAGAAAACTTTAAAAAAATACCCACGGGGATTCATTTTTATTGATGATGCATCATTGCCCGCGGATGTCTTAGAATATGTAGAAAAAAACTTTAAAAAAGAACTGTATATAGATCATTATCCGCTTGATGATAATCCATATTCCATATGGCCGGCAACATTATATAGCTGGGGTGTATAGCAGTTTATTGTAACTTTTTAAATCCTGCATAAAAAAGATAGGCGAGCATTATGCTTACGGAAAAATAAATATCAATGAGCATAATAGTTTCCAACGTTTTGCCAAAAGTAAAAACAGTCCCTATATAAACAACGAACATTATCGGAAGAATTAACGCCCCCATACTTTTACGTGCCAGAAAGTAATTGTTAATGTAATTAATAAGTGAGTAGAGAGTTCCAAATATACTGGCATACCCAAGGTAGGGGAGTATTGCATAATATTTTTCTCCAAATAACGTGAGGATAATCGTTTTTGCGAAAGTACTATAAAAGATAAAGGATATAAAACCAATAATACCCAATAGTGCAATCGATAAATACAAAGTTTTATTATGATTTTCTGATTGTTTTTTGCTCGAAAAAAATACAAAAGAAACACTGGAAATTGGTCCAATAGCATAAAAAATCATCTTTGCCAGTAATGACCAGGAGCTATAAATACCAGCATCGTGATCTGAGAAAAAACGTTTTACAAAAATAATATCAAAGTTATTTAGCAAAGTAATACCTAATATTGAAGCTGTGGTGATAAGGAACTGCTTGTTGGTAAGAATATTTATAAGCTTTCTTTCTAAGGGAGCAGCTGTAAGCTTATTCTTTTTCGCATGAGCTACAAATTCTTTATATATCCATAAAAATGGAATAATATAGGAAAATAAGAGAAATAACAGCACCACAAATAATCCACTATTAGTATATTTACTGAGAACAGGTCCAATCAATTTAATGCCCGGTGACAGAATAATGACAAGAGAGTACATGAGAAACATCCGCATACCCTGCGCAAAGGCGCCGTAAATTGAAAACAAAAATAACGCCCAAAACAAGGGAATCAAAAATAAAGAAGCTTCAACAGAGAGATTCGTAAGATAGGGGATAAACACAGTAATAGCAATACTTAACATCACTATATACCAATATTTTCTAATAGTTTTCCATATAAACTGTTCGATAATAATGGCAGTACTTCCCGCATTTTCATCCGATTCACTTACTTTTTGCGTTACCACGGTGGTAATAACGGTGAGCGGTACAGATATTATCATCAGATAAGCTAAAAGCGCAGTTACTTCCCCATATCCGATAGGACCAAGCAGACGAACAGCAATAAGAGTATAGGCTAAATTAATGATATTGGCCATGTTAAAACTGATGACAAAAAATGCTCCACCCCGTATAAATTCATTTTGGAAGACAGACTTTAATTTTTTCTGCATTTATATAGTATACATTATGAAATTGATATTGTATGATAGTTTTTGATACAGCTACCACATCTGATTATTTTTCGCTATAATATCTATACATGCTTCGTTCTTTATTTAAACAATCTAGTATATATTTTGTCGCTTTGGTCGGTGGAAAAGCGCTAACTACTTTAACCTGGATTATCTTCGCACGAATTTTTACTCCGGAAATGACCGGAAGTATCATATTTTTTGTTACTCTGATTGAAGTTACCACTTTTATTTCTGACTTTGGCTTAAATCAGTGGTACTTAAAGCACGCCGATGATACAGATGAAAAAAAAGTATATCAGCAGATAATAAGCACAAGAATTCTCACTCTGATCATTTCTATGATATGCCTTTGTTTCTTCTTATTTATTACAAAAACATTTGTCTCTACTATAACTATTATTTGCATTTTCGCATTACTGCCTGAAGCATTTTTGTCTATAGGGGATTCATATTATTTAAGAAAAAAACAAAGCTACCGTATCGCACTTAAAGGAATACTTTCAACAATTTTATTTTTATCAGGTTTATTTATATTAAAAAATAATGTGTCATTTTTAAGTATCGTATCGTTGTATGTTGTATCACGTATAACAATTGCTGCCTGGTACTTTCCCTGGACATATATAAAGGGAATCACCGTAATGTCTATCACTCAAATGTTAAAAATCCTTTCATCTTCTTCTGCCTATGCACTACTGATTGTTTCATCATATCTCTATGCACGAGGTGATAGTTTGATTATCGGCTATATTGCTGGAGCATCTGCATTAAGTTTGTATGGCTTAGCATACCGATATCTTGAAGGATTAAGTCTGTTTTCTTCTGCATTGACTCAAAATTTATTTCCTATTTCCGCTAAAAAGGCTGGTATTTCCAAGTCCCAGGTATATATAATGACACTTGCGATGGGTGGAGCGGGCATTATCGTAAGTCTTGGTGTATATATAGCAGCTGATGTTTTAATCATGATATTAGGTCCGCAATATACAACAGCCGTTCCTGTGTTGCGAATTTTTTCAATCGTTTTATTTTTATTTTTTATAAACGCACCAATTGCGACTGTAGTACAAAGCTCGAAATATGTAAAAAACTTTTTACCCTATGGTATTGCCAATACTGTGGGAAACTTACTCTTGAACATACTCATCGTCCCAATATATGGTATACAGGGAGCAGCATGGGTAATGGCACTCACTGAAGCGACTGGATTTTTCATTAATTTGTATTTCTTAAAAAAAGTCTACAATGAAACAAAATAAAATTTCTCTCATTATCATCCACTGGAATACATCTGAGCTTCTCAGAAAACAGCTTTCACGTCTTGATCATCAACAATTCGAAATCGTGGTGATCGATAATAATTCAAACGATAAGCCTGGCTGGATTACGGATGAATTTCCAAAAATAATATACATACAGAATAAGATTAATAAAGGATACGCTGGCGCATGTAACCAGGGTACGGCAGTAGCAAAAGGTGAATGGCTACTTTTTTTAAATCCTGATGTTGAAATTACATCAAAACAGATTGAAATGATGATAGACGAAACTGTAGCTGCAGGACTTGATGCCAGTTCTCCAAAACCGGAATCGAAAGATTATCAGAAACCTGTTCCAACGTGGTGGAATTTACTTCACGAATTTACGCCATTGAATCGATTTACACGGAGAGACGGAAATAATGGCGTCTCTACATTAACAGGTGGATGTCTGCTTATAAAGGCGACCGTTTTAAAATCTCTCGGCGGTTGGGATGAACGATTTTTTGTCTGGTTTGAAGACAGCGATCTCACTCAAAGGCTTATTAATAATCATTACAAAATTGGCTGGATCGAAAATAAAATCTCTCACATTGGCGGTGTCTCTTTCAAAAATTTAAATCAACAGACGAAACGCGATATATTTTTCCATTCCATGGATGTATATGCACATAAACATTTTTCTCTACTAGGACAATTAATAATATCGTATATAAAAAATAAATATACAAAACGAAAGATCTTACCAGCTCTAAATCCAGGAACAAGTATTACGGTTCCTAATATGAAACCAGACATACTAGAAACTTTTTTTCAAAATAACTCTGAATATATAAAAAAAATTGATGAACTAATAATTGTCACAAGCGGAATTGGAGATACCGATATTTGGACATGGCGAAATAAATATCCCCATGTTCGATTTATTGTTCTAAAAAATAATCGGGGTGTTGCTTCAACGATCAACACGGGATTGAGGGCGTCAACAGAAGAGTGGATCGGGACAGTGAATGATGATACCATTTTGTCTTCTGACTGGATAGAAACATGTTTGGAATGTGATGCGCCTGACGTTGGAGTATTGAATCCTTTAATCTATCATCCCAATGGCATTATGGAAAGTGCGGGCGTTACTGTACTTAAAAAAGGACAAGCCTTTCCTATTAAAGTCATTCCTCTCCACAATAAATGTATAGAAGCTGATGCCGTAAATGGCGCAATAGTTTTATATAAAAATGAAGCGCTGAATAGAGCTGGTGTCTTTGACGAACGCTTCGGTTCATATCTTGAAGATATAGATCTGTCTCTTCGTATTAAAAGAAATGGTTTTAAAAATATTATCTGTTTGCAAACTCGTGTAACTCATATTGGACATGCAACTTCTACTCAAACCATTTGGAAAATTAAACCAATGTTAGATTTTAGAAACTGGATCTATGTTATTATAAAAAATTGGAGTGTGAGTGATCTCCTTTTTAATTTTCCAATTATTATTATCGAAAGAATGAAGAATATATCGGGAATATTAAAAGCGATTAAGTAATATGCTACACATACTACATACCCTATTTATAAACATAATCTACACATGCAATGCCATATTTTTACGATTACAGGGAGTACACTTTGGAAAAAATTTACAAATTGTTTCGATATATCGTATCGCAGCTGGAACAAAAATTCGTATTGGAGATAATGTATATATCCGCCGGTTTGTAACACTAGGTGCCGATAGCGGTATCATTATTGGCAGTAACGTTATTATATCTGATTTTGTTTCCCTAATTTCTGCCGATCATGAATATTCAGATAATAATACACCGATTCGGACACAGGGAATAAAAATAGAAAAAAAACCGATCATTATATCTGACGATGTCTGGATAGGTGAGAAAGTTACTATTCTAAAAATGGTAAAAATTGGTAAGGGAGCTATAATTGGAGCAGGCTCAGTTGTAACAAAAGATATTCCGGATTATGCTGTTGCCGCGGGAAACCCAGCCAAGGTTATCAAATACCGCACAAAACCTAATCGAAAAGACGCTTAAATCTACTTGAATTCAGCAGTAAAATGCAGTTTCATATTCCATATTTCATGAGGTGAAAGCAGGATAGGATCATCATCGATCGTATAATTAACACCGCACACAGGTTCAAAGCATACAAAGTGAAAATCAGGTTTGTCGACTGGTTGTGACCAGACAACTAAATGGCGGATTTTTTGTTCTTTACTGATTTCCTTAATTTCAATATTTCGGGTAGGAAAATGTAATGTAACTTTTTTATCAAACGGATAATTTACATCAGGAGGATTCGTATCCCAATCAATTGTAGTTGCATCAAAATCAGATAAACCAGATACGGTAATGTTTTTTTTCATTTGATGTTCAATGTCCCAATATGGATGGATTCCCGGAGAAATAGGCATATCTTTATTATCAAGATTTTCGATTGTTAGAGAATACTCAAGTACACCTAAAAGACTCACTGAGACATTGAGTTTTGCTGAGAATTTATACGGATATTCATTCTGCGCCTCGACAGTAAGATCTTCTGATTTTAATTCGAGAGAGAGATTTGTTATATCTGAATGGATGATTTTCCATGTGTGATCGCGACCAAAACCATGTTGACGAGTATGTCGCGCTTTACCAAAGTAAGGAAATAAAATAGGGATACCACTACGCTTCTTTGTAGAACCGCGATAAAGGATATCAATTAGATTACCGTCGTGCTTTACTTTCCAGCTGGTAACATATGCGCCTACTGGATCAATAGTTGCTAAAGCATGTTCCGACTCTATAATGTATTCTATCTCCCGACTACCATCTGAATATTGATGTGTATGTTTATTCATGATAATAAATACATTTACTTCTTTAATCGTTGCATATCTGCATCAACCATCATTTTCACCAGTTCTTCAAATTTAACTTTAGGCTGCCATCCAAGTACTTTTTTTGCTTTATCGGCTGTTCCTCTCAGTTCATGAACTTCTGCTGGTCTTAAAAACTGTGGATCAACAGATACATGTTTTTCCCAGTCATTAATACCAACATGTTTAAAAGCAATGTCAACAAATTCACGTACTGAATGATTCTCACCTGTGGCTACAACATAATCATCAGGATTCTTTTGCTGAAGCATCGCATGCATTGCTTCTACATAATCTCCTGCAAATCCCCAATCACGTTTAGCATCAAGATTTCCTAAAAATAATTTGTCAGACAGTCCTAATTTAATTCTGGCTACACCATCTGTAATTTTACGAGTAACAAATTGAATTCCTCGAATAGGGGATTCATGATTAAACAGAATACCATTGCACGTATAAAGCTTATAAGATTCTCTAAAATTTACAGTCATCCAATACGCATATAATTTAGCGATTCCATAAGGACTACGCGGACAAAAATGTGTATTTTCATCCTGAATTCCGTCCTGATGACTATTACCAAAAATTTCACTTGTTGATGCTTGATAAAATTTACTTGTAGGTGAGAAAGATTTAATTGCATTTAACAAATAAAGTACGCCTATAGCGTTCACTTCTGTTGTAAGCTTAGCCATATCCCAAGAACCACCTACAAATGATTGAGCTGCCAAATTGTATACTTCATCTGGGCGAATGCTTTTCATTATGGTGTATAGGGATGATTCATCAGTCATATCTCCCTGGACATATTCGATATTTTTTGTAATACCTAAGAAATCAAGATTACTAAAATTAGGATTCGAATAACGACGAATTAAACCATATACTTTGTAGCCTTTTTCATGAAGTAATTTTGCAATATACGGTCCATCCTGTCCTAAGATTCCTGTGACAAATGCTGTTTTTTTCATATAACTTTCAATTGTACAATACTGGGGTTTAAAATTCATTTAAAAATCATAAAAATTAGCCTTAAAAACATATGCAATCAAGCAGCTTGACCTGTAAACCTGAACGTACTACACTATAGGTATGTACTCCTTAGATGAACTACGAGAAATAAAAAAAAGTATCGTTTCTGAACTTAATAATGCTGCACAAAATAAACCCTCCAGTTATCCATTTATTAGACACGTACTTTCAAAAAAACCACATGTAAAACTAAATGAAGTATTTCAGGTTATGGTGATTGGTGGTACTGTTTTTAAAACAGCTTTAGTCAAGAAGACCATCACAGGAACTGAAATTCTCGAACAATCACAAGAAGCTCTTCCATTATTTGATACTGAAATTATATTTTTGGAATTTTTAAGTCAGAGAATTCGGAGAGAAACTAAACATCTTGCTCTTAATTTTGCTTACCCAGTTAATCCTGTAAACAGGGAAGATATTCTTGATGGAACTCTAATTAGTGGCTCAAAAGAGCATCAATTCAAAGATTTAGTAGGCAAAACTATCGGGCAAGAAGTTGAAAAATATTTTTTTGATAAAACTAATCAAAAGATTCAGGTAACTCTCGCAAATGATACTATTTGTTTATTACTTTCAGGATTAACAAAATCTGGCTGGGAGAATCTCGCCGCGGGAGTAGTAGGAACTGGTTTGAACTTTGCTATTTACTTAAAAGAGTATGAAGCGATAAATATAGAGGCAGCTAGATTTAATAAGTTTCTTTCTACTAAAGAAGGAAAAAAAATTGATGAAAATTCACAAAATCCACACCAGGCACTATTCGAAAAGGAGATATCTGGAGCCTATTTATTTCAGCATTATAATATTGTAAAGGGATTTAATAAAGCTATTAATTCTACTGAAGAATTAAATACATTAGCAAACGATAATGATGAAGACGCGCAAAAGGTACTTGAACGGTCTGCTTCATTAGTAGCCGTCCAAATGGCAGGTATTATGGAATTTTTAGGCAAAGATCTCCACTTTATAATGCAGGGGAGTTTATTTTGGAATGGATATAATTACAGAAGGCACGTGATGGATTATATGAATAATATTACGACTTATAAATATGAATGTATTGATCTCGAAAATGCAGATATAATCGGAAGTATAATTTTATGCAGTTAAAAATATATCACTTCCTTTTTTTGGTTACGCTTTGAATCACTAAGAAATAAGATAAACAGTCTGATTAATTCTTTTATGCTAAAATAGAGAAATGGTTAAGTTTCTTCGAGCGATATTCCGTGATCCGACAAGACGAGATGTTATCATCAATACAATCGGTAACAACTTAAATGTAGTTTTTTCCGCAGTCTTTGTGGTGTTGCTTACGCGAGTTTTATCTGAACAGCAATATGGTGTAATGACTGTCCTTTTAAGTATTGCCTACGTTCTTTCCAATATATTGGACTTCGGAACAAGTGCGACTATCTACTCGTACCTGCCACCCCTTGTCGAAAATAGAGATATTAACATGTATCGTTTTGTAAAAAGTACATTTTACTACCAGTCGTTATTCTCAATTGTGATTATATTTGTCCTCTCTGTTGGATTTCCTACTCTTGATCGAGTCTTCTTTCATACCGGTGCGCCACTTTCTGATTTATATTTAACTTCCGCTTCAGTATTACTTTTTATCTGGCAAAACTTTGTCTGGAACTGCATGTGTGCAGCTAAAAAGTTTATTAAGGCTAATTTATATCAAAACATCGCAAATCTTATTAAAACTTTGGTAATCTTATATCTGGCTTACGATCGATCGATATCAATTTCTTCAGTAATATTTGTCTTTGGAATACTAGGACCGGCTATTTTTTTTCTCCTTTTATTTCTGGAAAAAAAGAATCTATTGTTCACCATTCTTAAATCTGATGTCAAAAGAGAAGATTTTAAATTTAGGTATACGATGACATACTTTGTTGCTTCTCAATTTTTTAATCTTGGTCTTCGTATGGATTTATTTTTGTTATCTTTTTTCCATTTAAAAAGAGAAACAGGCCATTATGGAGTAGCACAAAAAATCATCTTAACTATTATTACAACCGTAGTTAGTATTACTCAGGTCATTTCCCCCGCTTTTTCCAAAATTAAATCTAAAAAAGAAGTACTGCAAAATCTTAAGACAGGATTTTTGTATTTACTAGTACCGAGCGCTTTGTTTCTCATTCTATACTTTACACCGGATATTGTTTTCTGTGTGCTTTTTTCGGAAAAATATTGCCGTACCGCTCCGATTACTCGTGCGTTAAGTTTGCCTTTTATAATATATTCTGTAGGAAGCTTACCGATTCTATTTTTGTTGTATACAGTTAAAAAACCAAAATACATCTTATTTGCCAATATTATCTTCTTTGTGATAATGACAGTAGGGTGTTACTATCTCATCCCTTTAAAAGGCGTATTTGGCCCGCCTATAGCCATTGGCATTGCTATGAGTCTGGCGATATTACTCGTAACAGTTGCCTCTGTTTATGAATTCAGAAAACTGAAAGATTGATCATTTCTTCTCCCACACTTCCGAAGAAAGCTCACGAGTATTGAAGGTAATGATATTCTTATAGCCTTTCTTTATTAAAATGTCTTTGTACGATACGCCATGTATATCTGAAGTATACGGAACTACAACGATCATTTTCTTTTTTTCTCCGGATATTTGTTTTAAATCTTTTATATCTGCTTTATTATTATAAGCATTGAGATAATATTGAAGCGGATCTGATGAAGAATAAATCATATATACAGGCACATCCGGCTTAATTGTTTGAGCAAGAACCTTCCAGTTTTCCCGATGATAACGGGGAAGTAATAGATATATGAAAGATGTTAGTACAAAAACCGCTAAGTACATAGCACGGCGATACTTTTCAGAAATTCCTAAAACCATCAATAAAGCATACAGAGGAATGAGATAAATAAAACGAAAGTACTGTAACAATGGAGTAAAGAACGAAAAAACAAAACCTAACACAAGTGGTGCGACAAACAACCAGCCTAATAATCGATTTTTTATTCCTCCTAATACGATATATAAAAAAACAAACATAGTCCAGAGACCTGCACCCAGATAATAATACATCTTCGGCTCAAACTGAATTCGGCCAATAGAAAATTTAATCGGAATTAGTAACAAATTTTTTATATTCGCTTTTCCCAAAACCATACTCCAGTGAGGTATCAGACTTAACATTTCTCTGGAATGCATATATTGCCGGTATAAAAGAGGACTCAGCAGCGCAAGCGCTATAATAGCTCCGGGAAGAAATTTAATAAGCTCAGGTAAAAAAACCTTGCTGTTTTTTTTAAATGCTAAAAATATAATCAATGTTAAGTATATTCCCGTTATTAAAAAGATAGAACCATAAAAAGTTAACAAACTTAATGCAACACAGATGTTAAAAAGAATAACCGAACGGTTGCCTGATAGACCAAACTTCAAATACAGTATTAAGTAATATAAAGCAGCTGTTAATAAGAAAGTAGCCATGAGATACATACGCGCTTCCTGAGAATAGTAGATAATTAAAGGATTAAACAAAAAAAATGCCGCGGCCCATAACCCAGTGATTTCATTCTGCAATTTTTTGCCGATTTGATATACAACCCATCCAGTCAACAATGAAAAAATTACTGAAGGCATCCGGAGTACAATCTCAGAATAACCAAAAATACTACTCCATACCTTCATAAAAAGATAATACAGCGGCGGATGAAAATCAGTGGGAGCAAACTTAAAAATAAGCTCGGCGAAAGAAAAATGCTTTATAGTCTGGGCCGTGGTAGCCTCATCAAGCCATAACGACTGATTCAAAGCAATAAGTCTTACTAAAAATGCTACAATCAAAATAAGGTATATGTTTTTATGTTTCATGAATAAATATTATACTATTAGTTAAGTTGCGGCGAAAATAATAAAATGAATATAAATCTGCCTGAGCTTCCGTTTGACTACACCTCCATCAACCTGAAAAATGTTATCATGACTATTGCTGTCGTTTACACTATTGGTCTCAGCATCTTCCTGATCTCCAATACCTTACGCATTGCAGCGCCAATCACCCAATATGGAAATATGACCACTTTTGATACTCCAGAAACAAGTTCTAATACCTATTGTGAGTCAAATACGGAATGCTGGTGTCGAAACTTTGATGGTACAAAATTCACTGAAGGAAAGTCTATTTCGAGTTGCAATCTAGCACTAAAACGCTGCCAAAAATGTCTATACAGATAAATCTATTCTTATTGTTTGGATGGCGATATTGATGGTTTTCTGGTAGGCAAGCGTGTAGGAGTAGGAGTAATACCTTTTATTAAATCGCTAATTGCTTTTTGCATTGTCTTCCAATTATCTTCGCCTTCATTCGGAATCAGGATAAATCCACCATAAGAAGAGGTCGAAGGCATCAGATATGTTGATGTATCTGGTACAAACTTATTAATCATGTATTTATTACTCGAAGGTGCTTCACTTAATACTTTGGTGATTGTAGTACTATCAAAATCGGTACGAATATAATCCTGCATTTCATCCATTAATGCAGGAATTTTGGTAATAAATCCAAATGATATTACTTTATCCTTTACTGCTTCCAAAAAGCGCTGCTGACGAGCGGCGCGGCCGAAATCGGTACCATCCTGCAATGAATGTCGGGATCGAACATATTTTAATGCAGTTGCACCATCCATATGTGTTGTACCTTTATCAAAATGGAGATGTTCATAACGACAGGGAAATGCTAAGACTGGTGACTCGGTAGCAATTTTTTCCAGTTCTGGTAAATCCTTTTCTTCCTTGCCGCACAAATCTTTTTCTTTCCCGTCCACCGGATATTCATAATCATCAAATGTCTTTTCCACATTAACATCCACTCCACCCAACAAATCCACAGCTTTCATAAATCCATCAAAGTTAATCGCAACATAATTATCAATGGGGAGACCAGTAACCTTGCCTAATACTTCTTTAAGCAACTCTGCAGCACCCTGTTCTTTCGCATATTTATTAGGAATATCCGGATAATTGTTCTTAAATAGACCCATCTGATATACAGCATTTACTTTTTCATGAAAATCTTCTCCCGATTTTGTCGGAATTTTAACCCACAAATCACGGGGAAGCGAAACTAAAGTGGCTTTTTTCTTTTCCATATCAAGATGTACAATCATTAACGTGTCAGTCAGATATGCACCATCATGTTGAGCGCCACCATACCCCAGAAGTAGAAAGTTGAAAACCTTTTTTTCCGGTGGAGGAGTGGATTTGGCAGTATTTGAACCGTTTTTTCCTGTATAAATACCTGAGTAAAAATTTTTTATTTTAGAGATGGTGAAGAACACAAACAGTATAACAAGCACAAAGGCTACCAAAAAAAACTTTTTAAAAACCGCTTGTTTTGAACGCCTTTTTCTCCGAGAAATATATGGTGACATACTTTAAATATTACGATGTAATATGAACTAAAGAAGCGATGATGCACAAGTTAAACGACTAATGACATACGGCATCGAGCGTCTCTTCAATAATCTAAAATCCCACTAATCTTCATAGTATAAAAAGAAATACATCGAAGTTCAAAACTAGAAGATTATAGGTATATAATATATCGTATGAATAAACCTAAAAATGTCCTCATTACAGGATCATCTTCGGGATTTGGTTATTTATTGGCGCTTGAGTATGCCCGCCGGGGATTCACTACATATGCTTCTGTACGCAACCTTAAATCAGAAGGTGCTCAAAACTTGAAAACAATCGCATCTGAAGAAAAATTGTCACTCCATGTAATACACATTGATATCACCGATGAAGTATCGATTAAAAAAGTAACCGAAACTATCACCGGTTCAATCGATATTCTTATTAATAACGCCGGCTTTGGATATTTAGGACCAGTCGAAGATCATTCGATTGAAGAAATAAAGGATCAGTACGAAACAAATGTTTTTGGTATGTTACGGATGATAAAACAAATCGCACCGCGTATGAGAA